>JAEYOV010000069.1 GCA_023411395.1 Bacillota bacterium
TTCTTCCCTCAAGACCTCAATTACTATCTTTGCCTTTTCTTCCTGTGTGAAGCTTCGTCTCTTTTTCATACTAATATTCTAACTTATTTTCGCTGTTCTGTCTGTCTTGTTTTTCGGTATCATTATAGCTCCTTCAAATCTTTAACTGAATAAACGCACTATATAAAGATTACGAATTACCTCAACGATAAATTGGAATTTATCTACATAACTCTATTGTATATATTTCATTTACTGGAAATGTAATTTTAACTAATCCAATAGCTATAAACTCACCACACATTTTGTTAAACTCATGCAATATCAAATTACTTGCTTTGTAAAAAACATCTTCTTCGTCTTCACGAGTGAGTGCAATGGTGCAATGTGGTACCCAATTATTTGGGCGATACCACTCCCATCCATTCGTATCAAAATCTTTCATATAATCATGTAATTCACTTTGTAGTTCATACATACTTCTATTCATAATTGGAGAAACAAAAATTGTTTTTGTATCATTAAACATACCAACGGAACCGATATATGCTGGTAGTGTTTTACATTTACTAGCAAACTCTTTTAATATGTTTGCACATTTTGTTTCATCAACATCATTAAAGCACGCCAATGTTAAGTGAGGACGTGTTTTCCATTCCAAAAATTTTGTACTAAGTTTCTCATCTGCAACTCTCTGAATTAAATTAAATAATTTTTGCTCTGTACTTTTATCATAATAAAGTTCTATTGCATACTGCATTTTATTCACCTCTCTAAATTACTATTTGTCTATATCTTTTTAATAATCTATATTTCGTCTTATCCAACTGTTGCGCCTTAATGAAGGCTCCAAAGCTCCTTCCCGCGCAATCAGCCACACGATGTGGCTGCCTTTGCGGCTGATTTCGCACAACGGCCAGCAGTCGCGACGCCGATGAGCAGTAAAGCCTCTAGCTGAGCCGTGCCAAGTCTGTCAAGGGCAAGCCTGCCCGGCGAAGATAGAGGTGGGCGGTGCTCCGTCACCGCTCTGCGAATTGGTGTGGTGCACTGCAGGGACATTCATTCCAGGAACCAAGGCAGGGACTCAGACCTTGTGCACCCTTGCGCCGACTGCTTTGTTATGTGAAGTGCATTCCACCTTCCGGCCGCTCGGCGGAGTCAAGGCCGGAACTCTTTTACAACACCATACTTTTTTCTCATATCGAATAATAACTCAATGAAATTTCTGTAAAAAGGGATAAATACATCACTATCCATCAGTTTGAGTATTTCATCTTTTGAAGCCCATTTCACCCTTTGAACCTCTTCAAATTGCAGCTTTAATGTATCAATATCAACTTCCGCCTCAACTAAGTAATAATCATCAAAGCCAACTTCGAAATTCATAGTAAGGTGAGGACGTATATTACTTAAATCAATCGTATATCCAATTTCCTCAAATAGCTCCCGCTCCGCTGCCTTTTGACTAGAATCTCCAGTGATGGCACAGCCTCCCGCAGTTACATCCCACATGTTAGGCCACCCTGCCTTGAAACTCTGACGCTGCTGTATAAGCATTTCATCCTTTGAATTGAACAAACACACATGAACAATTAAATGATACGCTTCATCTTCAAAAGGTGTACCTCGTTTCATTACTTTCCCTGTCTTTTCCCGGGCCTTATCATATACATCCCATAATTCCATAATACAACCTCATATAATTGTAATACTCAACTTTTTTATTAACTCAATATGCAAAACGTCCATTTTTCGCCCGACGGCTGGAAGCCCGGGCGACGTCGGTGGAATGCATTGCATATAACGGCCAGCAGTCGCGACGCCGATGAACTGGACCCCCGAAGCCATTCCCCCTGGCGGTGCTCGCACCCAGCGAATCGGTGTGGTGCCTGCTCGCGCTACTGCCTGTCAATGGTATAAGGCCGGATGACTTTCTCCCAGGCACCCTTGCGCCGACTGCTTTGTTATGTGATGTCGACTGTGGAGCCCTTTACTCGGAGCTGCCACGGACGGCAGCCCTCATTATTGTCTTGCTAGCCATCCAATCTTCCAAATTCCAGGCTCAACCCACTCAAATCTATATCTTTCATCATTACTTATAAATACAATAAATGAAGTCTGTTCATCTATAATAACCTGATATACTTCACTTTCCTTATCCACATACCTTTTAAATAGCTTTTTTTCATTTTCTTTGGTTACATCATCTTTTTCCCATTCTTTTAAGAACTCATTTTTATCAATGTCACTAGGATAATTGATCAAAGAACCTGCGCCATCATATTTTTCATCCAAAACCGCACTGTTATATAATCTAAAAACATCTATTGGCTCAAGCCCAACTAATAAGTTTATATCCTCTGATTCCATATAACTTTTATATATCTTCTTCAGATTATCCGATACAAAAACATCACGATCATCAATACCTTTAATTTCTTTATATTCGGCTATTCCTAATTCTTTGGCAACCTCAGAAAGATTCCCTTTTTCACTATTCGAATTATTGTTACAACTCAACAAACCCATAGAGCATAGAATAATGAGAATAAGATAAGTAACTTTTTTCATTTAAACCACCTTCCAATGCTCCAAAGTCTTTCTCAAACCCGCGCCACGGACGGCGCGGTTACACCCACAGTCGATGTCATATAACGTCTCAGCAGTCGCGACGCCGATGAGCTGTGACCCGCGCTAGCCCTTCTCCCTGGCGGTGCTCGCACCCAGCGAATCGGTGTGGTGCCTGCTCGTGCTCCTGCTGTTAATGGTATAAGGTCGGATGTCTTTCCTCTGGCTCCCTTGCGCGGACTGCTTTGTTAGGTGAAGTATCGCTCATCCTCTGGCCGCTCGGCGGAGTCAAGGCCAGAGCTCCTTTTTTTTATTCTTTCAACATATACTAACATTCCGAAGCAAAACAACTTCTTATTATGCTTATACTGTTCGCGAAATACCAAATTCAGTTAATAAATTCTGAAACCTACATTTTTCATGTTCCATCACAGGAAAAAGCGGATTATATAAACAATGTTGCAAAATATCTGCATCTTTTAATACTTCATCAAATGCAGAATGAGTAGTCTCCTTTGAACTGTGGTTGCGAATAGCTGAACATATTAAATCTATTTCATTATCAGTTGTCAATGACAACTCCTCAAGAATTTGACGTGCCAAAACTGCACCGTGCTCAGCGTGATTTTTCGTATTCATGGCTTTGTAAGAATGTAAATCATGTAACATTCCAACCATGGTCGCTAATTCAACATCTTGATTTCTTTTGAGAGCAATCATAGCACATGCTTGCGAAACTCCATAAAGATGGAGATACCCACACCTTCTTTCCTGAGTGTCTTTCATATTTAGTAGAATTTCATCAATATACTTTCGAAGTCTTTCAATGCGATTTCCCATATCTTCAGCACGTCCATTATGTAAATACTTTTGAATTTTTTCAATATGGTTTTCCATGTCTTCCTCCGTCCATTACATAAAAAATCGCTAGTTCTCACTTTTAACAAATACGCAGATCGTTAATTTTTCGCCCGACGGCTGGAGCCCGGGCGACGTCCGATGAGCGATATTTCATCTAACGGCTCGGCAGTCGCGACGCCGATGAGCCTAGTGGAGGCGAAGTCTTGAGTCTAGTGCAACCGCTTCACTCACGTTGCACTTGACGAAAGCTAGCCGTCCTTTGGCCACTTGGCGAATCGGTGT
>JAEYOV010000057.1 GCA_023411395.1 Bacillota bacterium
GGCTACGCCAGACCGGTGCGAAGGCCCACGGTCGGCGAAAAGTGAAAGGAATGTTTGCTCCGCAAACGCCCCGCCCGTCCGGCAAAGCCGGACGAGACGATTTCAAATGAGGGGGCCTTGCCCCCTCATTACTCCCCCAGATTTTTAATAGTTTGGGGCTGCAGCCTTAAGGTTACAGCCCCGTTCTGCCGGAGGGAGAGAGTCCCCTCCGGCGTACAATCATCCGTTTACTGTGCAAGGGCGGCTTCCACAGCGGCCACGGCGGCGTCGATCTCCGTCGCGCCGGACAGGTAGCCGTACACGGCCTGCTGCAAAGCGTCGGACACCTTGGCGTATTCGGCGGACACGGGCCTTGCGATGGTGGTCTTCAGGGCGTTTTTAAAGCCTTCCATGGAGAGGAGCTCGTTGTTCTTGATGACTTCCTCATTGGCCAGCATGGCGTTGTAGCCGGGCAGGTAGGCCTGGGACATGACGATCTGGCCAGCCTCGCTGTTGAGGAACTTCAGGAATGCAAAGGCGCCTTCCTGGTTTGCGCTGTTCTTGTTGATGGCCAGGAGCCAGCCGCCCACGGTGGAGCCGCCGGGCAGGGGTGCGATGCCGGCCTGATCGGTGGTGATGGTGCCTTCGGACTTGATCATGCCCCACTGATAGGGCCAGTTGCGGGCAAAGACGCTCTCGCCCTTGATGAAGGAGTTGTGGGTCTCGCCCTCGGTGTAGGTCATGATGTTTTCGGGGGTGGCGTCCGAGGCGATCATGGCCTTCATGGCCTCAAGGCCGCCCCTCACATCCATCCAGTTGGCGGTGAATTCGTTGGCGTTGCAAACCAGGCCCTCGTACAGCGCGGACTGGAACACAAAGCCCGCGGTGGTGCCGTTTTGCCCCATGTACTTTTCTGCCATGGCCTGCAGGTCGGCAAAGGTATAGTCGCCGGCCTCGAGTTTCGCCGCGTCTTCCTCAGACACGATGTCCTTGCGGTAGTAGAGCATGCCCAGGTCAGGGAAGAAGGGCATTACGTACAGCTTGCCATTGTAGGTTCCGGAGGCCATGGAGCCCGCGTTGTAATCCTCGGGAACAAGGCCCGCGTCGTCCAGCAAAAGGTCCAGAGGCGCAATGTAGCCGGCGGCGGCAAATTCGCCCGCCCAGACCACGTCCAGGGATACGATGTCATACTCGGCGCTGCCGGCCTTCAGGGTGGTGATCAACTGCTCCCGCATGGCGCCGGAATCGTTGGTCATGTCGATCCATTCCACCTTGTAGTCGCTCTGGGAAGCGTTGAAGGCGTCGATCACGGCCTGGGTGGCGGGGGTGCTGTCGCCCTGGGCGGCAAAGCGGATGGCTGCGGGCTCGGCCAGCGCGGCCGCAGATGTGCAGACGAGGGCCAAAACCAGGAAAAGAACGGTCCACTTTTTCATGGGTATTCCTCCTTGTTTCATCATGCCGGAATGGGATATGCTGCTTTTCCCGCACCGGCGGTTTTGATTTCATTATACTTTCTTTCCGCACCCGAGTATATCAATATTCTTGTATTTATGTTATAATTCCTATATCCCTTTGCTATATAAAACAGAATTAAAGGAGTGTTATTGACCATGTTGCTTTCCGAGATCACCCACCTGGCAGGGTTGTTCCACCATGCATGCCGGCTGCCCGCCGCGCTTTACCAGGGGGAGGAATGCATATTGTCGCTTCCGGAGGCGATACAACATGCAGCGCAGCTTCTGGAGGGGAGAACCGCCCTGTCGCATGTTCACCCCAGCCCGCGGCAAAGGATGACGGCACAGTTTTTGGAAAACGGCTATCAGGAGCAGTTTCTCTATTTCGAAGTGGAAACAGACGTGGCGCTGCTGTGCGGCCCGTTTGTTACAAAGCCTCTGACAGACGGGGAGATCCAGCGGCGCATACGCGCTTTGAAGCTGCCGCTGAACAAAAGGGAGGAGGTCACTGCCCACTACAAATCGCTGCCGCAACTGACGGAGGACAATTACTTTTATATGGGCAAGCTTATGGAAAAGCTGTTCTCCGGCGGAGAGCAGCTTCCCGCGCCCTCCCCGGCGCTTGCGCCGGACATGAACAAGCCGTATTTTGAGCAAACCTATGAAAACAGGATGGCGCTGTTCCAGCACCCACCCTACTTTCTGGAACAGGAGGAGGTGCGGCTGATCAGCCATGGCGACCGGGAAAACGCCCTGAAGGTGCTTTCGGAAATCAACCGGCTAAAACGCGCGACGCTGGCCCGCGACCCATTGCGGTCGCTGAAAAATTCCCTCATTTGCAGCTGCACGCTGTTCACCCGGGCGGCCATTGCCGGCGGCGTGCCCGCCGACGAAGCCTTCACCCTCTCCGACGCATTCATCCAGACCATAGAGGAAACGCAGAACCTGAAAGCGCTGGACGCGCTGGAAGAGGCAATGGTGCTACGGTTTATCGACCATGTAAAAGCCCGCGGAAACGCGGCGCTCTCCAGCGTCATCCGCGGCGCAATCGCCTTCATCGACCATCACCTGTCCGAAAAGCTCACCGTGCCCCTGATCGCAAAGCATGTATACGTCCATCCGGATTACCTGTCCAGTCGTTTCAAGCAGGAGATGAACGAAACCATCACCGCATTTGTTATGAAGCGGCGGATTGAGGAGGCGTGCCATTTCCTGCGCTACAGCCAGAGCACCGTTTCGGAAATCGCGGCGTTTTACCAGTTCTGCTCCCAGAGCCATTTCACACAGGTATTCAAAAAGCACATGCGCATGACCCCGGCGCAGTACAAGAACGCGACATAAGAACAGGGAATATCATTCAGGATAGTGGATCGAACCGCTTTGCTCAAAGGCTTCCAGTATCTCCTGGGTGCGCAGGCCGTACAGGCCGGTGATGTCGCCTTCCTCCAATCCCTGAAGCACCCGCACCACATGGCGGATGTAAGGCATCTGCACATGCTCCAAAGGCTCAAAGGCAATGGTTTCCGTTTGGCTGCCCCGCGTCAGGACAACGGGATTCATATCCATGATGGAAAAGCGCAGGCTGCCTTCGCTGCCGTAAAGGACGCCCTCGTCCCTTGCCTCCGCCGCGTGGAAGCTCAATTGCAGCGCTCCCTGCACGCCGCTTGAAAAGCGCAGGAAGCCGCTGGTGACATCGTTTACGTCATAGGCGCGGCTCATGTTGGCCGAAATGCCCGCAGCCATGGCCACCTCCCCCAATATGAATTGCAGGGTATCCACCATGTGGGAGCCGATATCGTACAAAAGCCCGCCGCCCGCCTCCTTTTTGGACAGCAGCCAGGCGCGGTCCTTTTGGAAGGCGGGCATGGGGCTAATATAGGTGTACTGGAACGACCGGACTTGTCCGATAGCGCCTTCCCCTGCCAGCGCCTTTACCCGCTTGAACTTTTCCTGCCCCCGGCGGTAGTAGGCAACGAACAGCTTCACGCCGTACTCCCTGCACGCCTCCATCATCTCCCGGCATTCCAGGACCGTGGTGGCCATGGGTTTTTCCACATATACATGCTTGCCGTGCCGGGCTGCCTCCAGCGTGTAGAAATGATGCATGTTTGGCGGGGTG
Organism: Bacillota bacterium; assembly: GCA_023411395.1. Classification (GTDB taxonomy): domain Bacteria; phylum Bacillota; class Clostridia; order Christensenellales; family Aristaeellaceae; genus JAEWAH01. The sequence continues at coordinate 3,553 of JAEYOV010000057.1, forward strand.
GCAATGTAGATCACGTCGATTTCAGGGTCGGTCAAAAGGTCCATGTAGTTGGTGGAGTATTTTCCTACGTTATGGCGAAGGGCATAGTCCCTGAGCTTGCCGGGATCGCGGCGCATGACCGCCACAAGCCTCGAGCCTTCGATTTTCTGAAACGCCGGGCCGCTTTTCTTTTCCGTTACATCGCCGCAGCCGATGATGCCAAAGCCAATGGTTTTCATTTCTTATTCTCCTTATTCCGATTCGTCTGACGTGTGCATTTCCCAGCCCATATCGTTGTGGTAGATCATCTGTTTTGTCATGCCGCCGTCCACCACAAAGTTCTGCCCGGTGATGAAGGAAGCCTGTTCGCCGCACAGATAAAGGCACAGGGCGGCGATGTCCTGGGGCCTGCCCACCCGGCGGCAAGGATGCTGGAGGATATCCCCCGCGGAATAGGCGGACAGACGGCTTTCCCGATGGTATTCCCCGGTATCGATCCAGCCGGGGCTGACGGCGTTCACCCGGACCCTGCCGGCAAGGCTGACCGCCAGCGCGTGGGTCAGCGCGCTGATGCCGCCCTTGGCGGCCGTGTAGCTTTCCGTATCCGGCTGGGACATGAAGGCCCTTGTGGAGGCGATATTCACCACCGACGCGCCCGGCCGCATATGGGGCAGCAATAAGCTGCACAGCATGTAGGGGGCGGTAACGCCCAGCGACAGCACATAATTGAAATCATCAAACGTACAGCCGGAGAGGATACCGCGTTTTGAGACGCAGGCGTTGTTGACCAGCGCGTCCACCGCGCCGAACCTGTCCGCCGCCGCCTTGGCAAAGCCGGACAAGTCCTCCTTTTTCGCCATATCCCCGCGGCAAAACAAATTTTCGATGCCTTTAGCGGTAAGCTCCCGGGCCAGCGATTCGCCGCGCTCCCCATCCACATCCGAAAAGGCCACCCCATAGCCCGCCCGGCCAAATTCCGCCACAATGCACCGGCCGATGCCGTTTGCGCCCCCGGTGACGACGCACACCTTTTTCATGAAGGCTCCTCCCCCATTCCTTTCAGTTCCAGCAGCACGATTTCCGGCGGGTTGAAAATGCGGGGCAGCTCCGGATAATACGAAAGGCCCCGGCTCACCACCAATTTCGTACCGTTTACATCATACAGCCCGCCCGCGTACCTGGGAAAATACCCTTGGTTGGGTGCGTACAGGCCGTTGAGCAGGAAAGGAATGCGCACCTGCCCGCCGTGGGTATGGCCTGACAGCACCAGGTCAAACCCCAGTTCGCCGTATTCCCCAATAAAGTCAGGCCTGTGGGCCACCAGAATATTGTACGACGCATGATCCAAATCATCAAACGAAGCGTTCAGAGCACGGCGGTAGGCGTCATCCTCCCACTCGCCGGGACGGGCCGGAGCCATGCAGGGATCATCGATGCCGGAGATCATAAGCCGCTGGCCCCTGACCATAAGCTCCGTGGTTTGGCCTTCCAATACTATAACGCCGTAATCCGCAATGGCGTTTTTGATATTTGATATATCGCCGCTCCAATAGTCGTGGCTGCCGGTAACATAATAGCAGGGCGCCAGGTGCGCAATGCCGTCCAGCAGAAGAGCCATCCCCGCGAAGGGATTCCTGTCATCCGCCATATCGCCCGAAAGGAAAATCACATCCGGCTGCAATTCCTTTACGCGGCGGATAAGCGGTTCCTGACGGGGTTCGTAAACGTAGCTGTGCAGGTCGGTGAGCAGCACGGCCCGTATGGATTCACCGCTTTTCAGCTTTGCGGAGGAAACCTCAACCCGCGATGAAGTCAGCCCCCGGTAGAAGGCCGCAAGCGCAAGCGCTCCCAGCAACGCAGGCACAATGAAAAGTATGAGCAGTTTCTTTCTTGCACGCCGTTTCATTCGTGTCTCTCCTTCTGCATTCATTGTACGTGTATCAGGCTGTATTTTCAACTGTTTATGCACTTTTCCCGACAGTATGCAAAAGCAGGCGTAAAAGGGTTGCAATTGACCGCGAACACTTGTTCCTTCACCTGATTTCTGCTATACTTTCATCATTGTCTCATTCCAACCGGTTCATGGAAGCATTTTATCAAGGAGGTGTTCGGTATGTATATCGCCAACGGACAGCGGTATGCCGCCATGCAGTACCGCCGCTGCGGCAAAAGCGGTATCCAGCTTCCCTTCCTTTCCCTGGGGCTGTGGCACAATTTCGGCGGGAACGTACCATACGAAAACGCAAGGGAAATGGTGCTTGGCAGCTTTGACCTGGGCATTACGCACTTTGACCTGGCCAACAATTACGGGCCTCCGCCCGGCGCCGCGGAGGAGACCTTCGGCCGTATCCTGAAAAGGGATCTGGCCCCTTACCGGGATGAACTGATCATATCTTCAAAAGCCGGATACTATATGTGGCCCGGCCCGTACGGCGACTGGGGCAGCAAGAAGTACATTGTTTCCTCCTGCGACCAAAGCCTGAAACGCATGGGGCTTGCGTATGTGGACATCTTCTACCATCACCGCCCCGATCCCAATACACCCCTGGAGGAAACGATGGACGCGCTGTCCACGCTTTTGCGCCAGGGCAAGGCGCTGTACGTGGGCCTTTCCAACTACAACGCCCAGGATACTTCAAAGGCCAGCGGTATTTTAAAGGAGATGGGCACCCACTGCCTGATCCACCAGCCCCGCTACTCCATGTTCCACCGCGTCCCTGAAACGGAAGGGCTCCTTAACGTCCTGCAAAAAGAGGGCATCGGCTGCATCGCCTTCTCCCCCCTGGCCCAGGGGCTATTGCCGGACAGGTACTTTGCCGGCATCCCAGCCGATTCGAGAGTCATGACCTCCGGCGTGTTTTTAAAGCCCGAAGCCGTTACCGAAGAGAAGGTGAACAAGGCCAAACGGTTGGATGAGATCGCAAAGCGAAGGGGGCAAAAACTGTCCCAGATGGCCTTAAGCTGGGCGCTGCGCAGCCCTGTGATGACTTCGCTCATCATTGGGGCCAGCCGCTTAAGCCAGATACAGGAAAACCTTCAGGCCATGGATAACAATTCCTTTACTCCAGAGGAATTGGCGGAAATCGACGCGGTTCTTATGGAATAGGCTTCCATCAAATGCAGGGCCGCTTATTCTGGCGAGGAAGGGCGGTGCAGGCGAAGAATATTTTCGGGAGGCGAAATGGATACGCCAACGAACAGTCAGGCCGCTGACCGCGGCTGGAAAAAAAGTTTCTTCACCATCTTTACGGGCCAGGCCCTTTCCCTGATCGGCAGCAGCGCGGTGCAGTTTTCGCTGATCTGGTGGCTGTCCAGCGAGACGGAATCGGCCATGATGCTGGCATTGGCCGGGCTGCTGGCGTTTTTGCCCCAGCTTGTGCTGGGCCCCTTTGCCGGCGTATGGGTGGACCGGCTAAAGCGCAAGACGGTCATCATCTGCGCAGATTTGTTTGTGGGCCTGGTGGCCGCCGGTTTTGCCGTGGCGTTTTTCATCCGTACCCCGCCTTACTGGTCGGCCTGCGTGGTGCTGGGCGTCCGGGCTGTGGGCGGCGTGTTCCACACCCCGGCCATCCAGGCCGCGGTGCCCATGCTGGTGCCCCGGGAAAAGCTGACATGGGCCAACGGCTGGAGCCAGTTTCTGCAGTCCGGCGCGTTCATGCTGGGCCCTGTGGCAGGCGCGGCCATGTACGCCGCCCTGCCGCTGCCGGTGATACTGCTGACAGACCTGTTGGGCGCACTGATTGCCGTACTGACGGTCGCAACTGTCAAAATACCGGAGCTTTCCCATGAGCATCAGGCGCGGCCTCATTTCTTCAGGGAGATCAAGGAAGGCGTGGCCATCTTTCTCAAGGACAGGAAGCTGACCATTGTCACCGCATCCATGACGCTGAGCATGATTTTTTTCATGCCCCTGGGTACGCTGCATCCGCTGATGGTGAGCAATTATTTCCGGGGCGACGCCTGGCACGCCAGCATTGCCCAGATTGTATACGCCGCCGGGATGATGGGCGGCGCGGTGGTCGCGGGCAGCCTGGGCCGGTACAAAAACAGGCTGCTCCAGGTGCAGTTGAGCCTCTTCCTGTCGGGCGTCTTTGCCCTGATGTGCGGCATCCTGCCCCAAACCATGTTCGGATTCTGGCTGTTTGTGCTGATCTGCCTGCTCATAGGGGCCACGGGCAACCTGTACAACATTCCCTTGATGGCGTACCTGCAGGAATCCATCCCCAGGGAGGCACAGGGGCGGGCCTTTTCGCTGCTGGGCAGCCTGATGTCCTTCTCCCTGCCGCTGGGCCTTGCGGCCGCCGGCCCCGTCTCCGAAGCGTACGGCGTAACGGCGTGGTTCTTGGTGGCCGGCATTGCGGTCATGGCGGTCACCGCTTTGAGCACGGGACCTGTTTTTACAAGAAAATAGACGCTTTACGATGTCATGAACGGCTAAGCAGGCGGGCACAGCAAAGTTATGCTATGCCCGCCTTTATCGTGCAATGTTTTCACAAAACCGTCACATTGTGATTTAAAAGGAAATATACTGATACTGGAAGGCAGATTCCGCCTTGCCAAATCAGATTACCAATCTACTGATGAGGTGAAAAGTGTGAACGATTTCTGGGGTAAACAGCATGGTTTTGACAAACGCTTTGACTATGACAAGCATTTCGACCATGACAAATTCTGCCCGAAGCCTTGCGATCCCCGCAAGCCATGCGAAGATAGAGCGTGCCGCTTCTGCGGCGTTGTATGGCGCAAATGCCCCTGCTGCGGCAAGTGCTGCTGCTGCAAGGTTTGGCATTGCGATCACTTCTTTGTTTTCGTTTGCGGCGAATGCGGCGAAGTTTTCTGGTCCAATTGCGAAGACGATCATTGGAAGAAATAATGCCGCGACGCGCCCGCTCCCTTATGCCAAGTAACCCCCGGCAAAGCCGGGGGTTACACTTGCATTCAGGCGGCCTTAAGCGCAATCATGGGTGAAACATTACATCTCCAGGCAGGCTGCCGCTTCCTCGCCGGTCAGCGCTTCCTTTTTAAGAAGCTTTTCCCACATGGCATTCCAGGCTTTGCGGTTTTCGGTCAGAACCTCCGTAGCCAGGCTGTAGGCGTTCTCCAGAAGGTTCAGGATACCCGACTGACGTTGGTCCTTGCCGGCCAGCAGCATTTCAAAAGGCTTGCCCGCGTCAGGGCCCATGCCCCATTCAGACGCCATGCGGCCGGCGATGTCCGCGGCCTTTTGCAAATCGTTGGCCGCGCCGGTGGTAACCTCCTCCGGCCCGAAGGCCAGTTCTTCCGCAGCCCGGCCGGCCAGCGCCACCGCCATGTGGCGGAGCAGTTCCTGCCTGGTGTGGAACATCTTTTCCGGGGCGATGGACATGCTGTATCCCGCCGCCCCCTTGGTGGAGGGGATGATGGATACGCGGTTCAGTTTGCTCTCGGGCAGGAGCAGCAGCGTGGCCAGCGCGTGGCCCGCCTCGTGGACGGCGGTGATCTTCCGCTCCCGCTCCTGGGTTTCCCTGTTGCTCTTTTCCTCGCCTACCAAAGCGGCGTTGAAGGCGTAGTCGATATCCTCTTTGCAAATGGCTTCCGCCTGCCGCCGGGCCGCATGGATGGCGGCCTCGTTCAGCACGCTTTCCAGCCTGGCCCCGGAGAACATGGCGGTCTGGGCCGCGATATCCTGGAAGGATACGTCCTCCGCCATGGGTTTATCCTTGGCGTGTACCTTCAATATTTGCAGCCGTTCGGAAAGACCCGGAAGGGGCACTTCGATCTGCCGGTCGAAACGGCCGGCGCGAAGCAGCGCCTCATCCAGCGTGTCCGGGCGGTTGGTGGCAGCCAGCACCACGATGCCTTCCTTGTCCGAAAAACCGGACATCTCGGTAAGCAGGGCGTTCAGCGTCTGCTCCCGCTCGTCGTTGCCGTTGTCGCGCTTCTTGCCGATGGCGTCGATCTCGTCGATGAAGATCACGCCGCGCCCCGCCTTGCGCGCCTTTTGGAACAGGGTGCGGATACGGCTTGCGCCCACCCCCACATAGACCTGCACGAAGTCCGCGCCGCTGACGGCGAAGAAGGGCACGCCCGCCTCCCCGGCCAGGGCCCTTGCCATCAGCGTCTTGCCGGTGCCGGGCGGGCCGTACAAAAGCACGCCGCGGGGAATTCTGGCGCCGTACTTTGCAAAGAAGTCAGGCTTCTTGATAAAGTCCACCAGGTCCCGCATGCTGCGGAGCGCTTCCTCGTTGGCCGCCACGTTTTGGAATGTGACGGAAGGGATTTCGCGGCTTTCCTCGATGGCGGCGTATTTGGCCAGACCCGTAGCCCCTTTGGTACGGGAGCGCATGAGAATTACCAGCAGCAGCACCAGCATGCCGGCGCCAAGCACCGTGCCAAGCTGGCCGGCGGATTGTTCCTCCACCGCCACGCCGGATTTGAGCAGCGAGCTTTTCAATGTGTCGTCCCGCGGATTGGGTGTCTGCGCCTTGGAGCCGTCTGAAAAGACCACCGTCATGTCGGCCGCATCGCTTAAGATGACGGTTCGGACTCTGCCTTGCTCCACCTGTTCCAAAAAGGCGGGATAGGGTATCGCCGCCGGGCGCTCAAACTGCTTGGAAGCAAACAGCCCCAGCGCGGTCGCGATGATCGCCGAAAACAGCAGCATTGAAATTTTGCTCCGTTTTTTCACAATTCCCACCTCTTTCTATTGCGTATTTTGCACAGATATCAGTATACAGAATGAATTAATACTTGTAAACGGTACATTCTGGCGGGGATTTTCCAGTGTGTATTTCAATTGGAACGGGCAGGATATGCACAGGCATCAGCATGTGAAAGGCGGCGTGTTCGGTGAAAGCGGAAGAAAAGAAAAAAATGCGGCCCGGCAAGAAAAAAAGCACTGACGCTTTGGGGCAGTCCCCTTCCCCGGCGGAAGACAGCAAGCCGGCGGAACTGCATACGCCCGCTCCGGAAAAGAAGGAAATGGCGGCGGAAGAAAATGCGGCATCAACCGCGGCCAGAGTTCCAACCAAAAAAGAAAAGCATTCGAAAAAAGACGGCAAAAAAAAGCGCCACGTTTTCAGGTACATACTGCTGGCTCTTGCCGCACTGTTTGTGGGGGGCCTGGTTTTCGCCTTCTTTTATCTTGATGTCCCGAACTGGCAGCAGCTGGATGTGAACAAAATCACTTCCGTTGCCCAGACGGGCAGTATCTACGATGCCGGCGGCAATTTCGTAACCGTCATACAGGGCAAGGAAAACCGCACCGTCGTCCGCCTTGCCGATGTGCCCATGCATGTGCGGCAGGCTTTTCTGGCCGCGGAAGACCTGCGGTTTTACAGCCATTTTGGCGTAGACCCGGTGCGCTTTTTCGGAGCGCTGGCGGCCAATTTGAAGACCATGAGCTTTTCGGAGGGGTTCAGCACCATTACCCAGCAACTGATCAAGCTCAGCCACTTGAGCGCGAAGAAGACGATTGCCCGCAAAGCGGAGGAAGTATACCTGGCGCTGCAACTGGAGAGCCGCTTCACCAAGGATCAGATTTTTGAAATGTATTTGAACTACGTCTATTTCGGCAATGGCGCGTATGGCCTGCAGGCTGCCAGCAAGACGTATTTTGACAAGGACGTTCAAGAGCTGTCGGTGGCCCAGGCCGCCAGCCTGGCGGCCATATTGAATGCCACCACCGCCTATAACCCCGTCTTGAACCCGGAGAACAACAAGAAACGGCAGCGCTATATTCTCAATACCATGCTGGAGCAGGGCATGATCGACGCATCGGCCCATCAAGCCGCGCTGGACGAGGATCTGCGCCTGGCGGAGAGCAAGCCCATTGTTACGGCCTACGGCTGGTTTGTGGACGCTGTGTTAAGCGAGGCGGAAGAGCAATTGGACGTGTCGGCGGAAACGCTTCTGGGCAGCGGCTACCGCATCGATACCACCCTGGACCCAAGGCTGCAGGATATTGCCGACGGGCAGTATAAAACAGATGTATTCCCCGCCAATGCCTCCGACGGCACCAAGGTGCAAAGCGCGATGGCTTGCCTGGACGTGAAAACAGGCGCGGTGCGGGCCGTTGTCGGCGGGCGGGAATACACCGTGCTGCGGGGCCTGAACCGCGCCACGCAGCTAAGGCGCCAGCCGGGCTCGGCTTTGAAGCCTTTGGCGGTGTACGCCCCGGCGATGGAGTATTACGGCTACACCACAGCCAGCGTACTGAAGGACGAGCCAACCAATTTCAGCGGCTACAAGCCCCGCAACAGCGGAGACGCGTATTACGGCAGCGTCACTGTCCGCACGGCGCTGCAGTACAGCCTCAACGTATCCACCGTGTCACTTTTGCAGCAGATAGGCGTGGAAGCGGCGCGCAATTATCTGACAAAGACGGGCATCCCCCTGGACAGGCGGGACGCCAACCTCTCCCTGGCATTGGGCTCCCTCACCTACGGCGTATCCCCCGTACAACTGGCCGCGGCCTACGCGCCCTTCGCCAACCAGGGCTATTACAACGCGCCCTACTTTATCGAAAGAATCACGGACAACCAGGGCCGGGTGCTGTATCAGCATCAGCCGGACCCGCAAAGGGTGCTGTCGGTGCAAAACGCGTACCTGATGACCAGCCTGCTGCAAACGGTTACATCCTCCGGCACCGGCGCAAAGCTTTCCGGCGCGGGCACACCGGTAGCCGGCAAGACGGGCACCGTGAACATGCAGGGGAGCGGCACCCGGGATATATGGATGGCAGCCTATAACACCGAGATCACCACCGCCGTTTGGATGGGCTTTGACAACCCCGACAGCAAGCACCGCATTTCCGGCACCATCTCCGGCGGCGACAATACCGCCACCCTAAGCCGCAACTTCTTTCGGGCCGCCTATCAAGGCCGCTCAAAGCCCCAGTTTGATAAGCCGGGCGGGATTATCGCCCTGGAACTGGACAAAAAGTCGGTGGAGTGGCGGGGCGAAGCCATGCTGGCGGTGAATATTACGCCCAAGGCCTACCGCTTTACAGAGATGTTCACCGCCTCCAACCACCCTACCAAGCAGAGCGATATCTGGAATGCGCCCCGTACGCCCAACAGCTTTTATATTACCCACAACGAAAAAGGCAACCCGCTGCTGGTGATACAGCCGGCGGATTACGCCGTATACCGCATTCAGCGGGATGCCGTGGGCGAGTCTTTCGTATTGACGGAGCTGTGGGGTTCCTCCGGGGAAACGCTGTACTACGCGGATACCCGGGCTGTGCCCGGCGTCACCTACACTTACCGGGTGATCCCCGTGCACGCGGAGCTGCTGATCAACGGCATCTTGCTGGAGGGCGTGCAAAGCGTGCAGGTGGCTCAGGCCAGATCACCGTCCACCGGCAATATCCTCAACGACATGTTTGGCTTCCTGTTCGGCGCGGATGCGCAAAACGAATCCTCCGGCAGCGCGGCGCCGCAGGAGGATTCGGAAAATACAAGCTCGATTTTCTGGAGTCCGTGAGGCGGTGCATTTCCCCGCCATCTGGTTTATTCGAACAGTAAAGCAGCATCTTAGCCTTTGCGCATCTCGTTCCGCTCGATCTGTTCGTTGAGCAGGTTGATGTTGCCGCAGCCCATGGTGATCACCAGGTCGCCGGGCTGCCAGTGAGCGCGCAGGTAAGCCTCCGTATCGTTGAAGGTAGGCGTGTGATGGGCGTCTATCCCATTTTCCAGCATGCCCTGAACCACCATGGAGGCATGGATGTCGCCGGGATCCTTTTCCCTTGCGGCATAAATGTCCGTCACCAGCGTGATGTCGGCCGCCTTGGTACAGGTGAGATAATCCTTGAACAGGCGCTTGACCCGGCTGTAGGTGTGGGGCTGCATCACCGCCCACAGGCGGTTGTGGGGCTGGAGCTTGGCGATGGACAGGGCGTTGCGCATTTCGGTGGGGTTGTGGCCGTAATCGTGGTACAGCTTCACGCCCTGCACCACGCCGGTCAGTTCAAAGCGGCGGTGCGCCCCGGAAAACCGGCCGAGGGACAATGCGGCCTTTTGCATGTCCGCTCCCAGGCGGTATGCGCAGGCCAGGGCAGCCAGCCCGTTGAGTACATTGAAGCTGCCGGGCACCGCCATCGCCACATGGCATAGCTTTTTTCCCTTGTACAGAAGATCAAAGCTGCCCCGGCCCAGGGTGTCATAATGCAATTGCGAAGGCTGCCAATCGTTTTTACCGTCAAAACCGAATGTTTGATTTTCCCGGTCAAGGGCCTCAAACAGCCTCATGACCCTGAAATCATCGCCCCAGCCGATGGCCAGGCCGTTTTCCGGCAACAGGGCCAGGTATTTCCCAAAGGCGTCCTGGATATCGTCGATATCCCGGTAATAATCCAGATGGTCTTCCTCAATGTTCAGCACCAGCGCGATGGTGGGGCGCATATGCAAAAAGCTGCCGCTGAATTCGCAGGCCTCCGCGATGAAGGCATCGCCGCCGCCGATACGGGTGCTGCCCCCCACCGCGTCCAGATGCCCGCCGATGTGGATGGTGGGATCCAGGCCGCCTTCCATTAAAATCTGTGAAAGCATGGCGGTGGTGGTGGTTTTGCCGTGGGTGCCGCTGATACCCACCGCCTTGCGATATCCCTCCATCAATTGCCCCAGGAGCGCCGCGCGTTCCATGTTGGGAATCATCAGCCGGCCAAGTTCCATCCGTTCCGGGTTGTCCGGCAGGATGGCGGCGGAATACACCGCCATATCGGCGCCGCGCACATTCTCCTCCCGGTGGCCTACCGCCACGGGAACGCCCATGGCCTCCAGCTTTTCCACACTGTGGCTGTGCACGTTGTCCGAGCCGGTAACATGGTACCCTTTCTCCAAAAGCATCTGGGCCAGCCCTGACATGCTGGAGCCGCCGATGCCGATCATATGCACCCGCTTGCCTTGATAATCCCGGATGTGGGGTGTTTGCATAGAGTCACCTGCTCCTTTTTGCGGCGGTAGAACCGCTTTGCTATTATACGCCGTTTCGGTGCGAATAATCAATATCCATGGCATATCCGGCCCGGATTGACTTTCGCGAACAAACGTTCTATAATATCCGGGAAGGGAGGGAGCGCCATGGAAACGGTGCAGGCAAAGCAGCTCCTGACGCCCCTTCACGCATCGGACGAATTCTTTCACAGCGACTATAATTTAAATCTGTACCGGGGGTGCAGCCATGGCTGCGTGTACTGCGATTCCCGGTCCGTATGCTATCAGCTTGACCGGTTCGGCCAGGTGCGGGTAAAGGAAAATGCCCTTTCCATGCTGCGGGAGGAGCTTCGCCGCAAGCGCAAACCGGGACTTGTATCCACCGGGGCCATGAGCGACCCTTACAATCCCTTTGAGGCGGAAACGAAAATCACCCGGGGCGCCTTTTTGCTTTTGAAGCAGTACGGCTTTGGCGCGGGCTTCACCACCAAATCATCCCTGGCCGCAAGGGATGCGGATGTGCTTATTGACATACAGCGCACCGCGCCTGTCAGGGCCTGCTTTTCCATCACCTGCGCGGAGGATGGCCTCTGCATGAAGCTGGAGCCAGGCGCCTCCCCCACCTCCCGGCGGTTTGAGGCATTGGAGGCGCTGTCCAGCGCAGGCGTGTTTGCGGGAGTATGGCTCAACCCGGTGCTTCCTTTTTTGACGGACACGGAGGAGAACATATTGTCCATCGTACGCCGCACAAAGAAATGCGGCGGGCAGTTTATTGTATGCCATTTCGGCATGACGCTTCGCACCGGCAACAGGGAGTATTTCTACGAGGCGCTGGACAGGGATTTTCCCGGCGTGAAGGTGAAATACGCCCAGGCTTTCGGGCTTGACTACATGTGCCCAAGCCCGCGGGCCGGGGAGATGGAAGCTGTTTTCCGCAAAGAATGCCGGCGTTTGAATCTTCCATGCAGCTTTCCCGATATCAACCGGGCCATGTTTTCCGGGCAGTCCAGGCAATTGAGCCTGTTCGGGCCATAAAAATATCCCGGCGGAAAAAATCTCCGCCGGGGTAGTATAACATTCGCCAGGGTGCGCATCACGGCCGTTACGGCGTATTGGAAGGCACCAGATAGGGATCAACCGTCGGTTTGGGCGTTGGGGCAGGCGTAGGTATGGGAGTAGGCGTTGCCAGCACATCGGCATAGAGGGAATTCAAGGTTTTAGGTCCCGCTAAGCCGTCGGAGGTCAAGCCGTGTTCCTTTTGATACGCCTTCACCGCGTTCACCGTGCCGCCATAGTAGCCGCCTGTGACGGTGCCGTGATAATAGCCCAGTTCTGTAAGCTTCATCTGCAGCCAGTACACGTCCGCGCCCTTGGAGCCGTTTTTCAGCGTCCGGAAGGGCATGGGCGGCTTTTCGCTGCCATTGTAAACAGGGGGCGCCGTAGGCGCGGGTGTGGCCTTGGGCAGCATTCTGCTCCTGTCCAAAGAAGCGGGCTTCAGAGACTGCGTCAGTTCCGGGTCGGAGGGCAGCTTTTCCGTGATGGTAACCACGACACCCTTGCCAAGGTTTTCATAGACCCACTTGGCGTCGTGCACCAAAAGGCGGATGCAGCCGTGGGAAGCACGGGACCCCAGTGCGCTGTACGAGCCCGTGGCCAGGTCCATGGTGTTGGTGGTATTGTAGATCACCGAATGGAAGGCGATGGAGCTGTTGATCCGTGTCCAGTACTGCGCCCAGCCGCCGCCCCACTTGGGGAAGGTGGCCCAGCGGGCGGTTCTGCCGTTCAGCGTCCATTTGCCCACTTCACTGGGGAAAGCCTTGGTTCCCGTGGAACAGATCATTTGCCGTACCAGGTTTGTATATTCGCCTTTTTCATCCCGGCCATATACGTTGACCACCTGGTTTCTAACGTCTACCGTGACCGCGTAGGGGATCGGCGTGGGTACGGGTGTAGGCTTGGGCGTGACAGAGGCGTTTGAAACCTCCTGGCTGTTGAACACCATATCCCAGGTTTCCTTGCCGCAAATGCCGTCCACCGTCAGCGCGTTGTGCTTCTGGAAGGCCATCACCGCATCCCTGGTCTGGTTCAGGTAGTTGCCGGAAATGGGGCCGCTGTAAAAGCCCAGCTCCGCAAGCCTCGTTTGAAGCTGCTTCACCTTGGAGCCTGTGGAACCCCTTTGCAGCTTTGTGGTGAAAGCGACGTTTGCAGGAGCGGGCGTCGATGCTGACGCCATCGCCTGGTTCGCGCTTTGCACGGGGGCAGGGGTAGGCGTGGGGGCAGGCGCGGAGGTGGCATCCTGTTTGGGAAGCGCCTTTTCCACGTCATACAAAAGCTCCAGCGTGATGACATCCGCCTTGCCGGTAACCGTCAGCCCATTCCTGTTTTGGAAGGAGTGGATCGCGTAATAAGTCCCTTCCAGATAATTGCCGCTGACTTTTCCGTTGTAGTATCCAAGCTCGGTGAGGCGGTTTTGCAGTGCCTTCACATTCTCGCCGGAATCGCCCTTCTCCAGCGGGCGGTACCGGGCAGCGTTAAGCATCTCCTGTGTTTTAACATCGGCAATACCCGTCGCATCAAGGCCGAAATCCTTTTGAAATTCGCGGATGGCCGCCTGGGTGCCCTCACGGTACAGTCCGCTGATGTTTCCTTTGTAGTATGTAAGCTCGGTGAGCCTCGTTTGCAACCGGGTCACCGCATCCCCTTTGTCCCCGTATTGGAGTGTTACCACCTGGGTGGGTTCGGTTTCCTGTGTGGGCGTTGCCTTTTCTTCCGCCAGAGCGATAATGCCGGCCAGCAGGAGCGCGCACACCATCATCCAAACAGCAAGTTTCTTCATGGGACACCTCAGTCATTATGAGAACTAGAAATGTACATTTCCATATCATAGGACGATTCACCTGCCCATTTGGTTGCATATATGCAAATAGTATTCTTTAACACGACTGAAATTTTTCAGCAGGAACTTTGTCGAAAATGGTCAAATCAGCGCGTTCCGCTTTCCGGGATGCGCCTTTCACGTACAATCACAGCCTCTTTTTGACTTTCCCCTTGAATCCATGGAGCCAAAGTAATATAATTTGCAAAAAATGGAGGTAAGCATATGGATTGTTCAGCCGCGATCCGCCTTGCCACAGCTAAAGACAGCGCCCGCCTGCTGGAGATTTACGGTCCCTTTATCGAAAATACCGCCGTTTCCTTTGAATACGCGGTACCTGAAGAAGCGGAGTTTAAAAAGCGGATCGATACCGTACTTAAAAAGCTACCATGGCTTGTATGCGAAATGGACGGCGAAATTACAGGCTATGCCTACGCATCCGAGCACAAGGCAAGGGCTGCCTATGACTGGTCGGCGGATACGTCCGTCTATGTCGATCCCGCGCATCATGGCAGGCGCATCGGCACCGCTTTGTATACGGCGCTGTTTGACCTGCTTCGGTTTCAGGGGTATATCAACGCCTATGCCGGCATTACCCAGCCCAACGATAAAAGCAACGGGCTGCACGCGTCATTCGGTTTTGTGCCCGTGGGCGTCTATCACCATGTGGGATACAAGCTTGGCGCCTGGCACGATGTGAAACGGCTGGAGCTTGCGCTTGCCGAACCGCCCGCCAAGCCTGCCGCGCCGAAAACAATCAATGAAATCAAAGGGACGGAGGCGTTTGCGCGGATTGTGGAACGCGCGTCCGCCATGGTCAAGGCATAGCGCCGGATCACGGCTCCTCTTCGCACAAATATATTCTTTCCTCACAGTACGCATCATGAGGCCTTAAGCAATCATAGTTCCTGGAAAACCGCAGCCGCCCGTCGATCTGCCCGACCAGCGCACCGGTGGATGATTCGTTCAGCCGTTTGCAAACATACCGCGTATCGAGTCCAAGGATCCTGCACGCTTCCAGCGTCGGGCAAAAGTTCATGGAATGGAATACGATCTCCCTTTTTGATCTTTTCACCACGGGCGCTTCCCTTTCAGTGATACGGAACCGTTCCAAAAGCAGCCTGTAGCCTGCGTAAGGCAAGTCCTCCCGGTCAAAGTCAAAACGGCCGCTGTTTTCCCGGTACCATTCCGTTCGCCTTTTCACGGAATCGCCGTTCAGCATGGACAGGCTTATATCATCCGCGTTGCGAAGATTCTTGATCTCCCTTCTGACATCCTCCCTGTATAAAACAGAGCATGCATCCTTCAGGATGCCTTCCTGCACCTTGATGTCCGCGCCCGCCAGGCGGAAGGCCTCTTTGCAGATAAGGCCGATCCGCTTCCTTCCCTGTGTCAGGGCATCCCGGATGGAATAGCCGTAGGCCACATCCCCGATGCCGGCCCAGACGATGGCAAAAGCGCACATGGGGCAAGGCTCATGGGTGCATATGAGCGTGCAGCCGGCAAGCTTTCTCCCGTGCTTTGAGCAAGCCTCCCGGATGGCGTTCATTTCCGCATGGGAGGTAGGGTCGCTTAAGGTATCCTCCAGGTCATGGGCAGAGGCGATGACCGCGCCGCCCTTGACGATCACCGCGCCAAACCCGTTGTTGCCTTCCCGCAAGCTTGCTTCCGCTTCTTTGATCGCCAACTTCATATACTGCTCAAGCTCCATGGCCGCCCCTCCCCGCCACGCCGGCAAAATATCATTGCAGTATAACACAAATGCATGCAAATGCAATATCCAAAAGCATATGCCGCGTTGCTTTTGGCATCATGCATCTGCATGCGTTTTGTCAACCGGAAAACCCTGCCGGTTCACCTATGGGAAAATTGATTTCCGGATGGCTTATTTCTCCGCACGTTGCTTCAGCTTTGAGAACACGCCATAGCCGATGAAAAGAAACGTAAGCAGGATGGTTGCATAAGCGAACCAATCGCCGGTAAATGCATAAGGCGTTTGAATCCCCTTTGTGGGAACATCGCTGATCATGAGGCGTTCTTCCGTGGTGAAAAAGCTCTGCGTGGCAAGGATATTCCCGTTGTAATCGGCTGCGGTGGATTCCCCGTGGGAGCACTGCCGGACAACGGAGAAGCCATATTCCATCCCCCGCAGCAAGGCGCCCTCCGTATGGAACGGACTGATCTTTTTGGTATCATAGGCCGGCACGAGCAGTATATCCACATCCGCCGCCTGCCTGATGAAGGCTGGAAAATCCATATCGAAACAGATGACCGCGCCGATTTTTCCGTAGGGCGTATCCACTTTGGGAATGATGCCGTCGGAATCCGTTGGATACCAGGAGTACGTTTTCTCATACCGGAACAGTTGATTCCCATTGGGATCAAACAATACGGCCAGGTTATCGTTTTTGTTGGACCCGTAATGCAGTACAAGCGGAGATGCCATCAGGTAAACGCCGTTTTCCTGAGCGAATGACTTTGCCGCCTGCTCAAAATCATCGTATTGGTCTTCATACAGAACATAATTCCCCTCCGACCAGAAGATGATCTTTGCCCCAAATTCGGCTGCCTTCCTACTCAGGCGGAACAGCTCCTCATTCATCCCCATGAATACCGCCTTGTTTTCCGCAGCGCCTTCCCGCGGGGTTCCCGCGTCGGTGATCGCCCAAGCGTCCGCCGGCATTTCCACAGTAATGGAACCAATGCGCACTGTATCGCCGTCGGGACGCAGGAATACCTGCTTCACCGAACCGAATCCAAGCAGCACGACCAAAGCAAGGCTGTACACCGCAATCAGGCCACGCACTCTTTTTCCCTTTAGCGCCTCGCTCAGCACCGTATTTGCAAGGGCGCCCGACCATGCGGCCACAAAGCCGATCAGCCAGCTTCCCATCAGGGCGGAGCTTTGCATCAGCAGCAATTGGCGGCTTTGGGTATAGGCCATGGAAAACGTCATGCCCACCGGCGAAAATGAGAGCAGGAAATCCAGCGCCGTATAGGCCGCCGGGAAAATGAATGTAGCCGCCAGCGGCTTCATTTTGGACCGGAGTATCCTGTCCAGATACAAGGCCGCAAGCAGCGGCACGCTGACCAGCAGCCCGAACATGATTTCCATGCCAAGGTCAATATCCCAGCCGCCATGCATGGCAATGACCTTGGCCGCGACACTCAAAACCGCAGCCGGCACGGTCAGCACCCAGCTTTTCAGGTTCCTGAAGCAATACAGAAGCAGAAACGGGATCAGCCATACCGCAAACGGCATATTCTGACGCCAGGACATGCATACCAGCAAGGCGGAGCCGGCCAGCCCCGCCAGCAGCGGAAGCCCTTTTTCACGAATCCAGGATTGTTGTTTCATACAAATGATCCTCCATCCCATCGATGCGATGATTTCTTTAAACAGGCGCAAATCAAAAAATTTAATCACGCGTTTGAATCATATCATTGATTCGCGGGAATGTCAATCACTTGTTTAAAACTCATGTTTGAACCCTTTGACAGAACTATCGGTTCGCGTTACAATAATGCGGAAAACAGACAGGAAGGATAGCTGTTATGGACATGCAGTTGGATGCGGAGGAGCGGATCATAAGCGCGGCGATCATGTGCATAGAGGAATACGGTCTGCAAGGGGCAACAATCCGCCGCATCGCGGAGAAAGCCGGACTGAACAGCGCCGCCATCAACTATTACTTCAGAAGCAAGGACAGGCTGCTGGAAAAAGCGATTGATGTCTCCCTTCAAAACGCCTTTGACTGGAACGACTATCAGGTTCCGGAAGCGTGCACGGCGCAGGAACGGATTGAGGCCGTGCTGTTTAGGCTCGTGGAAGGAGCGCATGCCTATCCGGGTTTGACGCGGGCGCATTTTTTCAGTGCGTTTGCGCAGGGCAAATATGATGAGCCGGGCATCAGGCATCTCAACCAGTTTCTGGAGGAGCTGCTGCAGCGCATAAAGCCTTGCTGCCCCGGCCGGGAGGAAAGCGACCTGCGCCTTGTTTTGACGCAGATCATGGCCGCCGCATTCCTGCTGCCCGCACTCCTGCCCCGATTGTTTGATGATTTCAGCCATCTTGACCTGAGCGGCTGGGATACGCTTCATGATTACATTCATGGGGTCGTGACAAGGTTGTTTTAGCGGCGGGTTGCCGGTTGGTTTGATTCATACACACCGATTTGATGCTTTATTGCCTATCAATCAAATCGTTTAGACCATGGAAAAGGGGGCTGCCGTGCCGGAAATATGACCGGTATGGCAGCCCTTTCGTTTTCAGGCCAGCCAAACAAGTTTTCCTCCTCTTTTCTTAGTCAAATGTGAATAAAACAACCAACAATACACATATCGTATATTGCTTTCCCCATATTCTCCTGCCATCCGGAGCATGGCATCATTCATGTTCCGAAGGCATCACGCCCATTACCCTGCACCAAATAACCTGTACGCAAAAAGAAAGAAGGCTTCGCATGAAAAGAATCGTTGCCGCACTGGTTTGCCTTATGCTGATGTTTTCCATTTTCATCTTCCAGTTTGAAGCGGATGCAGCACTGAGAACAAAGCCGCCGATTACCAATTTCACAATTCCTCCCATCCTGGTCTCAGCCCACCCGTTCACATTCAATCCAAACGCCACGCCGACTCCAACACCAATTCCTCCGCGTACCATAAACCCCAGAATTACGCCCACCCCGACCAAACCACAAGAAACCAAGCCGCCTGCGACCAAGCCGCCTGCGACCAAGCCACCTGCGCCGACCGATATGCCTGCCACCGGTCAGAACATTTGCTCCATGGGGCTGTATTTTCGCGAGATGCGGCCCAAGCTGACGGATGATTGGTACTTTTTCACTCCGATTGAACTGAACTACGACGGCATTCAGATTTACCCGCTGATCGCTTCCAACGCGTACGAGGTTGGCGAACTGATGCTGACCATTGAAAACGGACAGCTCCTGGCCGAATACTGGGTTCTGGACGGCATCAAGATTCAAGATGAATTCCTTACATTTTTCCCCAATCTCGACAGCGTGAAGACCGTCAATGTACAGATGCTGGGTGGTCAGGAATACCCGTTTAATGAACCAATCGATATCACCGAATCATTTGGCGATGACACCAAGGTGATCCTTTATATGAACAATGCCGTCAAATACAACAATACTGTTCCCGGGCTGATCCGCTTTGATGTGGACAGCTACCGCCCATGGATGTGGGAAATCATGAACCTGCTTGACTGACCAATCCAGGCGCTTACTCAGGTCATGTTATGTTTCATAAAGAACAACCCCTTGAAAACCGAATGTTTTCAAGGGGTCTTTGCAGGTACACCATCAGGGACTCGAACCCTGGACACCCTGATGAAGAGAGTTGAAAAAGGGGATCACATGTCCGGAAAAAGTGAGGCGTCACAAGGGTTTGGCGGCTCATGACCGGGCACGTCCTGACAAAGAAAGTTGCAAAAATGTTGCACAGCGGTTTTCATGGGATTAGGCTTGGCGTAGCATAGCCCCATTCATTTGGCGAGAATTTATACATCTGCCCGTACAGGGGCAAAGAATGCGGCGGCACGTTCAGCATTTCTTCGGAGCTTGCCCTCGTTCCTCCTCGTACCATCGCCCTTCGCCAAAATTGAGTAATATCCGCTTGCCCTTCACCCAACAGATGTAGCAGGTTCCATTAACCCCTGGGTCTTTATCCGAAAGAGGGTATGTGCCCGAAATATCCTCGATCTCATCAATCCTTCCATCCTTCCTGATGATCGCTCTGGGCACGACAATCCCATCGAGAGTAAAGTCTGCATTTACTGTAACAAATATTTTCTCGTTTTCGATCATCGCCATAAGCTAAACTGCCTTACGATAGATGCGCCGTATTGGAACAAGGAATTCATGCCAAAGGGCTGGCCCGTCGCTTTGCAAGCTTCGGATACCAGCCCCTTTTGATACCGTACGTTTTGTTTTCAAGTTGCCCTGGCAGCATAGCCACTTGATCAGCTTTTCACCAGGTATGCCGTCATGACAAACCCACGGATGCCGCCCACTTCAATTTCGTACCATCCACACGTGTTCGTATAGGTTCTGGGTCAGCCGTGCCCGCCGCCCGGTGCGCAGGTATAAAGTATCTTCCGTGTGTAGGCATGCACATAGACCGCGTATTCGCTGCCGCCCCGGTCATTCAGGTAGTCAATCTGCCAGTAGGGCGCATCAAAGGCGGTACTTGTTTCCACATACCGGACGCTCACCGTGTAGGCGGAGGGATCGAAGCCCGAATACTTGCCTGCCAGCGCCTTTTTACCAATGGAGAGCGCATCCGATTTGGAAAGGGGATTTGCCTTTTCTTCCTCGCCGTATACAGGGGCAGGCGTAGGCGTAGCATAGCTGATCTCGGTCAGGTCGGATTCCGCGCCCTGGATGATGTAGATTACCTTTTGGGTAAACGTATGCACCATCACAATAAACTTGACCGCCGTGAGCTTGGGATAGCCCTCTTTGGACGCCACATAGTTGAACTGCCAGTAAGGCTGTTCAAACTGCGTGGGTTCGTTGTCATGGTAGGAGGCCTCCACCGTATAGGCGGAGGGGCCCTTAAAGGCTCCAAACTTGTCGTCCAGGGCGCTTGCGCCAATGCTGGCCGCCTTTTCCTTGGATATCTCCCCCATGCCGTCGTAGGATTTGCGGGGGGCGGGCGTACCGCGGGTCGGCATCCCGTAT
>JAEYOV010000065.1 GCA_023411395.1 Bacillota bacterium
GGGGCTGTCGTGCTGGAGAGAATTCTCCAGCACGACAGTTTTTGTTATAGAAGAATAAACAGCGGTGTCAAGGAGCGAGGAATGAAGGAAAAACAGGGATAGGAAACACAGCAAGCCGTGTAAGACTTGGGAATTCAGCGGAAAAAACAATCTCCATATGCCCTTGTCCAAGAAGTTAAGCAGAATCAAGCAGGTGGAATGTAAAACCGCAATTATCGGCGATGATTTTGGCGTGCAGTTTGTTCAAGTTAAAGGCCATGGCATAAAGAAGGGTTTCGGTGAAGACATTGGCCTGGCCGCGCCTTAAGAAGCGCCGGAAACCGTGATCCTGTTTGAGGGTGCCAAAGGTGCCTTCGGACTGAATGGAGCGATTTACGCGCAGGAGCTTGCCTTCCTGACTGGTGATGCGCTCAAGGGCGGCTTTCCGCTGGGCGGCGAAGACCTTGGAGACCTGCATCCGGCGGTTGCCCTTGGCCCGGGTACACAACTTTCTTTGGGTGCATGTTTCACAGGCAAAGCATTCGTATACCGTAACGGCGGCTTCGTAGCCGGACTTTGACCGGCGCTTTGTTTCATATTGTGGAAGGAATAGCTTCCCGGCGGGGCAAGTGTAGGTGTCGTTTTGGGTATTGTAGGGCATGTTTTCCCGAAGATACACGTTGTTCCTGTACTTGCGTGTCTTGGATTTTTCATAATTTTGCGGTTTGATGTAGGCGATTTGGTTCCGCTCCTCCAAGCTTTTATAATTCTCCTCGCTCTCGTATCCGGCGTCGGCCACAACGGCCTTGTGCCGCTGGTTCAGCCCCGCATCCATGTGCGAAAGCAAGCTCAGCAGCGTCCATTCATCTGACCGCTCGCTGCTGATATCCACACCCACAATGTAACCGCCTTCAACGCCAAGCTGCAGATTGTAGCCCGGCTTGAGCTGGCCGTTTTTCATGTGGTCTTCCTTCATCCGCATGAAGGTCGCGTCCTTGTCCGTCTTGGAAAAGCTGTTCCGGCCCTTGAACGCCGCGCTGTAACCGGCATATTTCCCTCTTCGGGAAAGGTATTCCCGCAGCGTCTCAATATCTCGCTGTATTTGCGTCTTGCGCTTTCCCCGTCCGTACACGAATACAGTCCCGGATCCCTGCTCTTCCAGCGCAGCCAGGTACGCTTCTGGATCCGCATCCCCTGGCAGCAGGATCCCATATGTCCTTGTCAGGTATTCCAAGAATCCCCGCAGCTTTTCCTCCAGCCGGGCCGCATATTTCCTGGTGGGTTTTGCCCACACGAAGCTGTACCGGTTCGCATTGGCTTCGATCTTTGTCCCATCCACATACACGTGCTCGTATTTGATCTCTCCTCGGGTATGCAACTCTTTCACTACCTGGTAAAACAGCGCTTCTCCAACCCCGCTGCAAAGCCGGTCTCTTATGAAGCTGGCAAACCGGCTATGGTCCGGTACCCGCTTGCCTCCCAACAGGTACATGAACCGAATGTCGTTCCGGCACGCCGCTTCCAGTTTCCGTGTCGGATGAATCCCATTCATATAGCCCAGCATTACCGTTTGGAACATCTGCTTCGGTGTTGCCTCATCTGCTCTCGTTTCGCGGTCATATGCCGCGTACAGCACTTCTAAATCCATCCCTTCCGTGATTTCAAGCAGCAGCCTCACCGAATCCTCCGCTCCGATCCCGATCCCCACCTCCAGCGGCATTACCACTTGCTTTTGCCGTCCGGTTGGTGTATCCTCTCTTTGTTGTAGATGCTTTGTCACAGAAATATCTTACAACAAAAAACGGGAGATAGCTCACGCAATCTCTCGTTTTTTTTTTGCTGCCTTAGCACGACAGCCCCCTTTCTATTGCCCGGTTTTCGGCTAACGCTTGAACAAAGGATACGTGCTCCCGCTGGGATAGACCTGCACCACCTGCGGCTTGCTTGCAAGATATGACCGGATATAATTATAGGCTTCCTGAAGCGTCACGGTGGAATCGGAGTTGCTGTCGCCCAACAGCCCGACCTTTGCCTGGCTGTTTATATCCCATCCCCCGGCACGGCACAATGCGTTGGTGAAGTACCCATAGGGAATGGTGCCGGAGGAGGTCTCATAGGAATACTCTCCATATTCACATGCCGCAAGCACCAAATATTTGCTGGTGCGCAGCTCGCCTGTTTTCGCCGTACCGCTGCTGAATGCCGAAACAAAGGCTCTGTTGAAACTTGCGGCTTTCGCCTTGGTATTCACGATGGAGATGCTTTGGGCGGATCTTTGGTAGATGACGGCTCCGCTTCCGCAGCTATCCAGGAATACAATGACCTTGCCCGGTATTTTATCCAGCGCATTACGCAATTGAAGCGGTGTGACCAGGCTGCTGTCAACACCTGCAAGCGCCCCTGCCGAACTGCCGGTGTCAGCGACTCCGTGGCCGGAATAGTAGAACAGCGACACATCGTTTTCAGTCGCGCCCGAAAAAGCGGAGGAGATGGAAGACAGAATCTGGCTTCCCGTCAGGTTATTCTTTCGGGTGACTGTATATTTCTGGCTGCCCATTTGCAGGTAACCCAGCATGGTCTGCATGCTGCCGGTATCATAGTGGCCATTCAGATCGGTAATGTACCAATAGTCCGCCTGGCCAACCAGCAGGGCCCTGTACTTCCCTCCGCTGCTCACCCCAACCGTGACGCTGTACGGATCGGAGCGGACGCCATATATCTTGTTCTTGGAAACCAGCTTATAGGCGGCAACCTTGAAATAGTAGGTGGTGCCCGATACCAGGCCGGTACTGGCCGCGCTGGTACCCGTTACCGACTTGACCGCCGTATATGTACCGCTTAAGCTGGTCGACCTGTACAGCGTATAACCGCTGGCGCCGGAAACGGCATTCCACTTGACGGTAGCCGTAGTACCCGACTGAGTAGCAGTTGTAATGACCGGCTTGGCCAGTATCTTAAGGGATTTGACGGCGGAGTAGGCGCTGTAGTACTGCACGTCGTTGATCTTCTTGTATGCCCGGACTTTATAGTAGTATGTCGTGCCCGCCGAAAGCCCGCCGTCATCCAGCGATGTGCCGGTCACGGACTTCACCGCCGTAAACGTGCCTGTGGCGCTGGTGCTGCGGTACACCGTGTACCCTGCCGCGCCGGATACGCTGCCCCAGGCAACAGCCGCGTTGTTCGATTTGCTTTGGTTCAGCGTCTTGATCACGGGCGCCGCCAGAATGAGCACAAGCTTGACATCCGACATGGCTCCGTATATCTTCTTTCCGCTTACCTGCTTGTAGGCGGCAACCTTGAAGTAATAAACTCTTCCGGCTTTCATGCCGGTGCACTCCACCGACGTGCCCGAAGCGGTTTTGACGGCCTTATAAGCACCCTTTTCACTGGTGGCTCTGTATACGGTGTATCCCTTCGCACCGGGTACGGCGTTCCATTCCACGAAAGCCTTGGTCGTGGAAGTTGCGCGCAAGGTTTTGATGGAGGCCTTGGCCAAAATCTGCACGGTTTTGGCGGCGGAGAACGCGCCGTGCTGGCGTATGCCGCCGATGACCTTATAGGCCCTGAGCTTATAATGGTATTTCTGGCCCGCCTTCAGACCGGAGTTTTCAATCGACGTCTTCGTGGTGTTCCCGACTTCCGTATAAGGGCCGTTTGCGCTTGAAGCACGCCACAACGAGTATCCTGCTGCGCCCTTCAGTTTGCTCCAGGTGAATTTGGCGCTGGTAATACCGCTTTGGTCCCCGGTCTTTATAGCCGGCGCAGCCATCATGAAAACCGAAACAGCATCCGACTGGACTCCGTAAACCTTCTTGTTGTTCACCATTTTATAGGCAGCAAGCTTGTAATAGTATACGGTTTCCTTGGTAAGCCCCGTCTGCTCCACGGACGTTTCGGTGAGCGATTTGACCTCCTTGTATGTTCCGCCGGCACTTTTGGAGGCATATAGCGTATAGCCGGCGGCGCCGGTAACGGCACCCCACTGGAAGAAAGCCTTTGTCGTGTTCAGGGCGGCTGCGGTGGAGAATGCGGGCTTGCCCAGGACACGCACCGGCAGGGCGGCGGAATAGGGGCTGTAATACGTAGTGCCGCCAAGGTTCTTGAACGCCCGGAGCTTGTAGTAATATTCCTGCCCCGCCGTAAGATTCGTATCGTCCGCGGAGAGGCCGGCCTGAGACTTGATTTGGGTATAGGTGCCGCCCGAAGAGGTGCTGCGATACAGCAGATAACCATTTGCACCCGGCACACTACTCCAGGAAAGCCTTGCGCCGTTGATGCCGTATTGATCACCCGACCGGAAGGCGGGGGTGGCAATTGTCACTATGGAGGATGCCGGGGACTGGGCGCTTACAATGGTGTTGCCTGCAAACGTGGTGTAAGCGGCAAGTTTATAATAGTAAATGTTACCCGCCGCTGTTGTGGTGTCGTTCATGGATGTACCGCTCAGCCTGCTGATCTCCTGATAAGGCCCGCTTGCGCTGCCTGACCGGTACACAATATAGCCCTGCGCTGCCGGATCACTGCTCCAGCTCACAGTTACGCCGGATTGCGCGCTGTATGCGACCGTGGGCTTCTGCGGTGTTCCCAGCAGCCGCACGGTAATGGCGTTGGAGGATGGACTGAACTTATACGTTCCGTCCACCATTTTGGAACTGACAACCGCATAAGTGTATGTCCTGCCGGGCAGTGCAGTGGTATCTCCCGCGTAGAGATTTCCCGTTGCCGCAATGGTCTCATAGCTGCCATTGCCTTCCTTGCGGATTACACCGTAGGCTTCCGCTTTGGACACGGCGGTCCAGTTGAGCGTGACCGCCTGACGGCCGGACTGCTTGCAGGTGGTCAGCGTAGGCGCCGACAGATAGACAGGCTCCACGTTCGTCACCTGGAAGCCGTAATAATTCAAGCTGTAGTCGGTTTTCAGGCGAACCCGGAATCCGGAAGAATGGATATGAAGCCTTGCGCCCGCCAGTTGGTAGCCCGTGAAATAGGTGTATGAATAGCCGCCGCTGTCGGTAAAGGTTAGCTGATTGCCATTATAATCATAGATGTATATTTTGTCGTAGTTGTTTTCCACAAAGGTCTGCGAAGAAAAGGTCACATACAATTCTATAGCGTCAGATACGGTATAGAACCAGGTGGTATCCTGGTTGCTGCTATAGGGATGGCTGCTCTCCGGATATCCGTTGATCTTGGGATTTTCCACCGGAGTGAAAGATGATTGGGAGGCGGGACGGTTGGCCTCCAGCGTGCCCACTGGCATGACAGGGGCCTCCATAGAAGGCTTGATATTAGGCGCTTGTGTAGACGTCGTAAGCAATGCTGGGTTGGATCCCTCTACCGGCGCCGGATCAGGCTCTGCCGTGGGTTCTGCAGTGGGCGCGGCGGTAGGTACCACAGTAGGCGCGGCAGTGGGTTCGGCGGTAGGTTCCGCAGTAGGCGCGGCGGTAGGCTCCGCTGTGGGCTCCGCTGTGGGCTCCGCTGTGGGCTCCGCTGTCGGTTCCGCTGTCGGTTTCGCTGTCGGTTCCGCAGTAGGCTCCGCTGTCGGTTCGGCAGTGGGTTCGGCAGTGGGTTCCGCAGTAGGTTCGGCTGCTGCTGGTTCCAAGGTGGGATCCGGCTGCTTTGCAAACCGAAGCGTGAATTTCCCTGTATCATTCGCCTGCCCGCTCTGCACCACAAGGTAATATTCCGTATCCTTTTCCAGGGACACTGTATAGCAGAACTGCTCCGGATCGTGTCCCTCATCCAGCACCACGTTCGGCACAAATGAACCGATCTTTTTTGTTTTTCCCTCCATCAGGGCGGCTTTCACAGGCAGCCTGCCGCCGGAGAGGAACTCATAGGTCCCATTGAGTTTGACGGTGAACTGATAGTACAGCACGGGCGCTTCTTCGGTGATTTCTCCGGCCATTTCCTGCCCCAGCATCAGTAAAAAAGCCGTATCGAAGGAAGACCCTTCCGGCCGCGGCGTTTCCGTCGGCGCAGCAGTCGGCTCCGCCGTAGGCTCGGGAGAAGCAGTGGGTTCCTGTGTAGGCTCAGGTGAGACGTCAGGCGCCGCCGTGGGGACAGGCGCCGGTTCCTGCGTAGGTTCGGGAGTGGCATCAGGCACCGCCGTGGGGGCAGGTGCCGGTTCCTGCGTAGGTTCAGGGGTTGCGGCAGGCGTCGCCGTGGGGGCAGGCGTCGGTTCCTGTGTGGGTTCCGGGGTATCGGCAGGCGCCGCCGTGGGGGCAGGCGTCGGTTCCTGTGTGGGTTCAGGGGTATCGGAAGGCGCAGCAGTCGGCTCCGCTGTAGGCTCGGATGTAGGTTCAGGCGTAGGCTCTGCGGTCGGCCCGGCAGTTGGTTCGGTAGTATCCGCAGGCTCCTCTGTTGCCTGCTGCGTAAGCCCGCCTGCCTCCAGCGCATTTACCGGCGATATGGGTGTAAGCAATAATACCATGCATAATAAAATAGCCAGTATCCTTTTGAAATGCATCATCTTTGAGATTCCTTCCTCAACATGATTTTTCATCGCCCGAAATGGAGCCGGCACCAACCTGCCAATTTTGTTTGCCCCTATACATTTTTTGCCTCGCATGGCATGTCAAGCACTATTATGTCATATAGGGCAAAACTTGTCAAATATTAGAAGTGTGCAATGCCAACTTTTTTTCTTGCCGGCAATCCGTCAACTCCATAACGGCGCGTACCTGCCTTGCATGCGCAGGCAGGAGGGAATCCCCGCGGCGCCAGCCTGAAGGGGCAGGAAAAGATCCCCTGGCCGGCGAAAGAATCGTTCGTGAGGGAGGCTTTTTATGCGGGTATTGCTGGCCATGCGGGAGGGCATGCGCAGGAATCATTTCCGGCTGATGCTGGAAAGCGAGCGCAGCGACTGTTCCGTTTCCTGCTCGGGCGACGGAAGGAGCGCGCTTTCAGAAATCCGGACTTTTGCCCCGGAAGTGCTTGTGCTGGATCAGGTGCTGCCCTTGCTGGACGGACCGGCCGTGCTGAACGCCCTTTGCGATGCGTTTTTGCCCTGTCCCCCCAAAGTGATCCTGCTGACCTCCCCGGGTCAGGAGCCGGCCTTTATCCCGGGTGTGGATGAACGGCTTCCCGCCTCCTCAGATTTTGATGCGCTGCTTCAGGCGATACGCCACACGGAAGGTATGCTCAAGGGTGCGCTGGCGGAGCTTGATTCCTCTGCGCGGAACGACCGCATCCAGGAGCATTTTCAGGAACTGGGGATGCCCAAAAACTTAAAAGGCCGGGCGTACCTGGCCTTTTTGCTGGACCTTGCGGTTCCCTCCCCCAGTCTTCTGGACGCGCTTACCTTAAGGCTGTACCCGGCTGCCGCCGCCCGGTTTTCAACCACCCCGGCAGCGGTGGAGCGGTGTATCCGCCATGCCATCGAAACCACCTGGAGCAGGGGAGACATGGCGGCGCTGGAAAGGCTGTTCGGCCTGTCCATCGATCCCGACCGGGGCAAGCCCACCAATCGGGAGTTCCTGGCCATGTCCGCCCAGCACCTCCGCCTCGCAGGGGCTCTGCCCCTGCACCCCGCCAAAGGAATATAACCCCTTTGGAAACCCCATATCAATATGTAAAAGTGGCATTCCTTTCGTGGTCGTATCTGAACACAGGTAGAACTGAGAGGGGAGCAACGAGGGGGACAAAATAGGCACTATTTTGTCGGCCTGAGGCGTGGGAGGGCTTCCGTCGAAAAGGAAGCCCTCCCCGCTATTTCCTAATTCTTGTGATACTTGTCGTATGCGTACTGGATTGCCTCGGCGTGCAGGGGATCCACCCGGTCGGAGGTATGGGTCTTGCTGTTGGTGAAATGGACGCAGAACTGCCCCTTATAATCGTTGTTGGCGATGGTGTCGCCATCCGGGTAGTTGTGGGGCACGCCATACAGGGACGCCGCGAAGGTGCGGGTGCCGATGGTGACCCACAGGGGCCGCCGGTGCCAATGCGTGGAGCTGGTGATCTGTGAGGCGGAGCTGACGCCATAAATCTTGCATATCCGCCTGGTATCGGCAGCGGTGAGGGGCTCGGCGTCCACATGGTTGCCGCCTGCCCAGCGGTGCGCCCAGAAGGTGATGCCGGTTTTGACGTCGGTTACCTTCACGTTCATGCCCCTGGCCCACAGCGTATTGATGCCGCCGTTCCACCAGTCGATCTTTTCAACGGGATAAATGGTATTGGTCAGCTCCGGATCGCTGGAGCCAACGGGCACCGTACCGTACAGCGCGTGCTGCGTGGCCGGACCGGCAATGCCGTCGACAATCAGCCCCTTGGATTTCTGGAAGGCTTTTACGGCATCCACCGTATCTGTGCCATATGTTCCGCTGATGCTGCCGCTAAAGAACTTCTTTTCCTTGAGCTTGGTCTGAAGGGCTTTTACGGCTTCGCCTGTGGAACCCTTGCGCAGCGTTTGGTACGTGGCCTCCTGCTGGCCGTTGTTCCCGCCGCTGCCGGGGTTATTGTTGTTCTCATATTCCTCTTTTTCATCCTTGGTATAAATACGCAGCATATCGCCGCGGATAAAGCCCGTGGTGCCGGACTTGAGCTTCACGCCGTACCAGGTGTAGCCGCCGTTTTGCGTTTTGGTCCCCGTAAGCGTAACGATGACGCCCTTTTCATAGATTTTTGTCACCTGCTTGCCGCTGGAAGAGGCAGTTGCCCGTACCAGAACATTGGCGGTATTCGTTTCCGCCATGTCGCTCAGGTCCTCCGGGCGCGGCGTAGGCGTAGGCGAGGGCGAAGGCGTAGGCGTAGGCTGCGCAGCCAGCCAGGCAGCATACTCGGCGGTGTTCATCACCTTCACGCAGCTTCCCAGCACCCACAAGGTGCTGTCTTCGTAAGAGACCTTGTACCACAGGGAGCCGCCTACCGTACTGGAACTAATAAACTGGATAACGGTACCCAGCGCCACATTGTAGGGGGAGTTGGCATCCTTGGAGGCGGAGGTTCTCAGGTTCACCTTGTCCAGAATCGTGATCAGGTACTTGCTGGGACCGGGGGTGGGTGTCGGCGTAGGCGTGGGTGTGGGAATGGGATTGCCATTTAGGTACGCCTCCACCTGGAAAGCTGCCAGTTGATACGCAACATCGCTGCGCAGGAAGCCTTTTGTGCCGTTCACCTCAACCAGGAACCAGGTGTAGGAACCGCTCTTCACCGCGGCGGCAACCATTGGCCAGACGGTATCCTTGTCCACCGTTTTGATACTGGCCCCGCCGATGCTCTTGCGCAGGTTCACCGATGGCTTGGTGACCAGGACGTAGCCCGCCGCATCGACAGGCGCGGTGGTTGGCGTGGCGGTAGGCGCGGTGATGGTACCGTTCTGGTCACAGGGCGACGCCATATCTCCCCGGATGTATCCCCTCTGCCCATCAGTATTGCACACGGGATACCATGTATATACTCCGGAAACCGTGGGCTGCGCAGTCAAGGGCAGCACTTGCCCCAGGGATACCCTGCATAGGTAAGTACCGTTGGGCGTCTTGCGCAGATTCACTTTGTCTGTCGTCAGCTTGATATAACCGAAGACGTTTTCCTGGCTGCTGCCGGTAGGGGTAGGCGATGGTGTGGCTGTAGCCGAAGGAGTGACAGTGTTTCCATTGGCATCCGTCAATTTAACAAAATTGCCATGTACATAACCACTCTTCCCATTCGACTTCACATAATACCAGGTAACGCCTCCGCTTTGGGCGGGAGGCTTCAAATAGGCAAGGACGGGTTTGCCGTCGATACGGTCCACAACCTTCCCTCCGGGGGATTCCCGAAGGTTGATGCCGTCGTCCGTCAGCTTCACATAGCCATATACCGTTTCGGGCACAGGTGTCTGGCTGGGCCCCGGCGTGGGCGTAACGGCGGGGGGAGCGGTGTTGCCTGCGGCGTCCGTCAGCTTCACAAAACCGCCGTGCAGATAACCGGCCTTGCCATTCGCTTTCACGTAATACCAGGTAATGCCGTTCTTTTGGACGGGGGATTTCAAATAGGCCAGCACGGGTTTGCCGTCGATGCGCGTCAGAATGCTTCCGGCGGGAGACTCCCGAAGGTTAATGCCGTCTTCCGTAAGCTTGACATAGCCGAATATCGTATCCGATGGGGACCCGGGGGTGGGCGTAGCCTGATTCTCGTAGGCCTCCGCCTCCTCCTTGGTCAAAATGGTGATGAGTTGCGCCTGGATATAGCCCGTATCGCCGTCATGCTTGACCTTGAACCAATAATCCTCCGTGAGATAGGCGGGAATCTCTATAAGCTCCACCATCGTGCCGCTGTCGAGCCTGCGAATGACTTTATCCCCGGGCTTCACCCGGAAATTCACGCCGCTTTTGTTGACGCGGCCCAGGTCCGAAGGATCGGGAATGGGCGTGGGCTTTGCATTGGTTGGGGCAGGCGTCATCCCGGCAGGTGTGGGCGTAGGTGTCGCGCCGGCAGGTGTGGGCGTAGGCGTTGCGCCCACGACGCCGACTCCGGGCTGCACGGGGTTTTTCAACCAGTCGGCCTGCTCCTGCTCCGTCATAGGTTTGAAAAAGCCGCCATGGATGTAGCCGATGTAGGTGCGTGTTCCCTGGGTGGGGCCATGGGTCTGGACCTTGTACCAGGTAATCCCCTCTTTGGAAACCTCATCCAGAATCTGGGATACCCAGTTCTTGGGCAGCTTGAACCAATAGTCGGCAGAGGTGGAAGCAGTCTTGCGGACTTTAACGTTATCGTCCGTCACCCGCCCGTATGCTTCAGCCGCCGCCGACGCCTCCCCCCAAGGCCAGGAGAAAGCGCTTGCCACGCAAAAAAAAGCAAGCGCCAAAGCCACTGCGCGCTTCCACAAACGGATATTCATCCCTGCCTGTTTCATGTTTCCACCCCTCGGTTTTGGAATTCGCTCACTTTTAAGCAAAAAGGCATTTGCATCCTCTATTTTACCAATCACGCCCTTATATTATTACAATTTTATTAAATTGTCAATGTCTCTTCTTCATTGTCCGTCATATTTAATTCATGTTACGGCGTTGCGGGCATATCCGCCGCGGTTGTTTCCTTAGGCACCCAGCCGGAGAATACCGTCTCGCCGCCGCTTGCCACCTCAATGTCCCCGCCCCGCTCTCTTAAAGTGCCGCGCACGATGAAAAGGCCCATGCCGTGGCCCTCCGACTTGGTGGTGATGCCCGCCTGGAAGATGCGGCTCAAGTCCTGGGGCGGGATATCGGGACCGTTGTTAGCCACGGCAAAGCGGAATGCTTTCAAGTCCTCGGAAAGCGTAATGGTCAGACGGGGATTTTTCGTCTCCTTCAAGGCATCCAGCGCGTTGTCAATCAGGTTTCCCAGTACCTTGCACATCTCCCAGCCGGGGATGGACAGGTTTTTCCACGCGCTGGTAATATGCAGATCCGCCTTCACTCCCTGTTTTTCACAGGCAGCCAGCTTCACCTTCAGCAAGGCGTTGACGGTGGGATTGGCGGTGCGCAGCACGCGGCTGACGGCGCGGATATCGCCGTACACCCGTTCGATATAATCCTGGGCTTCCTTGTACTCACGCATTTCCATCAGGCTGTACACCACTTGCAGATGATTCAAAAAATCATGCCGCTGCGCCCGAAGCGTATTGTTCAGCTCCTCCAGCGCCGACACGGACCGTTCCATGAACATCACTCTGTCCAGCGCCCGAGAGGTGCCCAGCGCGTCCCGGATATCCACCACCGCGCCCCAGGAAACCAGCAGGGCGGCAACCATGATGCCGATGCGGATAGCGGATTGGTGAAGCACCTGCTCGCTTGAAAAAAGCAGGTACAGGGCGATGGCCATCACCGCCACAATTTGAACGCCGTTGATGGCTACGGAATAAACGGCTGTTTTCCGGATGTCCACCTGCTTTTTCATGGCTGGCCTTCCTTATCCCGCAGCGCTTTTGCCTGGCGGATCTTTTCCTCGTGGCCCTGGTCACTGGGTTTATAATACACCTGCCCGCGCACCTCGGGGGGCATATATTCCTGCTTGACGTAATGGCCGGGGAAGTCATGGGGGTATTTGTATCCTTCGCCGCTTTGAAGCCGGCCGGCGCCTTTGTAATGGGTATCCCTGAGATGTACAGGAACAGGGCCGAAGCCTCCCTTCCCGGCATCGGCGGCGGCCGCGTCGATGGCCATCACCACGCTGTTGGACTTGGGGCTCTCGCAGATGGCGATGATGGCCTGGGAAAGCGGCAGCCTGGCTTCAGGCATGCCTACCGTTTGCACCGCCTGCATGGCGGCAGCCGCCTGCAGCATGGCGATGGGATTGGCAAGGCCCACATCCTCGCTGGCGTGGGCGATGATGCGGCGCGCGATAAGCCTTGGGTCCACCCCGGCGTAATCGAGCCTTGCAAACCAGGCCAGCGCCGCGTCGCTGTCGGAGCCGCGCAGGCTCTTGCAAAAGGCGCTGAGCATATCGTAATACAGGCTTTCGTCACAGCGGAGCATGGGCTTTTGAATGCTCTCCTCCGCCACGTCAAGGCCGATATGCTGCACCCCGTTTTCGTCCGCCGGGGTGGTCAGCACGGCCAGCTCCAGCGCGTTCAGCGCAGCCCGCACGTCGCCGCCCGCCACCTGGGCCCAGTGGGATAGCGCATCGCATGAAACCACCAACGCCCTTCCGCCGTAGCCCCTTTCCGAATCGTTGATGGCAGATTCCAAAGCGGCGATGACATCCTCCTTTGATAAAGGAAAGAATTGAAACACCCGGCAGCGGCTGACGATGGCCGGCGTCATGGCGATCATGGGGTTTTCCGTGGTGCTGCCGATGAAGCGGATGAGCCCCCGTTCAATGGCCGGCAGAATGCTGTCGGACTGCGCCTTGCTCCAGCGGTGGCATTCGTCTAGCAGAAGATACGTGGCCTGCCCCAAGCGGGTCTGCCGTTCCCCGGCGGCTTTGAGTACCTCCCGTACGTCTGCCACGCCGGATGTGACGGCGTTCATCTGCACAAAGGCGGCCTTTGTCGCCCCGGCCACGATGGCGGCCAGGGTCGTCTTGCCGCAGCCCGGCGGGCCGTAAAAGATGCTGGAAGTCAGGCGGTCCGCCTCAATAGCCCGGCGTAAAAGCCGGCCGGGGCCGACAAGATGGCTTTGGCCCAGAAATTCCGAAAGGGTTCTTGGCCGCATCCTGTCCGCAAGGGGCGAAAGCCTTGCCTGCCCCGCTTGAAAATATGGCTGCATGAAATGCTCCTTAACCGCCTGCTATACGTCTTCCGGACCGGCGAAAAGCACCCTGGCCGCAGGCTGCTTCCCCCCCGCGTCCAGAACCCACTGCCGGTCTTTTTCAAAAAGGGCCGCTTCCATGTGCAAAAGGGCAATTCCCGTATCGAGGCTGTTGGCCGCGCCGGTCAAAGACAGCGACTGGCTGTTCAGGCGCAGCTTCCAGGGCTGCCGGTTCATGGCGGAAGGCGCCTCCCGGACCAGGCGGGCCGCCTGAAGGGCATAGTCAGGCCAGTCCTCCCCGCCGCTTTCCAAAAACCAT
The DNA here is from genome assembly GCA_023411395.1 of Bacillota bacterium. Taxonomy (GTDB): domain Bacteria; phylum Bacillota; class Clostridia; order Christensenellales; family Aristaeellaceae; genus JAEWAH01. The sequence continues at coordinate 13,447 of JAEYOV010000065.1, forward strand.
TTCAAAGGCTTGCGGGTCCTGCGCACCGGTTCCGTTTCAGGCCCGGCATCAAGGCCCAGGGGGATCACCGCCGCCAGCACCTCGCCCGGATACAGATGTACCGGGCTTTCCTTCTTGCGGTAGGTGCCCGACACCCAGCAGGTGGCCACCCCGCAGGAGGTGGCTTCCAGAACAAACGCTTCCCCGCTGATGCCCGCGTGGGTCATGTGCCTCGGCACGGCGGTATCGGTCATCACGGCGGCAAACCGGATGGCTCCCTTGATGCGCCCGTAGTTGAAAATCACCGGCGTGAAAAAGGATTCGTCACAGGCCGCCAGCAGGATGCGCACTCCCGGCAGGCACAGCCTGGCCGCAGCGTAGGAGAGGGTGGTCCACTGGGCCACATTGGGCGCGCCGGAAAAATGCCGGCAGGCAACCCTTTTTGGAATCTGCTCCCGCCAGCGCGCCAATTGGGCATTGGTAAAAAAGCCGTTGAACCGCCATTTCTCCGCCATGGTCTTCCCTCCCACCTTAGGCTGTTTATGTATAGTGTACATCCGCAAACGCATTTCCGCAAGGGAAACGCCTTGTTTTCCTTGTGGTGCGCACATCCCGGCATCCTTGACGGCGAATTCCCAAGGGGCTATAATCGGCTGTATACAAGGAGGGCTTTCCATGCAGAAAATCGCCAGCTTCCAAATCAACCACGATACCCTCACCCCCGGCCTGTATGTGTCCCGTGCGGACGGGGATGTGGTGACCTATGACCTGCGCATGCGCACCCCCAACCAAGGGGATTACCTGTCCACCGCCGCGGCCCATACGCTGGAGCATTTGTTCGCCACCTATGTGCGCAGTTCCGCCCATTCGCCCGAAATCGTGTATGTGGGGCCCATGGGCTGCCGCACGGGCTTTTATTTTCTTGTAAGAGACGGCATGTCCCGGCCGGAGGTCTTGAAGCTTTTAAAGGAGACCTTCGGCTTTATCCGGTCATTTGAAGGGGAAATTCCGGGAGCAAAGCGGATAGAGTGCGGCAATTATCTGGACCATGACCTGTACCAGGCCAAAAAAGAAGCCGCCGCCTATCTGGAAACGCTCTCCCGGTGGACGGCGGAGAATATGGTTTATCCCGAGTAAGTAAAAAGAAGGGTTGTTCATGGCAGCGCCTGCAAAAACAAACGCACTGCGGTTATTGGACGGGGCAAAAATCCCCCACCGCACCCTTTCCTACGAATGGGAGGAGGGCCTCTTTGACGGGGAACTGGTGGCGGGCAAGATTGGCATGGACCCCAACGCGGTGTTCAAAACACTGGTAGCCAAAGGGGAACGGAAGGGCCATGCAGTCTTTTTGATACCCGTCAACCGGGAACTGGATTTGAAAGCCGCCGCCATGCTTTTGCAGGATAAAAAAGTTGACTTGATTCATGTCAATGATCTTTTGGGCTTGACAGGTTATATTCGGGGCGGCTGTTCCCCCGTGGGCATGAAAAGGCAGTTTCCCACCTATATGGAAGAGTCGGCTTTGTCCTTCAGTGAAATCGCCGTCAGCGCAGGCGTGCGGGGATTGCAGATGGTGATCGATCCCAAAGCCTTGATGGCATTCCTGCACGCCCGCACGGGGAAATTGGCAAAGTAAACTTAATATGGGGATTCTTAAGGGATTTATCCCTTAAGCAGGGGTGCAGGGGGCAGAGCCACCTGCCAGCGCCTCCACTGTTTCCTTCACCTTTGTCAATGCGTTTTCCCACCGCTTAAAATCCATGGCGGCGGTATAGTATTTCTCCAGATCGTCATGGCGGGCTTTGGCTTCCTTCAGGCTTTCCACCGCTCGCTGCAAAAGAAGCTCATGAGCGTTACGGTTGAAGGCCTGCTCCCGGCTGAGCCCCTGGGAAAGGGCTAACGCTTCCTGCAGGTTCACCGTCTCCGACGGGTTTTCCATCGGGCCGGTCACGATGCTCAGCCCCAGGGTGGGAAGGTTCAAATGGTTTAGTTCCCCCGGCAGCAGGGGATTGTACAAGCCCAATACGGGGATGCCGCGGGTGAGCGCAATATCCCGGATTCTCATAAGAAGCGGGTGCGGCGACAGCCCCCAGGGAGCGGCGATACAGGTAACCCTCTCCCGCAAGAGCGTGTGTAAAAATGTCATGTAACCCCGGGGCGTATAGGCTTCCGCAAACATCTCCCGCTCCCCGGCCAGCCCAACGCCATCGGGCAGCCACCTGTCAGCAAGCGTCTGGGCCAGGGCTTCCATAGCGCCGGGGGATGTGCGTTCCCGCCATTCCCTGGTGCTGCCGTACAGCAGCGGCGCGGCGGCGCCAAGGTAATCATACACCCGCAAAAAGCACCTTGAAATTTCCTCCATTGCGTCACGGATGGGCCGGCGGCTTCTTTCCAATTGTTCCTCGTTTAAGCATTCCCCCAGATTCAAAATGCCGTCCTCCGCACCCGGCAGAACCGGGTCCATCATGTGAGGCGCGGTGCCGTCGATGAGGGCGAAGCCAAGATCCGGCGCGGCAATGCCGTCCAGGCTGTCCGGGTCGCTGGAGCAATGGAACATTTCCACTTCCTGACAAAGCTCTCGCAAATATTCGGCAACGCGGCGCATGAGGGTGCTCTTGCCCACGCCCGGGCCTCCTTTTAAAATGATCTTGCGACGGACCTTACTCCTGGGCAGGATATGGGCAAACCGGCTGTAAAACCCCTGGCTGGTATTCCCGCCGGGGAAAAAATGGCGCGCATCCAACATGACGTACGCTCCTTTCCTTGATGGGGCATTCTATGCAGGAGGAAAAAAAACCATGAACCTGCTCATTGACGCGGACGCCTGCCCCGTGACGGACATCGCCCTGCGCTTAGCCCATACATTCCATGTGCCGGCGGTGCTGTTTTGCGACAGCGCCCACGAGTATTCCCGGCAGGACGCCCAGGTGATCACGGTGATGCGCGGTGCGGACAGCGTGGATTTCGCGCTTGTGAACCGTGCGGCTCCGGGGGACATCGTCATCACCCAGGATTACGGGCTGGCCGCCATGTGCTTATCCAAGGGAGCGTATGTTTTGCGGCAGGATGGGCTTATGTATACGGAAGAAAACATACTGCCGCTGCTTAATCAGCGCCATGAAACAAAAAAGCGGCTGCGGTCAGGAGGCCGGGTCAAAGGCCCGAAAAAGCGGGACAGCGCGCAGGACGAGGCTTTTGCGCAGGCGCTGGAGGCGCTGCTTATGGAGATCGTTGGAACATCATTCCGTTAAGCAATGGCTGTTTTGCTGTATTGCTGCTGTTTTTTGAAACACTTTCCGTTGACATAACCGGGCTTTGCGGGTATAATACCTTCAAATCTCATAGAAGCGCTTTTGCTTCATTGCGATGACAGGAAGAGTAGCCGGTTTTTTTCCGTTCAAGAGAGCCGCCGCAAGGTGAAAGGGCGGCACGGAGCATCCGGGGAAGAACAGCCTGGAGCAGCCAACCGAAAGGCGCAAGCCGAGTAGGCTTGGACGGGACCGGCCCGTTTTAGCCGGAGGCAATCGCAGGTTTATACTTTGCTGTTGCTGCAAAGAGGGCCTTTGGCCCAGTGGGGTGGCACCGCGCAAGATCACATCTTTCGTCCCGAGTGAGGGATGAGAGATGTTTTTTTATACCCAAATGTTCTATCCGGCTGCGAACCATAAGGGAGGAAGGACCATTGAAACGCACGCATTATTGTGGGGCTCTTCGGGAAGAGCATATCGGGCAAGCCGTGACCTGCGCGGGATGGGTGCTGAACAAACGCGACATGGGCGGCGTCCTGTTCATTGATCTAAGGGACCGGGAAGGCGTTTTGCAGGTGGTGTTTGATGCCCGCAACGTATCCCCCGGGCATTTTCAAATGGCGGAAGGATTACGCATGCAGTCGGTAGTCGCCGTCTCCGGCCCCATCCGGCTTCGGGACGCGGAAACGGCAAACCCGAAAATAGAAACCGGCACGGTGGAGATGAAGGCGGAAACGCTGGAAATCCTCTCCGTGGCCAAGCCTTTGCCTTTCTCCCTGGAGGAGGATACGAAGGTGCGGGAGGAACTGCGCCTTCAGTACCGCTTTCTGGACATCCGCCGGCCGGCTATGCTGAATGCCCTGAAGTTCCGCCACATGATTCAAAAGGCGGCGGAGGATTACCTGCACGGTGACGGCTTTTTGCAGGTGGAAACGCCCATCCTCACCAAATCCACCCCGGAGGGCGCAAGGGATTACCTGGTGCCCAGCCGGGTCCATCCCGGAACCTTTTACGCGCTTCCCCAAAGCCCGCAAATCTTCAAGCAGCTTTTGATGGTAGGCGGTATCGACAAGTATTATCAGGTGGCCCGGTGCTTTAGGGACGAAGATTTGCGGGCCGACCGGCAGCCGGAGTTTACGCAGGTGGACATGGAAATGTCCTTCGTCGACCAGGAGGATGTGCTTACCCATCTTGTAAAGCTGTTCACTTCTGTTTTCAAAACCGTCATGGGCCGGGATATCCCCCATCCCTTCCTGCGCATGACCTGGCAGGAAGCCATGGACCGCTATGGCTGCGACAAGCCCGACCTGCGCTTTGATCTTCCCATTGTGGATTTGACAGACCTTGCCAAGACCTGTTCCTTCTCCGTATTCCGGCAGGTAACGGAACAGGGCGGGCTGGTACGGGCCATCAACTGCAAGGGATGCGGCGAAAAGTTCGCAAGAAGCACCATTGAGGAGCTGACGGACAAGGCGGTATCCCTGGGCGCCAAGGGCATGGCCTGGATCTTGATCCGTGAAAACGGGGAAATCAACTCCATTTTGCAAAAGTACTTTACAAAGGCGGAGTTTAGCACGCTGCTTGACCGCATGGAGGCGGGGCCCGGCGACTTCATCCTCTTTTGCGCGGATAAATTCCAAACGGTCTGCCGGGTGCTTTGCGGGCTTCGCCTCATCGTGGGGGATATGCTGGGCCTGCGTAAAAAAGATGACTTCCAGTTCCTTTTGGTCACGGACTTTCCGGAGTTCGAATACTCCCCGGAAGAGGAACGCTTTGTGGCCTCCCACCATCCCTTCACCATGCCCCATGCCGAGGATATCCCCTATCTTGTAAGCGATCCCGGCCGGGTTCGGGCGCAGGCCTATGACGTTGTACTGAACGGCGTGGAGCTGGGCAGCGGCTCCATCCGCATCCATCAAAGGGACGTGCAGGAGAAGATGTTCGAGGCGCTGGGCTTTTCCAGGGAGGAATCGGAAAAGCGCTTCGGCTTCTTATTGAAAGCCTTCCAGTACGGCACGCCGCCCCACGGCGGGTTCGCCTTTGGCCTGGACCGGTTGGTGATGCTGCTATTGGGGGCCGATTCCCTGCGGGACGTGATCGCCTTCCCCAAAACGAAAGACGCCTCCTGCCTGATGACGGATGCTCCGGACTATGTGGATCAGGCACAGCTCGATATTTTGAAGCTGGGCGTCGCCCAGGGGGAGGAAACAACACACAGGCACAAAGCCGCCGTGCCCCAGATCCAGGTGGAGCAGGTGGCGGCCCTTGCCAAGCTGCACCTGACTCCCGCGGAGCAAACGCGGATGGGCGGCGAACTGCAGGCCATTATCGCCTTTGCTGACCAGTTGTCCCAGGTGGATACGCAGGACGTGCCCATTACCGCCCATGTGGTTAAGGTGAGCAATGTGTTCAGGGAGGATATCCCCTTCCTGGAGTTTGACCGCGGCACGCTTTTGCAAAACGCCCCCACCCGGGAAGGCGGCTTCATTACTGTACCCCGCACAGTGGAGTAAGGAGATGTATATGAGCGACATCACACGTCTTAGTGTAACGGAGCTTTCGAAACTCCTTCAATCGAAAGCCCTTTCCGCCAAGGAGACTGCCCAGGCGTATTTGAGCCATATGGAAAAGGCGGAGCATCATATAGGCGCATACCTCACCGTCACAGGGGAAGAATCGCTTAAAACCGCGGAGGATATCGACCGCCGCCGCATGGCGGGGGAAAGCCTGCCGCCCCTTGCCGGCGTACCCATGGGCATCAAGGACAACATTTGTACCAAGGGCATCAAGACCACCTGTGCCAGCCGCATCCTCCATAATTTTGTGCCGGCCTACGACGCCACCGCCTACCGGAAGCTTGCGGATGAAGGGTGTGTGCTGCTGGGCAAAATGAACATGGATGAGTTCGCCATGGGCTCCAGCACGGAAAATTCCAGCGTGAAAGTCACCCGCAACCCCAGAGATTTATCCCGTGTGCCCGGCGGTTCCTCCGGCGGGGCCGCGGCGGCGGTGGCGGCCAATGAAGCGCCCTTCACACTGGGCTCGGACACCGGCGGTTCCATCCGCCAGCCCGCTTCCTTCTGCGGCGTGGTGGGCATGAAGCCTACCTATGGCTCCGTATCCAGGTTTGGGCTGATCGCCTTTGCCTCCTCCCTGGACCAGATCGGCCCGCTGACCAGGACGGTTTCGGATTCCGCGCTGGTTTTGAACGCGCTGTGCGGCCATGATCCCAAGGACTCCACCTCCGTAAGCCGGGATTACCCCGATTACACGGCGGAACTTGAAAAGGGCGTCAAGGGGCTTCGCATCGCCATGCCCAGGGAATTTTTCGGGGAAGGGCTGCACGAATCCGTCAAATCCGCGGTGGAAAAGGCCGCGGATTGGTATGCATCCCAGGGCGCGGAAATTGTGGATGTATCCCTGCCCACGCTGAAATATGCGCTGCCGGCTTATTACGTCATCTCCTCCGCCGAGGCCTCCTCCAACCTGGCCAGGTTTGATGGCGTGCGCTACGGCTTTAGAGCTGAGGAATATGAAGACCTAAATGATTTGTACATCAAAACACGGAGCCAGGGCTTTGGCCCGGAGGTGAAGCGGCGGATCATGCTGGGCACCTTTGCGCTAAGCGCCGGGTATTTTGACGCCTACTACAAGCAGGCGCTTAAGGTGCGCACCAGGATCATGGAGGAGTTTTCAAATATCTTCGCCTCCTGCCAGGCGGTGCTGTCTCCCGTGGCGCCCACCACCGCCTACAGGATCGGGGAAAAGACGCAAAACCCCCTGGAAATGTACCTGGGGGACATTTACACCGTGCCGGTGAGCATCGCGGGGCTGCCCGCCTTGTCCGTCCCCTGCGGGGCGGATGATAAGGGGCTGCCCGTAGGCATGCAGCTCACGGGCCGGCCCTTTTCGGAGCCGTTATTGTACCGCATCGCGGGCGCCTATGAGCAGGAGAACAGGCATGTGTTCGGGGAGGTGAATTTGTAATGCTCAAGGATTATGAAATGGTCATTGGCCTGGAAGTACACGTGGAGCTGAAGACGAAGTCGAAGATTTTCTGCTCCTGCCCCACCGATTTCGGCGCGGCCCCCAACACCCAGTGCTGCCCGGTATGTATGGGCATGCCCGGCACGCTGCCGGTGCTGAACGGAGAGGTGGTGCGCTATGCCATCAAGGCCGGCCTTGCCACCAAATGCCAGATCGAGCCCTATTCCAAGCAGGACAGGAAGAATTACTTTTATCCCGACCTGCCCAAAGCCTATCAAATCTCCCAGTACGACCTGCCGCTGTGCCACCACGGCCATCTTCTCATTGAAACGCCGGAGGGGCAAAAGCGCATCGGCATCACCCGCATTCATATTGAAGAAGATGCGGGCAAGCTGATTCATGACGACAAGCGCGGAACGCTGGTGGATTGCAACCGCTGCGGCGTGCCGCTGATTGAGATCGTCTCCGAGCCGGACATCCGCTCGGCAAAAGAGGCCGCCGCCTACCTGCAAAAGCTTAAGGCCGTCATCTCCTACACCGGCATTTCCGACTGCAAGATGAATGAGGGCTCGCTGCGCTGCGACGTGAACCTGTCGGTGCGCAAAAAGGGCGAAACTGCCCTTGGCACCCGCACGGAAATGAAAAACCTGAACTCCTTCCAGTCGGTGATAAAAGCCATCGAGCAGGAGTATACCCGCCAGGTGGAGGCCGTGGAAAAGGGCGAAAAGATCGTGCAGGAGACGAGGCGCTTTGATCAGTTAACGGGGCAGACCTACTCCATGCGCTTAAAAGAGGACGCCAACGACTACCGCTATTTCCCCGACCCTGACCTGATGCCCATCGAAACGCCGCTAAACCGCATCGAGGTGCTGATGCAGGAGATTCCCGCCCTGCCGGATGAACGGAAGGCCGTTTACATGCGGGACTTTGGCATTTCCGCCTACGCCGCCGAACAGCTTACCGGGCAAAAGGAAATCGCCGACTATTTTGAAACGGCGGCCTTGCTGACCCGCGCGCCAATCACGCTATGCAACCTGCTCATCACGGAAATTTTCCGCCTGCTGCCTTTGGAAAGCACCGATATCCCCATTTCACCCGCCCACCTGGCCAAGCTGGCCGACCTCATCGGCGAGGGGCAGGTCAACTCCTCCGCCGGAAAAAGGGTGCTGGCCCTTTTGTGGGAGAAGGACCGGGACCCGGAGGACATCGTTAAGGAGCAGGGGCTGTACCAGTTGAGCGACACGGACGCGCTTTTGTCCGCGGTGAGGGAGGCGGTTGCGAAAAACCCCAAAATGCTGGAAGGCTATAAAAAGGGGAAAACTGCCATGGCAAAGGCGCTCATGGGCCAGGCCATGGCCATCACCCAGGGCAAGGCCAATCCGGTGAAGCTGCAGGAATTGCTTATGCTGGAGCTGGACAGAACATAGTCCCTATCGGCAGAATTTTAACAAACCCCTTGATATTATATTAACAAAAGTGTATGATATGGACAGTAAAAGGAGCGTGTGTCTCCTGTATATTGAAAGGGGTATGCTTTCCATGAAGAAACTGCTGGTCCTTGCGCTTGCTCTTATCCTGTCCACTACCCTCATCGCCGGCGCCATGGCCGATACGCTCGGTTTGGGCGTTGTTACCAGCATCGGTTCCTCCAAGGCCGCCACGGCGGAAGCTGATGGCGTTGCCCAGGTGAATACCACGATCTGCACCGTGACGGTGGATGATAACGGCGTCATCACCGCTGCTATCTTTGACGTGGCCCAGACCAAGGTGGGCTTCAACGCCAAGGGCGAAATCACCGCCGATCTGGCCGCCAAATTCCAAAGCAAGCAGGAGCTGCAGGATGCTTATGGCATGAGGAAGGCTTCCCCCATCGGCAAAGAATGGTTCGAGCAGGCTGAAGCCCTGTCCGCCTTCTGCGCCGGCAAAACGTTGGAAGAAGTTCTGGCCGGTGTCAGCGAGGACAAGAACAGCGCCGTGGCCGAAGACCTGAAAGCCGGCGCCACCATGCACCTGGTCGAGCTGATCGAGGCGCTGGAGAAGGCCTACGCCGCCGCCACCGCGAAATAAGACATATCAAGGTACTTTCAATAACACAAAAGATACTTTTGCTGCCCACGGCCCTGCCGTGGGCAGCCGGATTTATGGTATAATATTGAGGGCATCCTCATCCGCGCCAAGGAGGCAAGCATGAAAAAATTTCTGCGCCTTTTTCTGACAGCCCTGCTTATACCGGTATTTGTTCTGTTTCCGGACGCAAAAGTGGCCGAGCCCAAGCGCTTTACCAACCATTTTTTCAACACGTTCGATACCATTGTATCGCTGATCGGCTATGCCCCGGACCAGGAAACCTTCGACAGCGCGTTCCAGGCGGTACAGGAGCGCTTTACCTACCTGCACCGCCTGTTTGACAAATACAATGCCTATGCGGGCATCAACAACCTGTATACCGTGAACCGCGATGCGGCGAAAGCGCCGGTCAAGGTAGCGCCGGAACTGATGGAAGTGCTTGTTTTCTGCCGGGACATGCAAAAAAAATATCCTGGCTTAACGAACGTTGCCCTTGGCAGTGTACTGAACATATGGCATGACTACCGGGACGCGGCGGAATATGATCCGTCAAAGGCCGCAATCCCGGAGCTTGAGAAACTGCAGGCGGCGGCCGTCCATACGGATATGGACAAGGTGATCCTGGATGAGAAAAACAGCACTGTTTTCTTTGAGGATCCGGAATTGTCCCTGGACATAGGCGCGGTAGCCAAGGGGTACGCCGCGGAATCGGCGGCTCAACTGCTGCTGAAGTCCCCCATGACGTCCTTCACCATCAATGCCGGGGGAAACGTGCGGGCGGGGGACAAGCCTCTGGATGGCCGTAATGCCTGGGGCGTGGGCATTCAGAACCCCTTCTTCTCGGCATATTCCGAAGCCCCGCCGGTGGAAACGCTGCTTCTGCGCAATTTGAGCGTTGTCACCAGCGGCATCAACGAGCGTTTTTATGAGGTGGACGGCGTCCGCTACCATCACCTCATCGATCCGGATACGCTCTTTCCCGCCCGGTTCATGGCCTCCGTTACCATCGTCACGGAAAGCTCCGAAATGGCGGACTTTCTGTCCACCACCCTGTTTTTGATGTCCTATGAGGAGGGCCGCGCCTTGGTCGAATCTCTGCCCGGCGTGGAAGCGCTCTGGGTGCTGCTGGACGGCACGATACAGATGACTGAGGGCCTTGACGCCATCGCCTTCTCCAAAGGCGCCGCGCAGTAGGCAAAAAAAGGAATATCCATGACGAAAGCAGAATTGTATGAGCGTATCTATGGCCTGGCGGCCTGCATCCCTCCCGGCAGGGTGGCCACGTACGGGCAGCTGGCCTTTCTGGCCGGCATCCCCCGCGGCGGGCGGATGGCAGGCCAAGCCATGGCCCATGTGAAAGAAGGGCGCAATATTCCCTGCCACCGTGTGGTGAACAGCCAGGGACGCTGCGCGCCGGGGTATTTTGAGCAGCGGGCGCTGCTTAAGGAGGAAGGCGTTTCCTTTTTGAAGGATGGCCGGGTGGATATGAAGCGCCATTTGTGGAATCCCGGGGAAAATGCGCCAGACAAGGCCCCCAATGGGCAAAATCCTTGATTCTATTGAAAAAATAATGATTTTGCAACCAAAAGTTGCGGCTTTGAAAAGCAAAGTAGGTGGCGCAACGGCGGTGTAACCGCTATACTGTGGCCGTATCAGCAAGAAAGGATGCATCAACATGAACGTGGAAATCGCCAATCGCCTCGTCCAGCTTCGCAAGCAAAGCAACCTTTCCCAGGAAGAACTGGCCATGCGGCTGGGCATCAGCAGGCAGGCGGTCTCCAAATGGGAGCGCGCGGAATCCTCCCCCGATACCGACAACCTCATCGCACTGGCAGCCTTGTACAAGATGTCACTGGATGATTTGCTCCACTCCGACCTCCCGCCGGAGCCCACCGCCTATACGCCGCCCTACCAGCCGGAAACAACATTCACGGCGGAAGTGCCGACGCTGGATGGAAGTTACTATGAAGTCAAGGGCGGGGAAGAGGAAGAATCCCCTGCAAAAAAGCAGGAAGAAAATGATCCTCTTCCCGAGGGAAGCTTCTACGATACCAAGGAGGGGAAAATGCACAAGGAAGGCTGGCTGCGCCGTGTGCCTTATCCCGTATTCATCACCGCCATCTATCTGGTGCTGGGGTTCATCTTCGATTGGTGGCATCCAACCTGGCTTATCTTTTTGACCATTCCCATCTACTACATGCCCGAGAAGGAGAAAAGCTGGCCCTACATATTCGGCAACCCGGTCCTTGTCGTCCTGGCCTACCTTGCGCTTGGATTCACCTTTGAAAGATTCTGGCATCCCGGCTGGCTGATTTTCCTGGCCATCCCCATCATACAAAGTACGCGGATCGGGAAGAAGACAGAGAACTCATAAGGAAATGCGGCTTCTAAAAAACCGGGCAGCCCCGGACCATCAGATATGCAACTGTTTTGGCGGCGATGCCGGGAGAACAAAATCCTGTTCTCCCGGCATCGCATTTTTGCCTACGTGCGTGCAATGATCTGCATATCCCCCTTGACAGCGGCATATTCTGTCGTATAATGGAATTAAATAACCGGTCGGTTAAAAAAGGAGGGGCCAGGGGATTGGAAATCCAGGAAAGAGAAGAATCGAAAGCCAGAATCGTCCGCGCCAGCATACAACTTTTTTCCAGCAAAGGGTACGATGCCGCCAGCATCAATGAAATCGCCGAGGCGGCGGAGGTCAACAAAGCGCTGATCTACTACTATTTCAAAAGCAAGGAGGGCATTTTGGACCATCTCATCAGCTCGCTGATGGACGATTTTTCAGCCATTGCCATGCAGTTTGTGAATACCTCCATCGTTAAGATGATCAAGGATGGCCGTCTGGATATTGAGGCGGACCGCATGCGTTTTTCCAGCCAGGAGGCCATTGCATTTTTTATTGAAAGCTGCCATACGTTTTATACCAGAGTGTTTGATTATATGCTGGAACAAAGGAGCATCATCCGGATCATGATGCTGGAATCCCTGAAGAACGGAAAGCACCACAACGCCTTGTTCCGCTTTCTGGCGCTTTTGCAGGGCAGTATGGAGAATCCCCTGTTCAAAACCATCTGGGAGGCTGACCGTGATTTGCAGTATTCTCAGAATACGGTGCTGTTCAAATTCTTCTTCTCCCTGATCCCCCTGGTCAGCACGGCCGTTTACTATGACGACTACCGGAAGATGACGGGTATGGGCGAGCAGCAATTTCGGGAAGGGCTCACGCATGCCTACAGCATCCTCATCAAATCCGTGGTATCCGGGACGGAAATCCTGTTTCAAGACCAAGTCACGGACGGCAAGTAACCGCAGGGGTTTCCGGCGCCTCCCGGGATTTGTGGGGGATGCCTGAAACCTTCTTTTTCCCCTTGAGTTAACTGACCGTTTAGTCAACAATCAGCGCGCCATTGCGCCTGCTGTTGAAAATACACGAACTCAAAACGACAAGGAGGATGCCCGATGAAAAAAACACGTGCCGCCCTGGTAGACCTGCTCATGCACTATCTGGCCAACGATCCCATGAAGCGTCTGCCGGCCATGCTAAGCGCGGCGCAGAGGCTTGACCGGAAAAAGCTGCACGCCTCGCAGATTGCGGCCTTGCGGGAGGTGCTGCTGGCACCGGACAGCATCTGGCGTGGGTTTGTGGAAAGCCTTTTTGCACAGGTGGATTTGAGGCCGCTGCAAATACTGGTCAAAAGCTTTCTGATCAACGCCAACCTGGAAACGGGGCCCAGGGCCCAGGCTTTGGAGGCGGAGTACGGCTGCAACATTCCCTGGGCCATCCTGATGGACCCCACCAGCGCCTGCAACCTTCACTGCACCGGCTGCTGGGCGGCGCAGTACGGCGGCAAAAACAATCTGTCCTACGAAACGCTGGATGACATCTGCCGCCAGGGCAAGGAACTGGGGGTTTATTTCTACATTTTTTCCGGCGGCGAGCCCCTGATGCGCAAACGGGACATTCTCCGGCTGTGCCGGGAGCATGAGGATTGCTACTTCTTTGCCTTCACCAACGGAACGCTGGTGGACGATGCATTCTGCCAGGCGCTTTTGCAGGCAGGGAATTTTGCGCTGGCATTTTCCATTGAAGGGGACGAACAGGCCACCGATATGCGGCGGGGGGAGGGCACCTACCGCAAGGTGATCGCCGCCATGGAGCGCATGCGGGCGCATAGGCTTTTGTTTGGATATTCCACATGCTATCACCGCTATAATACTAAAAGCGTGGGTTCCGACGCGTTTGTGGATGATATGATCGCCAGGGGCTGCCGGTTCGCCTGGAATTTTACCTATATGCCCGTAGGCAAGGATGCGGCAGCCGACCTTCTGGCAACGCCGGAGCAGCGGGCGTACATGTACCGGCGGGTTCGGGAGATCCGGAAGACAAAGCCTATTTTCGCCATGGACTTTTGGAACGACGGGGAATACACCCAGGGCTGCATCGCAGGCGGACGGCGGTATCTGCACATCAACGCCGCCGGAGATGTGGAGCCCTGCGCGTTCATTCATTACGCCAATGTAAACATCCACGATACTTCTCTGCTGGACGCGCTCCGTTCCCCCCTTTTTATGGCTTACCGCAAAGGACAGCCCTTCAACGAAAATCATCTGCGTCCCTGCCCGCTGCTGGATAACCCCCACGCGCTGCGCGCCATGGTGGAAACCTCCAAAGCGAAATCCACCGACATGGAAGCCCCGGAGCAGGTGGAAGCCCTTTGTGAAAAGACCGCCCCCGCGGCAATGGCATGGGCCCCGGTGGCCGATGCGCTGTGGCAAAAAGGAGCGGAGGGATAAAGGCATCCTCCGGCACAATGCGTTCCCTTCCGTGCCAGGCGGCCTTGAAGGTTTTTATGATTTGGGCACGGACCCCATCCAATAGTAAAGGCTGTCCGCGATTTTGGGAACAGCCTTTTTGTGTATCAGGCGCTGATATCGTTTTCCGGGGCCGCCGGTTTGCCCGGCTTGGGCACGTGGTACTCGCATCCCGGATCATACCGCACAGACGGGGGAGGCGTCTCCAGCACTTCCGGATGGTTCAGGCAATGGAGCATGGTGGCAAACAGCCGCGCGTACATGGCGCCGGCGCAAACCCGCTCGTCGGCGGTAACCCCAACCGGCAGCACGCGCCTGCGCCCGATCTTTCCATCGGGCGCCATGCCTACCTTGCGTTCCACAGTGCCCATGCTCACGAACATGCTGCTGTTGCCAAAATTATAAATATGGTGGTACACAGAATGCATGCCGATGGACGCCATGTTGGTGATCCACAGCCCCGCATGGAAAGGGCTGAGATCAATCAGCACTTTGGGCAGAAGCCCGTAGCGGTCCATAAGCTTGACCAGTCCCATGACGGCATTGGGCAATACGGGCATTGAAAGCATGAATCTGGCAAATTTCATGGTGCCATTGCTTTCCTCCATGGGCCGGTTGGCGGCAACCGCCACGTTCACCCGCTGCGCCACATCATAGATGGTGTCCGTGGGGTCAAAGAACAGCTTGATGGTGGTTTCCTCAATGGTATCATCCTTTGTGTCCCGCAAAAGCGCGAAGGAAACGGACAGCTCCTTCCGGGAATAAAGCTGCTTGTTCATGATGAAGCGGTTGATCTCGGGAAATTGGGAGACGCAGCGCACATAGGCTGCGATGATCAACTGCATGAAGGTGATCTTGTGGCCCTTGGCGGACTGATCGGCAATATACCGGGCGAGGATTTCATAATCCAGTTCCTGCTGCAAAAACACCTGGGCGTCGCAGCGCTGCGGCATGAAATAGGGGGTCGCCTGGATGATGGGGTCCTTATGCTTGAATCTGCGCCCCTCCGGCCGGAATCCGAACATGCGATCCTTCCTTTCCGTTTTGAACTTTTCGGAACCGGGCGGCAAGCTTTGATGATAGCGAAATGAATAAAACAAACAACGGCTCAGGCACATGAAGCGCCAGAGCTTTCCGTCACTATGCCGCACAACGCTATTGTATCCTGTCGCGCCAGCTACGTCAATGACAAATGGAAGCAGAACCTGGCATAAAGCTTGTGCTTTCAATGAAAGATAGATTATTGACAACTTTACTAGGAAATGATACAATTCCTCCATGCCGAAAGGCCATCCCTTTTCCCGGGATGGCTTTTTTGAAAAAATGCCCCCGGGACAAGGAGGTCCTGCGTATGCCTGTAAAAATTCCCGATGCCCTTCCGGCTACCAGAATCCTCACGCAGGAAAACATATTCGTGATGACGGAAAAGCGGTCCGCCTCGCAGGACATACGGCCGCTTCATATTGCGATCCTCAACCTG
Source organism: Bacillota bacterium (assembly GCA_023411395.1). Classification (GTDB taxonomy): domain Bacteria; phylum Bacillota; class Clostridia; order Christensenellales; family Aristaeellaceae; genus JAEWAH01. The sequence continues at coordinate 29,026 of JAEYOV010000065.1, forward strand.
ATGCCCACCAAGGAGGATACGGAGACGCAGCTTTTGCGCCTGATCGGGAATACGCCCTTGCAGGTGGAGATCACGCTTTTGCATACGGAAAGCTACAATTCCCGCAACGTGGACTACCAGCATCTGTCCGCCTTCTACCGTACCTTTGCCGATGTGAAAAACGAATATTTCGACGGTGTGATCATTACCGGCGCGCCGGTGGAAAAGCTGGATTTTGAGGACGTGCACTACTGGCAGGAACTGCAAAACATCATGGCCTGGGCCGACGAGCGTTCTTTCAGTACGCTGTTCATCTGCTGGGCGGCCCAGGCGGGGCTCCATTACCACTACGGCATCCACAAAAAACACCTGCCCAAGAAGATGTTCGGCGTGTTCCCCCACAAGGTGCTGAAAAAGGATTCCAAGCTGGTGCGGGGGTTTGACGATGTGTTCCATATTCCCGTCAGCCGCCACACGGGGCTTGTGGAAGAGGAGGTTCTGGCCAACTCCGACCTTCACGTTCTGGCAGCCTCGGAAGAATCGGGCATGGGCCTGATCGCAAGCCAAGACGGGCGGCGGGTGTTTGCCACCGGACACAGCGAATACAATGCCAATACCTTGGCCAACGAATATTTCCGCGATGTCAACAAGGGCCTGGAGATACAGGTGCCCAAATATTATTTCCCCCAGGATGACCCGAAGAATGAACCCGTCGTCCGCTGGCGCAGCCATGCAAATTTGCTGTTTGCCAACTGGCTGAATTATTTCGTCTATCAGGAGACGCCTTACGAGCTGAACGACCTGGCCTTCAAAAGGGGGCGGTAATGGATGCGGATTCCTTCCCTGCTCAGGGACGGCCGGGTGCATATTTCCTGCGAAATTTTCCCGCCCAAGGAGTTTTCGGGTCTTACCCAGGCGGTGAACGTAGCCAGGGAGATTGCCAATCTTTCCCCCGCCTTTGTCAGCGTCACCTATGGCGCGGCGGGGAACACCGCCGCCCACACGCTGGAAATCGCCCGGGCGGTGAAGGAGGCCGGCTGTACGCCGCTGTACCACCTGACCTGCGCCGCCTCCACCATGGATCAAATCCGTCAGCGGCTCGAATCGCTTGCGGCGGAGGGCATTGAAAACATTCTGGCGCTTCGGGGGGATATCCCCGAGGGCATGATCTTCCCCGGTCCCAGGCAGTACCACAATGCTTCCGATCTGGTTGCACAGGTGAGAGAGTTCGGCGGCTTCTCCGTCGGCGCGGCCTGCTATCCCGAAGGCCATCCCGAATCGCCCTCCAAGGACAAAGATTTGGACAATCTTCGCCGCAAGGTGGACGCAGGGGTAGACTTTTTGACGACACAACTGTTTTTTGACAACAATGTCCTTTACAACTTTCTTTACCGGGCGCTGCAAAAGGGCATTTCCGTCCCCGTAGCGGCGGGGATCATGCCGGTGGTAAACGCCGGCCAGATCAAGCGCATGTGTTCCCTTTCAGGCGCATCGCTGCCCCCCCGCTTTGTTGCTATCGTTGACCGGTTTTCCCAGAATCCCAAGGCCATGCGCCAGGCGGGCATCGCCTTTGCCACCGAGCAGATCATTGACCTCATCGCCAACGGCGTGAACAACATTCACATTTACACCATGAACCGCCCGCAAATCGCCGCGGCCATCTTCCAAAACCTGTCGGACATCGTGGGTGAATAGGCATGGGGGAGGAAATCAGCCGCAAGACCGTTGCCAAATACTTGGGCTACCGGGGACAGAGCCTGGATGCGCCCACCGCCGCCCTGGTGGAGGAAGCCATCGGGGAATTGTCGTCCCTTACGCCCCGCCATGTGCTCAGGCGTTTCACGCTTTCCATATCGGAGAATACGGCCGTCATCGGGAGCCTGGTGATGGAAAGCAAAAGCCTGGCGGCCCACTTGGCAGGCTGCCGGGAGGCGGTTTTGCTGGCGGCCACCCTGGGGGTTCAGGCGGACCAAATGATCCGCCGGGCTTCCGTCGCCCACATGAGCCGGGCGGTGGTATTACAGGCATGCGCCGCGGCCAGGCTGGAATCATACCTCAATACAACGTGCGAAGCCCTGGCCCATGAGCTTCAAAAGGAAGACCTGTACCTGACACCACGGTTCAGCCCCGGCTACGGTGACTTGGCCCTGGATGTTCAAGGAGAGCTATTGGCCCTGCTGGATGCCGGAAAGCGAATCGGCCTGGGTCTTACGGCGGAACATATGCTCACACCCATCAAATCGGTGACGGCCATCCTGGGCCTGTCGCCGGAGAAGCAAACCGCCTGTTATCAGGTGTGCCAAAGGTGCCCTCACTCTGCCTGCCCCTTCCGGGAGGAATGAAGATGGATTTTGCAAAGCTGCTTGGATCGCGGTTGCTGTTTGTGGATGGCGGCCTTGGCACCATGCTGCAAAGCATGGGCCTTGTCGGCGGCCAGCCGCCGGGATCATGGAACCTTGCGCATCCGGACAAGGTGCGTGCGGTACATGAAGCCTATCTTGCGGCGGACTGCGACATCATCACCGCCAACACCTTTGTCGTGGACGCGCTTCACTTTGGGGATCAGGCGGCTCAAATCGTGCGTGCAGGCGTCTACCTGGTCCGGGAGGCGGTAAAGGAGGCGGGCCGTGGGATCGTGGCGATGGACCTGGGCCCTACGGGCAAGCTTTTGCGGCCCTTTGGCGATCTGCCCTTTGAAACGGCCGTGTCGCTGTTCGGGGACATGGCCGAAGCCGGGGCACAGGCCGGGGCGGACGTGATCTTTATCGAGACCGTGTCCGACAGCTACGAGTTGAAGGCGGCGGTGTTGGGAGCCAGGGAAAGGACGAATCTTCCCATCGTCGCCACCATGATGGTGAACGAAAACGAAAAGCTCTTGACTGGGGGAGATATCCCCGGCATGGTAGCCATGCTGGAAGGATTGGGCGTTACGGCGCTGGGCCTGAACTGCGGCCTTGGCCCAAAGCAGATGCTTCCGCTTTTGCAAAAAATGATGGCCTGTACCTCCCTGCCGGTGCAGGTTTGCCCCAACGCGGGACTGCCGCTTTTGGAAAACGGGAAAACGAAGTTCCTGCTCTCCCCGGAGGATTTTGCCGCCGAAATGGAAGAGCTGGCCAGGCTTGGCCCATGGCTGCTGGGAGGATGCTGCGGCACAACCCCCGCCCACATGGAGGCCATGACCCGGCGGCTGAAAGCTGCAAAGCCCAAGCCCATTACGTCCAAAACCGACACTATCGTTTGCTCCTACGGGAAGACCGTCATGTTTGGAGAAATACCCGTCCTCATCGGCGAGCGCATCAACCCCACCGGCAAGCCCCGCCTAAAGCAGGCGCTGAAGGAAGGGGACATGGCCTATCTCCAGCAGGAGGCCGCTGGCCAGCAGGAAAGCGGCGCCCACATGCTCGATGTGAACGTGGGCGTGCCGGGACTGAATGAAGCCGCTGTGCTTGCGCAGGCTGTGGAAAGCATACAGGCCGTTACCGACCTGCCGCTTCAAATTGATACCGCCGATGCAAAAGCGCTGGAGCAGGCGCTTAGGACATATAACGGCAAAGCGCTTGTAAACTCCGTCACAGGCAAAGCCGCCTCCATGGCGGCGGTTTTCCCGCTGGTTAAAAAGTACGGCGGCGCCGTGGTGGCGCTGCCCCTGGATGAGGCGGGCATCCCGCCCACGGCGGAGGGGCGCATGGAGGTTGCCCGGAAAATACTAAGTGAAGCGCAAAAGCACGGCATACCGAAAAAGGATATCCTGCTGGACGGGCTGACCATGACCGTCAGCACCGACAAAAACGCCGCTCTCAGCACACTGGAAACCATCCGCCGGGCCAGGGAAGAGCTGGGCCTTAAGACGATCCTGGGCGTATCCAACGTATCCTTCGGCCTGCCCCGGCGGGAAAAGCTGAACGCCGCCTTCTTTGCCATGGCCCTGTCCGCCGGGCTGGACGCGGCCATCCTCAATCCCCATTCCGCGCCCATGATGGAAGCCTTTATATCCGGTACCGCCCTTGCCGGCCGGGATGAGCAGTTCACAGGTTATATTGCCGCCTTCGGCGGCCAGGAAGCGCTACCCGCCTCCGCGCCCTTAAAAGGGGAACCAGGCCTGAAAGAAGCGGTGCTCAAAGGGCTTGCCCCCCAGGCAGGCAAGGCTGCGCAGGCGCTGCTGGATAGCGGCCGGGAACCCCTTTCCCTGGTGGAGGAGGAACTGATTCCTGCCCTTTCTCAGGTGGGCAGCGGGTTTGAAACGGGCAAGCTGTTCCTGCCCCAGCTTTTGATGAGCGCCGAAGCCGCAAAGGCCGCCTTTGACAGGCTGCGGGCTGCACTTTCCGCCTCCGGCCAGGAAACGAAAAGCAAGGGAAAAATTCTGCTGGCCACCGTGGAAGGGGATATCCACGACATCGGCAAGAACATTGTAAAGGTTCTTTTGGAAAACTACGGCTTCCACGTCCTTGATCTGGGCCGCGATGTCCCGGCGGAGGCGGTTGTGGAAGCAGCCATCCGGGAAAATATACGCCTGGTGGGCCTGTCCGCGCTGATGACCACTACCGTGCCCGGCATGGAAAAAACCATCCGCGCCCTTCGGGAAAAAAAGCCCGGTACCCTCATTATGGTGGGCGGCGCGGTATTGACGGAAGATTATGCCCTTAAAATCGGCGCCGACTTCTATGGCAGGGACGCCATGGCTTCCGTCAAATACGCCCGGGAAGTGTTTGCATGAGCGGAAAAAGGAATATGAAACCGGTAGGGTGGACTGCTGTTGAAAAGCCTTCTTTCCCAGTCGTGAAAATACCAATAGATAACAGATTGCATGATGTATGTAAGATATAGTAAATACTTGTCATAATGTGAGAAGCGTGTTATAATTTCACAATGATTTTGTATAATCTCCGGCGCAACGCCTGGCTGATTCATTTTTTTCGGCCAGGCGCCGTTACGGGGACTGTGTATGTTTCCTTTTGTAAGAGTATGCAGCTTCCCCGCAACTGTCAACGGATGTTACAGGAGGCTCCATAGTGGATTTCATCAACAGCATTCTGGGTGTTCCCTTGGGTTATATGATGTATCTCCCCTACCGCCTTTTCGAGAACTATGGAGTGTCCATTCTCTTATTCACGCTCTTTTCCAAGCTGCTTCTGTTCCCTATTTCCGTGATGGTTCAGAAGAATGGTATCCGGATGGTAAAGCTCCAGCCGGAGCTTAACAGGGTCAAGGAATGGTTCGCCGGGGACAAGGACAGGATCGCGGAGGAACAAATCAAACTGTATGAAAGGGAGCATTACAGCCCGGCACTGGGGTGCCTGCCTTTGCTTTTGCAAATTCCTTTCATCCTGGGCCTGATTTCCGTTATTTATCACCCGTTGCAGCATTTGATGCATCTTGACGCGCAAACGATATCCGCTCTGGTGAAGAAGGCGGAAGAGATTCTGGGTACCACCCAACTGGGAAGTTCGCCGCAAATGCGGGTCATCGACCTGATCATACAGGGTGGATACGGTCAGGCGTTTGCGTCTATTCCGGGCATGAGCGGGCAGGTGATTGTTCAGATCCAGTCCATCCGGCTGGATTTTCTGGGGCTGAACCTCTCCTCCATTCCCCTGTGGTGGCCTTTGACGCTGCAATCGGTGATCCCGCTAGGCGCAGGGTTCAGCGCTTATATCCTGTGCGTGGTACAAAACCGTTTCAACGTGCTGCAGCGGGAACAGGGCAAGGGCAATAAGATTGGCATGACTTTGTTCCTGGTGGCCTTTTCCCTGTATTTCGCCTATTCCGTGCCGGGCGGGGTCGGTCTGTACTGGATTTTCAGCAACCTGTTTGCGCTGGCCCAGGTATTTTTGCTCAATATCCTCTATCCCCCCGCAAAGTTCATTGATTATGCCAGCCGGCCCGCCCCGCTTACCCGGGAGGAAGCGGCCCGGAAAAAGCAGGAACAGGCGGCGCTGCGCCAGCGCGAAAAGAAAGACATCCGCCGTTTTTTCGAGGAAGGCGACTGGCACAAGCAGCTTGTTTTCTATTCGGAACGCAATGGGTTTTATAAATACTTCCGGCATGTGATCGATTACCTTATGGACCATAGCGATATCGTGATCCACTATGTCACCAGCGATCCAGTCGACGTATGCTTCAAGCGGAACGATCCGCGGCTGATCCCCTACTATGTGGGGGACAAGGCGCTGGCTTCCTTCATGCTCAAGGTGGACGCCGATATCCTGGTGATGACCATGCCCGACCTGAATCAGTTCCACATCAAGCGCTCCATGGCCCGCAGGGATATGGAATACATCTACATGTTCCACTACCCTTTAAGCACTCACATGGTGCTGCGCAAGGGGGCGCTGGATCACTATGACACCATCTTCTGCGTGGGCGAATTCCAGCGGGAGGAGATCAGGCAAAGTGAAAAGCTGTACGGCACCAGGGAAAAGAATCTGGTGTTTTGCGGTTACGGCCTGATGGAGGACCTGCATGAACAGTATCAGCGAATGGAGAAGGTGCAAAGAGCAAGAAAAAAGATATTGATCGCGCCTTCCTGGCAGATAGAAAACCTGCTGGACAGCTGCATCGATTCCCTTCTTGACAATCTGCTGGGCAAGGGATATGCATTGGTGGTGCGGCCTCACCCCGAATATACAAAGCGGTACCGGCAGCGCCTTAACGCGCTGGTGGAGGCCTACAAGGACCGGGCGGGGGAGGAACTCTCCTTTGAGCTGGACTTTACCGACAGCTCCTCCATCTTCAATTCCGACACGGTGATCACCGACTGGTCCGGTACGGCGTACGAATTCGCCTTCGTGACCAAAAAGCCGGTACTGTTTATCAACACCCCGCCCAAGATCAATAACCCGGAATATGAAAAGATTACGGTTCCGCCGCTGGAAATATCCCTGCGGGACAAGATCGGCATCCAGGTGGATCCCAAGGAATTGGATACTCTGCCACAGCTTCTGGACAAGCTTTTTGTTAACGCGGAGGTTTATCGGGATACCATCGCGAAAATCTTCCAAGACACCATCTCCAGCTTCGGGCATAGCGGCGAGATTGGCGGACAGTACATCCTCGGCCGTCTTGGCGGAAAGGAATCCTGATGGACACGGCTTTGTTTCTGAAGGGACTAACGCGCCTAGGGGTCGGCTTTTATACCGGCGTGCCCGATTCCCTGCTTCAACCGCTTTGCGATACGCTGTATGAGCGCTTTAATGTTAAAGGCAGCCATATCGTCGCCGCCAACGAAGGGGCGGCGGTGGGGCTGGCCGCGGGGCATTACATCGCCACCGGAAAGCCGGCACTGGTCTATCTGCAAAACAGCGGTGTCGGCAACGCGGCCAATCCCATCATCTCATTGCTCAACGAAAAGGTCTACGGCATCCCCTGCGTGTTTATCGTGGGCTGGCGGGGCGAACCAGGTTTTCACGACGAGCCGCAGCATGTGTTCCAGGGGGAAATTACCCCTGCTTTTTTGTCATTGCTTGGACTTCACACCTTTTTGTTATCAAAGGATACAACCCCAAAAGAGTTCGAGGAGATGCTTGCCACATCTGAGCCCCTGTTGAAGCAAGGGAAAAGCGTTGCTTTCCTTATGCGAAAGGGTGCGCTTGCGTCCGGCGCCAAAGCGGATTTTCCCAGCCGTTCCGTGCTGCTCAGGGAAACGACGCTGCGCTCGCTGCTCAAGAACGCCGGGGAAAACGGCGTATTCGTATGCACCACCGGAAAAACCTCCCGGGAGGTATACGAGCTTCGGGAAGAACTGGGGCAAGGCCACGACCGGGATTTCCTTACCGTGGGGTCCATGGGGCACGCCTCCATGATCGCCCTGGGCATTGCCAAAGCCAGGCCGCGGCAGACCGTATGGTGTCTTGACGGAGACGGGGCAGCCATCATGCACCTGGGAAGCCTGATGGTGGAGGCCCAGTGCGGCTGCAAAAATCTGATCCATGTGGTTTTGAACAACGGCGCCCATGAAAGCGTGGGCGGCATGCCGGTGGCATGCGGGGCTGTTTCTTTCCTTGCCTTGGCCCGGGCGGCAGGCTTCAAAAAGTGCTTCTTTGCCGAAGATGAGCCAACGCTTATGGATGTGCTTCCCCGCGTCCGCTCATCCGTCGGGAAGCAGCTTTGCTTTCTGGAAATCGCGCTGGGCCAGGGTTCCCGGGCGGATCTTAAGCGTCCCAAAGCCACCCCGAAAGAGAATTTAAAAGACCTGATGGCTTATTTTGCGGCGCAGGGGGATAAGGCATGAAGGCGCTATTGCTCAATTCAGGCGTCGGCCACCGCATGGGCGAACTTACCAGCCGGCAGCCCAAGTGCATGTGCCCCATCGGCGGGGGCTATACCATCTTAAGCCGCCAGCTTACCCAGCTTGCGCAACTGGGCGTCCGGGAAGCGGTGATCACCGTAGGCCCCTTTGCCCGGACGCTGATGGATCATATAGGTGGGCTGGGGCTGCCGGTGAAAATCACCTATGTGCCCAATCCCCTGTATAGCCAGACAAATTACATCTATTCCATGTACCTGGCGGCGGAGCACCTTGACGATGATATCCTGCTGCTGCACGGTGATCTGGTGCTGGAAACCAATGTGCTTGAGGAACTTCTCTCAAGCTGTAAAAGCGCCGTCGCCGTGGATTCCACCCTGCCCCTGCCTCAAAAGGATTTCAAGGCGCGCCTTCAAAATGGCCGGGTCATTGCCATCGGCGTATCGTTATTCGGCGGGGATTGCCTTGCCTGCCAGCCGGCATATTTCTGGCGCCGGGAGGATTTCGCAGCCTGGATGGAAGCCATCGGGGACTTTTGCCGGCGGGGCACGGCCAATGTCTATGCAGAAAACGCCTTCAACGGGAAAGAGGGGGCCATCCCGCTGTATCCCCTGGAGCTTCATGGCCGGCTGTGCCATGAAATCGATACCCCGGAGGATTTGCATGCCGTATCCGAGATGTTTCTCCGCTCCCTGAAGGCGGAGGGAAAAGGAGGCGCCGCTTTATGAAACAGGTTTATATGTGCTTCAGCACCGACATCCTTCACAGCGGCCATATCAAGATCATTCAAAAGGCGGCGGAATTGGGGGAGCTGACGGTGGGCGTGCTAACCGACGAGGTCATCGCCTCCTTCAAACGCTATCCCCTGATCCCCCTGGAGGAGAGGCTGCAGTTGTTTCAAAGCATCGCCGGCGTGAAATGCGTGGTGGTGCAGGATACCTTGAGTTATCAAAAGGCCCTGCTTGATCTGAAGCCGGATATCGTCGTCCACGGGGACGACTGGCAAACCGGCTACCAGGCCAACATCCGCCGGGAAGTGATCGAAACACTGCATCAATGGGGCGGGGAGCTTATCGAGTATCCGTACACCCACACCCCCACGGAGGAAACATTGAGCCGGCTGGACCAGCAGCTTTCCATGCCGGAGCACAGGCGCTCCAGGCTCAAAAAGCTCCTCCAGTACAAACCCTGCCTAAGTGTGTTGGAGGCCCACAACGGCCTGACCGGGCTGATCGTGGAGCAGACAAGCGTGGAAACGCAAAAAGGCGTCAAACAATTTGACGCCATGTGGGTATCCAGCCTGTGCGATTCCACCGCCAAGGGAAAGCCCGATATCGAACTGGTGGATCTGACCTCCCGCATCCAGACGCTGGAGGAGATCATGGAGGTCACCACCAAGCCCATCATCCTGGATGGAGACACAGGAGGGCTTACGGAGCATTTTGCGTATAATGTCCGGACGCTGGAGAGGCTGGGCATTTCAGCCATCATTATAGAAGACAAGACCGGGCTCAAAAAAAATTCCCTATTCGGCACGGAGGCACAGCAGGCCCAGGAGGACGTAGAAGCCTTCTGCCAGAAGATCCGGGCCGGAAAGAGCGCGCTCAAGACCAAGGACTTCATGATCATCGCCAGGTGCGAGAGTCTGATTCTGGACAGGGGTATGGACGATGCCCTGAAACGGTGCTTTGCCTATGTGGCAGCCGGGGTGGACGGCATCATGATCCATTCCTGCAAAAAGGACCCGGCGGAGATCCTGGAATTCTGCCGGCTGTTCCGTGCCAGGGACCAAGCCACGCCCCTGGTGGTTGTACCCACCACCTATAATTCCGTCACCGAGGAGCAGCTTCAGGCGGCCGGGGTAAACATCGTGATCCATGCCAACCACCTGCTGCGCAGCGCATTCCCCGCCATGCAGCGCGTTGCCACCGCCATACTGGAAAGCGGGCGGTCCCTGGAGGCGGAGGCGCAATGCATGTCCATCAAGGAGATCCTGGCCCTCATTCCCGCCCAGGACCCGTAAGGAGCGTAACCATGACTGCCTTTTCCCCTTTCTCCCCGGTGGATATCCGCGTCCTTAACAAAACTGCCGGCCTTGATGCGGTTCAAACGCTTCTTGAGGGCGCGGATGGGTTTGCGGTGCTGGCCGATGCCTCCGTGCTGGAAAAGCTGCGGCTTGCTCCCTTTGTGGAAAAGCTGCTGGCCTCAAAAAAAGGTGTCCTCCTTCAGGAGATTCCGGCCAACCCCACCGCCGCGGATGTGTGCCGCGCCCTTCATGCGCTGGCCGGCCGGCAGGTTCATGCACTGGTGGCCATCGGCGGCGGAAGCTGCATGGACCTGGCCAAGGCAATCAGCGCGCTGTACCATTTGCTTCCCGGAGACCGGCTGTCGGAAGAATCGGTTCTCGAAGCCATCCTTCAGCAGGATTATAAGCGCCCCCATCCCTTTGTAGACATTCTTGCCCTGCCCACCACCGCCGGCACCGGCTCGGAGGTAACGAAGTGGGCCACCATCTGGGACCCGGAGCACGGCAGGAAGCTGTCCATCGACTGCGTGGAAAATTTTCCGAAGGCCGCCATCCTCATACCGGAATTGACTGCTTCCATGAGCCCGGGGCTGACGCTGTCCACGGGCCTGGACGCCCTGTCCCACGCCATGGAGGCCTTCTGGGCCAAAAGCAGGACGCCTCTTTCTAAGGCGCTGGCCATCGCCGCCATTGGGAAGATTCTCACCTTTTTGCCTGCGGCTGTCAGGCCGGAGACGGCGGGAGATTTGGATGTGCGCCGTGAAATGTGCCTGGGATCGCTGCTTGCGGGGCTTGCGTTTTCCATCACCCGGACAACGGCCTGCCACTCCATTTCCTACCCCCTGACCATGCTGTTTGGCCTTCCCCATGGCTTCGCTGCCGCCATGACGCTGTCCGGAGTCATGAAGCGCAACGAAGAAGCCGTACCGGAAATTCAGGATCTTCATGCGATCTTCTGTGCGGACGGCGGGTTCTCCGCCTGGCTTGAGCAATTGACCGCACCGGTCAGGCCGCTGCGTTTGGGCGCCTTTGGCATACGGGAGCAGGATCTTGAAAAGATTGCGGAACTGACCTTCACCGCCGGGCGGATGGACAACAATCCCGTGCTTTTCTCCCGGCAAGAGGTTTTGGAAATCCTTCGGGAATGCCTGTAATACCAATTTGTACGGCAATCGGATCAATGTTAAAAAGAAAAAGGAGAATGGCAAAATGGCACGTATTCTGAAAACTTCTTATTTCATCCTGGGATTTCTCTTTTTGATGTCCAAGCCCGCCCTGGCGTACATTGATCCCGCCACCACCTCCTATGTCGTTCAGATCATCGCCGGCATTGT
>JAEYOV010000043.1 GCA_023411395.1 Bacillota bacterium
CCCCGTTGCCTACAGCCTCTCCTTGACATACGCCATTACGATGTCATGCAGCTCCCGGCTCCAGAAGCTGCCCTCATGGGGCGCGCCGTCCACGCAAATGGCCTGCGCGTCCGCACCGTTGTCCAAAAGCTTGCGGTACATAACTTCCATCTGGTCTAGGGGCACAACCGGGTCGGCGCTGCCGCTGAGCAGCAGGAAGGGCGGGTATGTTTTGCCCTCCTTCACGTGGTTTACCGGGCTCATGTCGGTAAACACCTGCTTTACATCCTTCCCCGCGGTCAAGGCCTCGAAGATGCCGTTATGGGGCTCGCCGGGGATTTCGCCGCCCAGCAGGCGCATGAGGTCCGTGGGGCCGAAGCACTCAATCACCAGCTTCACCGCGTCGGATTCTTCCGCGTACTCAGCCGTTTTGTAGGCGGGATCGTCCCCGGTGAGGCCAACCAATAAGGCGGTGTTGCCCCCGGAGGAGGTACCCCAGATGCCGACGCGGTTCCTGTCGATGTTGTACTCCGCCGCGTGGCTTCTCAAAAAGCGGATGGCCGTCTTCACATCCTGCAAATAGGCAGGGAAGGGATGGCCGTCCATGCAGTTCCGGTGGGTGACCATGGCCACGGCGATGCCGCTTTGGGCGTACCAGGCCATCTGCCCCATTTCGTATCCGATGTTGGGAAAGGTCCAGCCGCTGCCCTGCACAAACACCACAAGGGGCAGGGGCTCCGCTTTTTCCTTCGCGCCCCAGGGCAGGATCAGCGCCAGGGAAAGGTCCTGCCCCGTGGCGGTGGAGAAGACAATGTTCAGGCTGATGTCCGCCAAACCCGCAAGCGTCGGATTGCTGGCGATATGCCGGATGGGGGGATAGGGCTTCTTCACGCCCCGCTCAATGTCCAGGTTGTCTTTGCTGTAAACAAGGCGGTGCTGCCCCTCACGGCCGTAGGGGTGGGCCATGTCGGTGCCCAGGAACCACCGGTAGGGGACATCCTTCTCGCACTCGCCGTGTATAAGATCGATGACACCCTCCGCCAGCTCCTCCGTCAGAACCGCGTCCTCCAGCCCCTTGCCGTGGCCGGTGAGGAGATGGTCAAAATCCTTCCTGTACACGTCAAGCAACCGGTTAAGCGATTGCGAGAGCACCTTCATGGGCGTGGACTCGGAAAGCTGCATCCACAGGTGGGGGTTGATGGCATCGCCGGAAAATAAAACCCGGTGCTTGCGGCAAAGCAAAGCCACGCTGCCAAAGGTGTGCCCCGGTATGGGGACGACTTCCAGTGTGATTCCCCCCAGGTCAAACACCGCGTCCTCGGCAAGGGGGAGAAGCTTGCATGGCTTCAGGCCATTGGCCTGAAGCAACTCCCTTACCGGCGGGAAGGAAAAATGCAGGTCGTGCAGCTCCCAGTCCTTCGGATGAAGGTACGCCTCCTCAAAATAGATATTGCCCAGGATGTGGTCGCCGTGGCCGTGGGTGTTTATAACCGTAACGGGAAGGCTTGTGATCTCCCGCACGATCTCGCGTAGGTTCTCCCGGCCATTGGCCGTGTCGATGAGCAGCGCCCGTTGTTCTCCCGTTACAAGATAGCAGGTGGATTCTCCCGCGTCGTCGATCAGGGTGATATCTTCGTTGATGGGAATGAGGTTTGCCCTGCGTGCCATAGCGATAGCCCTCTCTTTTATCCAAATTCTGTGAACATTTTCTACATTATACCATGGATGGGGAGGGAAGAAAAGACAGGCGGCCAAAGCCGCGCTGTCATGCCGGAAATCTGAGTATCCCTTATGGCGCCTCAATGACCAATGTATATCCGGCCTCCTTTGCAATCTTTGCGGCGTAGCTTCCTTCCGGGGCGTGGATGACGGTATTGCTTGGGTCTCCGGTTGGATTGTCCAGCAGGTTTGCCCCAATCTCCATGTACGCAAGCGACGCGGGCAGGTACAAATGGCTCAGGGAAACATAGCACAGCGCCTCATCCTCAATGGATACGACACCCTCCGGGATGACAAACGTGCCTTTTAGCCCAGACCAGCGGAAGGTGCCAAATGCAAGCGTTTTAAGACCGGCAGGGATGTTCACCGTAGAAAGGCTCGCGCATTGTTCGAATGCGCAAGAGCCGATATATGTAACGCTATCGGGGATGGATGCGCTTTCCAGAGATTTACAGCCCTCAAAAGCGGCATCATCGATGATTGTAAGGCCCTGCGGCAATATGACGTGCTTGATATGAACTGCTTTTTCGGGAAAAGCAATCGTACACCGCGTCCACCGAAAGGGCGGGGCCATCGTAAGCCGTATCCACGGGAGGCAGGGCGGCCGCGGCCTGCTTGCCTAACTCCCGGTCCACCTTCACTTTCCAGCGGCTTAGCTCTTTCCATTCCTGATCGGTAAAACCGGCATGCGCATCGATATCGCTTGTGAATACCACCGATCCGTCCGACTTGACACCAAAGCCGCTTTCGATTTCAACGATGTCCCGCCAGGCGTATCAGCTTGTTCTGTGCAAACAATGGTTCCATCCTTTTTCAGGCCATAACTGCAATGATACTCCGCCGCCACCATCACGATGTCCGTCCAGTTTTGAACCTCGCATTCGCCATTGGTATTGTCGCCGGTGGCATATACAGTACCATCCGCCTTCAGCCCCAAGGTGTGGCAAAAACCAACTGAAACGGCAACAACATCCCGCCATGTTCCGGTATCGCATGGCCGTATTCATTGTCTCCCACGGCTTTTACCGTTCCATCTGCCTGTATGGCGGCCATGAATTCATACGATACGGCAAGGTGCTTGCCTCCCAAGCCCTGGGCGGAGGCGGATGCCAGTGAAAAAGCAATAACAATGAGCAGCGTCCCTAAAAGAATTTTCTTCATTTCTTTCCCCTCACTCCCACTGTTTCTTTGGCGTCAATGGCTCCCCGGATAAAAGGACGAGGAGAATCAATAGCAGATTGAAATAGGGCTTTTTTATGTGCATTACCTCCGTAGTCCGTTCCAACGAGGATGATCCTCTGGTTTATCTATGGGGTATCGGTTTTTGCGGCATCAGGGATTGTTTCGGGGTCTACCATCACCCGCCAGGAGGCAAGCTCCGCCATTTCCTCCGGGGTATAAACATCGTCATAAAAGGAGGAGATAACGATGGTACCGTCACTTTTTACGCCAAAGTATCCTGCAATTTCAACGATGTCCCTCCAGTCTGCAAAACAGGGGATGAGGGACGTGGTCGTCACCCTTCCGTCCCCCTTGAGCACCTTCAGTTCCGATGAAATGCCGTCCAATTCACGTATGTCTGTCCACTTATCTTTGTACTGCTGCCAGGCTTCTTCATAGCCATCGTATTTATGTAGGTAATGAACCGTCCCGTCCTTGCGCAGCACATTGATTTCATCCGTCGTATGATAGATCTGAACCACGTCATGGAACATGCTCAGATCCACGCCAATGCCATATGCGTTTCCTTCCCGGTCGATGGCGAAGAGGGTATCCTCCGTCACATCGATCCACACGATACCGGTCCACTTTTTCCAGGCGCTTCTCTTTCCTGTGTCGCGGCGGCCCGCTGAAACGATGGTCCCATCTTTTTTCAGGCCGTAGCTGCGTTCGTCTCCAGCCGCCACCATCACAATGTCCGTCCACTTTTCCACATTGCATTGGCCGTATCTGTTGTTCCCCATGGCATACACGGTGCCGTCCCTTGAAAGCCCCAGGGTATGATACAGGGAGCCGTCCACCTGAATCACATCCTTCCAGGCGGAGGTATCGCAGGTCTCATCCAAGGCTTCGACGGTACCGTCGGCCTGGACGGCAATCACATACCCGTATCCCATGGTGATATACTGGTTTTTCGCGCAGGCCGAGGCCGCGGTGAAAAGAAGGAAGAGAAGGGAAAGGATAAAGAGAGTGTACTTATTCATTTGCGATTCTTCCTTTTCAATTTGATCTTCCTGTCAGGGGTAAGCATGTCTGATGTATCCGGGTCGGTAAGCTTGCCTGATGTATTCGGGTCCCTCAGGCCGCCATAGTCCACATAATCCAGCGCGCACCAATAGGCAAATTCGACTTTCGCCTTCTCATAGGACCTGATTCTGATTTCTTTTTTTGCTACTCCCTCTTTTTGAGGATTGTTATAGTCGTCAACCTTTTTCTTCTCCTCTGCTGTCATACCCTTTTTATAGCGCTTTCCGGTAATATCCACCACCACATCGTAATACGTAACGTGAAGCTTCCGTATGTCATATGAAAGAATCCTCCTTATCTTATGTGTCGGTAGAGTTGGGCCGCCTCAACGCATACCCCATTGCAACGTTCTTCAACTATAAAGGAAAGGGGATGCATTTTTCTCCCCTGTTTGAGCACTTTTGGCCTCTATCCGCCTAAGAATATGTGTGCATTTTCCGGCGCAGGCAAAAAGGTCGGCAAACGCACAATGGTTCAATATCTGTTTTGCTTTGCCTGCGTAAACGGATGATGCATTTCATACGCGCCGGGAGCCGTTATCCTCCGACAGCAGCCAGCGTATGTCCACACCCAGCAGCTTTGAAAAGGCCAGCAGCTCATAGTCCGCCACAAACCGCGTTCCGATTTCGATTCTGCTGATGCTGTCCCGCTCAAGGGTAATGCCTTCCACCTGCAATTTTGCCGCCAGGTCGGTCTGTGAAAGATGCCTTTTCACTCTTGCTTCCCTGATCCGGTCGCCGCTGATGTTCTTCCGGCCATCAAAATCGTATATTTTCATGGTGCACCTCGCTATATTTGTGTTAAAGATCAGAATTATTGTTGAAATTAGCACAATGTTCCCTTATAATTGTGTTAAAGGTCAGAATTTAGCAAATCTGGAGGGTGAAAATTTTAACATTCACAGGTGGGTTCCATCAAGTCAGGCAAAAAACATGAGGAAAATACAGAAGGAGGCAGCAAAAATGGCGGAGCCGAGTGTTCTTGATACAGCAGGGCAGGAGGACACATTAAAAGGAAAATACCTGATCTTTTCCATGGGCAATGAAATGTATGGCATAGAGATACGCCATGTCACCGAAATCATAGGAATGCAGCCGGTCACCGAAATCCCGGATATGCCGGGATAT
The DNA here is from genome assembly GCA_023411395.1 of Bacillota bacterium. Classification (GTDB taxonomy): domain Bacteria; phylum Bacillota; class Clostridia; order Christensenellales; family Aristaeellaceae; genus JAEWAH01. Next base: position 5,073 of record JAEYOV010000043.1, read on the forward strand.
GTAAGGGGGGTCACCAACCTCCGGGGGAAAATCATACCCGTGATGGACGCCCGCCTGCGCTTTCAAAAGCCGGCCAGGGAATATGACGGAAAGACCTGCATCATCATCATCGACATCAACGGGACATCGGCAGGCCTGATTGTGGACAGCGTTTCGGAGGTGTTGACCATGGAGGATGACGATATCGTGCCTCCGCCGGATATAGGCAAGGCGGAGCAAAAGTTTGTCAAAGGGATCGGAAAAACAGGCAGAAGCGTAAAGCTTTTGCTGGATTGCCAGCACCTTATGTCGGACTGCGAACGCATATGCTAACGTCATTATAAAACGAAACAAAGGCCAATGCAAATAGAAAACAATGGATAAATTCATTGGGGAGGGCAAACAAATGAAAAACCTGACCATCAGCATGAAATTGATCGCAGGCTTTGGAATCGTACTTGTTTTGATGATGCTTACCGTTGGGACTGCCATGCTGAGCATTGGCCAAATATCGCACCAGACCGATTTGTATATGGGTTATACCGTGCCCAATATCAGCGCCACCTGGAGCATACGGCGTGACCTTGTCTCCATTGAGCGGTATCTGCAAAAAGCCATGCGGGCCGATACAAAGGGCAAAATGGAAGAAGCCCTGGAAAAGGCGGACCATGATGCCGCCCGTTTGAGGGAAAGCTTCGGTGCGTTTGCCGGGAATCAGCGAAACCGGGACCTGGAAGGGAAAATTGCCGCCGTCACGGCCCAATTGGATAAGGCCGGTTCAATCCGCCTGAAGATTTCAAAGCTGCTTGGCGCCGGCACCGATACCGGCAGGACGGAAGCGGCCCTGCTGTTTGAGGAACAGTATATCCCCGAATTTGACAAGCTGGCCCAGATGGTGGTCGAGTTCAGCGATATCGAGGTATTGAATGCCCAGGCGCAGCGGCAGGAAGCCTTGGGGATACAGACGGCGGCCTGGATCACGCTCATCGCCGCGGCCGTGGTTTCCCTGGCGGTGGCGTTCGCTGTCATAATCGCCATCAGGAAATCCATTTTGTCCCCGGTCAAGGAAATCGAACAGGTGTATATGGAAATCGCCAAGGGCAACATGAAGGTGAATGTGAATTATGACAGCCGCGATGAGCTGGGCCATATGGCCAGGCTCATCAGGCAGACCAACGGGCTGCAAAGCGCGATCCTTGGGGATGTCATCAGCAATTTCACCAAGATTTCCCGGGGCGACCTGCGCATCAAGACCGGCATCGACTACCCCGGCGACTTTGACGCTTTGCGGCAGGCGACGGAGAACACCGCCGCCGCCCTGAACCAAACGCTGACGACCATCAGCATCGCGGCCGGCCAGGTGAGCGCGGGCGCCTCGCAGGTGGCAAGCGGCGCGCAATCCCTGGCCGCCGGCTCGACGGAGCAGGCTTCCTCCGTTGAGGAGCTGAGCGAAAGCATCATCAAAATCGCGGAACAGGCCGCAAACAACTCAAAAAGCGTCAAAACCGCGGCGCAGTACGTGGAACAGGTCAGCGCCGGCGTCTTTTCCGGCAATGAGCATATGGAGCACCTCACACGCGCCATGGGGAATATCGGCAGCGCGTCCAGCCAGATCGCCAACATTACAAAGGTCATTGAGGATATCGCTTTCCAGACCAACATACTGGCGCTCAATGCCGCGATTGAGGCGGCCCGCGCCGGCAACGCCGGAAAAGGCTTTGCCGTTGTGGCCGATGAGGTGCGCAGCCTTGCCGCAAAATCGGCGGAGGCGGCCAAGCAAACCGCGGAATTGATCCGGCGCTCGGCCGATACCGTGTCGGAGGGCTTGCAGATCACGGAGAAGACGGCCGGGATCCTGCATGAGGTCAGCGAGAAGGCAAAGGAAGTCAACGAAAACATCATTCAAATCGACCAGGCGTCTTCCGATCAGGCCATGGCCATCGAACAGATCAAGCAGGGGCTTACCCAGGTTTCGGCCGTTGTGCAAACCAATGCCGCCACCGCGGAAGAAAACTCCGCCACAAGCGAGGAAATGTCCGCCCAGGCTGCCACGCTGCGCGAGGAGGTCGGAAAATTCAAGCTGGATGACGGTTATGAAAGGGGCATAGCCGCCATATCCCTGACCGGGAGCGCTGCCAGGCCGGGCAAAACCGCATACCGGAACGCCCCCGCCATGGACAAATACAGTGAATAGACCCATTCTTCATTGCCGGCCGGCCAGCATATCCATAAGCTTCGCCTCGGGATGATGATACTTGATTCCTTCCGCCCGCCCCCAATGCTGGATCGCGGACCTGGGGCACCACTCATCGCAGGCGAAGCACATCTCACAGGCGTGCAGGAATTCGGGTCTTCCATCTTTCATCCTGATGTTTCCCGCCGGGCATACCTTCAAGCAGGTGCCGCAGCCGTTGCAGCCGCCGCCAACCCGTATACCGTTGTCCGTCCTTGGTATCAGTTCCCGGAAACCCAGCTCGGAATCCGGGGATACACCGGCATTCCTTTTCAGGCTGTCCAACACCGGTTTGCGCAAAAGGCCTAAGCCCGCTGCCACAAGCCGGTTGAGGACAGCCTTGGGTATTTTAATATTTCCCTTCACACGGCCTGTCAATCCATTTTCAATTTGGCCATGATTTTGCTGCCAGGACCTGTGGCCCCTCTTGACAGGCCGTTCTGTGCATACTATAATATGACTATAACTACACAAACAGTCAAACGTGTGGAATGGAGGCGTCCCATGCCCAAGGCACTTACGGAAAAGGAACGCGCCTATATCAGGCAGCGGCTGATGGCGGAGGCGGAAGACTGCCTTTACAAATTCGGCGTGCGCAAAACCACGGTGGATGAGCTGGTAAACAGGGTGCGCATCCCCAAGGGCACGTTCTATTTGTTTTACGAATCCAAGGAGCTTTTGTTTTACGATGTGCTGATGGCCTTTCATGATAAAATCCAGCGGGAGCTGATGGAAAAGCTGAACGGCCTTGCCAAGCCCCTGTCGCCGGATGCGCTTACGGATGTGATCTTTTCGTTTTACCGGAAGGTCGAAGCCTCCTTTTTGTATCCGCTGATGATGAGCGGGGAGATCGAGCTGTTCATGCAAAAGCTCTCCCCGGAAATTATGGAGGCCCACGCGCATACCGACGACCTGAATGTGGAGCAGCTTGTGCATCTGGTGCCTGATATCCGGACGGATATGATACCCCATTTCAGCGGGGCGCTTCGGGCCATCTTCCTTTCCATGCTGCACAAGCGGGAGGTGGGGGAGCAGGTGTTTGAGCAGGCGCTGCGCATCATGATCCGCGGCGTGGTACTGCAAATGTTTGAACAGGAGGAGAAAAAAGCATGATCCGGGTGGATAACCTTTGCTTTGCCTACACGGCAAAGCCCTTTATCCAAAACATGAGCTTTGATGTGAGGGACGGGGAGATTTTCGGTTTCCTGGGCCCGTCGGGGTCCGGCAAGAGCACGCTGCAAAAAATCCTCACGGGGCTGATCACCGCCTACCGCGGCAGCGTGACGGTGGATGGCATGGAGGTCAAACGCCGGGACAAAAGCTTTTACGAAAAAATCGGCGTGGATTTTGAGTTTCCAAGCCTCTACGAGAAGCTCACCGCCAGGGAGAATTTGCAGTTCTTCGCCTCCCTGTACAAAAAGCGGACCGGCATCGAGCCGCACTTGGAAAGCGTGGGCCTTCTGGAGGAGGCGGACAAAAAGGTGGCCGATTATTCCAAGGGCATGAAGTCGCGCCTGAACTTCATCAAGGCGCTGCTCCACGATCCCAGGTATCTGTTTCTGGATGAGCCCACCTCCGGCCTGGACCCGCAAAACGCCCGGCAGATGAAGGATATCATACTCGGGCAAAAGTTAAAAGGAAAAACCATCCTCCTCACCACCCACAACATGTACGACGCCACCGAGCTGTGCGACCGGGTGGCATTCATTGTGGACGGCGCCGTCCGGGCACTGGATACGCCCCGCCACCTCATCATGCAAAAGGGCGCGGCGAGGATCCAGTACACCTATGATGTGGGCGGGCGGGAGAAAACCGAGGTGACGGCCCTTCATCAAACCGGCAATGACGCGCTGCTCATGGACCTGATACGCAACAACCGCCTCACCTCCATCCACTCAAGCGAGCCCACCCTCAACGACCTGTTTGTGGAACTGACGGGGAGGGAGCTTGTATGACCCTTTCGGCCCTTTTGAAGGGGGATTTCCGCTTTCAGTGGAAGTATGGCTTTTATGGACTGTATTTGATATTTTGCGCGCTGTATGTGGGCGTGCTGCTGGCCCTGCCGGCCTCCATCCATAAGACGGCGGCGCTGCTTATGATCTTTTCCGATCCGGCGGCCATGGGCCTGTACTTCCTGGGGGCCATGGTGCTGTTTGAGCAGAGCCAGCGGGTGGTTTCCAGCCTGGCCGTGGCGCCCGTTGCCGCATCAGAATACGTGGCATCAAAGCTTTTGTCCTTATCCTGCGTTTCCACCGGGGCCGGGCTTGCGATCGCGCTGTTTTCAGGGGCCGGGCTGCCCGTGCTGTCCCTGGCGGCCGGCGTTTTCCTGGGCTCCCTTTTGTTCTCCGCCGTGGGGATGATCCTGGCCGCCCGCGCGGCCACCCTCAACCGGTTTGTTTTGATGACCATCCCGGCGGAAATTTTGATCATCGCGCCGGCCGCGGCCTGGCTGTTTGCCGGGCAGCCGGACATCATGATTCTCCATCCCGGCGTTTGCGTGCTTGTCCTGTGCGGCGGCGCGGGAAATGCCTGGCCCGCCCTTTTCGTGCTGCTTGCGTGGACGGGCTTCTTCTTCCGCCTTGCGGTAAAGGCCGCGGGCCGGATGTTTTTGAAGATGGGGGGCGGCGTTTGATGAAAGCCATATTCCTTTCGTTCAAAATGCTCCTGCGGCAGGTGTCAAGGGACGGCATGCTGCTGGCCGCCTGTATGGGCCCGCTGCTGGCGGCCTGCGTTTTCCGCTTTTTAATACCGGCCGCCGAAAATCTTCTCTGCGCGCATTTTCAGGTTACGCAATTCATCAGCCCCTATTACCTTTTGATCGATCTGATGCTGGCCCTTTTGACGCCCTACCTGTTCTGCTTTGCCTCCGCCATGGTGCTTTTGACGGAATACGATGAGCACATGGCCGGATACCTTGCGGTCACGCCTATCGGCAAGGGCGGATACCTCCTATCCCGCCTCCTCGTGCCCGCCGCCGCCGCTTTTGTTGTCTCGGTGGCGCTTTTGATGGCCTTTTCCTTAACAGACTGGACCTTGCCCATGGCGGCCGCCGTCTGCCTGCTCACCGGCCTTGCATGCGTGGATGTCGCCCTATTGCTCTTCGCCTTTTCCCGCAACCGGGTGGAGGGCATGGCGCTGGCGAAAATGGCCGGGCTGATGCTTTTGGGCCTGCCCGCTCCCTTCGTATTCCCAAAGGACGTGCAGTACCTCTTTGCCCCTTTGCCCTCCTTCTGGGCAGCGAAATTCGCCCTCACGCAAAACGCGCTGTTCCTTACGGCAGGGCTTGTTGTTTCCCTTCTGTGGCTGTACGCCCTGCAAAAGAAAATGGCCCGCAAGCTGGCCGCGGGGTGAAATGAAGCGTAATACCAAATCAAAACTTTGATGCTTCTTTACGGTATCTTTGGATATGGCCTTACCTTCACAATATGCGTAGGGCGGGGGCTTGCCCCCGCCGCTTGTGGCGGCACCATGCATCTTGGCCTATGCACAACAATATGGGCGGCGAGTGTATTTCTGGCGGCCTCAATCGGCGCGTTGCTGCGCTGCCGCTTGCAACACTTATTTCGCCCGCTTCCTTCGCCTAGCTTATTGCCGCCACCGGCAGCAGCCAGGCTACGGAACCCCCGCCCTCGTTGATCCCATCGGTGCATTTGTGTTTTGAAACGGTATAAGCAGATGGATCAGCCTTGGCTGATACGTTACGGGGCGGCCTTCGAGCCGCCTTTTTTCTTTCTCGACAGCGGTTGTTTCAAGTGCACACAAAAAAAGTTCCTTCCGCCTGCCTTTGGTGTCAAAACAAGGGAGAAATACGAACGTGAGTTCGTGTATAATAGAGGCAAGGAGGGATTCTATGGACAAGCGGGAGGCCATTGCAAGCGCGGCATTAAGCCGCGTGGGATACGGCTACATCTATGGGGCCACGGGCTGGGTCTGCACCGAGGCGCGGCTTGACGCCCAAGCCAGGCAGTACCCAGGCTACGCCGAAAAAATCTATTACTACGGGCGCAAATACTGGCTGGGCAAAATCTGCTACGACTGCGCGCAACTCACGCGCCGGGCGGCCAGGGACGCGGGCTATACCTTTGTGTCGGGGGCCAACAGCCAGTGGAACATGGACATTTGGGCCCAGAAAGGAACCATCGATACGCTGCCCGGCGAGAAGGCCATTTTCCTTTTCATAAGGGACAAGTCCACCGGCCACATGAAGCATGTGGCCGTCACCGTGGGGGATGGGTATGAGGTGGAAGCCCGCGGCCATGCCTATGGCGTTGTCAAGCGGAAAATCGCCGGTTGCTCCTTCACCCACTGGGCGCGTCTTCGCAACATCGATGGGAATGCTGCCGATCCCCCGCCGCCCACGCTGAAAAAGGGGTCCCGGGGCGATGATGTGGCGCGGCTGCAAACGCTGCTTTTGGCGGCGGGATATCCCCTGCCCAAATATGGGGCCGATGGCATCTTCGGCGCGGAAACGCTGGCGGCGGTCATAGCCTTCCAGGCCGCGCGGGGTCTTAAAGAAGACGGCATTGTTGGCATAGATACCTGGGCCGCCTTAACCACCTCCCATGCGCAAGAGGGAGAAGAGGGGGAAGAGGGGGAAGGGGAATCGCAGGAGGAGGCTTGTTGCAGCGTGCTCATCGGTGGCTTGACCCATTCCCGTGCCAGGGAGGTGGCCGCCCTGTACCCCGGCGCGCAGATCCTTTCAGAAAGGGGGGAGGGCGCATGACGTTTGCCGAGGGCACCGCCCTCATGATGGCCCTGCTGGCCGCGCTGTCGCTGCTGCTGGCGGTAAGCCGCAACCGGCGGCAGGATATTTCCGCCGATGCCCAGGTGAAAAGCGATCTGATGTACATCAAGAACCGCATCGATGAAATGGTCATCGACCAAAAGGCCATGAATCAGAATATGGGCGAATTGAACGCCCGCGTCGCCAGATGCGAGGAAAGCGCCAAGCAGGCCCACAAGCGCATCGACGAGCACCTGCTGAATCACCCGCCCGGCGGGTAAACCCGAAGGTCCAGGGCTCCGTAGCCTAGCCGCCGCCTGTGACGGCAATAGGCTAGGCGGAGGAGGCTGGCGAAACGAGCAATGCGAACGGTAGTGAGCAGTGCGATGATTGAGCCAGATGGGAGGAAAGCCCTGGTCGCGCCCGCGGGCGCGAAGCCCTTACTTCTTGGAAGGGTATCTGACACCGCAGTGACAAGGGAGGTGACATACGTACAAGCGGCGCAATGAGCAAGCGTTTCCGCCGCCAAGACATAGTATAATAGGGCGGGGCTGACCCGCAATGAACTCCATCCAACAAACATCCTGCCTCTACAAACGAAAGGAGAACCCTCATGACGCAAAGCAGATGGAAATCCAAGGTGGTGTGGGCCTCTATCCTCGCCACCATTCTGACCTTGCTTGGCAATTTGGGCCTGTATGAGGCCGTCGGCATCACCCAGGCGCCGCTGCAGCATGTGGTGGACGCCGTGCTGGCCCTGTTGGTCGCCTTCGGCGTTTTGAACAACCCTACCGATTCGCAGCGGTCACGTCAAGAATTTTTCGCACATTTGTCAAGGAAGCACGAGCACCTGCCAAAGGACATCAATGATATTTCCAGATTTTCCGAGCCAAAGAGCTACGATGCCGCTCAAGCAGCCACCATCGCGTG
>JAEYOV010000062.1 GCA_023411395.1 Bacillota bacterium
CACGCGATGGTGGCTGCTTGAGCGGCATCGTAGCTCTTTGGCTCGGAAAATCTGGAAATATCATTGATGTCCTTTGGCAGGTGCTCGTGCTTCCTTGACAAATGTGCGAAAAATTCTTGACGTGACCAGGGGTAGAATTTGAGCTAGGAGTTTGCATATGTTTTTGATACACATCTTAATTTATCTATAAGGCGGCATAAAGAACTATTTGAAGCCTAGTCAGAATCGTATCATAAATGACCGTATTTGAAACGGTCGTTTAGTCTGAAAAAGTTTCGATAAAGTTCTAAATCAGCACATTATTTAATTCATCTTTGCCCTCTGTATCTTTAGCTAGTGTCTCAACTTTTTGTTCAAGCAAAGCAATTATATTGCTTAAGTCCGTTACAAATTTGCCATCGATTACTTTTGTTATTTTTTTTAGATCAGTATTGCCAATTAAAAGTTTCTTTAAAGCTTTTAAACCCTGTATTGATTCAATCGCTATAAATTGATTGAATAAAGGACATCCCTTCCATACCCTCAAAAAGTCAAGACCAAAGCCAATTCTAAAGTTATTATCTAGGCTGATATAGTAATCATAAGTAAGCTTCGCTAATTCACCATCAAATAATATCATCTGTTTATTTAGTTCGCTTGATACTTTTCCACTATCACCAGTCAATAAGGCTTCAATATAGGTACGTTTATTTTTAATATATAGCTGGCGTTCTCTATATTTTGAAATTTCTCGTAGAATTGAGATTTCTTCTGATAAAAAGAGGCTCAAATTACTTACCAAAAGCGCTTTATGATTGTCAGGTTCACTAAGCGCTCCAACTGAAATGCTACCAATTCTGGTTTGAACTCCTCGTAGCATCCTATCATAGTCAATAACAGCAGGTAGGTCTATACCGTATTTCCTTGCGAAAGAAATTGTTTCTATTAATGACAAATACTGATCAAATGTTATTATACCAGCATATGATTCTTCTAGTGCATCAGTAAACCCCAAATCAAGTATCTCGTCAGTTAAGTGTAATATAGAAGATTTCAATATAATGTCTTTTGGCGAGTCTTTTTTCGTTTCTAATATAATTTGTTGAATCTCAGCTTCAAAGCGAATCTGATCCCATTCACCTGTAATGATCCAGTCTCTAACAGAATTAATAATATATATTATAGAGTAATTTGAGTACTTTTCATTCAACTTATTATCTATCGCATTATATCCATTTTCATCTTTTGTCAGTTTGTTGGCCTTTGATTCAAATACAGTGACTAGAACAAATCCAAAAATATGAGATACCAAACTTTCGTCATAAATGATCTTGCTAATTTCTATATAAATTCTTTCAAAGCTTTGTATAGCACATTTCAGGCTGCGAATATTATCTGTTTGACTAAGCTGGAAAACATAACAAATTAAGTCTTTTGATGATTCTAAGAATTTTTTATAGTCTTTAGCACATTCTACATAAGCTCTAACAATGCTATCGACAATATCAGTATGTTTAGGAATATGCGTAATAGTCTTGTATATCAATTTTTCTTTTATTAGGTCATAACTAAGTCTTGTACTTGTTGCTTCATCTTTCAACATATCTTCATCTGCCACAATAATTGTTTTAACATGTGAATTTTCAACATATTCATTAAGACAACCCAAAGTATCAACGATATTCAATTTGCATCTTTCTAGATCATCAAAAACTAGAACATATTGCTTTTTACTACTCTGATCGCCCTTATACTCTCCAGGTAAATTCTCAATGTCAACAACATTCATCCAATTATCTGATACAACATTATCGATTGCTTTATATATTGGAATAGCTTGTAACAACTGCCTGATACCCCTATTGATTTTTCTGAATATCTGAGATGAAACTATTTGCTTAAGTGATGGATATTTTCTTAGGATGCACTCACTTTTCACCTTGCTATGTACTGCTTTTATGTCCGTCTGACCAAAAAGAGATATTCTAATAATCTCAAAATCCGTTTTCATTTCCTTATCTTCTGACAGAAGATTTTCAATAAAAAATGTTTTACCGCTTCCCCATTTCCCGGTTATCAGCAATGCACCAACATTATTTTTCTGTTTGCAGAAAGATTTGACCTCATCAATCATATTCATGCTTTTACCTCATCCGCTATTCAGAATATGTATACTATAAACTTTTAAAATTAATATGTAAATACATGAAATTTTTACTATTTAATGTGATGCAAGGTAACCGATTGTGATCAGATCCTTAATAGTTAAAGATAAACATCCAGCAAGACAACGGGCACAACTCCTGCGGCTACTATTTCAGCTGTTCTCGGCACAATTACACCTCCGGCACATATTACCATATGCTGGAGGTGGCGTGAAACCAATTGAACCGTCCGCTCGGTTTCTGCATAGAGTTTTCCAAAAAAATGAGGAGGCATTTCCTCCTCACAATGATGAACCGCGGATTTACTTTATGACGTAAAACATATGAGAATGGATTTCTTGCGAAAATCACACAATTTTACGGATGGAAGTCTTCTTTCCGCCCGTTCTTCCCTTTTTGCTTCATATTGTTTTTTAAGCCGAACTTATCCTTAAAGTACAATCTCAGTGAGTAAAGAGGCCAAAAACCATTCCAATAATCCATTCATTATCACCTCCACACCATAGTGTCCCCAGTCTATGCTCGTGGCATGATTCCAGTTCATAACACAAATCTCGGATTTCATAAAATGTGCAATAGCTATATCAACGCGTCCGGCGAGACATCGAATATCTTATATGGAATTCTAAATCAAAGGCAATACATAACATCACCTGACGCCTGTCTCCGTATCCTCCTGTGAAAGTGCGCTGTGCTCCTTGATATAGGCGACCACATCGTCCGCATAGGTAAAGGCCAGGCCCACATACGTATCCGCCGCGCCGTAATAGATAGCGATGCGGCCCGTATCGCCATCCTGCAGCGTGGCGCAGGGGAAGCACACGTTGGGCACAAAGCCCCGCTCCTCGTATGGCTCCTCGGGCGTCAGGAGAAAATTCCGGCAGCGGTATAATACGCGGCTGGGCTCGCCGATGTCCAATATCGCCCCGCCGATGGAGTACACAAACCCGTTGCAGGTGTTGGCCACGCCATGGTAGAACAGAAGCCAGCCTTCGCTTGTCTCAATGGGCGCGGCGCCGCCGCCGATTTTGACGCTTTCCCACCAGGCGGTGCCACGGCCCATCACGTGGCGATGCCGGCCCCAGTAGACCATGTCAGGGCTTTCGGAAACGAAGATGTCGCCAAAGGGCGTATGCCCGCTGTCCGAGGGGCGGGAAAGCATTTTATACATGCCGCCGATCTTTCTTGGAAAGAGCACGGCGTTACGGTTAAAGGGGATAAAAGGGTTTTCAAGGCGTACAAAGGTTTTGAAATCCCGCGTTTTCGCCATGCCAATGGACGCTCCGAAAAAGTCGGTGCACCAGAGGATGTAGTAATCCTCCTCCACCTTTACAAGGCGCGGGTCATATGCGTAGCGGGGCATGAAAGGCTCGCCTTTTTCATTCACAAAGGCGATCTTTTCGCTTTCGATGTCCCAGCGGATGCCGTCAGCGCTCCGGCCCAGATAGATATGGGGGACGCCGTCCACCTGCTCGCCCCGGAGCGCCGCAACGAAACCGTCCCCAAAGGGAGCCACGGCGCTGTTGAAGATACGGGCCACGCCAGGAGCAGGGTTGCGCCCGATGATAGGGTTTTGCCTGTACCGCCACACCGGGGCATGATTGCGGTCGTCCCCCCGGTCCTGCCAGGGCATGTGGGGCAGGCTTTGCGCCGATACAAGTGTCACCTTAGGCATAGGCAATGCTCCTTTATCAGGCATTCTTTCTTTCCGTTTCCGCGGCGTGAAGGTCCTTTACCGAATCCCGGTAGATTACATGCCCGCTGATGACAATGCGCCCGGTATGCCCGCTTTGCCCGCGCATCTTTTTGATCAGCGCCTTCACCGCCGCTTTGGCCATACCGTCCTGATCCACCTGGAAGGTCGTCAATGCCGGGTTGCAGAGCCTGGCGAACAGAAAGTCATCAAAGCCCACGATGGACACATCCTCCGGCATTTGATAGCCTTCGCGCTTCAGCTGCCCCATTAAAAGATGGGCCACCTCGTCGCAGTTGCATACAAAGGCCGTGGGCATGATAGAAGGCAGCGCAACCTCCTTCAGCAATCCGTTCTCGCCCCTGTCGGGCAAAATCCACTCCGGCTTCAGGGGAATGTTGTTTTGCAAAAGGGATTTGTAGTAGCCCAGGAACCTGTCCAGTATGCTGCTGGTAGCGCTTACATCCCCCACAAAGCCGATGTCCCGGTGGCCCATCTTCACCAGATGGTTTGTCAAAAGATACGCCCCGTACACGCTGTCGCTGACCACGGAGGTGACAAACGAATGCTCGGTGTAAAAATCCAGGAACACACAGGGCAGGCGGGTGTCAAGCAGCGCCTGCATGTATTCCGCGCTCACCTGGCCCATGACGACCAGGGCGTCCACCTTGCCGGAGCGGATCATCACCGGCAGCTTGTTTTCCTGCTCGTCCTGAGCATATAAAACTTCCAGGATGCCGTAGCAGGAAACCTCCGCCAGATGCTGCACCAGCCTTTTGTACAAGGCCGCGTAAAAGGAAGTATCGCTGAAGAAGCGGTCTGCCACCAGGATGCCCACATCCTGGCTGCCGCCCTCCTGCGGGAGCTTGACGGAGGACGTATATTGATAGCCCATCTCCCTGGCTTTTTCTATGATCTTGGCACGGACAAAATCGCTGACGCCATCCTTGCCGCCCAGTGCCTTGGACACCGTAACGGTGCTTACGCCCATCACCTTGCCGATCTGCCGCATGGTTACCTGCTTGCTCAAGTGTATGCCCTCCCGTGAAGTGTGCTGATTTGTAGCATATCACCGAATGCAGCCATTGTAAAGTAATTTACTTAACAGCATACTTTATTTCTTTACCGTAAGGCTGCCCTTGTTTTCAAACACGGTGCCATCGGAAAAGCGGCAGAGGAATACCGTGTCGTAAAAGGAGTTTTTCAGGCCCGATATGTCCACCACACCTTCATAATAGCCGCTTGGGGACAGGGCAAGCGGAACGCTCAACTCCGTTTTCAAAACGGTGTAGCGAATCTCTTCCACCGTTTTGCCGTAAGGTTTCACATCCGCCTGGAAGGTGAAGTTTTCTTTTGCCAGCAGCTTGTTGGTGGCGGGGTAGACGATGGAAACAAAGGGTTCCTTCTCCAGCACTGCCACATTTCCGTGGGGATAGATGTCCCCCGTGCGGTCGGCGAAAATCACCCGGTCGTCGTTGTAGAAGGTGATGAAGTTGTCCGCCATCTCATGGCTTACCTTCTCGCCCGGGCGTACGTAGGGCACCCAGAACTGGCCGTCGCTGAAGTTGGCCCACACCAGGAAGTAGCTGACGCGGCCGGCCTTTTCATCAGCGGACAAGGTCTCCAGAATATCCGTGTACCAGGTGAGGCTGCCCTGATTGCCCTGGGGTGCCAAGCCTTCATATCCCTTGTTTAACTGCCGAACGCCGGTTTCGCACACGGCGGATACCTTGCCCCGGGAAGCTGCGAGGTCGGATACGATGATACAGCTTTGCCTGAGCCGGTTCATGAAATTCGCCGTGCTTTCCCCCGCGTCGTCGCAGTAGTAATCAAAGCCCAGCACGTCCACATAGTTGTCGCCGGGATATCTGCTCAGGTAGGCATTGGCGTTTGTGACAGGGCCGTTGGGGGCATACACGTACAGGAAGCTGTGCACGCCTTTTGTATCCCGCAGATATTCCACGGTGAAGCGGTACAACTGCTGGGCCTGGGCGTCGTTGCCGCTGGCAGAGCCCCACCAGAACCAGCCGCCGTTCCCTTCATGATAGGGCCGCAGGAGGATGGGAATTATCGTTCCGTCCTCCATCACGCAATCCTTGGCGAAGGCTGCGACAGTATCCAGGTAGGTTAGCAGCTTTTTATGCGCTTCCCCGCCGGGCAGCACCGCACCGATGGCCCCCGCCGTTACGTCGCTGAAGATGCCGCCTGTTACGAAGTTGGGCATGTGCAGGCTTAATGTAAGAATGGCCCCTTCTTTGTAAGCCGCCTTTGCGATATTCACGCTTTGCTCATACGTGCCCTCGCCGCCAAAGAGCGAAAGCCCATCCAGCCCCACGATACCGGGATGAACACCTACGGCGTTTTTCACGTCGGATTCCGTTCCATCGGTTTTGGTGATGCTCACGCCGTGGTGCATGGCATTCTGATGGCCGAAGAGGATGTACTCCTTGCCCACGTCCCGGAGGTATACAAACAGCGATTTTGTTTCGGGGGTGGCGTTTTCATCCGCAAGGGGGATGGGAGCGGACGTATCGATGGCGGCGCTTTGGGGCGGCCTGCCATTTTGAGGCTTCACGGTGACGTTCACGCCCATGTAGTCTCCCTGCCGGCGGGCTGACAAAAGCACATTGTCCACCAGGATATCCCCCTCGTAGGCGGTGGAGGAACCGGCGATGCCCACCGTCATGCTCTCCATGGCAAGGTCCGACACGAAGCCGATCTCATAAAGTAGTGTGGTGGTTCCATCCTTTTGATCGGTGGTTTTCGTGGGATAACCGTTTCCCAGCGCCTTGAAACCGCCGTCCGGCAGGATGGCGATGGGCTGTACGCGGAAATCCCCGCCGCCCAACCGGTACGCTTTGCTGTCAACGGTCAGCTCTACGGAAAACAGGCCGTATCCCTTCAAGTTCAATCCACTCATGGGAACATTCAGCTTGATTTCCGACCAGGCACGGCTTTTGTCAAAATGCAGGCCGGTGATATGAATCGCCCGGCGCTCCGCGTCATAGGACACCTGATCAAGAGTAAAGCCGCCGGGGTATTCCCAGGAGCCTTCCACACCCCAGTTATCAAGGCCGGTTTCCGTATTCTCAAAATCCCAGAATCTCGGTTCCACCTGCGGGACTTCCTCCATCTTCTGCGGGATGGCCGTCAGGATAATGTTTTCAAAGTAAATGTCTCCCGCAAAATCCGTGGCCGCCCCCGCCACTACCAGGATCAGCTGGCTGTGGATGGCCGCGCCGGGCAACTCCTGTACTACATGCGCCTTTGTCCCGCCCGCGAGCATGGGGATTTCCGTGATTCGGCCGTCGGGCACCTGATACCAGGAAGGCGTGTTCAGACAGGTTTGAAGCTTCACGCTTCCGGTTGTACCTGTACCCTCCCTGGGCACAAAGTACACATCGTAGGAGATGCTTTCCATCTTGTGAAAGGCGGTGGCCCCTACCGTTTTCAGGGCCGCCGCGTCGCACCACCAGCTATCCCTGTCAAACGTGGCGGAAAGGCGCATCGCCTCATTCCCGGTAACGGGGTTTACCGCCGCCTTTACGGCGGTATCCCTGGCGGCCTTGCCATACTCCGCCGTCACATCACGCCACTTGTCCGGCGATACGGCGCCGGCCTGCATGGCCCGGGCGGGTTGCCCGGGCATCAAAACAAGCAGCGTCATCATACAGCAGGCAAACCGCACAAACAGCTTCATGGCAAGGCCTCCTTTTATAGCACCGCGCGCGTAGCGGCGGTGGGAACATGGATCAGACTGAGGATTGGGCGCGCTCCGAAAATGAACTCCGTAGGGCGGGGGCTTGCCCCCGCCGCAGGGCCATCCGATGCCTCACGGGGGATATGACTGCAGTCTGGAGCGGAGGCTTGCCCCCCGCCGTGAGCTTCCCGCATGTGATTCAAGACGCAAAAACGTTTCACCGATTTTGCGGCGGGGGCAAGCCCCCGCCCTACGGCGATTGGATTTTGTATTTTCAGATCATCCCCAGCCGCCCGCTTATTGCTTCTGGTCCAGCATCACATTATCCACCAGGATATCCCCTGCGTAGGCGGTGGAGGAGCCGGCAATGCCCACCGTTATGCTTTGCGCCGTGAAATCATAATCGGGCCGGAACGCGACCTCGTACAAAAGCGTGGTGGTGCCATCCCCATTCTCGGTAGCGGCGGCGGGGCCGCTGTTGTTCAGCGCCTTGTAGCCACCGTCCGCCAGGATGGCGGTGGGCTGGACCTTGAACACGCCGCCGCCAGCGGTGAAGGCAGCCGTATCCACAGTAAGCTTCAGGGAGAAGAGGTTGTACCCCAAAAGGCTCAGGCCGTCCACGGGCACGTTCAGCTTGATTTCCGACCAATCCTTGGCCGCATCGAAGGCAAGGCCGGAAATGAGGAGGGCGTGGCGGACCGCGTCGTAGGAAATGTTGTCCGCGGTAAACCCGTCGGCGTACTCCCAGGAGCCTTCCACCGTCCAGGGCCCGATGCCGGCAGCTTCGTCCTCAAAGTCCCACAGTTTTGCTTCCACCGGGGGAAGCTTTGCCGCGACGGCGGGAACGGCGGTCAGTTTGATGTCCTCAAAGTAGATGTCTCCAGAAAAATCCGTAGCCGCGCCGGCCGCTACCAGGATCAACTGGCTGTGGATGGCGGAACCGAAAAAGTGCTGCGTCACCGTTGCCGCGGCCCCCTTGGGATCCATGGTAATCTCGGTGAGCTCCGCATCGGGCACCTGGCTCCAGGACGGGGTGTTCATGCAAGTCTGCATCTTCACGCTGCCGGTTGTCCCAGTGCCGTCCTTGGGCACAAAGTACACTTTGTAGGAGATGGATTCCATCTTGCTGAAATTGGTGGCGCCGATGGTACGCAGCACCGCCGCGTCGCACCACCAGCTTTCCTTGTCGAAGGTGGCGGAAAGGCATAGCGCTTGGTTGCCGGTGATGGGGTTTTGGGCAACCTTCACGGAAGTGTCCTTGGCGGCCTTGCCGTAGGACACCGTCACATCCTCCCACCCCTCCACCGAGACGGGCCCGGCCTGCATGGCCAGGGCGGAAACCATAGGCAGCGCCAGCATCAAGGCCAGCAGGAAAGAGAACAACCCTTTGAGCTTCTTCACGGTGATACCTCCTTTTTGTTCATGTGTTCAAAATGACGCAGTCATTTTCTCGAATGTTACCCCTTGACGCCGCCCAGGGTGAGGCCATGGATGAAAAAGCGCTGCAGGAAGGGGTAGACCATCAAAATGGGTACGGTAGCCACCATGGTCATGGCCGCCCGGGTGGCCTGGGGGGTCACCGTCTTGGTGCCGGCGCCCATGGCCCCGGCCATATAGGCCGCCGTCTCGCTCTTGGCGGTCTGCGTTGATTGCAGCACCTTTTGCAGTTCGAACTGCAACGTGGACAGCGATTGGACGGACCTGTTATACAGGTTCACATCGAACCAGCTATTCCATTGGCCCACGGCGACGAACAGCACAATGGTTGCGATCACGGGCAGCGACAGCGGGAACACGATGCCAAAGAGGATACGGTATTCGCTGGCCCCGTCGATGCGGGCCGACTCGATGAAGGAATCGGGGATGGAGGAGGTGATGAAGGAACGGATGATCATGATATTCCAGGCGGATACAAGCCCCGGCACGATGTATACCCAAAAGGTGCCCGTAAGGCCCATGGAACGCATCAGCAGGTAGTAGGGGATGAGGCCCCCGCCAAAGTACATGGTCATCACCAATATGCGGCCGATAAGCAGCCTGAGCACATATTCCTTGCGGCTCAGCGCATACGACACGCACAGGCAGGAAAAAAGGCATGTCACAGAGCCTACAATGGTGCGCAGGACAGAAATGACTGTGGCCTGAATGATGGCGGCATCCTTGAAGATCTTCTCGTAATTGTAGGTGGTGAAAATGCGGGGCAGAAGCGTGATGCCCCCGGCCACGGAGTCCTGGGCGTCGTTGAAGGAAAGGGCAACGATGTTCAGGAAGGGGTATACCGTAACCACCACCAGGAAGGTGAGGGCAACGAACACCGCCGTGTCAAAAAATCGAGTGGCAAAGGAAGGCGGATTGAGCATATCCCGTTCCAGGCGCTTGCGGCGGGGCCAATCCTCAAAAGACTGCCATACAAGAACGCCCCCCGCCAGCACCGGCAGGGACGCCTGGATATAGGATACAGGCAAAGCATGGATCGTGCCGATGTATCGGAAGCTCAATATTCCGGAGCAAACGCCGAAGAATGCCGCGACAAATGCCGGGCACTTTTTGATAACGGCCAGCAGCGCCATCAAAAACAGGCATACAATCCCCAGAATGAAGGACACATTCCCCCGGCTCACCACCGCCTGGGTGCGCTCCACATAGATTTTTTTATCACCGGGCTTGGGTGTCGGCGTAGGGGTGAACATTTCGTTTCTCGTATCCACCGTCACGCCAAAAGCGTTTTCCATGCCTGTGAATATCCTGCCCCGCACCACCTGTTCATGAACGGGCAAAAACAGCGGCGCTTCCACTCCCTCCCACAGCGTCATCTGGGACGCCGGCTTGGGCGTTGTGCCGGGAGCATACATGTACCTGTTGCGGATGTAGTAATCATCCGTATATCCGCCATAGGGCAGGAACAAAAGCACGAAGGACAGGGCGCACAGGAAGACCGCGGCCAGACGCCTAACCATTTTATCCCTCCTCCCCTAAAACAGGCGTTCGCCGTCGATGGCGGCGGATAAGCGGTTGGCGGAGAACACCAGGATGAAGGCAACCAGGGAATTCATGATCCCGGCTGCCGTACCCTGGGGGATGCTCTTTTTCAGGTCGCTGCCCTTCACATCACCCCAGACCAGATTGTAGATGAAGGTGTCCAATGTCTGGGAAAAATCATAGGTCACTGTGCGCTGCAAAAGCAATATCTGCTCAAAGCCCGCGGACAGCAGCGAACCCAGCGACAGAATCAGCAAAATTTTAATGGTGGGCATGATGGATGGGATGGAAATGTGAATGATGCGCTTGAACCGTCCAGCACCCTCGATGGCGGCGGCCTCATACAAACCATGGTCCACGCCAGTGAGCGCCGCCAGGTAGATGATGGCGCCCCAGCCCACCTCCTTCCACAGCTCCGCCAGCGCAACGATCACATAGAAGGTGGCGTTGTTCTCCAGCAATACGGATTTGTTGCTTCCGCCCCGCAAAGTCATCAGAAGCCTTCCCAATACCCCCTCCGACGGGGAAAGGATGTTGATCACCAGCGTGGCCGCCACCACCCAGGACACAAAGTGGGGCAGGTAGCTGATGGTCTGCACGCCGCGCTTGAACCACTTGACGCGCACTTCGTTCAGGATCAGCGCCAGCAGTATGGTGCAAAAATAGCCCGTGACCAGCTTCAGGGAGGAGATGGCCAGGGTGTTGCGCACGGCATTGAAAAAAGCCGGCCGGGAGACTACGTTTTCAAAGTTGTTCATGCCCTGAAAAGCATTCAAATTCAGCCCAAAGGTGGTGGGGTCGGCCTGGAAAAAGGCGTAGGTCCAGCCCCACAAGGGATAATAGTTGTTCACCAGCACGAACAGCACAAAGGGCACGGAAAGCACCAGCAATTGCCGCTGCCTTTTGAGCACCTTGAAAAGGCTGCTTTTTTGCAAAAGCAACCGCACCTCGGTCACACGCTTTTCCCGGGTGATAATGGCATCCAAAAGGCAAAACAGCGCGGCGGCCAGGGCAAGGCCCATTGCGGTATACAGCCCGAAGCGGATGGCGTTGTACAAAAAGCCGTACCTGGTGATATCCACTGTATAGCCATACTGCTGCAATATGAAAAAGAGCAGAAACAAAGCGGAAACAAGGTTCAAAAAGAAGGAGATCAAAGCCCTCAGTCTTGGAATGAGCAGCAAAATCCCGCCCAGCATGAGGCAGGCCAGGCTGAAACAAAGATAGAAGTTGAAGCGGCTGTATTCCCCCGCTTTAACATACTCCTCCAAATCCTTGACGAAGCTCTTGCGGGAGGTTCCGTACATGCCGCTGTAATCACTGCCCAGCGCGAGAGAAAACCCGCTTTGCCCGTCCACCCGCAGTCCGTCGGGGTTATGCCGCATGCCCACGGGCGAAAGATAAGTCAGGTTCACCTTTTCCAAGGCGGGGGCCACCTTCGTCATGTCCGCAAAAGGCAGCGCAAAGGCGGCGATGGAAAATACAATCAGGATGAGTGCGATGATCCGGCGGGTGCTGTACATGAGTCACCTCCGAAGGAAGATCAGGGGGTGAGCCGACAAAAAAAATGATAAATCAATGAAATCCGTCATGCAGCCGGACATGCCGCGTGCATCGCCTTGCCAGCCAACCATCGCATCCTGTCATTCTGAGGGCAGCGCCCGAAGAATCTTGGACTGGCGTGATGCAGTAAAATCCTTCGGGGCTACTTACATCTGGCTCAATCGTCGCACTGCTCACTGTCGTTCGCATTGCTCGTTTCGCCAGCCTCCTCCACACCACCCATTTCCGCCACTGGCGGGGGCGGTGTTCCGGAGCCACTCAGGATGACATGCGGCCCATCTCTCCGGCTCCTTGCAATCACCCCGCCCGGCCTAAAAGCCGGGCGGGGCACTTGCAGAGCAAGTTCTTTTCTTATTCGTTGTAATCGATCCCTGTGCTGATCAGCACCCTGCCACGGCATTGCTGGGTATAGTAGCCCTCCAGCAGCTCGTAATCGATGGCTTCATACGCATCCTTGAACTCTGCGTAGATCTGCTCAAATTCATCGTCGGATTCGGCCATGATCATCTTGAACCAGTAGGTGTTGGGCTTCAGGTCGTTTAGCTGCTGCTTAACGGCCATCAGCGTCTCGTCCGTGGGTTCGGGAATATCCCAGCCGTAGCCGTAGGGGCTGAGGAACACATCGCCCACGAAAGGCGCCTGGGTGAAGGACAGCACGCCCAACTCCTCGGCGATGGCCTTGTACTCGGGGCTCACGGCATCGGCCATGGAGATTTCGGTATAGCTGAAGGTGCAGGGGCCGGACCCGTCGGAATACCACTGGGAGCCAGATAAAAGCCGCGGGAAGCTTTGAAGGAACTTCTGCCAGATGCCCGTCTTGGCCACGTAGTCGTCGGCGGTTGCATACGTCACGCCGTTTCCTGAAAGCGTGCCGCCTTTTTGCCTGGCGGTGAACTGCTCATCGGTGAGGACGATCTTGCCGTCCTCCACATTATAGTGAATGCCCTCGATGCCGTAGTTCCACAGCTTCATCACATCCTCGCGGCACAGGTCGTCAATGAACTGAACGGCGCGGTCGATGTCCTTGCAGGCGGTGGTGATGCACAAGCCCTTCATGGTGCCCGTCACGGAAAGGCCGGCATAGGTGTTGGGATAGCCTTCGCCCACCAAAGGCATCGGGATGGGAAGCTGGTCATACTTGGCCTTGGTGGTCAGGTTCTGCATCTCGTTCCACTGCACGCGCCACAGTTCGTCATAGTAGCCCACCAGCGTGCCGGAGGACTTTTTGGCAATGTAGTCGTCGTCGCTTTGCGAGAAGCTCTCCGGATCGATGACGCCTTCCCGGTAATACTTGTTGAGCAGCTTCGCCCACTCGTAGCGGGCGGTCATCATTTCCCGGTCATGGGCGCTATAGCCGTCCTCGGGGTCATAGTAGTAACCGCCGGTGTTGTGCATGCCCACCAGCCGGTCGCCGGCCTGCATGACCCAGGCGAAATCAGCGAAGGGGTTCAGGGAGAAGCCGATGTAGGGCGTGCCGTCCACCGTCATGGGGTGGGCGGCCAGGAACGATTTGATGGCCTCGAAGTATTCGGTGGCATCGGTGATGATTTTGTTACCGCCGAACTTCACGGCCTCCCGGCTCATCCAGAAAGCAGCGTTGGGGTAACCTACCGCGGGGGAGGCCACAAAGGGCGAATAGCCGCCGTAGAGCGTGCCGTCATCATTGTACTGCATGGCCAGCATGTCGCCGTAGAGTTTGACCAGGTTGGGCATCTTCCCCGCCGCCACATACGGCGCCAGGTCCACCAGCACGCCGGCATCCTTGTATACGTTGTAGGCGTCGTGGGCATTGATCAGGTCGGGCAGGCTGTTACTGGCGATCTTCAGCGTGGCCTCGGACTTTTCCTCGGTGCCTACGATGTACTCCACCTCAAGCGTCACGTCGCCCACGATCTTCTGTATTTCGGGCCAGACCTCGGTGTCGCCGGGCTGCACGGGGTTATCCGTGGAGTTCGAGTCGCCTTGGAATACCGTGAAGGTGACGGGCGTGCGGGCTTCTTCACCGGTCGCAGCGGGAATGGTCAGCAGGGTGAGCAGCATGGTCAGCGTCAGCACTGTAGCCAGAAACTTCCTCATATATCTTCCTCCTTTTATTTTGATGCCACCGGGATGGATACGCTCCGCAGCTCCCGCCAAAACGAAACCGTTTTAGGCCATGTGAAGACGTTCCCCTTCCTGTGGCAACAAGCTCGCGCCGCCTGCGCCGGGTTGCATTTCTACCATTCAATTTTATTAGCTAAATAATACCATTCTGTTAGCTGCCCGTCAAGCGCATATTCTTAAAATGTGAAAATGATTTTTGTTCCAGGTGTGGACTATTGATCTTTTGTCGATTTTTGCACGTTCTTCTTATACAACTTGTCCATTGTTGCTGCTGATATGCCATTCATCAGGTCTTCTTTCGTGAAATCGTAAAAAATGTTAGCTAAATTTATTTATTGCGTTAGGTGATAAAAATTCAGGGCAACAAGAAACCTGCCCGCTTTCCATCACCAGATGGCCGGGACAGGTTTGCATACTTACATGATTGGAGAGAAAGGGATTCCAAAGGGATTTCATCCTTTTGCGGGTTCTTAAGACAGCGCTCCCGACGCCTCTCTTACTCCGCGTTTCTCACCGCAATGCACTCCATTTCGATGGCGGCATCCAAAGGCAGCCTGGAAACCTGAACGCAGGAGCGGGCGGGAAAATCCTTTTTGAAGGCCTCCCCATACAGGGCGTTCACAGGAGCAAAATCGTTCAAATCGGCAAGGAAGACGGTGGCCTTGACCACATGGCCAAGGTCCAATCCCAACTCCGAAAGCACGGTACGGAGGTTTTCAAACATCTGCGCCGCCTGGGGAAGAACGCCGCCTTCCTTCAGCTTGCCCGCCGCGGGATCAATACCCAGCATGCCCGACAGGTACACCGTGCCTGCCGCCTCCACGGCGGTGGAATAGGGACCGACCGCCTTGGGACCTTTCTCAGTCAGAAAATGCTTGATGGTCATATGTTCTCCCCCTTACTTTTCCACGTACTGATAAATTCGGGCCGCCCTGGCCTTGTAGGTATCCTCGGCCACGGGTATACGCTCCACTTCCACACCGTTTACCTTTTTGATAAGCTCCGAAGCCACCACATGGCCGTCGCGGGCCTTCATGGCGGTATATTCCCGGTTTGCAGCGTTCGTATATTTCCCCTGCTTATCCTGTACGTAATCCGGCATATCCGGAGCGGGAATCACCCTGAGCTCTTTGGTAACAAGCTCATAGCTTACATCACCCAGCGAAGGCCCGTATATGGAAACCTCGCAATAAAAGCGCTTGCGGTTGGCGGGGTCTGTTTTCACGGCGGCAGTGATATAAAGATTGCCCTGGGTATTGTTCCTGAACACAAAGTCAATCTTCCGGTTGCTGGACATATAAACGGTGGCATCTTTCCCGAAGGGGGTATAGCTTACGGGATCAGAATGGGGTTCCCGGTCGATGATTTCAAGCCCGCCGCAGATGGCCGCGAGATACACCGTGGAACTGGCCTGGCACACACCGCCGCCTATACCCGTTGACAGTTCGCCATAGGCGTATTCGGGCGCGGGGAAAAAGCCGTTCTTTTCGGTGCGCGGGCCTACGATGCTGTTGAAGCTGAACTTTTCTCCAGGCTTTAAAACCTTGCCGCTGATCTTCGCAAAGGCCTGGCGGATGTTGTTGGTACGGTTTTCTTCGCTCTTTGGGTCTATGGGTGTAGTCGCCGTGTAGCGAAGCGCCACTGCTTCCTGAAGCATGGCCACCGTAACCTCCGGCTGGTTCAAGGTGGGTACAATCTGCACGTCGCCGCTTTCCATTGCGGCAAGCTTTTCAAAAATCTGCTGCTTCAAAGGCTCGACGTCCAATGTCCGGCCCTGTACCTCAGATACAAAGGTGAAAGGGTTCGTGGCGCCGGGATTGAAGGAGAAGGAGGCATTTTCGGGAGCGCGGTAAAGATCGTTCTTCAATTGTACCAGCAGCGCGTCAACAGGCTGGGTGTTGGCGCCTGGCGTTGCAGAAAAAAACTTGTAACCCTGCGCCCCGGCAAGATCGATCTCCCGTTTCCTGTCGAACACCGTGCCCCTGTGGCCTATGGCCCAGGCTTCGTTCAGTGCCGTATCCGTATCGTAGGTGATTCCCAGCATGGTGCTGTCAATCACGGCATATACCTGGTCCCTGGCCATCAGCCGGATGGACAGGCTATCCATCCTGTTTTTAGCGCCGGCCCGCACCAGGTCCACGCCTTCCTTGGCCGTCATGCCCCCCAGGGGAATGTTGTCCACAAACACGTTGGGCGCGAACAGGTTGTCGTAGGGCCGCACCTCCAGCCACACCTTCAAATAGAACGCGCCGAAGGCCAGAAGGCCAATGGCCAAAATCAGTAACAACACACGTCCCGCGCCGGACCTGTGTTTTTCCTTGCGTACCATTGCACCGTTTGTGGACTGTATATAACCGTTCATCCCAGGCCGCTGCGCAGGCCTTTCCTGCGGAACGGAGCCCTGCGGCTGTGCGCTCACCGCGGGCTTTTTGGCCATGCGCCGGGTTTTCGGTTCGGGGGGGCGGTATCCTTGTTGATACATATGGCTTCTCCCTGTTAAGCAGGTTCATCTAGTGCGTATCATTTATAGAACGTCTAAAAGGCCCAATAACTTCCAACAATTTTTGCGCATCTTCCCCCGCGTCGGGCCAATGGGGAAGCATCGCGCCGATGTCCATATGCCTCCCGTCCTGACCATGAAAGTCGCTGCCGCCAGTCACCAGAAGACCGCTTTTTCGGGCCAGGTCGTCCCACGTCCTTAACATGGCGGGCAGGTGAGCGGGATGGTAAGCCTCCAGCCCCATCAACCCGTCGCCCTTCCATTCGTACAACAGCAGCCGCACATCCTCCGGGTCCATTTTCAAAAGCCCCGGATGGGCGATGACCGGCACCGCACCCTCTTCCCGAAGCAGCCGGACTACCTGGGATACTTTCCGCTTGGGCCTGGCCACAAATCCCGGCCGGCCAGGGGACAAGTATTTTTCAAACGCGTCATAGATGCTATCGACCAAGCCCTTTTTCACCAGCGCCCGGCCGATATGCGCGCGCCCCAGGCTGTCCGCCTGAGGCGATGCAATTTCGTTAAGGCCGATGGACAAGCCAAGCTGCTGCAGCTTTTGAACCATCCGCTGCACCCGTTCCTCCCGTTCATGGCGCATATCCTGCAAAAGCGCGTACAGGCGCTTCATGCCCTCATGTATGCCATAGCCCAGGATATGGACTTCATTGTCGCCTCCGGCGCTGATTTCAACGCCCGGAACGATCAAAATATCCGCTTCCAGCCCAAGCTCACGGATCTTGTCAAGGCCGTCCAGTGTATCATGATCGGTGACGGCAAGAAGGCTGACGCCTTTTTCCACCGCCAGAGAGATGACCTGCGCCGGGGAAAGCTGCCCGTCGGAAGCATCGGTATGCACATGAAGATCGGGTCGGTACTGCATAGGGCCGGGCTGCATGAAGCGCCTCCTTCCGGGCTATAAGGGACGGGCTATATCTGCCCGCCCTGGTCCCCGGTAAGGATGCGGCGCATGTCGGGCTTGGGTTCGGGCCTGGGCGCGGCAGGCTTTTCTGTCTTATCCCCGGTCTTGTCGGGCTCGGGGCGCAAAGGCTTCTGCTCGGGTTCAGGCAGCTCCTTGCCTTCCATCAGGGCAAGGAATTCCGCGCGGGAGAGCGTTTCGTGCTTTAGCAGCGCGGCGGCCAGGGCATGAAGCTTGTCGATGTTGTCCCGAAGGATCTTGCGGGCTTTTTCGTAGCTTTCGTCCAGCAGCCGGCGGACTTCCTTGTCAATCTGATAGGCCACTTCCTCGGAATATTCCCTGGTGTGGCCAAATTCCATGCCCACGAACACTTCCTGGTCATTGCCCAGATAGATGGTACCCAGGGCGTCGCTCATGCCGAACTGGGTCACCATGCGGCGGCACAGCTCCGTGGCGCGCTTGAGATCCGAAGAGGAACCGGTGGTAATATCCTCCAGCGCCTCCTGCTCGGCGGCATGGCCGCCCAGCATCATGGCAATGGTATCCTTGAGGGCGTTGCGGCCCATATTGTCCCGCTCCTCGGTGGGCAGGGCCAGGGTATGCCCGGCCGCCTGGCCGCGGGGCACGATGGTGATCAGGTGCACCTCGTCACAGCCGGGAAGCTCATTACCTACGATGGCATGACCGGCCTCGTGATAGGCCACCTGGCGGCGGTCTTTTTCGTTCACCTTGTGGCTGCGCTTCTCGGGGCCCATCTGCACGCGGGCGATGGCGTCAACCAGCATCTGCTGGTCGATTTCCTTCTGGCGGCTGCGGGCGGCCAGGATTGCGGCCTCGTTCATTACGTTCTCCAGGTCCGCGCCGGTGGCATAAGGCGTGCGCTTGGCGATGTTCTCCAGATCCACGTCACGGCCAAGGGGCTTGCCCCTGGAATGCACCTTCAAAATGGCAACGCGGCCGTTAAGGTCGGGGTAGTTCACGGTCACCTGCCGGTCAAAGCGACCTGGGCGCAAAAGCGCGGGGTCCAGAATATCGCGGCGGTTGGTTGCAGCCATGACGATGACGCCCTCGTTGGTGGAAAACCCGTCCATCTCCACCAGGAGCTGATTCAGCGTCTGTTCCCGTTCGTCGTGCCCGCCGCCCAGGCCTGCGCCGCGGTGGCGGCCAACAGCGTCGATCTCGTCGATGAATACGATGGCCGGCGCGGCTCGCTTGGCCTGGTCGAACAGGTCACGGACGCGGCTGGCGCCTACGCCCACGAACATTTCCACAAAGTCGGAACCGGAAATGGTGAAGAAGGGCACGTTGGCCTCCCCCGCCACAGCCTTTGCAAGCAGCGTCTTGCCTGTACCCGGAGGGCCCACCAGCAGCACGCCCTTGGGAATGCGGGCGCCCATTTCCGTATAGCTTTGGGGATTGCGCAGGAAATCCACCATCTCCCGCAGCTCTTCCTTTTCCTCATCCGCCCCGGCCACGTCGGCAAAGGTGATGCGGTTCTTGCTTCCGTCCACCATACGGGCCCGGCTCTTGCCAAAGTTCATGACCTTGCTGTTGCCCCCGCCCTGCTGGCGCATGATAATGACCCAGAAGAGAACAGAAACGCCGATAATCAGCAGGAAGGGCAGGAAATCCAGATACCAAGGGGTCACAATGGGGGCACGGTAGGCGATGCTGAAAGATAAGTCGCTGACGGAAACCTGGTCAATGGGCACGTTCCGTTTGGTGGCCTCCATCTGGCGGACGGTTTCGATAAAGTCATCGCCGATGGTGGTTTCAAAGTCATAATTCCTGTCGGGGAAGTCGCTTTGCGCCACTCGGGTGTTGCGCAGCATGCCAACCAAGCTGTTGTTGCGGATGGCCACGCTGGTCACTTCGTCATTTTTGATGTATTCCAATAATTTGGGATATTCGATCCTTTTGTTTTCTGTAAATCCAAAACCGCCGTTCAAAAGAACAGCGATGAGTATGAAAGCGCTGATGAGCACCACATAGCCCATAAAGCCTCTGGATGTCCGCTTCAAAACTGGGTCCTCCTTGCATCGAATTGAAGTATTATTATAGCACAGTCAATGAAGGAAAGCAAATTCCCGGCTCCTCATTTGCTGTAAATTCTAGGGTGCAAAACACCGATATCAGGCAGGTTGCGGTACTTCTCGTCATAGTCCAGGCCGTAGCCCACCACAAAGGCATCGGGAATGGTAAAGCAGCAGTAATCGGGTTTCAGTTCCACCCCGCGGCGGGCGGGTTTATCCAGCAACGTGACGATTTTGATGGAGGCGGGACTGCGGTCTGAAAGTGCCCTTGTCAAATAGGAAAGCGTGAGGCCTGTGTCCACGATGTCCTCCACGATGAGCACGTCCTGACCCAGGATGTCCCTGTCCAGATCCTTCAATATACGCACCACCCCGGATGTCTTGGTGGCGCTGCCGTAGCTGGAAATGGCCATAAACTCAGTTTTCAGCGGAAGGTCGATCTCCCTGATCAGGTCGGAGAAGAACAGCGCCGCGCCCTTCAAAATGCAAATCATCACAGGCTCTTTCCCGGCATATTCCCGGGTGATCGTCTCCCCCAGCGTTTGGATGGCCTGACGAATCTCCTCCCGTGTGATCAGAATGGATTCAAGATCGGCGTACATCTGCGCGTCGCTGTGCATAACATGATCTCCTTATTATCTGTCTTGGCCATTTGATGCGTTTTCCCAGGGAAGCGGCCCCTTTACGGACAGGAGAACACCGCTTTCCGTATCGGGCCTGATGGCTGCCGTTCCCGACGGGCCGGCGCCGGGAACCCACAATACCTCCGTTCCCCTTGCCAAAAGGGGGAGCATATCCCGGAAGGGCCTGTCCACATGATGGTCGATGAGCATTTCCTTGAGCGGCTTTTTGCCTTCGCCGCTCAATAGCCGGAAGCTGTCTCCCGGCCGCCTGGTCCGAAGCACCGCACCTTTTATCATCCTTATGTCCAGCGCCTGGCGGCGGATGCCGTCCCCCAGGTCCATACCCGGATGCCAGGGTTCAGCGGTAAAAATGAAGCTTTCATACCGTGTTTCCCCCTCAGGCAAAAGAGGCGTTTCCAGCGGCGCTTTTTTCCCAGGGGGGATCAGGAAAAACCGCTTCGTGCTCCGTTCTCCCCGCATGTTTCCTGGAAGATTGACGGCCCTTATGCCGCTCCCGGCAATCAGGGCCAGCAGCTCTTGCGTTTTGTCAAAGTCCAAAGTTGTCATGCCCCTGTCCTGAGGAAGAGCCATCACGGAAACAGCTTGCTCCCAAAAGGCCCGGACCATCCTCCGCTGATAGGCGGGATGCTGTTTGCCAAGCGCCTCCCTGTCCAAAAAGCATAATTCAGGTGACAGGTAGGCGTTGGTCCGGAGCCAGTCTGCTGTCTCTTCCCGCCAAAAGTCCGCCTCCTCCGCCATCAAAAACGATGCGCGGCCCATGGCCGCTATGCTGCCGGGGGCCAAGCTTTCTATCTCGGGCATCACCTGAAGGCGAAGCTTGTTGCGAAGGCTGCCGGGCTCTGTATTGGTCTCATCCTCCCGCCAGGCCAAGCCTTCTTCCGCAAGCGCCTGAATCAATGCTTCATGGCGGAGAGAAAGAAGGGGCCGCACCAGCAGCCCGCCCGCAAAAGGAGCGGCTTTCTCCATGCCCTTGAGCCCCTCGGGACCGCTGCCGCGAATCAAATGCATCAGCAACGTTTCCGCCTGGTCGTCTGCGTGGTGGGCTAACAAAATCGCGTCGCCGTTACACACCATCATCGCTTTTGCAAAACAGTCATAGCGCAGGATGCGGGCGGCTTCTTCCATGCCGCAGCGCAGCGCCTTCATGGCCGCAAAGGCATCCACCGGGTACGCCAGCAGCGGAACATGCAGCGATTCGCACAGCGCCTTCACGAAGGCGGCATCCTTGCAAGAAGCCTCCCCCCGCAGGCCGTGCTCCACATGCACCGCGGTCAAAGAAAAATCATGCGATTCCCGCAAAAGGGCCATCCCGTTAAGAAGCGCCACGGAGTCCGCGCCCCCCGACACCCCCGCCAGCAGCGCCTTGCCGCCGTGAAGGAGGCCGAGTGACTTAAGTTCCCTGTCAAGCAGCGGCGCAAGCCGGGTTCGCATGATGGTTTTCATGCGCCTATTGTACCCATTCCACCGCTTTGACGCAAGTGTTTGCCCGCATTTTTCTCACCTTCCTTTCCTATTTGCCATGCCTGTCCCCGTCCGTTCCGGAATGAGGGCAAACCGATTCTTTTTTTGACCTTGCACTGACAATATACCCATGCGCACAGGGATCGAAACTTTTTGAAATTCGCAGCAAATTAAAGATAATCAAAGATTTTCTATGGAATCGCGCACATGTTCCCCGGTTTTCGCCCAAATTTTACTTTGACCTTCTTTGACCTTCGATGTATAATGCAGCCATGGAAAGGGAACCGATACCAAAAGGGTTCCTTTCCACCCAACAAACCATGAACAAGACACTATTGAAGGAGGTTTACGTATGTATACTTTGATTCCTTTCCGTAGCCGCAGGGATGTGGGCCGGAGCCTGACCAACAACCTGTTCAATGACAACTTCTTTCGTTCCTTTTTCGACATGAGCGACTGGATGGGCAGCGCCGGCTTCCGCGTGGATGTGAAGGACAAGGCCGACCACTACCTTCTGGAGGCGGAGCTGCCCGGCGTGAACGAGGACCAAATCGACCTGACCGTGGACAACGATGTACTCACCATTACCGCCAACGCCCGCCAGGAACACAAGGAGGAAAAGGACAATTACCTCTACTGCGAACGCCGCGCGGGCCGCATGGAGCGCAGCTTCAGCCTGGAGGGCATCCAGCAGGACAACATCAGCGCCGACTACAAAAACGGCGTGCTCACCGTAAAGCTGCCCAAGAACGCCCCGGAACCCCAAAGAACCCAGCGCAAGATCGCCATCGGCAACGGCCAGGGTAAGATCACGGGAAGTAACTGAGAACGGTTTTGAGATAATGGCCGGGGAAGGAGGTTTTTGAAAAACCCTTCCCCGGGCCCCATCCCAAATAACTTTAATAAGGACATCGCCTTACGAATATCCTTAAGAAGCATTTAGCTTTACAATAGATGGCGAAGGGCGGGGTCCTCCCGCAGCCAGGACAGGGAGCGGGTCCTTCCCCGTTCCTTTGCAACCGCCTCCGGCTCAAGTGCCGGAGGTGTTTTTATGTACTGTTTCGCAATGCTATTTACAGGGAACAGTGATGTAGAATATAATGCCAATAGAAGACATTTCCATATGTGCAAGCAAAGGGGAAGGCGTCCAGTGGTCATGATTTCCGAGGAATTCGGGGCGGTTTATGCCAAGGAGCTTGCAGCAGGCATTCGCCTGCCGCCGGCGGTCCAGGCGGATTATGATGCCGCCGCATGCCTGGTTTCATTGGAACATAAGGAAATCTATCTGCTGTCAAACAAATCTACAAGCCAACTGTTTGTTATGAAGCAGCGGCCCGAAATGCAGGCGCCGGCCAATGAAGCGGAATATGCGATGCTCAAAAGCCTTGACCACGAAGGGATTCCCAAGGCTGTCGACTGCTTCACCTCAAACGGATACTCCTATTTGATCAGGGATTATATGGAAGGCAATACGCTGGATCAGTTGGTCAGGGTGCGTGGGGTATTCGCCTTACAGGAAATTATTGATGTCTCTTTGCAGCTTTGCGATATTTTTCAGTATCTGCATACAAGGACCCCTCCGGTGATCTATCGCGATCTGAAGCCTCAAAACGTGATTTGCGCTCCAAACGGCGCCGTCAAGCTCATTGATTTTGATATATCCCGAAAGTTCAACCCGGATGCGGCGCGGGATACGGTATTCATGGGCACGACGGCCACAGCTCCGCCTGAGCAATATGGCTATACCCAGACCGACGTGCGGTCTGACATTTATTCCCTTGGCATATTGATCATCTATCTTGGAAGCGGGCAGTACGACATTCATGCGGCAGACCGGCTGCCTGCAGAACTTGCGGGGATCGCCCAAAAGTGCACACAGTTCGCGCCGAAGGACCGCTATGCATCCATGGCGCAGTTAAGGCGCCGGCTTATCCTGCTGCGCCATCGTGTATTCACCAGGCTGAAGACTGCATGTGTCATTGCATGCTGCCTTGCGCTGGGTTTTTTAAGCGGGTTCAAGTATGCGCACAACGCGGACCTGCCGGCAGCAACACCGGCGCAAACCTTTATGCAGACGCGGAATGCGCCTTCCCGCGCAACGCATGTATCAAGCGAGGGCGTTGTGACATTTGCTTCATCACAGATCGAACAAAACGCGCGCAGGCAATTGAACAAAACAGAAAGTGAACCAATATACGCGGATGAGCTGAGAGGGATCACCAGGCTGTGCGTGATGGGAGATTCTGAAATATCCGATTGGAATAGCGCCCGCATGGATGTGGGAGAGAAGATTTTTATCCGCAATACCCCCGTACAAAGGGGATCCATTCGGGAGCTCACGGACATACTCCTTTTTGAAAACCTGATGCATTTGGAGTTGTTTGGCCAAATGATCGCAGATATCTCTCCGCTTCAGGGAATGAAGCTGTTTTCCCTGAATCTCGGCGGAAACTTTATACGGGATCTTTCACCGCTTGCGCAGATGGCGGAGCTCAAGAGCCTGAAGGTTGGGAATAATCCCATATTTGATTTGACTCCCCTTGAAAAGCTTCAAAACCTGCGTGAGATCGGGCTTGAGAACACTGAGATATATGATCTGACACCTCTTGCCCGGCTTGAGAAGCTTGAATCTATCAACCTTTTTAACACATCCTGTATGGACTATTCCCCGCTCGCAGGGCTTCCCCGGCTTACCTATGTGGATATGTCGGACAGCACTCAAGCAGATGTCGCTGCCGTCGTCAGAAACAAGAACCTGCGGGAACTCATCGTTCACCGGTGCGGCATCACCGATTTAGAGCTGTTTGAAGGCCTTGACAAACTGGTGCGTTTGGAATTGTGGGGCAACGGCATAACAGACCTTTCAGGCATTGAAAAGCTTGAATTCTTAAGCTCTCTCAATCTAAACTACACAAGCGTAACGGATCTTGGCCCCCTGGCGAAAATGAAAAGGCTGAGTAAGCTTGAAATTCTACAGGTAAGGGCCGATCTCACGCCCCTGATGGATATTCCAACACTGAGGGAGATCATCTGTTCAACGGATATGCAGGAGCAAGTGGACAAGATCAAGGATAGGGCAAGGTTTGCCATTGAGGTGCGGGAACCATGGTAGCGGCAGGCAGCCACAGACGGGGGCGGTGTGCCCAAGACGCATACGGTTATTCCAGAGTGTCCAGATGGTGATCGAACAACAGAGATTGGACCGTAAAAACATCGCATTTTTTATTGATACAGAAAATCAGCAGCGCGTCGCGCATGACCTTGGGATATAAAACGCCGTGCCTGGCGATCATCAGCATATGCTGGGTATCGTTCAGATCAAGCCCAATGCCCAACGCCAGCCGGATATATTTATCCCGCGCGGCGTCACGGATACCCCGCAGAATTTGATATCCATACCCGCGTTCGATATCAGCCCGCAGGATGGCTTCGGTTTTGCTGATTCCGTATTTTTCCAGCAAACCCTCCATATGATCGGAGATGGATTTGCTGTTAAACGACTGCTCGTTGCGCTTGATGAAACTTTCGATATCCTTTTCCTCTTTCAGCTCATTGAGCATGTGAGCTGTGGTATGATGATTGCTTTCTTCGTGAGCCATTTTAAGCATTTGCACATCACTGTCAGCATAACTGCGTTCAGGCTTTTTCATCAGCATATCTCCTTCTGTGATTGATCAGCCTTTCACCGCTGCCAATTTCGTCATACTGCGGCATGACAGGCTCGCGCATTCCGCGATTCCAGCGCGTGTATTCATAAATTCTTATTCGGTCATCAAATTCCTTCCCAAAATCCATCCGGATGCTTTCTTGTGATGATTGCGCAAAACACAAAACCGCAAACGCCGCATTCGGGGCCTTCTGCGGCGTTTGCTTTGGGAGGGACGGATATTTGATATCGTGCAAGGCGCATGTCCGGTACGGCGGGGCGGATGGAAGCGAGAAGATGTGAAAACGAGGCGGGAAACGCAAATGTATGCTATTGGCCGAACAGGTTATTGGCCGCGCGGGGCACGGTTTCATAGTTGCGGGGATTGTCATCCAGAATCAAGGTATAAAACAACGGTACCGTATATATCTCAGCCGGTCCGGCAGGAGCGCCGGCAAAGTACATGTATACTACTTTGGACGGGGTTTTAAAGTTCACACGCACATGGTTGTAGGATATTTCTTCGCCATTAACGAACGAGAGACTGATTTTTCCGTTCTCCACCGTATAACCCTGATAGGCGTTTGAATAATCCTCCGGGTCATAGAAGGTAATGAGCGAGAAAGCATAGGCCATGTTATTCGGATTCCGATTGATCATGTCGCTTGTTGAGCTCCAGTATACGAAGTAATTGTCACCATCCTTCTCTATACGGTCTATGGCAAAGCCAATACGGTTATCCTCCGGCTTCACGGGAGGGCAGTTTTCCAACTTGTCAAGGAATCCCTGTGCCTGGGCTTCCGCGCTTGCGGATGAAACGTCTTGTGCGCCGGCACTGCTCATCGAAACCAGGGAATAGATCAAAACAAGTCCCAGAAGCAATACAAATGCTCTTTTCATGCGTGTAGCCTCCTCCTGTCAAATGGTGGACCATGGTGATTACCTGAACAAGTCACTATAATCGAGCGGATAAGTATCGGTATTTCCACCCCCCTTGGGCTTTACCGTGAATGTATGATAGTAACGGCTGCTGTAAATATCAATATTTTCGGTTTTCATGTAAGAACCCGTTTCACCGAACAGATGCTTTTGCCCATACCATGTTTCACCTTCCCCAATAATGAAGTACACTAAGCCCTGGGGAATACGCACGGTCACTCTGCTACCGTTATTGGAAAATGCCACCAGGATCTGTTTGTCACTTGACGCCGAGTATACGCCGATGCAGTAGTTCAAGCCGTCTTTAGGCATATGGAATATACACTTGGTTCCCGTGTTTCTGCCGCTCACCAAACCGGATTTTGGGCTTGCAACAGCCGGGTAATCCGGCAGTTCGCCGATACTGATGCTTGTATCATCGACTGCACTTTCAAGCTTGCTCCTGACCGCGGCGCTGTCATGATTGGCAGAAATGAGCGCAAAGGCATCTATCTCTCGATCAAGATCAAACAAGTTGAACTCGTACCGTCCAGCCGTGCCCTTATCCTTGCTATGGCGGTGGGCAATAGCCTTTTGCTCCACACGAGCGGTGATCCTTAGCGTCAGCTGCTCCCGGGTATACGCTTTGGCTCTTGCGTCATAGCGCATATCATATTGCACATCATTGCCTGCGTCTTCTATCAGCTCAAAGAGATCGGGGGCGTTGAAGGTAAGTGCGATTGCTTCAGGCCCGCCTGATATGTCAAGCCTGCAGTCCTTGATGGAGTAGAGGAGCGCAGGCAGCAACAGCCGGCTTTCCTCATCGGTGTCCGCGCGATCCAGATAGCGGACATACGCCTCAAGATACTCACCGGCCTTCAAGGATACCGGCGCTTTCTTGGGAATGGCAATAGGCGCAGGCATAAAAAAATCCGTCAGGGCAGACAGCACTTTTTTGTCCGCAAAAGCCTTTTTTGCAGAGGCTGCAGCGGTTTTGACCGCCTTTTGCAGCGCGGCCTCGGCCTTGGGCGCAAAGGTCACAACATAGCCGCTTGACACATTGGTCACGGCAAGATTCACTTTTACCTTGGTATCGGGTGTGGACATGGATTGTACGATACCGCTCAAAAAGGCTTGCGCATCACCCGTATATTTCGGCTGCTCTTTTATGCGGGGATTGCCGCTGGCCAGCATAAAGCTGACAGCAAGCGGCTTTCCGCGTGTCACATCAAATTTCCCAAGCTCCATGGTAATGTTGGATGCACCACAGTTGAAGATATAACGCTCCCAGCCGCCGGAGGCATTATCCGCCTGTGCAGCCATGGCCTCTTGAAGGAACCGTTCGACAGCCGCCCCGATGGTTAGTGCGGGCTCATTGGCTTGTGCGGTTACATAAAGGCACAGAATCAAACCGATGGTCAGTAACATAGCTATGATTTTTTTCATACGATCCTCTTTGCCGCATGTATTTCTTATATTATCTCTCACCTTTTGTGAAAAAGGGTGTGCTGAAAGCACACTTTCATACATTTTGTCTCCCGCAAAGATTTCTGAATTGATGAATATGGCAACACAACGATTACGCCGGGTGGATTGGGAGATTCCCGGCATATTTCCTCACAAACCGGAATTGCGCAAGGAATTCGCACCCGGCGGGGATGCGGACAGCAGCGTCTTTCCGGCGCCGGAAAATGACGATTTCGCCTTCACCAAAAAGCTGCAAACGCTTGCAGGTATCCTTGGAACATGGTATGATTTCTCCGCATGCATGCGCACTTGCGGAGAGGAAGTCGGCTATGCCCAGGACGGTCCGTCAAACGGTAAAGGAATACATGCTGCTGACCATTGGCACCCTGTTCATTGCGGTAGGCGTGTATTTTTTCAAATTTCCCAACCATTTTTCCACCGGCGGCGTCAGCGGCATCTCCATCATCTTGGGCTTCTATGTGCCGGGGCTGACGGCGGGATCGTTTGTTTTCCTCATCAACGCCGCGCTTTTAATCCTGGGCTTCGCGGTCTTCGGCCGGTCCTTCGGCCTGCGCACCGCGTATACCAGCACACTGTTTTCCAGCTTGACCTGGCTTTTGGAAAAGGCGCTGCCTTTGTCATCTCCCCTTACAACGCAGCCTTTACTCGAGCTGATTTTCGCCGTGGCGCTGCCGGCAGTGGGCTCGGCCATCCTTTTCAACATCGGGGCCAGCAGCGGCGGTACAGACATCATCGCGATGATATTGAAAAAGTATACATCCCTGAACATCGGCAACGCGCTGTTCGCAGTGGACTTCATTATCACCGCGGCGGCGCTGTTTGCTTTCGGCGTGGAAACGGGGCTGTTCTCCATCCTGGGCCTGCTCATCAAGGCCCTGCTGGTGGACCTGGTGCTGGAAAACATCAAGACCAACAAATGCTTCCACATCATCACCGCCTCGCCGGAGCCCATATTACGCTTTGTTGTGGACAACCTTCACAGGGGCGCCACCGTCCTTCACGGCGAAGGCGCCTATACCCACGAAAACCGCACGGTCCTCTTGACCGTTGTGAACCGTACCCAGGCCGTGCGCCTGCGCCAATATGCCCGGGAGGTGGACCCCCGCTGCTTCATACTGATCACCAATACGGGCGAAATCATCGGCAAGGGGTTCAGGGGGGTTATTTAACATCTATCGGATTATCAATAAGATCGGACAAGCTTTCGGGGATGTATTGAAGGCTCCGTAGCCGAAGCGCCGCCTGTGGCGGGTGAAGCGAGACGGAGGAGGCTGGCGAAACGAACGATGCGAGCGGCATCGAAGCAGCGTGACGATTGAGCCAGATGGGTAGGCGGGGGGTATGCGAAGCAAACCGTGAAAAGTGCAAAACTGCGAAAATGACCCTTCATTTTCGAGGACCGGAGGTGTTTTCATGCCCGCGGTGCTGGGCGCAATCGTCGGCATCTTATACTCGGTGATGAACCTGTTCAACGCGCATCTCAGCCAAACGTACGGCAATCCCTTCGCCACGGTGCTCATTCATGTGGCAGGCCTTGTATGTATTCTTCCACTGGCCATTAAGCATTTGTTCAAAAAACAGCACGCCCCCTTTTGGATGCATCTTGGCGGCGTGCTGGGCATATTCACCGTGATCACAAGCAACCTGGGCGTGACAACGCTCGGCGTCACGGCCACGCTGTCGCTGACGCTTCTGGGGCAAATGGCATGCAGCATGGTCTTTGACCAGTTCGGCCTGTGGGGTTTTGTGAAAACGAAATTCAGATGGGAAAAGGCCTTAAGCCTTGTGCTGATCGGTCTGGGAGTGGCGGTGATGATGATATGGTGATAGCTGTGTTCGGCGTCCTGTTCAGCGGCATCACCATCGTATTGGCCCGCATGTGCAATTCCCGGCTGTCACAAAGCTGCGGCGCGCCCTACAGTTCACTGATGAACTATATCACGGGGCTGACCGGTTCCCTGATCGCTTTTTTTCTGACAGGCGCTGTGGTAACAAACGCCTTCCCCGCCCCGGGCGGCTCCTTCACCATGTACCTGGGCGGCGCTCTGGGGCTTGTGAGCATATATGTACTCAACAGAATCACCCACCGCCTTCCCGCCACGCAGCTGACGCTTTTGATCTTTGTGGGCCAATTGTTTTCCGGTTTGCTGCTGGATTACTTTGCCACTCATAAGTTTTCTTCCGGAACGCTGGCGGGCGGAGTACTGGTGCTGGCCGGGCTGGCGGTAAACATTTGGGGAGATCGTAAAAAGCAACCTGAGTAAATTCCCCTGATTAACTCAGGTTATCTCAGGAAGCAACGAGGGGAGACATCTGTCCCCCCTCGTTTGCAAATCCGAAACCAGCGACAAGCGCGGTAGTTTCGGAAGGATTTCGTCAGAAACCCTTTCCCTATGCTGCCAGCGGCCCCGTTTCGGTTTCGATGACCTTGAGGATCTCCCGTTCTTCACCCGTCAGGGCATCGATGTACACCAGGTATTGGGAATCGTCCCAGGCGGCTGAAAACTCGTAGCACAGCTTTTCCGTGCCGCGCAAGGGGATCAGGCACAGCCGCGTTTGGAGGATCTCCAGCCTGGAGCTGACCATATCCCGTGCCTCTTCCTCGGTGATCTTCGGTTTTTCCAACTCCCGCCGCCTGTGGTTCATCCAGTAATTGTTGGCTTCCAGACCCACAATATCCCCGGTATCCATGCGCACCTGAACCTTTACGAGATCTGGATACAGGAGTATGCCGTCCTGGACGGCGGCATAGTTGATTACAGCCAGGCCATTGTACACCTGGTAATAGCTATCCAACATTTCCCCAAAACCCCTGCTTGACAGAAAGGCTTTCGCCTTTTCCTTGCACTGGTCTACAGAAAGTGTTTGGGGAAAATCCGCATGCTCGGGCATCATCCACAGCACCTTGCCGCCCTGGCGGGTAACCTCCACGGTAAGCGTATCGTCCGGGATGGTGACCATAACGCCCCAGGCCGGTATAGCGCCCTGGATGGCCGCGCTTTCCCGAATGCCTGTCACCCGATCCGCGCCCACGAATTCCTTGGCGATTTCCAGAGCCTGCTCTTTGGTGATCTCCCCTTGGGGCAGGCCCTGAGGCGCGCCCATGTGCCTGGCGTCGGAAAACGCCCCGTCATAGATGAGTGTAGGATAGTCGATGCCGTTGTCCTTGTCCCCCACCTGCTCCATAGGCCGGGCCTGCGCCTCCATATCCTGATAGAACATGGGGTTCTCCGATGTGTACCGCATGCTTTGTGCGATCATCTGCTGCTGGCTTGCCTGCAATTGCCCTGCCAGCAGCACGCAGTTGGTGAGAAGCTGGCTCAATTGCTGAAGGTCTGTATCATTGAGCGGCGTGCCGTTTGCAACCTTGAGCACCAGCGAATCGCTGTAATCGCCCACCTGCGAGGCAAACTTTACCGTCGGTTCCATGGCCATGTGGGACAGGGGCAAAATGGTGAGATTGCTTTGCACCTCCCAGGCCTGACGGCTCAAGTCCGATAAAAGGTCTACACCCGTCTGCGGCGTGCCGGACACCAGAAGCTTGTTCATTTTGATCTCCATGCTCTGGAGCTGGCTGACGGTTTCCAGCACGGCGCTGTAGTACACATCCTCCAGCGCCCTTGAGATGCGGGCCGCACGCTGCCCCTCATAGACAGCCGTACCGATGGCCGCCACCAGCGCCAGGGACAGGAAGGTGTACAAGAGCATATGGTGCTTTTTCTGCATGTTCTCCCCTCCCTATATGGCAAAGTTGTGCCGGCCGATGGACAGCGTTATCTGCCGAGTCCAGATCCAGTTGCTGGTGGCCGTGGCAGGGTTGTAATAATACAGCGAACCGCCGGTGGGATCCCAGCCGTTCATGGCATCCCTTGCGGCCCTTATGCTGTCCTGACTGGGTGACAAATTGATCTGTCCGTCCCATACCGCGTCAAAAGCGCCGGACTGGTAGACGACGCCGCTGATGGTATTGGGGAACGATGGGCTCTTTACGCGGTTCAAAACCACCGCTCCCACCGCCACCTGGCCGATATAGGGCTCGCCTCTTGCCTCCCCGTTGATGAGCCGGGCCAGGGTGTATACCTCGCTTTCATTGAAGCTGCCCACGGAAACGGAGCCGCCGGTGAGCGTGATCCCCAGCGCCGCCGCCGTGGTCGGGCCTACCACGCCATCCGCCCTCAGCCCGTTCTTGCGCTGAAAATAGACCACCGCGTTGTATGTTTCCTGACCGAAGTATCCCGTCACCGAACCGTCAAAATAGCCCCATTGCTTCAATTTCCTCTGCACGGCGGTCACCTGGTCCCCCCGGGAACCCCAGGCCACCACCTGGGCATACGCCAGCTGCATGGTGGCCAAAAGTAAGATGCCTATCGCCAGCGTGGCCAGAGCCGATATTTTCCCGCTTTGCCTGAGCACGGTATTTCCCCCTCTTTGTTTCCCGTTCAGGCAAAGTATGGCGTCCTTTTTGGAAAATCATACGGGCGACATAAGGGGCCAGGCGCAAAAAATGTCCCATACCCGCCAGGTAAAATCCGCATCTTCCCCGGGCTTTGCCGTTGCATCCAGCGGGGGCACATCCTGTGCGGCAAGGCTCAGGCACAGGCTGGGGAAAAGCACGCACCACCAATTTTTCCCTTCCCCGCTCCCCAGCACAATGCGCAAAGCCCGATATTCTCCCGCCGGCACCAGCACGCTCCCATACCACCTGTCGGGAAAAGGGAATACCCCCACCTGAGCCGACACTTTTCCCGAAAAGCCTTCCTCCCGGGCGGCTTTTGATGCCGCTTCCTCCAGCGCTTGCCTGTTATCCTCAAGAAAGGCCATCATATCCTGCGCATTATCCTGCCGGGAAAGGGCTCCCCGCCAGGCCAAAAGCACCTTGTCCCGCACGCACAGCTTGATCCGCTGGTTCTCCGCGTCATCCCCTGCGGCCACCACGTGCAGGCGGATGATGTCCCCCGTTTTGACAGCCTCCTGCATTCTTGCCTCCTCCGTCTGCCCCCTGGCCGTGCCAAGCATAAATAACGATGCCGTCAGTACCAACAAAAACACCCTGCGCATGCAGTCCCCTCCTTAGCGGTTTCTGCATACAGGGTGCCCATTGGCCATATATTTTATGTATTGTCATTCCTCCTGAAAAACCAGCCCCTCCAAACAGGTATGGGTCATAAAGCAGGCGGACCACCGCCTTTTCAGCGCGGCCAGCGCGGAGCGGGCATGCATGGCGCTTTGGAACACGCCATACACCGCCGAGCCGCTACCCGTCATCATGGCCTGCCTTGCCCCGTTAAGGCGCAGTGCCTGCACCGCGGAACGGATCTCCGGGCGCAATGATTCGCTTGTGGGTTGCAGCGCGTTGCCCATGGCATGGCACAGGGCCGTTAAATTCCCCTGCGCAAGCGCAGCAATAGCCGCCGGCGTATCCGGCCGGGAGGAAGGCGGTATTTTTTCCCACTCCAAGGAAGTGAACACTTTTTTGGTGCCCAGGCCACGGCAGGGCTGCACCACCACCAGCCAGAACTGGCACGCGCAGGAAAGCGGCTCCAATATTTCGCCAATGCCTCTGGCGCGCATAAGCCCGCCCCTTAAGCAAAAGGGAACATCCGCCCCCACCGCAAGGCCGATTTTTTGCAGTTCCCCCACAGGCAGGTGAAGCTCCCACAGTTCATTCAGCCCAGCCAGCACCGCGGCGGCATCGGCGCTGCCCCCGCCCATGCCCGCGCCGATGGGTATGTTCTTTTGCAGGTGAATGTCCGCGCCCTTTGAACAGCCTGCGGCCGTTTGCAGCGCCCCGGCGGCCTTCATCACCAGATTATCCTGCGTACCCGGCACCCTGGCCCCCTGGGACAACCGCAGCGTCAGCCCGTCACCGGGCCTTAAGGTAATGGTATCGGCCAGCGCCACCGATTGAAGCAGCATATCCAATTGATGGTACCCGTCCGGCCGCCTGCCCAAAACGTCCAGCGTCCAGTTGATCTTGGCCCGGGCCATCACCTGCATGTCCATCCCCTCCGCTTGCCATTATAGCAACCGCCTCAAGAAAATGACAAGTCATTTTCTTGACTGGCCTCAAATTACAAACGAGAAGGCGCGACTCCTCGTTAATCCCCCTTGGTATAACTCATCAAGTGCCTTTTTACCGATTCCCGTTTTCACTGCCAGGTCTTTCATGGTATAATGATAGTATCAACAAGAGGGGGGAGGAGGATGCCATGCGTTCACATTCCATCCCCGTGCTATTATCCGTCACCGGGCAAAGCCAGCAGGACGGCCAACAGGAGGAGCGTATCCACCTGGTCACCACCGGACAACTGCACAAGACGGAGCGGGGCTTTTCCCTGCGCTACGAGGAGACTCAGCCCGAAAGCGGCGAAACCAGTCATATCACCCTGGATATGGAGAAGGGAAGCGTCACCATGGTGAGGGACGGTTCCTACGCAACCAGCATGGTGTTTGAAAAAGGGCGCCGCTTCCAGGGCAATTACCGTACCCCCATGGGCGATCTGGAAATGGGCATTTTTGCCACCCGTGTACAGTATTCCGCCAATGAAGAAAAAGGCGACGTATCGCTGCAATATCAGCTTGACCTGCAAGGGCAGTTTGTAGCCATGCATGAATTGAAAGTGCTCTTCGTGCGGCAGGATGCGCCCTCATGACTACACTGCTTGACGGCCTGCGCCGGGAGGCCAATGCGCTGTTTGAAAAGGCAGGCTTCCCGGCGCGCCCGCCTTTTTTGCGCAGGGCGGAAAACGATGATTTTCTTTTGTGCAGCGATGTGCCAAGAAGGCTGTCAAATCCCGCGTATGGCGAGCAGCTTTTTCGCGAAGCCGGGCTGATCCTGCTTGAAACGGACAGCCTATGGTTCCTGGATATGCCTGCCGTGCGTTATGCGCAGTTGGACGAAACCCTGCCCGGGGAGCCGCCCGGCAGACCCCTGGATGATAAATATCTGAACGTCTGGGCACTGTGCCGGATGCTGTATGAGCATCCTTGCCCGATAAGCCGCCAGCCTCTATGGGCCGCACGGCAAACGATGAAAGCCATTGAGGCGGGCGGAGCGCAGGCCCTTTCCCTGGCGGAAAGGCTGCCTTCCCGCCTCGCGGAACTGATGCGCCAAAAAGAACCCTTGCCCGCGCTGGCAGGGAAGCTGCTGGCCCAATGGCTGATGGAAAAAAACAAGTGAAAGCAGGTGGTTTGATGCTCATCACCTATTACGGACATGCGCTGTTCGCTCTGGAAACGGCGGACGGGCATACCCTCGTCACCGATCCCTACGACGATTCCGTAGGCTACACAATAGGCAGGCTGCAGGGGGATGTGGTCACCGTCAGCCACGAGCACCACGATCACAACAACATTTCACTGGTGGAAGGAAATCCCGCCGTCATAAGAGGTGAAGGCGTGTTTGATCCTCTGTCCAACATGCGTATCACCGGCTTCCCTTCCTTTCACGACGGCCAGCAAGGCGCCCGGCGGGGCAGGAATACCCTATACCTGATGGAAACGGATGGCCTGCGGCTTTTGCACCTGGGCGACCTGGGGCACGGCCTAAGCCCGGCGGCCTGCGCCGCCCTTGGCCGGGTAGACATTTTGATGGTACCGGTGGGCGGCTATTACACCATCGACGCCAATCAGGCGGTACACCTGTGCCACACTTTGCAGCCCCGGATCATTATCCCCATGCATTACCGTACCGCCGCAAGCGGCAGATTGCCCATCGCCCCGGTGGAAGATTTTTTGAGCGCGCTGGATGTGTACCCCACTCCCATGCCCCTTTTGCGCGTCACCAAAGAAGACCTGTTCCAGCAGCCCCATGTGGCGCTGCTTACGCCGCGGCCTTTGCCCGTACCTTTCCAGTGATAGATTGAGGCAACGCGTATAGCGCCTTGTATCACCCTGAAGAATGAACAAGCTGCCGGCCGGCGGTATGCGCCCCGGTCATCAACGCGCGAATTCTCCCGAATTATACATTGACAGGCTCTTACCTGGCAATTACAATATACACATTGTGTTTTTACATTTGCCGGCAGCGTCCGCTGGACCGGCCTTTCATTATGCGTAAAGGAGCGTCCCATATGGCTGCGAAATTCGTGTTCGTCACCGGCGGCGTCGTATCCTCCCTGGGCAAAGGCATCACTACCGCATCCCTGGGCCGGCTCCTCAAGGCCCGTGGGTTCAAGGTTTCCCTTCAGAAAATCGATCCGTATTATAATGTGGACCCCGGCCTTTTAAGCCCGCTTCAGCACGGCGAAGCCTTTATCACCGACGACGGTGTGGCCGCCGACCTGGACCTTGGCCATTATGAGCGCTTTACGGACGTACTGCTTACGGAGGAAGCCAGCGTTACCACCGGCAAAATCCACAAACTGGTGATGGAGCGGGAGCTCCGGGGCGAATACAAGGGCGGCACCGTACAGGTGGTGCCCCATGTGACCAACGAAATCAAGCAGGCCATTTGGGCCGCCGCACAAAAGAGCGGCGCGGACATTGCGCTGGTGGAAATCGGCGGCACGGTGGGCGATATGGAATCCGCCCCCTTTCTGGAGGCCATACGGCAAATGCGCTGGGATCTGGACGACCAGAACACTTGCTTCATTCATGTGACGCTGCTGCCCTATATCTCGGTAGCGGGAGAATTGAAAACAAAGCCCACTCAGCACTCGGTGAAGAATTTGCGGGCCATCGGCATCCAGCCGGACGTCATCGTCTGCCGCACGGAAAAACGCATCACCAGGGAAGCCAAGGAAAAGATCGCCCTGTTTTGCAACGTGAGAGCCAGCCACGTGGTTCAAAATGTGGATGTCGCCTCCCTGTACGAGGTTCCCCTGATGATGGAGGAGGAAGGCCTGGCCAGCATCGTCTGCCAGCAATTGGGGCTGGATCATCCCGTCAGCGACATGAGTGGCTGGAAAAATATGCTGGACCGCTACCGCCATCCCGAATCCCAGGCGAAGATAGCGCTGGTGGGCAAATATGTGGCGCTCCACGACGCTTACCTTTCCGTAGCGGAAGCGCTCACCC
The DNA here is from genome assembly GCA_023411395.1 of Bacillota bacterium. GTDB lineage: Bacteria > Bacillota > Clostridia > Christensenellales > Aristaeellaceae > JAEWAH01. Next base: position 36,807 of record JAEYOV010000062.1, read on the forward strand.
ACGCCGGGATCGCCCTGAAAACCGCCGTAACCATCGAATGGTTAAGTTCCGAAAGCATCACCGGTGAAAATGCCGCAAAAGTGCTGGCCGGATTTGACGGCATCATTATTCCAGGCGGCTATGGCGATCGGGGCACGGAAGGCATTATTGCTGCCGTGGCTTATGCCAGAGAACAGCGCATACCCTTCCTGGCTATCGGCTTTGGCATGCAGTTGGCGGTGGTGGAAGCCTGCCGGAATCTATTGCATCTTTTCAGCGCCAATTCCGCGGAGGTGGATCCGCAGACGCCCCATCCCGTGGTGTACATCCCGGAGAGCAGACTGAGTTCGAACGGAAACCGCAGCGCTGCCCGCATGGGCGCAAGCAATGTGCTTTTGCAGGAAGGGTTGATCCGTTCCCTTTACGGCAGCGATTCGGTCAGGGAACGTCATGGCAACCGCTTTGAGGTGGCCCCCATTTATGTGGGCGCCCTGGAGGAAAAGGGTTTCCTGTGCGTGGGAAGATGCGAGAAGGAAGGGTATCCGGAGGCTTTCGAGGTAAAGGATCATCCCTTCTACGCGGCTGTTTTGTACCATCCCGAATTCCTCTCCCGCCCCGACCGCGCCCATCCCCTGTTTTCGGGCTTCATAAGCGCTTCGCTCCGGAAATAACAATTGCAAAACCGCCCCCGCTTCCCACATCGGGAAACGGGGGCGGTTTTCACTGCGGTATATTACTGAATGCCGTCAACCTTTGTTTTCAGTTCAGTGAGCAGCGTCAACAGCTGCGTTTGAGGTTCCTTCGTCTGCTGCCCCGTCTGCAGCCTTGCGTCGAATGTGTCGATCACCGTATAGATGCTGTCAAACAAACCCGCGTCCACCGCCTGCTGGCTGTTTCCTCTCAGGGCCATATGGATCTGCTGCATCGTTTGCATGGCGTATACATGCTGGCGCAGCTTGCCCAGGAGGTTGGTGGTGGTGGACCCCCCCGTGCGGGACAGGTTGTTGACCTGGCTGATGGCCTGGCTGACCTCGCTGCGCATGCGCTCCCGAAACAGCGCTTGCTCCTTGCCCTCAAAGCGCATGGCATTGCCGCCCAGTATGCCCAATACCACCACGGCCAGCACCAGCAATATCAGCATCACCTTGCTCATCTGCTGCCTTAACCGCTGGTTGCCTGTGTTGCCCCGCATTTGCTGCGAATAGCGGTACATGGTTCCCCTCCTTTGAAATTCCCTCCATTTGGATCATTGGCCGCACTGCGGCGCTTCGGCTTCGAAGCCTTAGCCGGGCCGGCTGCTCCGGCAAGTGGTCTTTTATTATACCACAAATCCACCAGGTGGTAAAGTACCTGGGAAAATGGCAGGGCATTTATGGTAAAGTGGTTTCAGTTTGCCCCAATCACCTGCATTTTTATTCGTTAGGGGAGAATGGCCTCCCATACGGGAACGGCATCATGATTCAGATGCCTGTCCTGTCATTCGCCTCCTTTACCCTTTCAAGCCACTCCAGCACAAGTGTGCGGAACAGCCCGGCCTGCTCAATTTGCAGGTTATGCCCGGCCCTGTCCAATACGGCAAATGTTGCGCGCGGATAATTTTCAAGGATGCTCCAGGCATCCCGGTAGCCGACACTCGCATCCTGCCGGCCCAAAAGGAACAGCGCCGGGCCTGAATACGGCTTTTCGAGCTTATCCACATCAAAGGAAAAGGCATAGCCGTTTTCCCGGAACCAATCCAAATAGGGTTGATCCGCAAGCCTTATGCCTGGCAGAATCTCGTCGCGGAACCTCTCCCAGACTACTTTTGTCTGAATGACATTGATCCCGGAAAATTCTTCCGCCTCCGACGGGCTCAGCCGGGCAAACAATTCCTCCTCCTTTTTCAGAACCACATGATCAGGCAGCGTCCGTTTGGCATAATCCGCCTCGATAGCGGGGCACAAAAGCATAACCCCCGCCACGCGGCCGGCCGCGCGCTGTATGATCCCCCTGGCCAGGTATCCGCCGTAGGATTCGCCGGCAAGCAGGAAACGTTCGCCCGGGATTACCTCATCGACAAAGGAGAGCAGTATATCCAGCATCACATCAGAATTAACGATCCAAGGCGCGCTTTTCGTTTTCCCCATTCCCGGCAGGTCGATGTAAACTCTTCTGTACCCCTGCGCCTCCTGAAAAACCGGTTCCATGCATCCGGTCATCAGCCGGTGGTCCACATGATAGCCGTGTATGAGCAAAACGGGCTTTCCCTGGCCGATGGATTCATAGTGGATGGATAGATTCCTGACTTTGCATTCCATGGTTTTTCTTCCTTTCCTCCGGCTTGGCCGGCTGTATGGAGTGTATCAGAATTCCACTATTTGTCAATGCATCGTTCGGGAATGATCTCAAATGCACACAATGGAAATTTGTGTGCAAGGCAAAGGCCGCCGGCTTGAATGCGGCGGCCTTTGCGCGGCGGATCACACCTGTTACAAGTTGGCCCAGGCCTGCAGCTTTTTTAACAGCCGTTCTGCCGTTTCCCGCGCGGCCGCCTCATCAAGCCCTTGGGTCTTCATCAGAAAATGGGTGGTCCCGTTAAGCTTTTCCGGGTAGGATTGCATGGTCCCGTCCGGCCGGGCGCAATACAGGCAGTAGTCTTTCTTTTCATCCCCCATGGCAAAATCGGAAGACTTGGTCATGGGCATACCGCAGGCGATGCATGTTTTCATGATTCTTTCTCCTATCCCATATTCATCAGTCTCAAATAAGCATGAAGGAGCGCGGGGCCGTAGCGGGCGATCACGCCGCCTTCCGGCGCGTACAGGTCACCGTTTGCAAGATAGTGGTGTATCAGCCCGATCCACATGGAGAACAGCATATGAGCGGGAATCTGCGTTCTTTCCGCCGTACCGTCCCTGGCAAGGGCCTGCGTGAAGTGCAGGGAGAGAACGGATTGTATGCCCACAAAGCTGTCCCGCGCCCCTTGCGGAAGCCGCCTTGCTTCCAGCACCAGCCGGGTATAGAAGGCCTCATGCGCCCCGATTCCCTGTAAATGGGCGCCAAGCACCGCTTCCAGGCTATCGCCGTCCTGTGAAAGGTCGTGGGTGCGCGCCGCGATTTCCCCACAGTAACGGTTTACCACCGCCTCAATCAGGTCTTCCTGCGTTTTGAAATGGACAAACACCGTGCCGTGGGATACCCCCGCTTCCCTGGCGATGTCCTCCATGCGGCTTTGCGTAATCCCCTGCCGGGAAAAGACATCGTAGGCCGAATGAAGCAGCCTCTCCCGCGTGCGTTCCTTCTGCTGCTGGCGACTGTTTGCCTTCAATTGATGACTCCTTAATCATTGACTCTTTAGTCATTGTAATTCACTTTTCCTTGCATGTCAAGAGAGGAAATGAAACTTTTTTGTAAAGCCTGCAAATCCTGCTTGACAAACAGGTACGCCTCCGATACAATCTTTCCAAATTGAATGAAAACGCCATGACTGGGACCAGTACTCCAAGAACTCCTTCAGAGAACTGCCGGGCGGTGCAAGGCAGCAGGGATTTTCGGAGGAACCTCACCCACGAGCGGCCGCCAGAAAGCGGGGCTTCCCGCCAGTAGCAGCGGACGGTTTCGGCCCGTAATCGCCTTTCACAAGCGGGGGCTTTGGCCCCAAGCAGAGTGGTACCGCGGATGCAAAATGCCTCCGTCTCTGAAAAATCAGAGGCGGAGTTTTTTATATCATGGAGGAGGCGGTTTTTATGGCCATCACAACGCTCAGCAATTATACCATCCCCGGGCTTTTGCGCAAAAATGTCAGGGAGATCCCCGGCAACGATTGCGTTGTCGCACCGGAATACGGCGTCCGCTGGAGCTGGCAGGAGTTTGACCGCCTTACGAGTCTTGTAGCCCGTGGCATGCTGGCCATGGGCATCAAAAAGGGCAACCATGTGGGCATATGGGCCACCAATCTGCCCGAATGGATGCTCACCATGTTCGCCACCGCCAAATTAGGGGCCATCCTGGTCACGGTGAACACCAACTACAAGCAGTTTGAGGTGGAGTATCTGCTGCGCCAGAGCGACACCAAAATGCTCGTCATGATGCCCGAAAACCGGGACAATCCCTATCTGGGCCACATCCTGAACCTTTTGCCCTCCCTCCGTGATAAAGAACCGGAGGAAGTAGGCGACCCCGGCCTGCCTCATTTAAAATCCGTTGTCATCATCGGCGACTGCAAAAGCCTGCCCCGCGGCGCGCGGCGCTTTGAGGATTTCTATGCCATGGCCGAAACGGTGCCCGGCGAGGCCTTGGAAGCACTCATTGCCTCCGCCGACACCCATGATGTCATCAACATGCAGTACACCTCCGGCACCACCGGCTTTCCCAAGGGCGTCATGCTTACCCACCACAACATCACCAACAACGGCCAGTTCATGGGCGACCGCATGAAATTTACCCCCAGCGACCGGCTTTTGATTGTGGTGCCCCTGTTCCATTGCTTTGGCTGTGTGCTGGGCGTGATGACATGCCTCACCCATGGTACCACCATGGTGCTCATGGAGCGCTACAACGCCCTCAAGGAAATGGAAATGCTGGTGGCGGAACGCTGTACCGCCGTCCACGGCGTACCCACCATGTTCATCGGCATGCTGGAGCACCCCGATTTTGACAAGTTTGATTTCTCCCACCTGCGCACCGGAATCATGGCCGGCTCCCCCTGCCCCATCAAGGCCATGCGGGATGTGAATACCAAGATGCACATGAACGAGGTCACCATCGTCTTTGGGCAGACGGAGTCCTCCCCCGGCATGACCCAGTCCTCCGCCGATGACCCGCTGGAACTGCGCGTGGCCACCGTGGGCAAGCTGCTCCCCTGCACCGAAGGCAAAATTGTCAACCCTGAAACCGGCCTGGAGCAGCCCCGGGGCGTGCCCGGCGAAATCGTCACCCGTGGATATCTTGTCATGAAGGGCTACTACAAAATGCCCGAGGCCACCCGCCAGGCCATCGACCCGGAAGGCTGGCTGCACACCGGCGATATCGGCACCATGGACGAGGACGGCAACTTCCGCATCACCGGCCGCCTCAAGGATATGATCATCCGCGGCGGCGAGAACGTCTACCCCCGCGAAATCGAGGAATTCCTCTACACCCACTCCGCCATCCGCGATGTGCAGGTGGTGGGCGTGCCCGACATAAAATACGGCGAGGAAATCCTCGCCTGCGTCATCCTGCGCGACGGCATGGAAGCCACCGAGGATGAAATCATTCAGTTTGTGAAAAGCGGCATGTCCCGCTTCAAGTCCCCCCGCTACGTCCTTTTTATGAACTCCTTCCCCATGACCGCCAGCGGAAAGATTCAAAAATACAAGCTCCGCGAAATGGGCGTCCAAACCCTCGGCCTCCAAGCCGCCGATGCGATAGAAACCGCATAGAAACAGGGGGGCGCTGCCTCCCCGTTCCCCACGGCTCAAGGGATTTCATCCCTTGAGAATCCCTATTTAGGGCAAATAACTCCGCCTTCCCAAGACCAACAATGCAATCCTCTCCGGGTCCAGGGTCCGGAGGCCCTGGTCGTCGCAAGGGGATAATGGGAGGTGCAGGAGGGAGTAAGGGGGACATCGAAATCCCCCCTACTCCCTCCTGCGTTCTCGTAGGCCCGATGCGACATATCCAAGGCATTTTTACGTTACATATGCAGTTATCCTCTCAAGAATTCCCTACCCTTTACGTATCCCTCCTGCCATGCTACAATACTCTTTGCCCATGCATTAAGGAGGACTTTTTTTGCGCCATTTTTCCGTGCCCCATTCCCTGCGCCCCGTGTTCCATTGGGACGCCGCCTTTACCAAGCGGCTTTTATTGGTGGCCCTGCCGATTATGTTTCAAAACTTGGTGGCCTCGTCGCTGCACATCATCGACGGGATCATGGTCAGCGGGCTGGGCACACCCCCTTACGCCGCCGTGACGCAAATGTCGCGGTTCATGTTCCTGTTCAACCTTACGCTTTTCGGCGTGGTATCGGGCAGCAGCATTTTCCTGTCCCAGTTCTGGGGCAAGAAGGATATCGCGGGCATGCGCAGCATCATGGGCATGTGCCTGCGCCTGACGCTGCCCCTGGCGCTGCTTTTTGGCGGCGTATCCCTTTTGGCACCCCGGCTGGTGGTGGGCTTTTTCCTAGACCCCGGGGAAAGCGCGGAGTATGCCAGGCAGTACCTGATGCTGGTGGCGCCCGGCATGATTCTTACCGCCATCGACACGGTGTACGCCAGCGCCATGAAGTCCAGCGAGAAGACTTACATCCCCATGATGGCGGGCATCGCCGCCATCGTCACCAATACGGCCCTCAACTATATCCTGATTTATGGCAAGCTGGGCCTGCCGGCTATGGGCATAAGGGGCGCGGCCATCGCCACGCTGATTGCCGGCGGGGTGTCCCTGACGGTCAACGTCAGCGTATCGTATATCAGGCGCCTGGCCTCCGCCGCGAAGCTAAGCCAACTGCTTGCGCTGGACGGCGCATTCTTCAGCCGGTACCTGAAGACCATCTTCCCCGTGATCCTCAACGAAAGCTTCTGGGCGCTGGGCATCACCATGTACAGCTTTTGCTTTGGCCGGCTGGGGGATACGGCGGTGGCCGCCCAGGGGATTTACAACACAATGGATCAATTGATCTTTGTCATGATCTATGGGCTCATGCACGGCAGCGCCATTGTGGTGGGCCGGAGCATCGGCACGGGCGACCGGGAGGAAGCCTACCTGTTTGCCAAGCGGCTGTTGTTCGCGGCTGTCTGCCTGGGGCTTGCAATGGGCGCGGTGATGTTTACAAGCAGGTTCTGGCTCGTGACCCTCTTTGACATCTCCAGGGAGGCGCAGAGCCTGGCCGCCGTCTTCCTGGGCTATATTGCCTTTGTCGCCTGGGCACGGGCCTTCAATTGCATCAACATTGTGGGTGTACTGCGCTCAGGCGGGGATACGGTGTTCTCCATGGCGCTGGATGTATGCAGCATCTGGTGCTTTGGCGTGCCGCTGGTAGCCCTGGCCACGTTTGTATTCCGCTGGCCTGTGGAAATCGTGTTCCTGTGCACCGCCCTGGAGGAGGTACCCAAGCTTGCCATTGGCCTTCGGCGCATGCTCAGCAAGAAATGGATCAACGACTTGACCCGCCATCCTGCGGAGGATGCGGTTGCATAACGGAGGATGCTATTATGGAATTTGAACTTGTCGGCAAAATCGGCTCCATGGCTTTGATTCGCAAAGACGACAACGACATCGACTACAACATTTTTTCCCGCCTTGGCGCGGAATTAAAGCCCGGCATGATCTGGGTCACCTCCGGCGCCACGGAGATCGGGCGGCTGGATTATATGAAGCGCACCGGCCGGGAGCTTCACGGCGACCCCGAGCAGGACAAGACGGACTACGCCGCCCAGGGCCAGTCCATACTCATGCAGAATTACCGCCAATTCATCCGCCCGGAGTACAGCGTGCGGCAGGTGCTGGTGGAGCATACCCACTTCAACGACCCGGAAAAGCGGGAGCACATCCATAAGCTTCTTATAAGGGCCGCCCAGCAGGGAGCCATCCCCATCATCAACTACAACGACCCGGTCAGCGACGAGGAAAACCGCAAGATGGAGCTTTCTCACCGCCGGGAAAAGGGCGAAGAAGTGCACGAATGCGTGGACAATGACGAGACCGCCGCCGTCATCGCCGGGCTGGTCAAGGCCAGAATGCTGGTGCTTTTGACTTCCACAGAAGGCATTTATCAAAACCCCGCCGACCCAGGCACCCTGGTCAGGGAGGTCACGGGCAAAACCATAGAGGAGGTCGTGGCCGCCGTTCGCGCACTGCAGCAGAATTGCGTCGGCGCCAGCCGCATAGGGGCCAACGGCGCCCGGGCCAAGCTGGAATACGCCCTTGGCCCCGTTCAAAAGGGCGCCACAGTCATCATCGGCCACGCCCGCCACCACCTGCGCGACCTTATAGACGGCACCGTTCCCTGCACACGCATCGGGCTGAGATAGAAAGTAACGCCTGGAAATGCAAAATAGCGCTGTCAACGTCTTCCGCTCAATAAAGCTACTTCAAAATCCCTATAAAAAAACAAAATACCTGCCCTTCAAACCCTATCGAAATTGAAAGGCAGGTACCTTTTTTGAGTCTGGATTCAGTATTAGGCCATCGCCCCAAGTCATGCAGATCAGATCAGAGAATTGATGGTATCCGCATCCGCGATGCCCGTGGCATCAAGGCTTTTGCTGGTTTGATACGCGCTGACGGCATCTTTCGTGTCCATATCGTAAGTGCCGTTTTGCGCCACGCCCAGTTTCCCCTGCAGCCACTTTACAGCATCAACCGAATTGTATTCGGTCCCCAATATCCCGTTGAGCTCCGTTGTAAACGCACTTAGCTGCTCATTTGTGATCGCCTTCGCTGGCGTTGGGGCTGGCGTGGGCGTCGCGGTTGGAGCAGGCGTCGCGGTTGGAGCAGGCGTCGTGGTTGGAGCAGGCGTCGTGGTCGGCGTAGGCTTGGGTGTAGGAGGCACGTATTCGAACAATTTCTTCAGCAGATTCTTATCGGCGGTTTTTCCGTTTCCTTCCTGGCCAATGGCCTTCATAAACGCTTGTACAGCCTTCACGGTATTATTGTCATATATGCTGTTGGCCTTTTTCGAAAGAAAATTCAGCTTGCGCAGGCGATCCTGCATCTCCTTGACCCGAGGGCCGGTATCGCCCCTTTTCAAACTGATGTATTCATCACATTTGGGCGCATTCTTTTTATACAAGGCCTTCAGCGTCCGTTCGCCCGCGATACCGTCGCTCTTCAGCTTCGCCTTCTTTTGGAACAGCATGACAGCATCCTTTGTGCGGTTGCCAAAGTTGCCATCCACCGGTTCGGCCAGATAGCCAAGGTCCCGCAGGCGCGCCTGCAGCTTTTCCACACGCACGCCGGCAGAGCCCCTCTGCAGCGTCACATACGTTACGAATTCCGGCGCATTGCCATCATACAGCCTCTGCTGCAGGGCATGTGTCGCAACGCCATCCTGATTTTCGCCGATAGCGTCCTGGAAATAGCGTACTGCCAGCTTCGTAGCCGAACCGAAGGTACCGTCGATAGCGCCGCTACGGTATCCCAGTTCATTCAAACGGCGCTGCAAATCCTTGACGGCTTCACCACGGGAGCCCGTGGCGAGCCTTGGATATTCACTGGGAGCAGGAGTGGGGGTGGCGGCCGGCGGCACGGATGCAGTAGGCTGAACAACGTCACGCACATACTGGATTTGGCAGTCGGTCACAGAAAGCCCCTTAAAATCCTCCTCCGATTCCGCCAGCGCATTGATAACACCGTAGGGGAAGGCTTGATCAGCCGAAGTACCCTGATAGGAACGGTCCATCATCTGAATCAGTAAGCCGCCCGTACGCTGAGCGTTTACCGATTGATAAAGGCCGATTCCCGCAAGCAAAGTACCATCAGCATCCCATGCGTAGCGCTCGACTACGATATAGGTTTGCGCCGCGTCAGACATGTTCAGGCGGTACGTATTCGAGTTGGCATCAAAGCTGATTGCGCTAACGCTTTGGGGAATGTCCGGGAGGCCTTCGCTCTGATAAAAAGAAGCTTCGGCATATTCCTTAATCACCGCCCCGGGAACAGCCAGTCGGCCTCCCTCCTGCTTCACCAAGGCATTTTCGTATCCCCAGTTCACTCCGCACAAATACAACTGCATCCAGAAAAATTCTGGGCTGTCTGCATCATAGACCGCTTCGCCCTCAGCAATCATATTGCGCGCCAGGCTGTCAAAAACAGGGATCATGCGGTACAAACGCTCTTCCACCGTTTCATCAGCAGATGTTTGCGCCAGTTGGCCGGAAGATTCAGTGTACGCGGCTAAAGGGATTGCCAGCAAAACCACCATCGCGATGCAAAGTAGTTTTTTCATGTGCTTCACTCCTATCACTATCCTGTCGGTGTCTTATTCTCGTCACCCATCAATTAGACGCGAAGCCTGGTGTTTTGGTTCCCATTTCCACAGTTATTATATTTTGTTACATTTGCATCAGCCAGGGAGCACAAAAATCAACCGAATCCCTCCAGTCAAACCTCTTGGTTGATGCCTTCGTACAGGTATGCCTGTATAATCGCCACCGTTGGAGATGATTCCGGGCGAACGCTGCCCGAAGCAGAACGTCAGTAAAAAATTTTCTTGACATACTCCTCATAATTACTTATAATTCCTTTTGTAAGTAATGATAAGGAGCATTTGCAATGCCTGAAACGTATTACACGGCGGAACAAGCGGCTGATCTTTTGAAGATGCACATCAAAACCGTCCAGCGCTATATCCGGGAAGGAAAGCTCCGCGCCAACAAGGTGGGAAAAAGCTGGCGCATTACAGGCCATGATCTGAGCGTTTTCGCGGAAGGATCGCAGGAACGCGCCGGCAGCCCGTTGGGCATGGAAATCCCGCCTGCGGAGCGTGTCAAAATCTCAGCCGTGGCGGATATCGCGGCTACCGGCAGGGAGGAGGCCATACGCATCATGAACACGCTGACCGCAGTGATGAACGTCAAACCCCCGGAATACGGCGCATCCACACTGCAAGTGCAATATTTGGAATCGGAATGCAAGGTCCGGGTGATGCTGTGGGGCAATTTGAAATTCACGGAAGCCATGTTCAGTTCCATGGCAGCACTGACGGACCCGGAAGAATAGGAGGATGGAACATGCTTGAAAAGACACCTTTCAAGTCTGCGGAAGGAAAGCAGGCAATACTCGCGTGGTACAATGCACTCTTGGACAGTTGGCCCGTGCCCCACAGGGAGCGGGAGGTGGATACGTCCTTTGGCAAGACATTCCTGCTGGAGGCGGGGGCATCAGGCTCACCCGTTATCCTGCTTTTTCATGGCTCCTGCTCCAACAGCGCCATGTGGCTTTACGATATGGAAAAATTGTCTCCCCTCTACCATGTATTTGCCGTGGACATTCTGGGGGAGCCGGGCCGCAGCGCGGAGAGCCGGCCCGATACCAAATCCGGGGCATACGCCCAATGGATCGGCGAGCTTTTGAATGGCCTGAGCACACAGAGGGCCATTATGATAGGCAATTCCCTGGGCGGCTGGATGGCGCTGAAAGCCGCCGCGGCCTGCCCGGACCGCGTAGACAAGCTGGTACTCATCGCTCCCTCGGGGATCGTACCTGCAAAAGCCTCCTACCTGTTCCGGTCCATCCAGTACGCATCCAAGGGTGAAAAAGGATTGGAGGCCTTGATGAAAATGATCTGCGGCACCGATAAGCTTCCTGCGGAAGTGGTAGCGGCGCAGAAACTGTTCCTGGCCCATTTCAACCCGCGCCTTGGTGCGCTGCCCGCCCTGACTGATGCGGAGCTTTCCAATCTTACCATGCCCATGCTTTACATTGCAGGAGAGAAAGATTGCACCACCGACGTGAATAAAGCCGCGCGGCGCATCGGCAAAAAGGTTAAAAGTGCCCAGGTTGCAATCATACCAGGCAATGGCCATGTTATTTACAATGCCATGGACATGGTCATGCCCTTTTTGGAAAAGCAGGGAGCGATATGAATTACATCGTTCAACAGGAAATCAAGATTGCGGTGCTTACAGCAGAAGAACGGCTGGATACTGTTCAGGCGGCGTTGGATAGGATGGCAACAGCCATGTATGAAGGCTGCGTTGGCCTGATCGTGCCCAAGGAATGCTTACCGGAGGATTTTTTTCGGCTTGGAACAGGCTTTGCCGGGGAGGTTTTACAGAAATTCTCCAACTATAACATGAAAATCGCCGTCACCGGCGATTTCAGCGGCTATAAAAGCCAAAGCCTGCGGGATTTTATCTATGAGTGCAATAAGGGCAACAGGGTGTTTTTCAAAGCGTCGGCTGAAGAAGGCATGGCTGCTTTGATCCAGGCGGCGGCTGGCTGAACGGCATCCTGCACGTTCACTGATCGCATTACTCTTTCAACACAAGGCCATGCTCTATGAGCACGGCCTTTAAAATGCCAAGCGCCTTGGGTCCAAACCCGTGCAGCGCCAGCAACTCGGATTCCCTAAATTCCACAAGCTGCTCCAGGGCTTCAATGCCGGCAGCTTGAAGCGCACGCTGGGCAGGCTGACTGATTTTGATGGAAGCAAGCGGCGGCAACATATTTCCTCCATAAGAAGTGCTAAATCTCGCCCATGAACCGGATTACCAGCTTCTCCAGGTTCATAACGCCGTTGGTGTAACCCTGGGAGTTGTCCAACACCGCATCGGCCACCCTGCGGTAGGTGTCGATGCGGGCATCGTACAGCCGTACCACCTCATCCTTGCCCTTTAATGCCAGCAAGGGCCGCCGGTCCAGCTTGATGTCGGACAGAATGTCGTTAAGCGGCCTGTCAATCAGGATGATGATGCCCTGATTGCGCATGATGAGCCGGTTTTCCTCACGCATCACCATGCCGCCGCCGGTGGAGACAATGGCTGGCCTCTGGTCTGCCAGATACATCAAAAGATTCGTTTCCGCGTTGCGGAAGGCCTGCTCTCCCGGCCCGTCAAAAATCTCCTGTACAGTCATGCCTGTCATTTCGGTGATCATCGTATCGGAATCCACATACGGTACGCCCAGCCTTCCCGCCAGGCGTTTGCCCAGGCTGCTTTTACCGCTGCCAGGCATACCAATCAGGAAAACGTGGCGGTCCATCATAGCGTGTCACCCCGGTTCAGCATGATCTCCTGCTCAAGGCGGCTTAAGCGCATGATCTCCCGAAACAGCGCCCGGCAGGATGCTTCCAGATTCCTGTCGGAAAGCATTCCCACCCGGGTATCGAAAACCGCCTCCTCGCGGGCCGCGTCCAGCACGGATAAATTGTTATCCCGCTTATAAACCGCTATCCGGCGGCTTACCTCCATGCGCCGCTCAAAAAGCTTTACCAGTTCCCGGTCGACTTCATCCAATTCCCGCCTAAGCGCGGCAATATCCCCGCTCATGGGGTTTCCTCCTCCTGTTCCGGCTTCTCCCGGCCTGCTTTCTCCTTCCCCTTTTCCAGGGTGAATTCGAAAGCGGCCCCCCGTTCCGTGGGCAAAAGGCGGATGGTTTGCCCATGGGCTTCAAGAATGCGCCGGCAGATGCTCAGGCCCAGCCCCGTGCCTTTACCCGCGGTATGGGCCTTGTCCGCCTTGTAAAACCGTTCAAAAATATGGGGCCGGTCCTGGGGCAGGATACCGGGTCCGTCATCCATTAGGATGATGAACACCTGCCTGCCCTCCAAACGCGTCCGCCAGGTGATTTTCCCTTTTTCGGGCGTGAACTTCAGGGCGTTGTCCAGAAGATTCACCACCACCTGCTCAATGCGGTCGCTGTCCCCCCAACAATAACACTGTTCCTGCTGAAAATCAACATCCACTTCCAGTTGTTTATGATCAATATCCGTCATGCGCCTGATCAGCACCCGTCGGAGCATTTCGTTGATGTCAAAATTCTGGTAATTTGGTTTTGCCTCGCCTTGCTCCATGCGGCTTAAGTCCAGAAGGTCGGCAATGAGCTTGGTCAGGCGCTTGGCCTCGTCCCCCACGATTTTCAAATACTTCGGATGCTCCTCAGAGGGGATGGTACCGTCCTGCATGCCCGCCAGAAATCCCTGTATGCTGGTCATGGGGGAGCGCAGCTCGTGGGATACGTTGGCAACAAACTCCCTTCGGGAATCCTCCGTACGCTTTAGCTGCCCGGCCATGGAATTGAAGGATGCGGCCAGCTCCCGGATCTCCGAAACACCTTCCTCTTCCGCCCGCTGATGAAACTTCCCACGGGCCATTTCTCCTGCGGCCAGGGACATGCTCTTGAGCGGCTTGGTGATCTGCCTGGTAATAAAGAACACGCTTACCACAGCCAATAATACAGCGAGCCCGGCCCCGGCCAGCACCTGCCAGACCAGGTTTTTGTACTCCGCTTCCACCACCTGGGCGCTGGTGTGGATGAATACCGCCCCCAGAACTGCCCTATCCTGTATCCAGGGTACCGCCACGGTGAATACCGGGCCACCCAGACCAGGCACATTGGTGCGCACCTGAATCTCCCGTCCTGAAAGGACCCGAAGCAGCGCTTCCCATATTTCCCTTTCGCTGAGCGTTTGGGAAATGTCCGTTTTGTCACGGAGGGTCTTATTCAAATTATGCCGGACATTACCCTGCCGGTCCACCACCAGGATGTAGGCGCGGAATTCGTCATATACCTTCTGTGCCTTCCACTGCATATACTGCTCCACGGAGGATTGCAGCCCGAAATACTGGTTCCATGTGCCGGTCTCCACCTGGCTGGCCAGGTAAGCGATCTCCCGGGCCTGGCTTTTCAGCTCCTCCATGCGGGCGTTGATTCTGTCATCCCGGATAGCAACATAGGAAAGCAGAGCCCACACGGTGATGAGCACCAGCATCAGGCCAAGGAACACGGAAAACAACCGGGCAAACATGCTGCGGAACATGGACACCTCCGAATCCTAGCGATATTACTTCACTTCAAACTTATAACCCACGCCCCATACGGTGCGTATCTGCCAGCCGTATTCCTCGCAGCCAGGCAGCTTTTCCCGCAGTCTTTTTATGTGCACGTCCACCGTGCGGCTGTCGCCGAAAAAGTCGAACCCCCACACCTTTTCCAGAAGCTGCTCCCTGGTAAACACCAGGTTGGCGTTTGAGGCCAGGAAGTACAATACCTCCAGCTCCTTGGGCGGCATTTCCACAGGTTTTCCCTGATAGTGGACCTCATATTGGCTCAGGCTTACCGTCAGGTTGGGGAAGGAGATGACATCGCCCTTCTCCTCCGCCGTCCCCGGCTGGGTACGGCGAAGCACCGCCTTGATCCTGGCCACCAATTCCTTGGGCTCAAAGGGCTTGGTCAGATAATCGTCCGCTCCCAACTCCAACCCCAGCACCTTGTCAAAGGTCTCATCCTTGGCGGTGAGCATGATGATGGGAATGGCGCTGAACTGGCGCACGGCGCGGCATACCTGCCAGCCGTCTATACCGGGCAGCATAACATCCAGCAGCAGCAGATTGGGCGGCCTGCGTCGGAAGGCGGCAAGACCCTCGTCGCCCCTTGAGGCAATCTGTACATCAAAGCCTTCCTTCTCGAGGTATAGCTGAACCAGATGGCTGATATTGGGATCATCGTCCACCAGGAGGATCATGGGCTTGTCCTTCATGATTTCCCCTTCCCTCTTCCGAGCGTCTATTGGGATACGCATTTTCGTTTAAAGCTTGAGGCATAAGATTCATCTTGGGCTTCCCCTGGAGGGGAAGGCTTTCAAACAGCGAGATGCAAATTATCACCTGCTGGTCCCAGCCAATGAGTCTCGCCTACTTCAGCGTTACCACCGTAACCCCGCTTTCGCCTTCCCCGAACACGCCCAGCCGGAAGGATTTCACGTGGGGATGGCGGCGCAGGTGCTGCTGGATGCTGGCCCGCAAAACCCCCGTGCCCTTGCCGTGGATGATGGACACCTCGCCCAGGGAGGCCAATACGGCTTCATCCAGGTATTGGTCCACCTCGGGCAGCGCCTCGTCGGTGGCTTTGCCCCGCACATCCAGCTCCATGGGCACGGTGCGGATGGCGGCGCTTGTCTGCGTGTTCACCCGGACGGCCTGCTTTTTGGGCGGTTCCATAACACGGCGAAGCTGGCTGATATGGGCCTTCAATTTCATGATGCCGGCCTGAAGCTGTACCTCACCCTTATCATCCGGTTTGACAAGCACCGTACCCTTGGTGTTCAAGTGCAGTATCTCCACCTCATCGCCCACGCGCAGGTCCCGGGGCGGCTCGGTGACGCGGAAAGCGGGAGCGGACAGCCCTTCGCTCAGGGATTCGATGCCGTCCTGCATGCGCTTGCGCAATTTATTCGCTTCATGCTCCGGCGTCAGCGTGCCTTCCTTTTTCAGACGCTTGAGTTCGCTTAAGATGGCTTCGGATTCCCGGCGGGCGTTTTCCAGCACGCGTTTTGCCTCTTCCCTGGCTTTGCGCATGGCAGATTCCCGCTTTTCCTCCATTTCCCGGCGGAGTTTTTCGGCCTCATCCCGCATGCGCACTGTTTCCTGGTGGGCTTCCTCTGCAAGCTTCCGTTCTTTCTCGGCCACCTGGCGGTGGTATTCGGCGTTGGCGATCACATCCTCAAAGCGGATGGCGTCATGGCTTAAAAGCTCCTTGGCATCACCTATCAGCGCTTCGTCAAGGCCCAGCTTGCGGGAAATTTCAAAGGCATTGCTCTTGCCCGGCACGCCGATGGACAGGCGGTAGGTGGGCCGCAGCGTTTCCACATCGAATTCCACGCTGGCGTTTTCAATGCCGGGGGTGGAAAGGGCGAAGGCCTTCAATTCGCTGTAGTGGGTGGTAGCCAGGGTGCGCACCTTCTGCTTGAGCAGATGGGCAAGGATGCTCTGGGCCAGCGCAGCGCCCTCGGTGGGATCGGTGCCGGCGCCCAGTTCATCAAATAGCACCAGATCCCCGGGCGTCACACTCTTCATGATGGCCACAATGTTGGTCATATGGGAGGAGAAGGTGGACAGGCTTTGCTCTATGCTCTGCTCGTCGCCGATATCGGCATGCACCTGATGGAAGATGGGAAGCTCCGTGCCAAGATCGGCGGGCACCTGCAGCCCGGCCTGTGCCATCAGGGCGAACAGGCCCACGGTTTTCAAAGTGACCGTCTTGCCGCCGGTATTGGGGCCGGTGACCACAAGGGAGGTGAATTCCTCCCCCATCCACAGGTTCATGGGCACCACCTTTTTAGGGTCGATGAGGGGGTGGCGGCCCCTGATGATTTTGATGAAGCCCCTCTGGTTCAGCTTGGGGGCGCAGGCCCGCATCTCCCTGGCCAGCATGCCCTTGGCAAAGGCGAAATCCAGGCGGCTTAAAATGGCGATGTTGTCCGTGAGCACCTTGGCATAGGGCGCCACGGCGGCGGAAAGCGCGACCAGGATGCGCTCAATCTCCTGCTTTTCCTTGGCGAGCCACTGCTTGATCTCGTTGCCCAGCTCCACCACCGCCATGGGCTCGATAAACAGCGTGGCCCCGCTGGAGGACTGGTCATGTACCAGGCCGGGGACGCTGGAACGGTATTCCTGCTTCACCGGAAGTACGTACCGGTCGTTTCGCACGGTGATGATGGGGTCCTGCAAATATTTCTGGAAAGCCGTGCTGTGCAGCATGCTGTTGAGCTTGTCCCGCACCTTGTCGTTGGCGGCCCGGATGTGCCTGCGGATGTTGGAAAGTTCCGCGCTGGCCCCGTCGGCAATCTCCTCTTCGCTGATGATGGCGTCGGTGATCTCCCGCTCCAGATGGGGTAAAACGGTCAGCCCTGAAGCAATCCGTGTGATCAGCGGCGTGTTCTCCCGGCCGGTGACCAGCGCGGAGCGGGTGCCCCTGGCTGCCCGGAGGCAATCGGCAATGTGCAAAAGGGAGCGGGGCGGCAGGGTAGCCCCCTTGTCCGCAAGGGTCAGGTAAGGCGTGATATCCTCAAAGGTGATCATGGGACTTAGGCCCAGGTATGTCAAAATCACCTGGGCCTCCTCGGTCTCCTGCTGCCATTCCATAATTTCCGCGGGGTTGGCAGAGGGATTCAAATCACGGCAAAGCTGCGCGCCCATGGACGTTAAGGCCAGGGCCGCAAGCTGCTCGCGTATTTTTGTAAATTCCAGTACCCGTAAGGTGCGCTCAGTCATGTAACTCATTCCTTAAAATAGGGATTCTAAAGGGATGTATCCCTTTAGCGGTGGGACCAGGGAGGCAGAGCCTCCCTGGTCACTCCACGCCGCGGCGGAAATGCCCGGCTGTGCCGGAAGGCAAGGGAACCGCGCAGTGCTCCCCCCGCCGCAAAGCGGCGAAGCAGGCGGTGATGTCAAGCTGCTCCCGGGCCGATTCGGTAGTGAACGCAAGCAGCCAGCCGACATTTCGAAGCTTGTCCGCGTAGGCGGAAAGGTTCAGCGGCAAGGTGTTGTACAGGTTCACGATGCAGCCCTCCGGCAAGCGGGTGCGCAAAAGGGGGAACTCATGGTTCAGGCTGTCGGAAAAGCGCTTGCCCCGCAGGCTGTCCTGATGATCCTGCTCGCACAGGCGGCAGTGTTCATGGCCGGATGCAAGCCCCAAAGCGGTGCGGGCGGGGCAATGGTTCAGCGTCATCAGCCGGGTACGGCCATAAACAGGCAAAACAAAGGGAAAATTGGCAAGAGGAAGATCCCCGATTTCCCCCTGGTTCAATTCCGGCGACACCGTCATCCACTTTAGACCCAGCCGGTGAAGCTCCGTGGCCGTCCGGCCGTTATAGACAGGGATCCCTTCCCCCGCCGCCACGGGCATGCCAAACCCCGCGCCGATCTGCCCGATGCTTCCCAGCACGACGCCGGAAAGCATGCCTCTGTGCTTGTGTGCCCAGTTCTTCAAGGCATCCAGCGTGCCTTCCTGCGCCTGCAGGGGCAGCGCCAGCCAGGAGCCCTTGGGCAGAAGGCCGGCCGCCGCCTCCAGCGCTTCCGGTTCATATGATTCCGGCGTGTAAACAAAGGCATCCGCGCCCGAATCCAAAAGCTTTTGCCCCAGGGAAGCATCGGGGCTTTGCACGACAAGCTTCGGCGCAGTTTCCGCTGTCATCGGGTACTCTGCCCCGGATAGCGGGTATTCGGTCACCGCCCGCTTCAAAAAAGCGGCGGCCCGTTTCTGATATAGTCCTTCCAGCGCTTCCCGGCGCAGAGCATTCAAAGCGGACACAGGGATAAAGCCATTGTTTCCCACAAGACGAAGATCCTTTAGCACAAAGGGCGTATCCCCGGTCTTGCCCACGGCATGGCGGGCGGCCTCCTCCGTCAGGGGCTTTGCCATCGCCAGGGCGACCAAATCCCCCTGGGCAGTTGCTTCCGCCTCCCCGTCGGTCACGGTGAGTACGGCAGGCTCGCCGGGTTCCGCCTTCAGGGATGCGCTCACCAATATGGAAGGCGCCTTGGAGAGCATTGCCTCCATCAACTGCGCCGCGTCGGCAAGGCGGGCAACCTCGTCCCCCACAATGGGCCGCATGCCATCCCGCAGCCGGACGAGGGCCGTTTCTCCCGCCTTTTGCCCGGGACCGGAATAGGTGACCTCTTCCTCCCGGCGGCTTCTGAATTGCAAACCGTCGCCATCGTGAAGGTCTTTTACCAGCTTCACCTGCGCAAACCCCGGGCGGATGCCCGTTACACGACCGATCATAATCCCTCCGTGCCCCGGGCGGACGGGGTCGATGACACCCGCATCCTGGCTGCCGCCCGCGTACCCCGCCATGAACCCTCCCCGGTGAAAAATCTGCCGGAGGGATTCCCGTTCCGCCTCACCGGCAGGCGTGAACCTGCCCTCCGCCAAGGCGTCCAGCGCCTGGCGGTAGGCTCTGGTCACCACCGCCACATACTCCGGGCGCTTGAGCCGCCCTTCGATTTTCAGGGCATGAACACCCGCTGAGCTGAGGTCCGGCAGCTTGTCCCGCAACATGATATCCCTGGGGGAAAGCCAATAGCCCCGGCGGCCATGAAGGTCATAGGCCATGCGGCAGGGCTGGGCACACCGGCCCCTGTTGCCGCTGCGGCCGCCTGCCATGCTGGAAAAGAGGCACTGGCCGCTTATGCACACGCACATGGCTCCATGGACGAAGACTTCCGTCTCCATGCCCGCAGCCGCCACCCGGGCAATCTCATCGAGGGAGCATTCCCGTGCCAGCACCACCCTTTGAAAGCCTTCCTTCCGCAAGAAGGCAGCGCCTTGCTTGTTGTGTACCGCCATCTGGGTGCTGGCATGGCGGTGAAGGCCCGGAAAACAGTCCCTGACAAGACCGGCCACGCCATAATCCTGAAGGATGACCGCATCCGCCCCCGACCTGTTTAACAGCGAAAGCACCCGGTACACCTCGGGAATTTCCATCTCCTTTACCAGCGTGTTCACCGTTACGTGCACCCGCACGTGATACAGGTGGCACAGCTTTACGGCTTCCAGAAGGCCCTGTTCATCAAAGTTCCCGGCCCCTGCGCGCGCGCCAAAGGCGGTATACCCCAGGTACACCGCGTCCGCGCCGTTGTTGATGGCCGCAAGCATGGCATCCCTGCTGCCTGCGGGGGCCAACAGTTCCATGGTTTCAGGTTCCACTCCTTTTACGGCTTTCCTTCTGCGCCTGCCGCGCCATGAGCAATTCCCTTCTCAGGCGCGTGTTTTCATCGGTGATCTTCAAAAGCTCATCTGCGATGTTCAGGGCAGCCAGAACCGCCACCATATTGGATGGCAAACGGCTGGCGGTCTCGATCTCCTGAATCTTGCGGTCCACATAGACACCTACCCGCTGCACATGCTCGGGCGGGTCGATGGACGCCAGTGTGTAATCCTTGCCTGCCACCCTAACGACGGTCTTCTTCTTTTCCATATAGGCGCTCCCCCTTTTCGCATGTCTCATTATATGCCATTTTTAGGCACTAATCAATGTTCGGGCAACGAAAAAGGCGCAGAAACAAGCCTGCTGGCCGTCGCTGCGCCCCTTAAAAGCCCTGCTTCCTACAGCTGCTCAAAGGGGTAGGTCTTCCCGAAGGTCTCTACCCGAATGGATTTGATGGCCTGGGGGGTGAGCGGCTTATCCTGCCTGTCCCGGGGAGCGGAAACGATGGCGTCGGCCTGCTCCATACCGGAAAGCACCTTGCCGAAAGCGGCATAGGCGCCGTCCAGGTGGGGCGAATCGCTGGTCATGATGAAAAACTGGGAGCCGGCGGAATCGGGCATGCTGCTCCTGGCCATGCTCAGCACACCGTATGTATGCCTGAGGTCATTGGCTACGCCGTTTTGCGAAAACTCTCCCTTGATGTGATATCCGGGCCCGCCGGTGCCGATGCCCTTGGGGCAGCCGCCCTGGATCATGAAGCCGGGAATCACCCGGTGAAAGATGAGCCCGTCGTAAAACCCGCTGTTGCAAAGGGCAATGAAATTGCCCACCGACTGTGGCGCGGTATCGGGATACAATTCTCCGCGCATTTCTCCGCCGTTTTCCAGTGTAATGACAAAAATGGGATTCCCCGTTTGCACTTCCTGTTCGGACACAATAATCTCCCCTTCCTTGTATAGGTTATTTTCCGTATTCCAGACTTCCTCCTGCGCAGCCGCGGGTCATGCGGACAGCGCGGAAAGGATGAAAGCAAACAGCCAGACAACGTTTTTTTTCATGCGTTTTCCTCCACATATGATCTATTGTATCCAATTGCTCCATAGGATGCAAGTTTTTTACTATAGCCATAGCTCTTTTTTACGATTCAGCATATCTTGTAATCTTTCGATATAAACGCCCACATTGCTCACGTTGGGCGCCCGCTCAATGCGCCCTTCCCCGCCAATCGCCCGCTTGGAAATGGCTCCCGCCCCCACAGCCAGGATGCTGGTGGTTTCCTCCATGATGTCCACATTGTACAAACATTCGTGGCCGGGCAGCGCATAGCCCACGTTTTCCTGATTGCCAGCCATGTATTTTTGCCGGTAGAGGTAGTAGGGGTGAAGCCCCATTTCCCGCGCCGCCTCCGCCCCCTGGCGCACCATGCGGGCCGTTTGATCCCCGTCGGGCAGCGGCGTTTCCCACAGTCTTAAAAGACTGGCGCGCTTTAGCGCCAGGGTGTGGACGGTAAGGCTCTCCGGCATAAGTTTACGCGCCCAGGAAAGGGTATATTCGAAATCCGAGACCGTCTCCCCCGGCAGACCCGCGATCACGTCCATATTGACGGAATCAAAGCCCATGGCCCTGGCCAGCTCATACGCCTTGACTGTCTGCTCCGGCGTATGGTCACGGCCGATGCGCATCAAAGTCTCCGCCCGCATGGACTGGGGATTGATGGAGATGCGGCCGACGCCTGCCTCTTTTATGGCCTGAAGCTTTTCCCGGCTGATGGAATCGGGCCGCCCGGCTTCCACAGTATATTCCCCGGCATGGGGGAAATACGCCGTCATGGCCTCCATCACCCGGTAAAAGGCGCTGTCCGGAAGCGCTGTGGGCGTGCCTCCCCCCACATATACCGCCCGGAGCGCAAGGCCCTTTTCTTTCATAAGACGGGCGGTGAACTCCATTTCCTGCACAAGCGCGCCGATATAGGGCGGCACTTCCAATCCCTTGCCCAGCTCCCCGCTCAAAAAGGAGCAGTAGGCGCAGCGGGTGCGGCAAAACGGGATGCCAATATACACATCCACCGCCGCGGGGTCAGGCGCCGGCAGCGTTAGCTGGGTGCCAACGATATCGTTAAGCAGCAACGCCTTATCCTCATGAAGATCAAAAGCGGTTCCCACCTGCCGGGCGGCCTGCAAGGGGGGTACGCCGCCCTTCATAGCCTCATAGACCAGCCGGGTGGGGCGGATGCCTGTCAGCGAACCCCAGGGGGGATGAAAGCCCGTATCCGCCTTTAAAAGCGCATACAGCGTCTGCTTGCACAGCCGTTTGCGCAGCCGCTTGCGCAGCAGGGCGGGGTCTTGATCCCGCCGCTCAGCCTCACGGGGGATCAACGTTGATTGCCGCACAACCTTCCCCTTCAGAGAAAATGCGCAGTCCCATACCCCATCCCGTTCTATAAGCTCATGATGCAGGCTTAGATCCGCTTCCGCCTCACCGCTGTTGACCGAAAAAGCGATCTCACCGTAAAACAGGCGGATGACATCCGCCATCTCCGCGGCGAGCTCCGGCACAGGGGTAAAAAGGGCGATGTTCATGAAAAGCGCTCCCGTTCCATGCCAATGGTGGTAGGATCGTCATGGCCGGGGTAGACCTCGACCTCCTTTTGCAAAAGCAGCAGCCGCTTCATGGACTGATACAGGTCATGAAAGCTTCCGCCGGGCAGGTCCGTGCGGCCGTAGCCGTGGCGGAACATGGTATCCCCGGTAAACAGCGCATCCCCCGCCTGGTAGCATACGCTGCCGGGGGTATGGCCGGGGGTGTGCAATACGGTAAAAGTAATGCCCGCGGCCATAATTGCATCTTGCTCGTTGGCGGAAAGCGGCTTGCGGGACAGGGAAAACCGCGAACCGATCAAGACCGCCATGTTCTTTTCGGGGTCCTTCAGCATCGGCTCGTCCAGGGGATGGATATACAATTCCGAATCCTTGCCAAAAACGCCCTCCACCCCGCCGATATGGTCAAAATGGCCGTGGGTCAACAGCACCGCGGCGATCCGGCGGCTGCCGGCAGCCGCCAGGATGCGCTCCGGCTCGGCCCCCGGATCGATGAGCACACAGTCGTCCCTTCCCGCAAGAGATACGATGTAGCAGTTGGCTCGGATAGGGCCTACCGGCAATGTTTGTATCTGCAGCGTTTGTTCCATGCAATCCCCTTAAAAATTCTTACGGCTGTCCAGCAGTATCGTCACCGGGCCGTCGTTGACAAGGGACACGGCCATCTCCGCCTGAAAAACGCCTGTCTCCACAAAAAGCCCGGTTTCGCGCCAGCGGCGTACCAGCTCCTCATACATGGGGTTGGCGAAATCAGGCCGGGCCGCCTCAATAAAGCTGGGCCGCCGCCCGCCCCGTGCGTCCCCCAGCAGCGTAAACTGGCTCACCGCCAGGATGCTGCCGCCGGCATCCAGAAGGGACAGGTTCATCTTGCCTTGTTCATCCTCAAAGATACGCAGGTTGGGTACCTTGTCGGCCATGTACTGAATGTCCTTTTCCCCATCCCCTTGGGCTACGCCCACCAGCACCATGAGGCCTTTCGAAATTTGGCCCACTGTCTGGCCGTTTACTGTCACAGCGGCGGAGGATACCCTTTGTACAACGCAGCGCATGAAGAAAAAGCCTCATTTCTTTGGTTGTGGTTTATCTGCCGTGCCGCAGGTCTGTTGCCGGAACAAAACGGGCGATTCATAATCGCCCCTACTGCTGCAAAGAGTATATTGGCTTTTCTTCCGGCTCCTATAAGCCACAGCAGCGATGTCAAAAAACAAACTGCGTCGTAGGGGCGATTATCAATCGCCTGCCTGCCACATGGTCAGCCAGCATTCGGTAGAGATATTAACTCGCGCCTCTATAGACTTCCACAATATCGGACCGCCTTTGAAGCTGTTTGATGACCTTATCCAACTGCTGGCGGCTAACCACCTGGATCACCAGGGTGATGGTGCTGGTTTTGCTCTTGGTATTGAACTTGGCGCTGACGGCGCTGATGGGCACGTTCATTTCTCCGATGTAGGTAGCCAATTCCCCCAACAGGCCCACATGATCGTAGGCGATGATCTGGATGCCGGCGTCAAACGTCCCCGCGCTTTCTTCGGCCCAGCTAACCTCCACCATGCGCTCCTGCTCGCCTGCGCCCACATTCACGCAGTCCGCCTTGTGAATGGTTACGCCGCGACCCCTGGTGATATAGCCCACGATATCATCACCCGGTACAGGGCTGCAGCATTTGGCGAAGCGCACCAGCATCCCCGACTCGCCTTTTACATAAATGCCGTGGGTAGGCTTACCCATTTGATGCTTTTGCAGTTCCTGGGGCGTTACATCAGGCAGCTTGGGGGCGGGCGGCGCTTCCCGAAGGCGCTGCTCCTCCATGAGCTTCATCACCACATAGGTAGAGGCCATGCCGCCGTAGCCCACCGCGCCATAGATGTCATCCAGCTCAAAGAAGCCGTACTTTTTGAGGATGCCTTCGTAATATTCCGGCTTGGTGATGGAACTTAAAGCCACGCCGCGGCGTTTGGCCTCCTTTTCCACCATATCCTTGCCTTTTTCAACATTCTCACCCCGAAGCTCGCGCTTGAAAAATTGGCGGATCTTGGCCTTGGCCTGCTGGGTCTTGACAACCTTCAGCCAGTCCATGCTGGGCCCCTTGGAAGCGGAGGAGGTGATGATATCCACCCGGTCGCCCGTTTCCAGCGTGGTATCCAGGGGCACGATGCGGCCGTTCACCTTGGCACCCACGCAGCTATTGCCCACAGCGCTGTGGATGCGGTAGGCAAAATCCAGGGGCGTGGCGCCCTTTTGCATGTTCACCACGTCACCCTTGGGGGTGAAAAGGAAAACCTCCTCGCTGAACAGGTCGGTTTTCAGGGAGTCGATGAATTCCCGGCTGTCCCTGGTCTCGTTCTGCCAGTCCAGAATCTGGCGCAGCCAGTACAGCTTATTGTCCAGGTCCGTGGCATTTTGACTGCCTTCCTTGTAGCGCCAGTGGGCGGCGATGCCGAACTCCGCCACGCGGTGCATCTCCCAGGTGCGGATTTGAACCTCGAAGGGGAAGGGCATCTTCCGCCCGCCTACCACGGTGGTGTGCAGGCTTTGGTACATGTTGGCCTTGGGCACGGAAATATAATCCTTGAACCGGCCAGGCATCTGGTTCCAAAGGGTATGAACGGTGCCCAGCACGGCATAGCAGTCGGGCACGGTATCCACCAGCACGCGGATGGCGATCAGGTCATAAATCTGGTCGAAGGGCCTGTTCTGCAAAACCATCTTGCGGTAGATGCTGTACAGGTGCTTGGGCCGGCCGTCGATGTCGTAGCGGATGTGCTGCTCATCCAGCTTGGCGCTCAGCTCCGAGATTACCAGGCGGATGTTCTCCTCCCGCTCGGCCCGCTTCATGCCCACCTTTTGAACAACATCCTGGTAGCCCGCCGGATCGATATAGCGCAGGGACAAATCTTCCAATTCCTGCTTGATGGCGAACACGCCCAGCCGGTGCGCCAAGGGAGCGTAAATATCCAGCGTTTCCCTGGCGATGGCCACCTGCCGCGCTTCCGGCTGGTAGCGCAGGGTACGCATGTTGTGCAGCCTGTCGGCCAGCTTGATGAGCACCACGCGGATGTCCTTGGACATGGCCAGGATCATCTTGCGCAGGCTTTCCGCCTGCTGCTCCTCCCGGTCGGCAAAATCCAGCTTGGAAAGTTTCGTGACGCCGTCCACGAGCCTTGCTACTTCCTCACCGAACTCCTGCTGCACCTGGGGCAGGCAAACGCTCTGGCAATCCTCCACCGTGTCGTGCAACAGCCCGGCGGCAATGGTGGGGGCGTCCATCGAAAGTTCCGTCAGGATGCTGGCTACGAAGGCCGGATGGGTAAAATACGGCTCCCCACTTTTGCGAAACTGGCCGGCGTGGGCATTTTCCGCGTATTCGTAGGCTTTTTTCACCAGGAGATAGCTGTCTCCCGGATGGTACTTTTGCACACGCGCCAGGATCTGGTCCAAAGGCATGCATTCGCGGCTGATATAGGTATACAACTCCGGCCCTCCTTTCGCGTTAAGTGGATGCTGCCTTCAGCGCCCGCAACAGACCGCTTTCGTTGGGGCTCTTCTTTACAGCGGGAAGCATAGTCAGGGAAAAGGGTTCCTCCTGAAAAGTGAGCAGTGTCATTTCCATCAGGATGTGCAGCCCGGCCATCAGTTGTGCCATGTTCAGGCCCGAGGCTTGCGCAAGCTGCTGCGGGTACGCACCGGGCAGGCTCCTTACCGCCATGTACAGCCGGCGCAGCGAATCGTTATCAAGCGCCAACGGTTTCAAAAATTCCGTGAGCTCCCCGCTCCGGGGAAAGACCAGCACGCTGGCCCGGGGGCAGCACTGCGCGATAAAAGACGCTTCCCCCGGTATGAGTTCGCCATCCGCCAGCACCACCGTACGCCACATATCCGTGAGCTCCGGCAGCCTGGCCGGATAAAGCAGCGTGTGAAAGCCGCGCCTGTCGCCGATTGCGTCCGTCACCAAAAGCTTATCTCCATACGCCTGGCATATGCGCCTGGCCGTTTTCGGTGCACGGGCCAATATGACTGTGCCCTGAACGCCTTCCAGCGCCTTTGCAAGCCGGGCTTCATCCGCAGGCAAAAATGCGGGATGAATCTTGCTGATATTCGCCGCCATACCCCGTATTTCCTGCAAAAGCGCCGCATGCGCCGCCGCCTCCCCATCCGGGATCTGCGCCCCTGCGGCAGGGCAAATGGCCTTGATGTTGCACTGCACGGAAACGGTGCCGTTCCACTCGTTCAGCTCCGGGGAAAACAGCACGTCCGCCCGGCGGGGTATAGCCGCTGCCATCCTGCCCATTTGAAAGGCGATGGCAGAACGCAGCGTCCCATCTTGAAACAGGCTGCACTTCAAATGCGCCCCCTCCCTGCCCACGGGGCGCATGTCCTGCACCTGGCCATCATGAAGGAGGAATACCGGCTCGGGGTTGCCAACGCCTGTGGGCTGCAAAGCCTGAAGCCTATGCACCATATCCTCCGTTACTTCGCGCAGGGAAAGCTGTAAATCGTACTCTCGGACAGGGACAAAAACCTCCGGGTCGCATCTCCTGGCAATAACCCCGCTCAGCCGCCGCTTCAATTCCGGCACATTTTGAGCAGGTATGGTAAGCCCCGCCGCCTGCTCGTGGCCGCCAAAGCGTAAAAACAGATCGCTGCACGCAGACAGCATCTCGTGGATGTTCACTCCGGGAATGGACCTGGCACTGCCCACGCATTCCTCCCCCGTTCTTGAAAGGACGATGGACGGATAATGGTACCGTTCTGTCAGGCGGCTGGCCGCCAGGCCGATAACGCCATGATTCCAGCCCTCCCCCACGGCGATCAGGGCACGGTCTGTAAGAAAATCTGTTTCCGCCTCGACCTGCGCAAGTGCCTGTTGAAAAAGCTCCGCCTCCATCTTTTGACGCAGCGCGTTCTCACGATTGAGCACTTCCGCCAGCTCCCCTGCCTTGGCAGAATCGGTTGCCAACAGCAGTTCCACGCCCAGGGAGGCGCTTTTCAGCCTCCCCCCGGCGTTCAGGCGGGGTGCCATCTGAAAGGCCACCTGCCCGGCCCTGACAGCCTTCCCATCCATGCCGGCCGCCTCCATCAGCGCTTTGAGGCCCAGCCGCTTCGTATCCGCCATTTTGTCAAGGCCCAGGGCGGCAATGACCCTGTTTTCATCCTCAAGCGGCACAAGATCGGCAATGGTGGCCAGCGCAGCCAGGTCGATATACTCCTCCGCCGTTTGGGTTCCGCAAAGTGCCTGTATAAGCTTGAACGCCACACCGGCACCGCACAGGCGGCGAAAAGGGTAATCCCCCATCAGCGGGTTGAGCACAGCATCCGCCGGAGGAAGTATGGGCCCAAGCTGATGATGATCAGTGATGATCACACGCATGCCCAATTCCTTGGCCAATGATACTTCCTGTGCGCTGGTGATGCCGCAGTCCACCGTCAAAAGAAGGCGATAGTCCCTGGCAAGCGATCTCACCGCCTGCCCGTTCAGGCCGTAACCCTCCTCATGGCGGCTTGGAATATAGTAATCGGCTTTTGCACCCATGCTTCGAAGCATAAGCAGCATCATGGAAGCGGCGCATACCCCGTCCACATCATAATCGCCGTAGACCACAATGGGATCCTTTTGCGCAATGGCGGCACGTATCATCTCCGCCGCCGTGTCCATGCCCTGCATCAAATATGGATCGTGCAAGTCGTCCAGGGAGGGATGCAAAAACCGCTGTGCCTTCTCCTGGGTATCCACGCCCCGCTGGGTCAAAAGAGCCGCAAGCCAGCCGGGCAGCCCTTCTATCACCGCATTTTCCGGCATGGTCCGTTTGACAAGGCGCAGCATGATCTTCCTCCCGTTTGCAAATGGATGTGCAAGAGCGTTCTCCCGGTCCAGCCGGAAGAACGCTCCTGCCATGTTACATATGGTTAGGCTTTTTTCGGTTTGACCTTTTTATGGGGCCGGATATTCTCCAGCAGCGCCCACAGGTAACCGTTGATCAGGTTCGCGCTGTACAGGCCGGAGAGAAGGCCGATGATGATGGGCAGCGCAAACTCCTTGATGGCGTTTACACCCATGATGTACAACGCCACAATGGTGATCAGCGTGGTGAGAGAAGTGTTGATGGTACGGCCCATGCACTGCTTCACGGAAGTGGTCACCAAGTCCGCACGGCTCACCGAATTGAGTTCGGCCCGCTTGGTATTTTCACGGATGCGGTCGAAGATCACGATGGTGTTGTTGATGGAGTAGCCCACGATGGTGAGCATAGCCGCGATAAAAGAACTGTTCATCTGGATAAAGGAGCGGAACAGCACCATGAAGGACAGCATGATCAGCACGTCATGGACAAGGCCCACAATGGCCGCCACGCCGGAGTTGAAGTCGAACCTTATGGCGATGTAGCCCAGCATCAGCACGGATGCCAGCAACACGCTGAAAAAGGCGTTTTGAATCAGCGTCCGTCCGGCCACGGGACCCACATAACCCACCTCGGCATTGTGCACATCCATCTGCGGATATTTATCCAGCAGGGAGGCTTCCAGCCCGGTACGCAGCACCTGCACGCCCTCGTCGCTGATTTCCTTGATGCGGATCTGCAATTCGGTCTGCGCCGCGCCGGCTTTGGAAATCTGGAACTCGGCAATGCCCTGGCTCCGAAGAGCTGCCTCCACGTCCGCCTGGTCAAAAACAGCGTTCATCTGATATTTGATGGCCAAACCGCCGGCAAAGTCAATGCCGTAATTCACGCCGAGCCCCGCCAGAGAAAGGATCAAAGCCAATGCCATGATTCCCACGGAGATGATGATACAGATCTTGGCGCTGCCTTTCAGTTTTTCTTTCATTTACTGCGCCTCCTTTACAGGGGTCTTTACCCGGGTGAACAGCGCGGGTTTGTTCCCGACGAGGTTTGCCACACGGGTCAAAAGGAACCTTGTCACGATCACCGCGCTCAGCATGCTGGTGGCGACGGACAGGAACAGCGTCCTGGCAAAGCCCTGGATGGAACCCGTGCCGAACGCCAGCAGAACCAGCGCGGCGATCAGCGTCGTAACATTGCCGTCGATGATGGCTGACATGGCGTTTTTAAAACCTGTCTTCACCGCGCCCTTTACCGGGCGGCCGCGGCGCACTTCTTCCTTGAAGCGCTCAAAGATGATGACATTGGCGTCCACCGCCATGCCGATGCCCAGCACGATACCGGCGATGCCGGGCAGCGTGAGCTGGATTTCATGGATCACGGCGATGAAGAAGAACAGCATGACCAAATAGATGCACAGCGCCCAGGAGGCCACCACGCCCAACAGGCGGTAGCGCACGATCATCAGGATCATGACCAGCAACAGGCCTATGATGGCGGCGCTTACGGAGGTGGACAGCGCGTCGATGCCCAGGGTGGCGGAAATGGTATCCACCTTCTGCTGGGTGATATCAAGCGGCAGCGCGCCGGACTGGATCTTCAGCGCTGTATTTTCAGCCGTTTCCGCCGTATACCCGCCGCTAATGTAACCCTGGCCATTGGGGATCACCGTATTGACCCTGGGCGACATCAATTCCACGCCATCCAGCAGGATGGCAAGCTCCTTGCCGATGTTTTTGGCGGTCATATCCGCAAAGATCGCAGCGCCTTCCGGCGTGAGGGTGAAGTTAATCACATACTCGCCGATTTCTCTGTTAAAACTTCCCTGAGCCGTCTGCACATGCTTGCCTTCCATGAAGACATTGCCTTCCGGATCACGGAATTCCAGCTTCGCGGGTGACCCGATCAAATCCAGGATGGCGTTGGGATCGGTGACATCGGGGATCTCCACGCGGATGCCGTCTGTGCCGATGCGCGTCACGGTGCTTTCAGGATAGCCCTTGTCGGTCAGGCGCTTTTGAATGATGGATATAGTGCCATCCATCAACTGGTTGAAATCCGCCTGCACGTCTTCCTGGCGGTGGGCCTGGTATTCCACGTACACGCCGCCCCGAAGGTCCAGGCCCAGGGGGATGACGGTGGGCCATTTGTCCACATGGGTGGTGGGCAGCCAGGGCTTGAGCTTGTACAATCCCCTGGCGTCCAGCGGCATGCCGGTAAAGGAAACGATGCCTACCGCCACGGTCAGGACCAGCGTGATCAACAGGGATAAGACTGCCCTAGCCTTAACGCTCATCCGCTTACGCACTCTGAATGTCTTTTTCATGTAATGTCTTCCTTCCGTCAAAACTTTCAAGTTCCCACGCATGCAGGCAGCCCTACAGCTGGCTCAATCGCCGCACTGCTCACTGCCGTTCGCATTGCTCGTTTCGCCAGCCTCCTCCGCCTCACTTCATCCGCCACAGGCGGCGTCTCGGCTCCGGAGCTAACCTGACTTCTCCTCCAGCCTGAAAGCCTGGTACACCGCACGGATATACGTGCCTCCCCCAAGGGGATGGCCGTTGGCGTCTGCCTTGACATCCGGCCCTGCCACCGTCTCGCCGCCCGTTGACGCAAGCCCTTCCGGGCGGTCTATACGCGGCGGCACGCTTTGATCACCGGCTTGCCGTTCCACATAGCGTACGGCACTGAAGAATGATGCGGCGAGCGATCTTTCCCCGGCAGGCGGCTCCGTGTCCTGCGGCCCTTCCACCAGGGAAGGGACAGGCAAAAAAAAGGCGAGCGCGCACAGCATGAGCAACAGCAGCCGTCCCTGTTTTTGCACGAGCACGCCTCCTTGTTTCATATTCCCTGTTTCATCGCATCCTCCCGGGCGCAAACCCTTTTTCAGCGGAGCCGGGACATGCGGTTATTATACTGTACAAGCGCAGGCGCGTCAAGAAAATGCTTCGTCTTCCCATCACTAGGAAAAATCGTATTTCCCTTCCCAATTTCTGTTTTCTTTTTTCAAAATATATGGTATGATTGCTATCAGCATCGGAGGCCCGCCACTCCTTATCCTGCGGTGCTTCCACGATCGTTATGGCCCTAATTGAAAAGGAGGAGCGCATCATGACCGAAAAGCCCCGCAGCAATCAGAAGACCGTCGCCATCCTGATGAGCATCGTGCTCATTGCCGCTCTGGTGCTCAGCTTCAGCCTGTACCTGCAGAAAAATTCGCTGCAGGACAACGTCGACAAGCTGAACGCGGATTTGAAAGCCTCCAAGGATACGGTAGCCACCCTGACGACCGAAAAAACGGCGCTGGATGAGGCTGCAAAAGCCGCCCAGACTTCCGCCGATGAAACAGCCGCGAATCTGACTGCCTTGCAGGCCGAACTGGACGCCGCCCTGGCCGATGCCGCCGCCAAGCAAACGGATTTGGACGCAGCCCTGGCCGATGCCGCCTTAAAGCAGGCCGGCCTGGACGCCGCTTTGGCTGATGCAGCCGCCAAGCAAACGGATTTGGATGCCGCTTTGACCGATGCAGCCGCCAAGCAGGAAGCGCTGGATACAGCCGCCATGGACGCGCAGGCCGCCCTTAACACCCAGACCACGCTGGCCGATGAATTGACCGCCGCGAAAAACGCCGCGGAAGAAGCCAATGCCAAGGTCGCCGCGCTGGAAGCCGAAGTAGCGGATTTGACCGCGAAGCTGGATGAGGCCTCCAAGCAGGTAGCGGACCTGACAGCCCAGGTTGCTGCGCTGGAAGCGGAGAACGAAGCCCTGAAGGCGACACCCACACCCACGCCGACCCCCACCCCTGAGCCTTCTACCGAGCCCTTTGTCACCCCCAGCCCTGCACCCCAACCCTGATAAAGTTTTCATAAAAACAACACCGGCGCAGGCATTCTCCGCCCGCGCCGGTGTTGTTTTTTTGATGTTGAAATACGCCGCCGGTCAGCTTATAAGACCGCTTTGCATCTGTTTGATCAAATCTTCCATGGCGTAATACCCGGCGGGCTTGTCCTTGATAAAGGCCGCGGCTTGAAGCGCTCCCTGGGCAAGCACCGTGCGGTTCTGGGCATCGTGGACAATGGTCAGCGTTTCCCCCGGCCCATAAAAACTTACCTCATGGGAGCCGGTCAAGGTGCCGCCGCGGATGGCGTGAATGCCGATTTCCCGGTGATCCCGCATCTGGGTGCGGGATTCCCGGCCCGGCATCATTTCCCTTCCGCCGGGATAGCATTTGTTCAGTTCCTCAAACAGCATCAGCGCCGTGCCGCTGGGGGCGTCGATCTTTCTGTTGTGGTGACGCTCCACGATTTCCACATCGAAGGCTTCCCCCAAAACCGCCGCCGCCTGGCGGATCAGCGACTTCAAAAGATTGATCCCCAGGCTCATGTTGGCGCTTTGGAAAATGGGAACCGCCTGCGCGGCTTCCCGGATGCGCTTCATATCAGCGGGATTGAAGCCGGTGGTGGCGATGACCACCGGCATTTCTTCCCGAAGCGCGTAATCAATCAGCTCCGGCAGCGCCTCCGGGCGGGTGAAGTCAACGATCACGTCGGCCCTGACCT
The DNA here is from genome assembly GCA_023411395.1 of Bacillota bacterium. Lineage (GTDB taxonomy): Bacteria > Bacillota > Clostridia > Christensenellales > Aristaeellaceae > JAEWAH01. The sequence continues at coordinate 69,895 of JAEYOV010000062.1, forward strand.
TCACCGCTTCAAAGGAAGGGAATACGGGAAAGCCCAGTTCCTCTCCGCAAGCGATCACATCCACACCTGCGGCAACGGCAACATCCCGTTCCCTGCACAGTTCCGCCACGGCATGGCCCATGCGCCCACAGGCGCCGCTGAGCAAAATCCGCATGTATTCCCCTCCGATACATTATAATAGCCCCAGCGCCTTCATTTCCCGCGCAAGACGGGCCTTGTTTTCCGCCAGCATGGGTACAAGGGGCAGCCGCACGGTCTCCTGGCAGCGGCCCATCATTTCCAGCGCCGCCTTGACAGGCACGGGGCTCACCTCGCAGAAAAGCGCCGCCACAAGGGGATTCACCGCGAGCTGCAGCCGCAACGCTTCGCGCCAGTCGCCTAAGTGGAAGGCCGCCACCAAATCGTGCATGAGCTTTGGTGCCGCATTGGCCGCCACAGAGATGACACCCTCAAAGCCCAGGGACAAAAGGGGCGCCACGTTTTCATCGTTGCCGCTGTAAAAGGCGATGTCCTCGCCGCACAACCGAACCATTTCCAGCACCTGTGAAATGTCGCCGCTGGCTTCCTTCATGGCAACAATATTGGGATGCTTGGCCAAAACCGCCAGCGTTTCCGGCTTCATGTTCAGCCCCGTCCGGGCGGGCACGTTATACATTACCACCGGCAGGCTGCCGTCCTCGGCAATGGCCATATAGTGGGCGATGAGCCCGTGGGGAGAGGTTTTGTTGTAGTAGGGCGTAACGCAAAGCTGGGCATCGGCGCCCAACGCTTTGGCCCTATGCGCCGCCGCAACCGTCTTCCGGGTGTCGTTGCCGCCCGTACCGGCGATCACGGGCACCCGGCCGTTTACCCGTTCCACCACCCGGGCGATCACCGTTTCCTTCTCGGCCTCGGTCATGGTGGAAGGTTCCCCCGTGGTTCCGCAAGCGATGATGGCCGCGGTGCCGTTTTCAAGCTGAAAATCCACCAAGGCGTTCAGGGCGTCCACATCGACGCCGTCCTGTGTAAAGGGTGTAACGATGGCTACGCCGCTGCCCCGAAAAAGTACGGTTTTCATAATTCCTCCTTCAGTTGAAGGTGCGGGCGAGGCTATTTTCTTGGAATGTACCCTGTGGCGCACAACAGTTCCGCCGTGAGGACACCGCCTCCGGCCGCGCCCCGCACCGTGTTATGGGACAGGCATACGAACTTGTAGTCAAACAGGGAGTCCGGCCTAAGCCGGCCGATGGAAATGCCCATCCCTTTTTCAAAATCCCTGTCCAGCCTCGTTTGAGGCCTTGCCGGATCATCAAAATACTGCAAAAACGGCTTGGGTGCGCTGGGCAGGTTCAGCCGCTGCGCCTCCGTCTCAAAGTTGGCCCAGCGGTGAATGATTTCCCCCATGTCGGGCTTGTTTTGAAAGGATACGGATACCGCCGCCAGATGACCGTCAGTGGCCGGGACGCGGATGCACTGGGCACTGATCACGGGCGTCAATGCCGGCTTGATCACCGGGCCCAGCTCTGTGTTCGCAAGGCTGCCCCAGATTTTCAGCGGCTCCTGCTCGCTCTTCTCATCCTCGCCGCCGATGTAGGGGATCACGTTGTCCACCATCTCCGGCCAGGATTCAAATGTTTTTCCGGCGCCGCTGATGGCCTGGTAGGTGCATACACTGACCTTTTCCACGCCGAAATCCAGAAGCGGCGTTAATGCGGGTACGTAACTTTGGATGGAGCAGTTGGGCTTGACGGCAATGAAGCCAGTCTTCGTGCCCAGCCGCTTGCGCTGGGTATCAATCACCGCCGCGTGGGCAAAATTGATTTCCGGCACCATCATTGGCACGTCGGGAAGCAGCCGGCAGGCGCTGTTGTTGCTGATTACAGGCGTTTCCGCTTTGGCATAGGCTTCCTCCAGCGCCCTTGTTTCCTCTTTTTTCATGTCCACGGCGCAAAACACGAAGTCCACCAGAGACGCCACTTCATCGATGTTTGCGGCGTCAATGACGGGCAATCCGGCCACATTGGCAGGGATCGGATTGTCAAAAACCCAGCGGCCCGAAACTGCCTCGGCATACGTTTTCCCCGCGCTGCGGCTGCTTGCGGCCACTGCCACCACTGAAAACCAGGGATGATCCCAAAGCAATTGAACAAACCGTTGTCCTACCATGCCCGTCGCGCCTACGATACCTACCCGGAACTTCTCCATAAACAGCACCTCAATCCTATCCTATGCGATTTGGGGAAAAAGAAATCGTGGTGAAAAAAAACACACCGCCCGGCAGCCAGCCTTCGGGTGCGTACACGCATGTGCAAAAAAGCGCCGGCCGTATGGCCGTCATGCTGTATCAGCGCTCCAAAGGATTCTGCAAATCCCATGACAGTTGCGGGGTTATTCACCGCGCACCCAAGGCCGTCCGTTAGGGTTTCGGACTTCCTTTCGGCATTTTTCCCTTTCCGCACGTGGGATTGAGCCCCCGCTCCCGCACATGCCTACTGATGAAAAACGCTCCTCTGACACCAAATGTATAAAATTCCCGGGATTGTTGGTAATGATACCATGCATAGTTTCACTTGTCAACCCAACAAGCCAGCTTTTTTGAAAAATCAGGCTGTTTCCTGACAAACGCAACCATGAGTGCATGTTCCATGGGGGATAGTGGTGTAAAGAGTTAGTTATTCCTCCGCCCACTTCATTGACCGCTCCACGGCCTTGTGCCAGCCTTTGAGATACTCTTCCCGCTGCATTTTGCCCATCTGCGGGTCAAACTGCAGATCCTGCTGCCAGGCCTTTGTTGTTTCCTCCACCGAGCCGTATACCCCCACCGCCAGCCCGGCCAATAATGCCGCGCCCAGGGCGGTGGTTTCCATCACTGCGGGGCGAACAACGGGAATGTTCATGATATCCGCCTGGAACTGCATTAAAAAGCTGTTGGCGCTGGCCCCGCCGTCCACCTGCATCCGCGCAGGGTTAAAGCCGCAGTCGGCGGCCATGGCGGTTAATAGGTCCGCCGACTGGTAGGCAATCGCCTCCAGCGCGGCCCGCACGATATGCGCCCGGCCCGCGCCTCTTGTGAGCCCCATGATCGTACCCCGGCTGTACATATCCCACCAGGGCGCGCCCAGGCCCGTAAAGGCCGGCACAAGATACACGCCGCCGGTATCCTTGACCGACTTGGCTAGGCTTTCGCTCTCGGCCGCGGTGGCAATCATTTTGAGCTCATCCCGCAGCCACTGGATGGCCGCCCCGCCCATGAACACGCTGCCTTCCAGCGCATAACAGGGCTTGCCGCCGATGCGCCAGGCCATGGTGGTGAGCAGCCCATGCTTTGAAACAATCGGCGTTTCGCCCGTGTTCATCAGCATGAAGCAGCCGGTGCCGTATGTGTTTTTCACCATGCCGGCCTTGTGGCATGCCTGGCCGAACAGCGAGGCGTGCTGGTCTCCCGCCATGGCCGACACGGGAATGGGCCGGCCCAGGATGGCCGTATCCAGCATGCCGATCACCTGGGAACTATCAACCACTTGAGGCAGCACCATTTCTGGAATATCCATAAGGGTCAATAACTCTTTGTCCCACTGCTGGGTATGAAGGTTGAACAGCATGGTGCGGCTGGCGTTGGTGGCATCGGTCACATGGGGGCGGCCCTGCACCAGATGCCAGCACAGAAAGCTGTCCACCGTGCCAAAGCACAATTCACCGGCTTCCGCACGCTTGTTAAGGTGAAATGTATCCAGTATCCAGTTAAGCTTCGTGCCGGAAAAATAAGCGTCCGGCAAAAGGCCGGTCTTTTCTTTGATCAACTCCGCTTTGCCCGCGGCTTTCAGCCGTTCCACATAAGGCGCGGTGCGGCGGCACTGCCACACGATGGCGTTGCACACGCATTCCCCTGTATTCCGATCCCAGACCAGGGTGGTCTCCCGCTGGTTGGTGATGCCGATGGCGGCAATATCCTCTACGGCAATGCCGGACAGCTTTACCGCCGTGCGCAGCGCCTCTGTCTGCGATTCCAGAATGCTCTTGGGATCGTGCTCCACCCAGCCGGGCCTGGGATAAATTTGCGGAAACTCGATGCCATGGGCGGCCAGCACCCGTCCGCTTTCCTCAAACACCACCGCCCGGGAGCTGGTGGTCCCCTGGTCTAGGGCGACCAGATACCGCTTGGCCATACGCCATCCCCTTTTCATTTGTACATTTCAAAGAAATGGAGCCGTCCGCAAGCAAAGACGCATTGCGTCATTTACCCTTGCGGATGGCTCCGTTTACTTCGTCTTACTTGATTTTGATACCGTAGATTTTGCTGATGCCCTTGCCGCTGGTGCCTATCACCAGCATATCGCCGTAAACGGCGGGGGAGCCGGTGATGGCGCCCTCCAACTGGATGCTGTGCCTGACCGCGCCGGTCTGCCCGTCCATCAATTGCAGCACGCCCTCGCTGTCGCCTTGAATGATCCAGGCGTCGCCGTCCGCATTGTACACGGCTACAGGGGAGCTCCAGCTAAAGTGGGACATGGGCTGCTGCCAGGCCACCTGGCCCGTCTTTTTATCCAAGGCGATCATTTGGCCGCCCTCAGGCGTCTTGGCCACGGTGAAGATCACCAGGTTGCCGATGCTTTGCTGGCCGACGACGGGGGAAGCCATACAGCCGCCCTCCTCGTCCTTATCGTAATCCACCTTCACCGTATAGGACCAATCCTGCTCGCCTGTCAGGGCGTTCAGCCGGCGGATGGTGCACACACCACTTTTGCCTTGCTTCGCGACAGTATTTCCTGTATACAGTGCCAGGGAACCATCCTGATCAAAATCCAAAGCAATGGTGGCGTCCGTGTTGTCGTCGGTATCCACGGCCCACACAGGCTTCATGGTGTTCACATCCACGCACTGCAAAATGCCCGTGGCGTCGGCGAAGTAAGCATAGTTCCCATACATGGCCACGCTGCCTTCAATACCGGTTGCTGTGTCCTTTTGTTTGGAAGTCTTTGCTTTGTAGGAAGAAATCTTGGGATCAATCTCCAGCTTGGCTGTTTTGACATCAAACGTGCTGTTCAGCCACACCGTATAAAGCATGCCGTTTTCCCCGGCGATAATCAATGTATCGCTGTTGCTATCCAGCAGGGAGGAGCCGTCGAACGCACCGTTGGTACCGAAGGCGTTCCTGTCCCGGCCATTGATAAAATGCAACTGCTTTTGATTGATGAGGTTGAATACGAAGAAGCCGATATCCCCGGTGCGGCTCTTGAGCCTGCTGATGCCCTGGCCCACCGAAAGCATGGGCATGCCCCTTGGATCGACGGAGACGGAGCTCTTCAAGGGATAGCCCACGTTGATAGGATCGCGGGTGGGCTGGCCGTCCGCCAAATCCAGGAAGTAGATTTTTCCGTCCTGGGAAGCCAGAATGACTTCCTTCAAGGCGGAAACGGCCTTCTTATCTTCGGTCAGGTTCATCGCTTCACGGACTTCCTTGGGCCACTTGACGATAGCAGGCTGCCCCGTCCAGCCGGCGCCGTGATAGGAATCAATGCCGCCCATGGGCACGCTCCAGGTCACTTCCAGCCTGTTCTCCTGTACGTCTACCGTACCGCAGGCGGCATTCTGGCGGAAAGGTCCGCCCCGGAAGGTGAGCACCGCGCCGGACCAGGCGGCGTAATTGGCCGGACCGTTCATTTTAACGGGAACCGTGCGCTCAAATTCGTTCACGGCCTTGGTACCGTTATACACCTTGGTGGTAAGCTTCAGCCGGTCTGGATTGGTACCGTCCACCGCGCCGGCAGCCATGTAGGGCATGGGCGTGGGGCTGGGGCTGGGCACAGGCGTGGGCACAGGCGTAGGCGTGGGTTCGGGGGTAGGCTCCGGCGTGGGTGTGGGTTCGGGGGTAGGCTCCGGCGTAAAGGTTGGCTCCGCCGTGGGGCCGGGTGTCTGCACCGCCTTTTGCTCTTCCGTTGCCATGGGCGGCGTCTGTGTAACCGTCACAGGCGCTTCCGTGGGCGCCGAAACAGGCGCGACGATACTTACCTGCACCGTCTTGCCGCTGTCCATCCAATTTCCTTCGGACAGCATCTGCGCCGACATCGGGCCGGAGTAGGCGTCCTTCAGGGTCAGGTTAATGGTCCAGATGTACCGCTCTTCTTTGACCTGCGGCATATTCTTCTCCGCAAGTACATTACCCTTGTCATCCATGACGCGGACGCCCTCCACCGTCTTGGTGGTGGTGATGGTAAAGGCAAGTTCCACCGGCGCCTGGCCGGAGGAGGGAACCACCTGGAAGTCCCGTACCTGGGCAGGCTCCTTCACCTCGGGCGCGATAATATTTTTGACGCTTTTGGTGAACAGCCCAACCTCCTGCGTAATGGTATCCTTCACATCGTTGAGCGTATTGATGATCCCGCCGCTTTGCGATTCATCCCTGGCAGGCAACACGAAATACAACCCACCCACGAACAGCGCCGCGAGCAGCACCAGGCTCAAAAGTACCATCAGGCCCGCGTGGCCGCGGCGGGGCGCGTCCTCCTCTTCCTCCTCCAGATAGGAGGGCACCGGCTGGGGCTGTCTTGGCCTGACGGGAGCGAAATCATCCTGACGGGAAGTTCTGGCGTAATTGACACCCGGCGCCTGGGGCCTGCCCTGCCCCAGCATCTGCCCGTTATCCACGGGCGGGCGGTTTGCCGGGCCCGCCGGCCGCATGGGGGGCGGAGCCATCCGGGGTGCTTCCCGCTCAGGCATATCCATATCGGCGCCACTGTGCCTCTGGGAACGGCGGTGACGCTCATACCCTTGGGAAGGAAGCGCCGTCTGCGCGCTTTCCCCTGAAACCGCTTCCGGAGAGCGGCTGACCCGCTTGCTTACATACTGGGTTTGGGCAGGAACGTACCGCGGTGCGGGCTCCCCATCCAAAGGCATGCGGGCACGGTCCGCGCGCCGGCCCATGTCCTGCCTTATACCCTTAAGCGGAGGAACCTGTTCCGCTTTTTCATACATCGCCCGCGCCGGAATACGGCCCTGAGGGCGATTTTGTTCACGATCGCTCAAAACACGGCACTCCTTTTCACTTCGAACCAGCTTCACCAATCTATTATACAAAATGTTCCGGTTATCCACAAGCAAAAATGTTTCTTACTTGTAAATAATCACTCCCGCGCACAATGGGAATCGTTCCCAATATGATAATAATATATACTGCAAGCAGCGTTATAGCGGCAAACAGAACTTAAAGTGGCTGCAGTTCATGCCCATCTTTTGATAAAAGTCGTGGCTACGCTTTCTTTCCTTGCGGCAGCAGACTTCCATTTGAACACAGCGTGCCGCCAGGGCGGCCTCCTTCATCCTTTCAAACAGCGCCTGCCCAATGCCTTGTCCCCGGAAGGCTTCGCTCACGGCGATCTCCTGAATCTCCCCCACCGGAGCAATATGGTGCAAAAGCCGCTGCACATGCAGGCTGGAAAACCCTGCGACCCGGTCTCCCTTACAAGCGACAAAGTAGTGAACAGCCCGATTGTTCAGATTTTCACGGTAAACATTTTCAAAGCCCTGCCTGTCCATCTCCGTATCTTCCAGTTCGCACATCAAGCTGTACACAGCCTGCGCATGTTCATGCGCGGCGGGAAGGATGCATATCCCCGTTTCCATCGTTCCTCCCATGCCAGGCTATAGCCGCACCGGCACGCCTTCGCTTTGCAGGTATTCCTTCAATGCCATGATCTCCAAAATGCGAAAATGGAACAGCGTGGCGGCCAGCGCCGCGTCGGCGCCGCCCACCGTGAGCGCGTCCCTGAAATGCTGCATGTTCCCGGCGCCGCCGGAAGCGATCACGGGCACGCCTACCGCTTCGGCGACGGCCTTTGTGACGGGAAGATCAAAGCCTTCGCCCACGCCATCGGTATCCATGCTGGTGAGCAGTATTTCCCCCGCACCGCGCTTGACGCCTTCCACAGCCCATTCCAAGGCATCCTTCCCGGTGTTCACCCTACCGCCGTTGATATATACGTCCCAGCCGCCGCCCAAACGGCTTTTCACATCCATGGCCAGCACGATGCACTGGCTGCCAAAGCGCAGCGCCGCTTCCTCAATGAAATCGGGATTTTTCACCGCCGGGCTGTTGACAGACACCTTGTCGGCCCCCAAGCGCAGCAAATCGCGGATTTGATTCAGCTCCGATATACCTCCCCCCACCGTAAAGGGGATGAACACCTGCTCCGCCACCCGGGAGGTCACATCAAGCATGGTGCCCCGGCCTTCATGAGAGGCGTTGATGTCCAGAAGCACCAGCTCGTCCGCACCCTGTTCATTATACCACACGGCGGCTTCCACCGGATCGCCGGCATCGCGGATGTTTACAAAGTTCACGCCCTTCACCACCCGGCCATCCCGAATGTCCAGGCAAGGAATGATGCGTTTTAACAGCATGCTTACACCCCCTTCGCACCGTACTGCGCTTCGCATGTCCGGTGTTTCGCATTGTCGCTGCGCTCCAAAGGTCCAGGCTCGCCGTGCTCCCCCATCCGGCTCAATCGTCGCATCGCTTCGCTGCCGCTCGCGCTGCTCGTTTCGCCAGCCCCCTCCACACCGCCCATTTCCGCCACTGGCGGGGGCGGTGTTTCAGAGCCCTTGAGGCTCGGGTTCCAGGCGGCAAAGCGCCGGAGCATATTCAGGCCGTCCTCACCGCTCTTTTCAGGGTGGAACTGGGCTGCCACCACCGTGCCCTTTTGCGCCACGGCGGTAAACGGGATGCCGTAATGGGCGGTAGCTGTCGTCCATTCCGGGGAAATATCGGCCATCAGGTAGGAATGCACGAAGTACACACAGGGATGCTGGGCCGCGTCAAACAGCACGCAGTCCTTTGTGTCCAGCGTATTCCAGCCCATGTGGGGGATTTTAAGCCCCATTTCCGGAAAGCGGGTAATGGTGCCGGGCAAAAGTCCCAACCCCTCGTAATGACCGTTTTCCACGCTATCCTCATACATCAATTGCATTCCAAGGCAGATACCCAGGAAGGGGATATTCCGCCTGGCGACCTCCAGCGCAGCTTCGTACAAGCCCGATTCCTTCAAACGGGCCATGGCATCCCGGAAGGCGCCCACCCCCGGCAGCACCACGTGGTCCGCCGCCAGCACCCGGTCCGGGTCATCGGTTACTTCCGCCTGATGGCCCAGATATTCAAACGCCTTTTGCACGCTGCGCAGGTTACCCATGCCGTAATCCATGATGGCGATCATATGAAACCTCCCTCAGCCTTAAAAACCAAGCAGGTTTTGGGCGTTTTTATAAAGCATTTTCTCCATATCCCCAGGCGAAAAGTTCAAGGCATGCAAACGGTTCAACTCCTTAAGCGGCGTCCACATGGGGTAATCGGTACCGAAAAGCACCCTGTCCACACCGTAGCGGAGGATGATCTCCCTGGCCGCATCCGGCGTAAGGGCGTACAGGCTGGAGGATGTGTCCACCCATACATTGGGTCGCCCGGCCAGAACCCTATGGGCGTCCTCCCACCGGGACCAGCCTCCCAGGTGGGCGCAGATGGTTTGCATGCGGGGGAACCTGTCCAGCACTTTTGCCATGCGCTCGGGCCGGCTGGTTTCATAGCGCCTGTCCCCGGTGTGGATGAGCAGCGGAATGCGCCCCTCAATGGCCTCGTAAATGGGGAACGCCTTTTCATCGTCGATGTTGAAATGCTGAAAATCCGGGTGCAGCTTCAGACCCTTGAGTCCAAGGGATATGGCTCTGTCGATCTCCTCCGCGATATGCTTATGATCCGGGTGCATGGTTAAAAAGCCAATCAGGTTTGCATGTCCGCGAACCGCCCCGGCGATAAAATCGTTGATACGCGCCACTTTTTCCCAGGTGACGGCCACGGAATGCACTGCCACTTTCGTGATTCCCGCCGCAGTTTCCTCCTTGAGCAGCGTTTGCAGCGTCCCATCGTGGCACATGGGGAGGCCATAGAACTCCCCAATGATGCCGGATGCCTTTTTCGCGATGGCATCGGGATAAATATGGGCATGAATGTCCAGGATGGGCATAAAGGCCTCCGAATAATCAGAAGAGTGCCGGTTTTCCCGGCACCCCTTTGTGCTATGCTTGGCGATATAAAATTTCTTCCCGCCGGGGGCCGTTGGACACCATGCGGATAGGCACCCCCAGCTGCCGTTCCAAAAAGGCTACGTACCGCTTGCAGTTTTCAGGCAATTGCTCAAATTGCCGGATGGATCTGACATCGCACTCCCAGCCCGGGAGCATGGTATATACCGGCTTGGCACGCATGAGCTTTGGAGTGGTGGGGAACTGCTCAATCTTTTCTCCGTCGATCTCATACGCTGTGCAGACGGGGATTTCCTTCAAATAGCCCAGCACGTCAAGGTTTGTGAGCACGGCCTCCGTACCGCCCTGGACCATTACGCCGTAGCGGCTGGCTACCGCGTCGAACCAGCCCACCCGGCGGGGCCGGCCTGTGGTGGCCCCGTATTCCCCGGCGTCGCCGCCCCGGTTGCGCAGCTCCACCGCCTCGTCGCCATCAAGCTCCGTCACAAAGGGACCCGCTCCCACACAGCTGGAGTAGGCTTTGGTAACGCAGTAAATATCCTTCATGTCCCATAGCGGAACGCCCGCACCCACCGTGCCATACCCCGCCAGGGGCGAGGAGGAGGTGGTATAGGGGTAGATGCCGTGATCCGGGTCCCGGAGGGAACCAAGCTGCCCTTCCAGCAGAATGGTCTTGCCCTCCTTCACAGCCTTGTGCAGGTACACGGTTGTGTCGCACACCATGGGCCGGATCAGCCTGGCCAGGGCCGTGTACGTTTCCACCAGCGAATCCACATCGATGGGAGGCTTGCCGTACAGGTTGGTCAACATGGTGTTTTTCAGCACAGCCACATTTTGAAGCTTTTCCCGAAGCAGGTTCTCATCATAAAGCTGGCACACCTGCAGGCCAATTTTCATGTATTTGTCGCCGTAAAAGGGAGCGATGCCCGATTTGGTGCTGCCAAAGGATTTGCCTCCCAGCCGCTCCTCCTCATACTTGTCAAAATCCACGTGATAGGGCATCATCACCTGGGCGCGGTCGGAAATCAGCACCTTGGGCTTGGGCACGCCGCGGCCGACCAGCGTATTGAGCTCATGCAGCAATGCTTCGATATTGAAGGCCACGCCCGGCCCGATGATATTTACGATATGCTGGTGAAACACGCCGGAGGGCAGCAAATGCAGCGCGAACTTGCCGTATTCATTGATGATGGTATGCCCGGCATTGGCACCGCCCTGAAAGCGGACAACGATGTCGCTCTTCTCCGCCAGCACGTCCGTCACTTTTCCCTTGCCTTCGTCTCCCCAGTTGGCACCAACGATGGTACGGATCATGGAGGCCCCTCCTTCTGCCGCCAGCCTCTTTGCTAACGGCCATGGGCGCACAACAAAAGCGCCCTTCCCTGTTATACAATACCAGGGCGCTTCTGTCAACTGTCGGAAAAATGACGCCGTCATTTTTTAAGGCTGCATTTTTCGCTGTGGCTTTATGCTTTACTTAAGCCCGTCAAGCCTTTCCGTAGCCCTTAATGTGTTTTCTCTCGTATTGAAGGCGGTCAGGCGGAAGTACCCTTCGCCGCTGGGCCCGAAGCCGGAGCCCGGCGTACCTACCAGATACAGTTTTTTCAGCAGCAGGTCAAAGAAATCCCAGGAGGTCATGCCTCCGGGCACCTTCAGCCAGATGTAGGGGGCGTCCACACCGCCAAACACCTTCATCCCCTGGGCCAATAGCGCGTCCCGGATGATCTTCGCGTTTTCCATGTAGTAGGCGATGGTTTCCCTGATTTGCTTCTGCCCTTCGGGCGTATACACTGCGGCCGCCCCCACCTGAACAGGGTAGCTGACGCCGTTGAACTTGGTGGCCATGCGCCGCTTCCACAGGCCGTTCAGCGTTACCTTTTCCCCATTTGCGCCCAAACCCTTCACGGCGTGGGGCACTATGGTATAGGCGCAGCGTACACCTGTAAAACCTGCGGTCTTGGAGAAGGAGTTGCACTCGATGGCCACTTCCTTGGCGCCCTCCACCTCGTAGATGGACAGGGGAATTTGAGGCCTTGTGACATAAGCCCGGTAGGCGGCGTCGTAGATGATGATGCTGCCATGCTCCCTGGCGTAATCCACAAACACCTTCAACTGCTCTTTGGTGAGCGTGGTACCCGTGGGGTTGTTGGGATAGCATAGGTAGATCACATCCACCGGCTCCTTGGGGAGATCGGGCACAAATCCGTTTTCTTCATTACAGGATAGGTATGTAAGGTTGGTCCATTTCCCGTCCGGGCCATAATCACCGGCCCGGCCCGCCATGGCATTGCTGTCCACGTACACAGGGTACACGGGATCGGTGACGGCCACGCGGCAGTCCGTGGAAAACAGCTCCTGGATATTGCCTACGTCGCACTTGGCTCCGTCGGAAATGAAAACCTCGTCATATTCCAACTGGACGCCCCGTGACGCGTAATCGCTTTCCCGGATGGCGTTTACCAGAAAATCGTAGCCGAAATCCGGACCGTATCCTTTGAAGGTGCGCGCGTCGGCCATTTCATCCACAGCCCTGTGCAGGGCCGAGATCACGGCAGGGCATAGCGGCTGGGTCACATCGCCAATACCCAGACGGATGATATCCGCAGCCGGGTTTTCCCCCGCAAAGGCTTTCACACGGCGGGCAATCTCAGCGAAAAGATAAGAACCGGGCAGCTTTTGATAATTTTCATTGATGCGCAGCATACTTTTCCTTTCCTCCTTTACGGTCGTATCATCAGCATGGTATTTTACTTTAGCCAATCTCCGTCAAACACAAATTCCCCCGGCCCTTCCTGATAGACGTGGTTGTCCCTGGCGGACCAAAACACCTGCAAATTGCCGCCCAGAAGCTGCAAGGTGGCCTGGCGGTCGGCCTTCCCCCGTAAAACCGCCGCCACCAGCGACGCGCAGGCCCCGGTACCGCAGGCCAGCGTTTCCCCCGTGCCCCGCTCCCAAACCCGCATTTGTATCAGGTCGCGGCGGATGATCCTTACAAATTCTACATTGGTACGCTGGGGAAAGAGGGGATGGTTTTCAATGGCGGGGCCCACCACGGGTAGGTTCACAAGCTCCGGGTCGTCCACGAACAGTACTGCGTGGGGATTGCCCATGCTGACGCAGGTGATCTGATACGTATGCCCTGCCGCCTGGATGCGCTGATCCAGCACCATTTCCCCCGGCAGATCCACCGGGACAAGCTTCGGATTCAGCTCCGGCGAACCCATGTCCACCCGTACCTTTTGCACCAGGCCGTTTTCCACGGTGAGCTTCAATGGCCGGAGCCCACTTACGGTGCGCAGCGTGATCTCCGTCTTTTGGGTCAGCCCCCGCTCATACACGTACTTGCCTATACACCGGGAGGCGTTGCCGCACATTTGTGCCTCGCTGCCGTCGGCATTGAATATCCGCATCCCGAAATCCGCCGTATCGCTGGGCTCGATCAAAACCAGGCCGTCCGCCCCCACGCCAAAGTGAGACCGGCTCATAGCAACGGCCAATTCACGGGGATTCTGTACAATCTCCTCAAAACAATTCACATAAATATAATCGTTGCCTATCCCGTGCATCTTGGTAAACCGCATGACAACCGCTCCTTTTCTTGCGGAATTGCAGGGATGTTTAACTCGTATTATATGGGAAAGTCCGAAAAACTTCCACAGAAAGCAAAAAAGATGTGATTTTGTCATATATTTGTAATAAATTGTTAAGGCCGTTGTTGACGAATGTTCGTCCCAATTCTATAATAAAAGGACAGGCTATGGCATATACCTTGTCCAAGGAGGTGTGTATGCATGCAGATGTTCCGTAAAATGACCGCCATTGTGGTGGCGATACTCCTTTTTCTGCCCATAAACCCCGCACTGGTGGAGGAAGGGTCATCCCCGGCGGAAACAGGCGATCCCCCGGCGTTTGATCCCTTGATCGAGGGGGGATACCTTCCCGAGGGAATGGAACCTTACTTTGTTAAGGATTGGGAAAATGGCGCCTGGCTGTATGTGACCCAGGATCTACGGGTGGAGATCACCCGCTACCGCCGTGTAACACCCACCAAACTGGTATGGTACATCGCGGACATACGCAGCGAAAAAGAGGCCCTTCGCACCATCAGCTTCAACGAGGAGAGGCCCGGCCGTACCAACGGCTTGCCGGAAATCATAGCGCAGAACCACAAGGTGGTCTACGCCCAGAGCGGTGATTTTTACTCTTACCGGGTGGCCAACGACAAGCGCACCGGCGTCATCATCCGAAACGGCAAAATCATTCACAGCAAGACGTACTCCAAGTCCATCATGAATTTGCCCAGCCTGGACACAGCCGCCTTCTTCCCCAATGGAGATATGAAGGTGTTTGAATCCTATGAGCTTTCCGCCCAGGAGTACATTGACATGGGCGCAACCGAAGTGTTGTCCTTCGGCCCCATCCTTTTGCGGGACGGCGTGATAAATCCCGTGATGTACACCAACTTTACCCACGAGGAGCCCCGCAGCGCCATCGGCATCATCGGGCCGGGCCACTACATCGGCTTGCTGGTGGAGGGCCGCACCGAATTCTCAGAGGGATGCGGCCTGAAGTTCATGGCGGAAACGCTATCCGATCTGGGCTGCACCGACGCGCTGAATCTGGACGGCGGCGGCACCGCAGCCATGGTATTCATGGGCGAAAGCGTGGAGCTTGGCAGCGGTCAGGGTGCTTCCGAAAACGCCCGGGCCATCCCGGATATCCTTGCCATCGGTACCTATGAAGAATGAGAAAAGGCGGCGTACAAATGATCCCGTTTTGCAGCGACTACCAGGAAGGGGCCCATCCCACGATATTGGAAAAGCTGGCGTCCATCAATTTCACGCAAAATCCGGGCTACGGAACGGACGGTATCTGCCATGAGGCAGCGGCGCTGATAAAGGATAAATGTCATTGCCCGGACGCCGACATCCACTTTCTGGTGGGTGGCACGCAAACCAACACTGCCGTGATCTCCGCCGCGCTGCGGCCGCACCAGGGCGTATTGTGCGCACATACCGGGCATATCAACGTCCATGAGACGGGCGCCATCGAGGCCACCGGCCATAAGGTGCTGGCTATCCAAAGCCCCGACGGCAAAATTACCGCCGAACAAGTGGAAAGGGAAGTTTTGCTTCAGGCGGACTTCGAGCATACTGTCAAGCCCGGCATGGTATACGTTTCCTTCTCCACCGAGGTAGGCACCCTCTACACCCCTCAGGAGCTTGCCGCTCTGCGCAGGGTATGCGACAAGCATCATCTGTACCTGTTCCTGGACGGTGCGCGCCTGGGCTACGGCCTGTGCGGGGAAGGTAACGATGTTTCCCTCCCCGACATCGCAAGGCTTTGTGACGTGTTCTACATCGGCGGCACCAAGGTGGGCGCGCTGTTCGGCGAGGCGGCAGTGATCACAAACCCCGCATTGAAGCCCGACTTCCGCTACTTCATCAAGCAACGCGGTGGATTATTGGCCAAGGGCTGGCTGCTTGGCGTGCAATTCCTGGCCCTGTTTCAGGAAGACAGGTATTTCACCATCGCCGCCCACGCCCAAAGGATGGCTATGATGATCCGGGACACGCTGCACCGCATGAACATCCCATTCCTCATTGATTCCCCCACCAACCAGCAGTTCCCCATCCTGCCGGATGATGTCCTTGCAAAGCTTTCGGACAAATACGCCTTCTCCTTCTGGGAAAAGACCGATGCCGCCCACACAGCCGTCCGCATCTGCACCTCCTGGGCCACCCGGGAAGAAGACGTGCTGGCGCTGATACGGGACTTAGGGGACGCTGTCCCCTAAGAACCCCTGCCAAAGGGCTCCGGAACCGAGCGCCGCCTGTGGCGGATGAAGCGAGGTGGAGGAGGCTGGCGAAACCAGCGATGCAAGCGGCAGCGCAGCAGCGCGCCGATTGAGCCAGATGGGAATATCCCTTTGGAATCCCAAATTTGATAAAAATAAAAAGCCTGTCCTTTCCATGCAATACACAAGCGGAAAAGGCAGAAAGGCAGATTTCGATGTTCCTCAAGGCCCTCGAAAAAGATCAGCTCATATGCCATTTGAAAATGCGAATGCAACGATGAACACTTGCTCATAGAGAATAAACAAACTCTGCGCGCTGTCATCCTGAGAAGCGGAGCGGCGAAGGATCTTAGCGCAGCATAAAACACCAAGATCCTTCATTTCGATCAGGATGACAGTCTGCGCGATTGGAATCACTTTCAGAGCTCCTGCTCATCGATGCACTAATGGTTTGGTTTGGCATCAAGAAATACGAAAAAACCGTCCCTTCCGCTGGTCATATGCTACGGAAGAGACGGTTTAAATGATTCCCTTATCATAGGGATTCCAAAAGGGCTTTGTCCCTTTGGCAGGAGTGCAGGGGACAGCGTCCCCTGCTAGGAGCGTATCACAGCGCCATATTCGCTAGCGCACGCCTTGAGCACCTTTTCCATAGCCGCCGTAATCTCCGCCTCGGTGAGGGTATGGTTTGTCGCCCGGAAGGTGAGGGAGAAGGCCACGGATTTTTTGCCCTCGCCAAGCTGCGCGCCGCGGTATACGTCGAACATGCGGCATTCTTCCAACAAAGCGCCGGCTGCCTTTTCCATGGCCGCCATCACGGGACCCACGGGCTGGCTGTCCGCCATTACAAGGGCCAGGTCACGGCTCACGGCGGGGTAGCGGGGCAGGGGCTTCACATCCCCCATGGGCACGGCCAAGGCCTGCGTAAGGCTCAAATCGATTTCTGCGATCAATGCGCGCTCCGGCATGTCGAATTCTTCCATGGTATCGGGATGCACTTCTCCCAGCACTGCCAGCGTTTGCCCGCCCATCATAAGCCTGGCGCAGCGGCCGGGGTGGTGGTAGCTTTCTCCGCCGGGCACGGTTTCTGTCTTGATACCCAAACCCATCAGCAGCGCCTGCACCGCGCCCCGGAGCGTATAGAAGTCCGCGCCGCCGCCGTACATGCCGATGCAGAGCGTCGGCGTTTCCGTGGGCAGTTTTTCAGCAGTGGGCCGATGAGCGTCGAACACCGCGGCAATTTCGTACAGCCAGGCCTTTTCATTGCCCCGGTTCATGTTCAGAGCCAAGGTTTGCAGCATGCCGGGAGCCAAGCTGGGCCGCATGACGCGGGTATCCTCCCCCAGGGGATTGAGCAGCATCAGCGGCTTGTTCCGCCCGTCGCCTGCGGGAAGCTTCAGCTTTTCCAGCGCCTTGAAGCTGATGAAGGAGAAATTCATGATCTCGGAAAAGCCCATGCCATTGAGCTTTATGCCCAGCGCATCACGAAAGCGCATGGCTTCGCTCCGCCCGCCGGGGGTGGCTTCTCCCCGAAGCCTGGTGGCGGGAATGGATCCGTAGCCAAAGATGCGGAGCACTTCCTCGGAAAGGTCGGCTTCCCCCTCCACATCCTGGCGGAAGGCGGGCACAGACACGTCGATCTCATCGCCGTTTACAGCCACTTCAAAATACAGGCTCTTCAATATATCCACCATGGTTTGCGCAGGGATATTGACGCCGGTGCGCCCTGCGATCCGGTTTAAGGAAGCATGGATGACCTGCGGCTTTTGCGGATTCGGATACACATCGATGATGCCTGGCACCACGTCCCCAGCATCCAAAAGGTTCACAAGCTGGCAGGCCCGCTGCATGGCTTCCAGCGCCGTTTTGGGACAGACGCCCTTTTCAAAGCGGCTGCTGGCCTCCGTGCGCATGGCAAGGCTTCTGGCGGCCAGGCGGGTGCCCGTGCGGTCGAAGGCGGCGCACTCGAACATCAAAGCCTTCGTTTCCTCGGTGATCTCGCTCTCCTCGCCGCCCATGATGCCGGCAACGCCCGTGGGGCCCTCCCCGTCGCAGATAAGAAGCTCAATGCCGGTAAGCGCGCGCTCCTTGCCGTCCAGGGTCATGATGGTTTCTCCGGCACTGGCCTTGCGCACGATGATCTCCCCGCCCCTGACCCTGCCAAGGTCAAAGGCGTGCATGGGATGGCCCGTTTCCAGCATGACAAAGTTGGTGATGTCCACCACATTGTTGATGGAGCGCATGCCAGCGCCGAAAAGGTATTTGCGCAGCCAAAGGGGCGACGGTCCGACACGCACGTTTTTCACCACACGGGCAACGTACCGGGGGCAGAAATCCGTGTCTTCCACCGTGACCTTTACATGGTCATGAACGCTGCCGTCCGCTTCCTTCACTGTGATGTCCGGCTTCTTGAAGCTGGTCTTAAACGCTACCGCCGTCTCCCTTGCCACACCCCATGCGCATAAACAGTCGGGCCGGTTGGCCAGAATCTCAAAATCGATGACCGTGTCGTCCAGGCCGAAAATGGTTTTCACATCGGTGCCCAGGGGATATTCCTCATGAAAAATAAACAGACCCGCATCGCCCACGGAGGGATACATCTCCTGAGGCACGTTCAGCTCCGTGGCCGAACAGAGCATGCCCTCGCTTACAACGCCCCGCAGCTTGCCCTTTTTGATCCTCACGCCGCCGGGTAGCTTCGCTCCTTCCAGGGCTACCGGGACGAGAATACCAGGCGTCACGTTGGGCGCGCCGCATACGACCTGCAAGGGCGCTCCCTGCCCCGCATCCACGGAGCATACATGCAGATGGTCGCTGCCCTCCACTTTATCTACGGCGAGCACACGGCCCACCACCACGTTTTCAATATCTTCCCCCAGGGCTTCGACACCCTCCACCGCCGTCCCGGTCCAGATCATACGGTCCTGATAGGTTTTCGCGTCCACGGGGATGGGCGCGTATTCCTTGATCCATTGCATGGGAAGCTTCATATCATTATCCTCCTCAAGTAGGCGGTCTTAACGGAACTGCGACAGGAACCGCATGTCGCCCTCGAACAAAAGCCGCATGTCCCTGATGCCGTAGCGCAAAATTGCCAGACGGTCCAGGCCGATGCCGAAGGCAAAGCCGGAATAGACGCTGCTGTCGATGCCGCACATGTCCAGCACCTTGGGATTCACCATGCCGCTACCCAACACCTCGATCCAGCCGGTACCCTTGCAGATGCGGCAGCCCTCGCCGTGGCAGGCCACGCACGTCAGGTCCACCTCCGCGCTGGGCTCGGTAAAAGGGAAGAAGGAGGGGCGGAAGCGGATCTGCATATCCGGCCCGTACAGGCGTTTGGCAAACGCCTCCAGCGTGCCGCGCAAATCGGCCATGGTCACATCCTTGTCCACCACCAGGCCTTCCAGTTGGTGGAACACCGGGGAGTGGGTGGCATCCACCTCGTCGGCTCTATACACCCGGCCAGGGCAGATGACGCGGATGGGAGGCTTGCGGCTGAGCATGGTGCGTGCCTGGACCGGAGAGGTATGGGTGCGCAGCACGGTGTTTTCATCAAAATAAAAGGTGTCCTGTGCATCTCTTGCGGGATGGTTTTTCGGAATGTTAAGCAGCTCGAAATTGTAGTGGTCCAGTTCCACCTCCGGGCCTTCCACCACCTCAAAGCCCATGCCGGCAAAGCACTCCGTCATATCGCGGAGTACCAGCGTCACGGGATGGGGCTTGCCGATAAAGGGCAGTTCCCTTGGCTCCGTCACGTCGATGGCTTCGCGCTTCATGGCTTCCTCCCGCTCCTTTTTGCCAAGAAGCGTTTGCTTCTTAAAAAGGAGCGCCTCAAATTCCTCACGGGCGTTGTTGATAAGCTGTCCGGCCTGGGGCCTTTCTTCAGGGTTCAGTTGCCCCATCATACGCAGCAGGGCCGTGAGGTCCCCCTTTTTGCCCAGCATGTTCACCCTCAGGCCCTCCAGCGCCTGGGTGGAAGCAACCTCCGCAAGCTCCGTCAAAAGGCGCTCCCGCAAAGAACCAATCATCTCCCGGATGTCCATTTCGCTTTCCCCTTTCCTGAGCGCAAGCAATGAAAAAGCCTTCCTCCCATATGGATATACCATGGGACGAAGGCATACTGCCGCGTGTTACCACCCAAATTCCGCACAGGTCTAAACCGATGCGCTCGCCGCTTCATAACGGGGGCGTGCCCGTCCCCGCCTACTGCCTTTTCGCCCGTCACCGCTTTTGGCGGCGCCGGGTACGGCAAGTGCCATTATGAAACGGCCCTGCCTGGGCCAGCTTTGCCGGCCCTCCACAGTGGTTTGAGCGGGGAAGCTCGGGAGTGAATTTCCTGCGGGCTCTGCGGACGGCTTTCAGCCGGTGACCGTCCTCTCTTTGGCATTGCCTTTATGCAGGCGTTGTTCTCCGTCATCGCCTTTGTTGGAATGCAGTATAGCACATTTTCACTTTCGTGACAAGTGCCTGCTTGCGGTCTATCGTCCAGTTTTTTCATAAAACCGTTTTTTCAATAAAACTTTCCCACATTTTGAAACATCTGTATAATAGAATGACTGCGGCTGCGGCCCGGGAAAGGATTGCACACATGAAACGAGCTTTATCCTTGCTTATGGTTTTCCTATTGCTGCTTATATGCCTCCCCGTCCTGGGGGAAGAAGCTGTCCCTGCCGGGGCTTCTCAAACGGTATTATTGGAGGCCTACGCCAATACCAAATTCCTGATCCGTGATACACCCAGGGAGGAGGGCCGCCGGATCAAAGCCGTGGAGTCCCACGAAAAGGTAGCCGTTTACGATTGCGGCACGGAATGGTGCATCATCTCCTGCAAGGGTGTCACAGGCTACTGCAAAACGAAATGGCTGTGTCGTTTCTGCTCCCTGCAGCCCTTTTTGGCACGGGTGCCGGGTGCGACGCAAATGGCAGGTATCGCGAGGGTATCAGCGCCTGTGCATGTGACGGTATCCGGTTACGGCGGCAATATGCTGTCGGCAGGCGACCTGCTGGCCGTTTCCTGCTGGGTGGACGGATCGGCCATCTTACCCATGATGCGCAAAACGGCGGAGATACCGGCGGGGCATTTGACTTTCGAACCCTTTGTACCATGGGACAAGGCAGAGCCGGGAGATGTGATCGGCGGTTTTACGACCTATTACAATGATACGACCGGGGGGAGGAAACTGGCTCCGAACAGGCGGTGGAACATCGAGTTGGCCTGCAGCCGCGTAAGCGGCCATGTGGTGTCTGCCGGAGCCGATTTTTCCTATAACAAGCTGTGCGGGCCTTACACAAAGGCCAACGGCTACAAGATTGCCCCCAACGTCAGCAGGGATGGGGTGGGATACGGTGGCGGCGTATGCCAGTTGACTACAACAATTTGCAATGCGGTGCTGGACCTGCCCCTTCAGATTCAGGAATGGAACCTTCACCGGGAAACGGGAGTAGCGTACATCCCCAGGTGGTTTGACGCCGCCGTAGGGTCATACAGCGATTTTATTTTCACCAACACACTCCCCTATGCCATATGCTTTTCGGCGCTGCCCCAAAATGGCGTGCTGACGGTGATCATCGCCCGCGCCCCGTCATAAATCGCAGGGTAGGGATTGCAAATCACGCGTCCGTGAAGTAATCTATACATATTCTCTCAGGAAAGGGTATTGCCATGCCTGCTTTGCCTTATTCCCTGCTTTTGGCGGATGCCGACAACACGCTTTTTGATTTTTACGCTGCGGAAAAAGCCGCGCTTCACGACGCGCTGTCCTTTTGCGGCCTGCCCGTTTCCGATGATATAGCCCGGCTCTATTCCAGCATCAACGAATCGCTCTGGAAGGCCTATGAAAGGCGGGAAATCACCCAGGAGGAATTGAGGGTGGAGCGTTTTGCCCGGCTTTTATCCCATTTACCCGCCGTTTTCCACACGGCGGAGGAGGTGGGCAATTGCTTTACCGGCCGCCTGGGCCAGTACGCCTTTTTGATGCCCGGCGCCTTGGAATTTGTAAAGACCGTGCATGAGCATATGCCCATCATATTGGTCACCAACGGTATCGCCTCGGTGCAAAGGTCAAGGCTTGAAAGATCCGAAATCGCTGCCTACATCGACGATGCGGTCATCAGCGGAGAGACTGGCTGTTCCAAGCCCGATCCGAAAATGCTGTTCCTTGCCATGGAAAAGAGGAACATAACCGATAAAAGCCGTGTGATCCTTTTGGGGGACAGCCTTACCGCCGACATCGAGGCCGCCCGGCGGGCGGGGATCGCCTCCATCCACCTGTGCGGGCCGGGCAACAGGCATCAGGAATCCCCCGCCGATTTCCAGGCTGAAACACTGGAAGAGGCCTGTAAAATCCTGCTGGGCGGTTGACAGGTCATGCGCCCCGGCTTACAATACATCCACGACCCAATACATGCGGCGGAAGGAAGGTGACGCCGCCATGACGCCGGTTCCACTGAAATTGAATAACCTGCAAAAGCAGCTCGGTCAGGCGCAAGTGCTCCGGGGTGTGGATTTGAACCTGCTGTCCGGAGAATTTTTATCGCTGGTAGGCCCTCCCGGCTGCGGCAAGACCACCCTTGCGCGCATCCTTGCCGGGCTTTCGAGGCCCTCCTTTGGCCGGGTGCTGCTATCCGGGCGGGATATTACCGGCCTTCCTCCCGGCAAAAGGGAACTGCGCGCCGTATTTGATGACACGCCATTGTTTCCCCACCGCAGTGTGCTTACGAACGTGGCCTACGGCCTGAAATTTCAGGGGCTTGGCTGCAGGGAGCGGCGTGGGCAGGCCCTGCATATGCTTGCCCTTATAGACCTCGAGGATATGGCGGAAAAACGGCCCAAAACACTTTCGCCCTATCAATACAAGATGGCGGTACTGGCCCGTGCGCTGGCCTTGCGGCCCCAGGTACTGCTTTTGGACGATCCTTTTGCTCATCTGGAGGTAGGCGAGCGCAGGCGGATATTGGCGTTCTTGAAAGCATTACAGCAGCAATGGCACTTTTCCGTGCTGTACTTAACCCGTGACCGGGAGGAGGCCATGGCCGTCTCCCATCGTATGGCGCTGATGCTTTCCGGGCGCGTGGAGCAGACGGGGACGCCGGAGGAGATATACCACCGCCCGGAAAGCGTTGCCGCTGCCCGCCTGATGGGCCCCACGAACCTGCTGCCCGGCGTGGTGGCTGCGCGGCGTCCCGGCGGGCTTGTGGCCATCGACATGGATGGGCTGACGCTGCCCGCCCAAACTTTTAGACCACCGCCCGCGATCGGGGAGGATGTGATTTTGTGTGTGCGTCCAGAGCAGGTGCGCCTGTTTGACGCACCTAGGCCCCACAGCCTGTTAAGCGGCCTGTTCACGGGCTTGCACCGGGAGTCGGGACAAAGGTTTTGGTCAGTTACACTGCCCACCGGGCAGGAGATTTTGTGCGATGACCCCCAAGCGGAGCAACTTGTCCCCGGCAGCCGCGTATTCGTCTGGTGGGATACCGGCAAGGCGTTCCTGATACCTGGGGAGGATGATTCCCTGCCCGCCCAGGAAAATCCCATGGGTGTCGGAAAGGAGGTGCCCCTGTGCGTCCCATGAAACGCGCCTTTCCGCTTCCTTTCTGGCTGGCTGCCTATTTGATCCCCCTTACGCTTATCCTGCCCGGCCTGCTTTTGCTGCGGGAAGATACGGCGCAGACCGTGTTCCTGTATGATATATCGGTGTTTGCGGACATAAAAGGCCTGCGCGCTTTCGCGGCGAGATGGGAAACGGCGCTAAATGCCACCGCCCTGTGCCTGGTCGTAGGCTACCCCGCCGGAT
Source organism: Bacillota bacterium (assembly GCA_023411395.1). Lineage (GTDB taxonomy): Bacteria > Bacillota > Clostridia > Christensenellales > Aristaeellaceae > JAEWAH01. The sequence continues at coordinate 93,495 of JAEYOV010000062.1, forward strand.
GCCTCCTTGCCCTGTGGCGGCGGCGCACGGTTTTTATGGCCTTTTTTACGCCTGCTTTGTTCCTATGCGGCGCGGTGGTCTTGTATGGACAACGGCTGGTTTCCCTGCTCCCCCGGGTGCTTGAGCCCGTTTTGCTCCTGGCCGAAGGGCTGCGCGTCCCGCAGGCCGCCGCCATGGCTCTTGTCTTTTTGCCGGTGATGATCCTGTGCACATGCTCCTTTGCGGCGGCGGCGGACCCGGCCCTATACAGAACTGCCTGCGGCCTGGGCGCGTCCCGTCAGCGGGCCTTCCTCACACTCATCTTCCCCCGCACGCTAAAGGGGCTGTTGGCGGGCTCCTTCCTGGTTTTCCTTCCCGCCCTGGCGCTTTCCCTGGTACCGGGGCAGGATGCCGGGATCTCCTTCAGCCTTGCTGCCCTCATAAGCGCTGTACTTCTCCTCTTGACCTGGATGATTATGACGGGTTGCTTGCTGGCTCTGAACAAAGCAAGGAGTGTATCGCCATGTTGATTACAAACGCAACCGCCTATCTGAACGGGCGGTTTTACGGGCATATATCTATTCGTACCCGTGGGGACGTGATTACGGAGGCAGGCACTTCTCTTTCCCCCCGGCCGGGAGAGGAAACGGTGGATCTCAGGGACGATTTCCTTCTGCCGGGGTTTGTGGATGTGCACATCCACGCCTTTAAGGGCATGGATACCATGGCCGGGGAGGAAGCCGTGCGCCATATGAGCCGGGAACTCAAAAAGGTCGGCGTAGCTGCCTTTTTGCCCACCACCATGAGCGCTTCCCTCCCGGATACGAAGGCCGCCCTTGCCGGCATCGATTCGGTGATGAAGCGTCCCGAGCCGCAAGGGGCCAATGTTTTAGGTGCTCATATGGAAGCGCCTTATCTGAACGCCCACCGGTGCGGTGCTCAGGTGGCCGCCCATTTCCTGCCCCCCTCCATGGAATCCTGGCTTCAAATGACGGGGGAATTCGCCTCCGCCGCGCGCATCATTACCCTGGCCCCGGAATTAAGCGGGGCTGAGGCTTGGATACGTCAAATTGCATCCCGGAGGATTGTGGTATCCATCGGCCATTCCGACGCCACCTGTGAGCAGACGCATCTGGCGGCGGACTGGGGCGCCACCCACGTCACGCATCTGTTCAACGCCCAGACACCGCTGCACCACCGGGAGCCGGGGGTGCCCGGCGCGGCCCTTACCGACGACAGGCTGTATGCTGAGGTAATCGGCGACGGCATCCACCTGCATCCGGACATCCTCCGCCTGACCATCCGTGCCAAGGGCAGGGAAAAGACTGTGCTTGTCACCGACGCCATGGAGGCCGCCGGCATGAAGGAAGGCACGTATCAGCTGGGCGGCCAGCAGGTAACCGTCAAGGACGGGGCCGCAAGGCTTTCCTCGGGCACGCTGGCCGGTTCGACACTGACCATGGCAAAGGGCTTGCGAAACCTCATCCGCTTTGGCTTAGAGCCGGAGGATGCCATATTCATGGCCACCCAGGCCCCAGCTGATTCCATTGGCGAAAAGCTGCTTGGCCGCATCGCTGCCGGCGCACCCGCCGTATTCACCCGCTGGGATAAGGGATGGAACATGGTTTCCGTAATCGGCTAGCGTTCTTTCCCTACACGCCCCGTCTTTTGAAGGGATTACGCATGAAGGGCAGGAATTTTACCAAAACTCCCCTTGACGGCATATCCGCCTTCCGGCATTTCTATTGCCTGAAAGGCGTTTTTGCGGTACAATAAAAGGGGGAAAATTCCCCCTTTCAGGAGGAAGCACATGGAGAGCAATCCCTGCGGCGCGCCCTTTTACGGGCCGTTTCTGCAAAAGATAAGGGAACGGATCCCGCAGGACCGGATACGATTGCATGCGCCCATGTCGGAGCATACAACGCTCCACATCGGCGGTCCTGCCGATATACTGGCGACAGCGCAAAACGCGCAGGAAATCGCTTTCCTTGTAGCATGCGCCAATGAGTACCACATTCCCGTTCTGATGCTGGGCAATGGCAGCAACCTGCTTGTAAAGGATGGGGGCATCCGTGGCCTGGTGGTAAAGTATGGGGAGGAAATGGCCTCCATTTCGGTGGAGGGAACTGCTTTGACAGCCAAGGCCGGGGCCTCCCTGGCCGCGGTGGCCAAGGAAGCCGCAAGGCACGGCCTGACGGGACTTTGCTACGCCTGCGGCATACCGGGTACGGTCGGCGGCGGCGTGTACATGAACGCCGGGGCCTATGGCGGGGAACTGAAGGAATCCATCATCGAAGTGGAGGCCATCACCGCGGACGGGCAGATACGCACCTACGCCGGGGAAGAGATGCACTTTGGCTACCGCCACAGCCGCGCCCAAGAGGAGCCGATCATCATCACCTCCGTTAAGTTTCAGCTTTCTCCCGGTGACAAGGAAACCATATGGGCGGACATGAAGGAATTCAACCGCCGCCGCAATGAAAAGCAGCCCATGGATCTGCCCAGCGCCGGAAGCACCTTCAAACGGCCGGAGGGCTACTTCGCGGGACAACTCATCGACCAGGCCGGGCTTCGGGGCGTGAGGGTTGGCGACGCCCAGGTGAGCGAAAAGCACGCGGGCTTCCTGGTGAATACCGGGAACGCCACCGCGGCGGATTTCCTGGGCCTTATCGCCCTTGTACAGCGCACCGTCCATGAAAAGCACGGCGTGTGGCTGACGCCGGAGGTACGCATCGTGGGGGAGGACGCCCCTATGCATCTTGTTTAATTTTGACCCTGGAGAGGAAGGAAAAGTACCATGCGGTTTTTGATCCTTACAGGCCTGTCCGGCGCGGGCAAAACGGTGGCCATCCGCTATCTGGAGGACCTGGGGGCTTTTTGCATCGACAACCTTCCTCCCATGATGATCATCAAATTCATGGAGGCTTGCCAGACCTCCCCCATGCGGACGCCGTTGGTTGCCATGGCGGTGGACGTACGCAGCGGCGAGTTTTTCGATGCCCACGCGGTGCGCAAGGTCATCAGTGAAACGCGGGAGATCGGCTATCAGATTGAGACGCTGTTCATGGAAGCCAGCGACGATGTGCTGGTGAGCCGCTATAAGGAAACACGGCGGGACCATCCCCTGGCCAGCGAAAATGTGGGCCTGCAGGAAGCCATCCTGGCGGAGCGGGAGCTTTTGCAGCCCCTTCGGGAAACAGCCAACTATTTGATCGATTCCAGCACGCTCCGGCCAAGAGCCCTGCAAAAGATGCTCTCGGACATCCTGGCCACACAGTCTGATTCCCAGTACATGCGTCTGGAGATTCTCTCCTTCGGCTTCAAGCGGGGACTGCCCAGAGAAGGCGATCTGGTGTTTGACGTGCGGTTTTTGCCCAACCCCTTTTACGTGGAGGGGCTGGGGCGGCACACCGGGTTGGATGAGGATGTCAGGACATATGTGCTGGAACATCCCGTGACGGCGGAATTTTTGGTAAAGGCCATGGATATGATGAATTTCTTGCTTCCCCATTACCAGGAGGAAGGCAAGCACCGTCTGGTGGTGGCCATTGGCTGCACCGGCGGCGCCCACCGCAGCGTTTCCATTGCCGAAGAGCTGGCCGTCCGCTTGCGCGCCCAGGGATTCCGGGTGGATGTGAATCATAGGGATCTTGATTTGGAGCAGGCCCACTGGAAAATGTTATAGCCTTTTTGAGGAGGTACTCTTGTCTTTTTCCTCCATCGCCAAGGACGAGTTGGTGCGGCTGCCTTTTGGCAAGCCCTGCTGTATGCTCAGCGAGCTGAGCGCACTCTTGCAGACCTCCGCTTCTCTTTCCCTAAGGGGGGGCGGACAGGTGCGCCTTGCCTTCCGGGTGGAAAGCGCAGGGCTGGCAAGGCGCATCTTTCTCCTTTTACGTACACTTTTTTCCATTACCCCCTCGCTGCACTTTGTGCGCCACAGCCGCTTGGGCGGCCAGCGCAGCAGCGTTTTGACACTGGAAACGGAGGATGCGCTAAGGCTTCTGACTGCCCTTGGCATGATGGCGGCCGGGGAGGACGGCGCATTGCACATGGTCCGCACCTCGCCCAGGAACGCCGCCCTTCGGCAATGCTGCCGCAAAGCCTTTCTGCGGGGAGCGTTTCTGGGAGCGGGATCCATAACAAGCCCGGAAAAGGGGTATCATTTCGAAATCGTAGCCGGCGAACCCGCATTGGCTTCCGCCCTTGTCAGGCTGATGGAAAAATCAGGGCTTCCTGCAAAACAGATGGCCCGAAAGGGCACAGTTGTGGTATACTTAAAAGAGAGCGAACAGATCGTATCCGTCCTAGGCCTGATGGGAGCACACCAGGCGCTTATGTCCCTGGAAAATACCCGCATCCACAAAAACGTGATGAACTACGTCAACCGCATGATGAATTGCGACACCTCCAACATGGAAAAGCAACTGGATGCGTCCCGCCGCCAGATCGAAGCGATCCGCGCACTGTCCCTATCCAGGGGGCTGGGTGCGCTCCCCCCTTCCCTCCAGCAGGTGGCGAGATTGCGGCTTTCACAGCCGGAAGCCACGCTTTCGCAGCTTGGCGAAATGCTGGAACCACCCCTTGGCAAATCCGGTGTCAATCACCGCCTGCGCAGGATCGTCGAGCTATCGCAGGCGCTGGATACGCATAAGGAGGATGAACCATGATACGAAGAGAAGTTGCCTTGCCTTGCCAGGAAGCATTGCAGCGCCGTACCGCCGCCCAGCTTGTGCAGGTGGCCAGCCGCTTCGATGCCCGCATCATGATCGAACACCACAGCAAGGTCATCAACGCCAAGAGCATGCTGGGCCTTTTATCCCTGGGCACAGCCATCGACGGAAAGCTTTATCTGGTGGCAGATGGCGAGGATGAGCAAAGGGCTGTGGATGCCATCGCGCGGCTGCTGGACAGCAATTTTAACGAATAAATCCCAAAGCGTCAGTGCCGGCCAGGCGCCGGAAGTACTTGTATTGCAAAAAACGGGCAGAAAGGCTATTCGTATGCCTCTCTGCCCAGTTGCGTATTCATGGACAAGCGTGTGCGGAGGGATAAAATGAACGGCATACTGGAAAACGGATACCGGTTCCTGTATGAACACGGCGCTCCGGTTCTGAAAAACGAAGCGGCCATGGCCCTCGGGCTTTCAACCGGCGGCCTTCGGGATGAAATGCTCCGCCATCCGCAGGTGCAATACTGGCTCGAGCGCCTTGCCCATTTTATGGAAAAGCCTGCCATCCACAACGCAGCAGACCAATGCTTTGAAAACATCATGCACAAACTGCTGTCCCTGGGCGTGCGGGAAGGCGACCATCCGCTGCTTTCGGAATGCAGCCATGGGCTGATTCAGTACATGAAGGAGCATGAGGGCGACTTAAGGTTCTGCGACACGATCAATCCCGCGATCCTCTGCGGCTGGCTTACGCACATGGGGTATGGGGAGGACATCGTATGCAGGCTTGTCCTTCAAAGGATAGAAGCGGTGTACGGTTTTGTGAAGGAAGGCAGCTATGAGATATACGTAGACCCGAAAGGCTATCCCCCCATACCAGCCGCCAGGGCGGGCCATCCGCTGGTCAATCCCGCGCTCTATGAGGGCAATGTGTGGAAGCTTCCCACCGTTCACGATATGTTTCTATATGCCTGCCTGCCGCAGCCATTGCAGGGTGACTTAAGCCTGCCCGGCAAGATCGATACAATGATAGGATATATTCTGGACAGGTGTTACCAGCGCCTCCACACAGGGTACGGCCTGATGCATGTAAAGCCCAACAAATATTACAGCATGGGCTGGTCCGTGCACCTGAGCGGATATGAAGAAAGCGGCAGCCTGCCGCTTCTTGAAAGCACCGTGTGGGCCATGGAGCTTATGTCCCACTTCCCGCGCGCCCGCAAATCAGAATGGTTCCTGCGCATGCTTGCCCACCTTGAGCAATTCGGGGAAAACGGCGTGTACGAATTTCCGCCAGAATACATTTCCGAAGCAAAGAACAAGTATTTTGTAGGCGGCGGACACATGGGCCTTGGCGAGGACAGGAAGAAAAAAATCTCCCGGAAACTGGAGTCCACCGCCTGGATGATGCGCATCCTGTCCCATAGCGAACAGGACGAAGCTCCCGCATCTCATTGATACGTCTGGCAGAAAATCTTCACATACCAGTCCTTGGAGTGCAGCTTGTAGGAGATCTTTTCATCCACCTGCAATTCCTCAGGCAGCGCCTCCATGTTCCGCTGCTTTTGGGCGGCTTCCTCCGAGCTGTCATAATAATATTGATATTTTTTCACCCGGTTGGAGACGTTGCCCTCGATGGTGGTTAAAAGATAGCGTCCGTCGCCCAGATCCTGAGCATCCACCACCAGTCCCGTATGGATGTTGTTGTAGGATTTTTTGAATACGCTGTAGATCACCATATATCCCGGCCTTGGAATGTTGGTTAATCGCTCCATCTTTTGGTAGCCCTTCAATATCTTGCCCACGCCGGCCTCGCTGATGGCCCAGGTGGCGTTTTCATCCACCTTTTCCGCCTTCTCCACACGGAACATGGGCACCCCGGCCTCCTCAAAGCACCAGCCCACGAAGGCGCCGCACCAGCCGAAAGCCACACCGTCCTTCTTGGCGTACCACTTGGTGTACTTGTTGGCCCGTTTGATACCCTTGAGGTCCAATGTCACAAATTCGTTCTCGGCGATGGCGATGGCCTTTTTCATCAGTTCCGTGGGCACATTCCTATCCACCGTCAAATCATAGGCGATGGTTGCACTCCCCGCTGACAAAAGAATTTGGCAATTCCCTTCCGCATGGGCGGTGATGTTTCCCGCTTCGTCCACGGTAGCCACCTGAACGTCGGTGGATTCCCATCTGTCCGCAACCGGCGCTGCCATGGTCTCCCCGGGGTGCATTTGAAGCTTCTCCGCCAGGGCCGGTCCGCTTAAAAGGCACAGTATCAATACCATCATGAAAACGGTCCGCAGCATCCTGCCCATTGTACAATCCCCCTGTCTCCTGGAAGTATACCACATTTCCAAGAGAAGGGGGAATGTCGCAGATATTTTTACAGCCTGCTTTAGGACGCGCAAATGTTATTCCTCTTCCCGCTCCCTGTTCCGGGCCCGCTGCACAAGCGCCAGGATCAGGGCAACCGCAAGGCTTACAGCGGACATAACAAAGAGGATGACGTCGGATGCATCCCCGGTTTCCGGCACGGCCTGGGACGGAGCCGATTTCCCATACAGCAGGAGGCCCAAGGCGGCCATCGCCGCCGCCAGCACAACCAGAAAAACAACCTTCACGCGGCCCCGTGCCTTATCGGCCTGGGGAGGAAGATAGGCGTTGCCCGCGATGATCCTCGCCAGATAAATGCCGGCGCATATGGTCACGATGACCATCATGTTGGCCGGATAGGGAATCCAGCTAATTCCTGCCCCATGCAGCGCCGTATCGGTCAAAATACCATAGAGCAGCAGCAAAAAACATTGATTGCCGATGCGGTTGCGTAAGGTCCGCTGTCTTTCATCCAGGCCGCGTTTGTCAAGATTCATGTGAATCCTCCTCCCAAAACAGTTGATCCAGGCTTTTCCCCAGAGTTTTGCAGATGGCAATGCACAGGTTGATGGTGGGGTTGTAATCCCCGCTTTCAATGGCGTTGATGGTTTGCCGCGTCACGCCTACCGCTTCCGCCACATCCTTTTGCGACATATCCCTTGCCGCCCTGGCCGCCTTCAGACGAAGATTCTTGCCCGTGCCGTCCGCCTCCCCTCATCTGCGCTTTACAGCAGGAGCATATCATATTTTTGACGTTATATCAATTATTTTTTACAAAAAGAATTTTATATTTGATTTACTCTGTTCGCAAGATTAAAAAACAGGCCGCTTCCGCGGCCTGGAGCAAAAACCATGAGGCTTGAAAAGGTATGCTTCGGGACTACCTCCTCAGACGGATCATACCTGTCAAAAGCACGCACAGCAGGGATACGCCCACATCCGCGATCACCGCCAGCCACATGCTGGCCACGCCCGCGATGCCCAGTACCATTACAAGCAGCTTGACCGCAAGGGCCAGAGCAACATTCACACGCACGATAAGAGCGGTACGCCGGGCGGTTTTGATTCCCTCGGGCAAAGCAATCAAAGTGCCCGCCGCCAGCACGCAGTCTGCGGCCTCCATGGCGGCCTGGCTGCCGATGCCGCCCATGGCGATGCCCACGTGGGCCGCAGCCAGCACCGGCGCGTCGTTGATGCCGTCCCCCACAAAGGCCACATGGTGGCCGGCGGCGGCAATTTCCTTCACGGCGCTTACCTTGCCCTCCGGCAAAAGCCCGGCGTGTACATTGGAAATGTTGGGAAGGCTTCTTACCGCCTGCGCGCCTTTTTCGGAATCACCCGTCAGCACGGTGACGGAACCAACGTCCAACTTGTGAAGCTCGTCAAGGACGCCGGACGCTTCCTTACGCAAGGTATCGCTCAAATGGAAGCTGCCCAGATACCGCCCGTTTTCCGCTGCGTGCACCTGATCGCCCGTATGCCCCGGGGGAACTTCAATTCCTTTTTCCGCAAGCATGCCTTGGCTTCCGCACAAAATTTCCTTTGCGTTCGCCTTCACATAAACCCCCTTGCCGGGGATTTCCTCATACGTTTCCGGCTCCTTAGTCAGCATATGGCTCATCATCCAATCCTGCATTTCGTCAGAAGTGAGGATGCTGCGCGCCAGGGGATGCTGGGCCTTGCTCTCGGCATAGAGGGCTGCTTCCATGAGCTCATCCCGGAGGATGCCATCTGCCGGACGCACCGTCCGAAGGCGGAACACGCCTTCCGTCAGCGTCCCCGTCTTGTCCAGAGCCAGCGCATTCACCTTCGCCAGCGCTTCCAGCGCCGCGCCGCCCTTGACCAGCAGTCCCCGGCGGGCGCTGTCGCCCATCCCGGCCACATAGCTAAGGGGAACGGACAGGACCAGCGCGCAGGGGCAGCTGATCATCAAAAGCAACAGCGCCCGGTACCCCCATTCCGCGAAGCTTCCCAGCCTGAAAAGCGGCGGCAGAAGAAAGATCAAAGCGGCCACACACACCACAGCCGGCGTGTACACGGCGGCGAATCTGCCAAGAAACCGTTCCGGGGCCGCCTTTTTGGCAGCTTCCTCCCGGGTGAGACGCAGGATGCGGGCAACAGTGCTTTCGGCGGCGGGCTTCTCGCACAGGATGCGAATCAGCGGCCCCGTATTCTGGCTGCCGGAAAGCACCTTGTCCCCTGGCGCGCAATTCACCGGAACGGATTCCCCGGTGAGCGCGGAAAGATCCAGCGCGCTGTGGCCCAGAACGATTTCCCCATCCACAGGCACCCGCTCTCCCGTGCGCACCTCCAGAATATCCCCCGGCCGCACGGCGGCGGTGGGCATATCCACCACCTCCTGAAGCACCACGTGAGCCGTGTCGCTTACCAGCTTGGAAAGCGCCCGGATATCGGACCGGCCCCTTAAAACCGCCATATCCTGCAGCGTTTCTCCCACGCGGTAAAACAGCATCACCGCCGTTGCTTCCGCCCCTTCCCCCAATGCCCAGGCGCCCAGGGTAGCAACGGTCATCAGCAGCGTCTCATCCAGCGTCTGCCCGTTTTTCAGGCGCAAATATGCCATTTTCACCACTGGGAAGCCTGCCAGAAGATAAGCGGCGATCAGTAGCAGCGTTTCGCCCAGCGGCCAGATGGAGCCCAATAAAACGCCGGCTGCCAGCAGCAGCAAACTGGCGCCCACAGCCATAAAGGCTCGGATGAACTCCTTCCGCTTGCTTTCCTCTTCCTTGATCACATCGCCCGCAGTCTGTTCCTGCCAGGCAAAGACCTGCGTTTCGGGCTCAATCGCCTTCACCGTGTCCCTGATCAGCGTCTCTATTTCCATGGCGGGCTCCCCCGCAAATTCCACCGTCAGCCGCTGGGCCGCAAAATGGACCTGTGCGTTTTTCACGCCCGCCAGCGCACCCACGGCATGCCCTATCTTTTGGGCGCAGTTGGCGCAGCCAAGGTCTTTCAGCCGGTAGCTCCTGACCATAAATTTTCCGCCTTTCTTCCCGGTATTTGCCGGAATAAATCAATGAGCGATCGCCCATATTTATTATATGCGCAATCGCTCATATGTGTCAATAGTCATATGAAAATCTGTTCAAATATTTTATTCCAGGATATCCCAGGTTGGCGGGGGTCATTTCTGAACGCTTTTTTTGACCGTTCATTTTGTCCGTTCATTTCTGACCGCTTATTTTTGCCCGTTCATTTTGCCCGGTCATTTCTGAACGCTTATTTTTGACCGTTCATTTTGTCCGTTTATTTTTCCCCGTTTATTTTTGTCCGTTCATTTCTCGCCGTTCATTTCTTCCATGATCATGGGCGCGACACCCAGCACTTCGTCCACCGGAAGGCTGAAGGAAAAGCCGTGGCCCGGTGTGGAAAGGCCCGCATCGCTGCATATCTCCTGCATGACGGCGTGCTTTTGCTCCCGGCGCAAAAGGATGAGGACCACTTCCTTTTCCGGCTGGATGGTAATACCGAAGAATTTTTCCGCCTCCTCATGTCCCGCGCCGCGGGCATGAAGCACCGTGCCGCCCCGGGCCCCGGCCTTTGCGGCGGCAGCCATCACCTGATCGGAAAAGCCGCGGTTCACAATGGTGATCACGAGACTGTGTTCAAGGTTGTCCATATCGTTCACCTCGTATTTGGATACCGGCTCTTTACCGGGTCCGCCCTGCTCAATGCCCGTTAGATAGCTTAACGTTTTTGCTCCGCCCACGCTGGAGAGCGGAATGGTGAAGGCGATGCCGCGGCCCGGCACATCCAGGCGCATGGCCTGCATGAGCTTTCGAAGCACATGATGCCCGCCCTCCGCATGAATGGTGCTGATGACCACGTCCTTTTCCGTTTCTCCAAGCCCCAGATAATTCAAGAGCGCCTTGCGGGCCGTTCCCTTGCCCAGCAGGATGGTATGGAACAGCACGCCTTCTTTTTTCATCAGGCCGGCCACGCTTTGTCCCTTGCCCCGGTCCACAATGGTCGTGAGCAGCTTCAAACGCACGGACGGGCCCTGCTTCACGGCACAGGCGCCACCCTCTGTGACGCATGCGCCCTCCCTGTTTTCCATGGCGTTCCCTCCTTGCAAAATATGCCAGAGCGCTGTTACATCTCGATGATATCCTCGGCTTCCTGCTCTTCCTCCCTGGAGGCTTCCTGCAGCCGCCTGTCCCTGCGGGATTTGAGCGAATAAACAAGGCCCAACACCTGGATGGTGAGCAGCGGCGTCATGGCCACCATGGCCACCGTGCCGAAGGCATTCCTCAATATATTGCCGCCCATGGCAGACGTGACGCCCATGGCAAAGGGCAGCAGAAACGTGGCTGTCATGGGGCCGGAAGCCACGCCGCCGGAGTCGAAGGCGATGGCCGTGAAGATGCGGGGCACAAAGAAGGAAAGGACCAGCGCCAGCAAATATCCGGGCACCAGAAAAAACCAAAGGCTGATGCCCGTCATTGCCCGCACCATCGAAAGCCCGATGGACATCGCCATACCAGCGGAAAGGCTGCTCATCATGGCTTTTTTGGATATGGCACCGCCGGTCAATTCCTCCACCTGCTCGTTAAGCACGTGAACGGCGGGTTCCGCCGATACGATGAAGTAGCCGATCACCATGCCCAGGGGAACGAGAATCCAACGGTAAGGCAGCGACGCGATCTGCCTGCCCAGGAGGTTGCCCGCAGGCATAAAGCCCACATTCACACCAGTGAGGAATACCACCAGCCCCACATAGGTGTACAATACGCCCACCATCATACGGGCAAGCTGACTTTTGGGCAGTTTCAGGTACCGTACCTGAAAGAAAAGGAACACCGCCACAATGGGGCTTAAGGCAATGGCCACGTCCCTGAAATAATGGGGCAGCGCATGGCCGAAAAGCGACAGCATGTCCCAGGTAGTATCAGGATTATTCAAAACCGACTCCGTTACAGCCCCCGGCTGCGCGGGATAGAACAAGCCCATCAGCGTTACCGCCAGAATGGGACCGACAGAACACAGGGCCACCAGGCCGAAGGAATCGTCCCGGCTGTTTTTCCCCGACCCAACGCCCGCCACGCCAATGCCAAGCGCCAGGATGAAGGGTACCGTGATGGGGCCGGTGGTCACGCCGCCCGAATCGAAGGCCACCGCCAGATAATCCGGGTTTGCCAAGGCCGCAAGGGCCAAAGCCGCCACATAAAAGCCGATGAGCAGCACGCGTAGGGAAATCTGGAACAGAATGCGCAGCATGGCAGCCACCAGAAACAAACCTACACCCAGCGCCACCGCGCCGATGATCACCGCATCCGGCACTGCAGGCACCTGCCGGGCCAGAACGCTTAAATCCGGCTCCGCCACCGTGATGAGCACGCCCATCACAAAGGAAACCAGAATCATGAAATACAGCCTGCGCCGTTTTGTCAGGAAGGCACCCATATACGTACCCATGGGCATCATGGCCATATCGGCTCCCAGGGTAAAAAGCCCGGTACCCAGGATCAGCATCAGGGCTCCCATTACAAACAATCCCAGCACGCCTACCCGAATGGGGGAAATGGTAAACGCCAGCAGTAAAACAATCCCGGTGATGGGCAGGACCGAGGATAAGGATTCACGAACCTTTAACTCCAGTTTTTTCCGCAACGAGTGTCCTCCTTTCGTCCAAGAGCGCTGTAGAATGCGTGATTATCTTGTCAGCGGGCGGAAAAAGGATACCTTGTTTGAGCATACCATGACTGAAAGCAATTGGCAACATGGACCCGCGGCTTTATATTTGTAAACGCATGATGCCGGGCGCGCGCAAGAAACAGCCACGGCTACCTTGCCTGTTTCAGGAACATATGATATACTCAACGATGCATGATGGCTCAGGCCGTCTACAGGGGGGCAAATGAAAGCAGCCACAAAGCGATATTTGAATATTGCCTTCATTTTAGGCACCTTGCTGTTGATACTGGTCATTGGCATCAACAACAATGAATTAAAAAATGTGGGACAGGCTTTTTCAAACATCTCCCCGTGGTGGCTGCTGGCCTGCCTGGGGGCATGGCTATGCTTTCTGCTTCTGGAAAGCACGTCCCTGGGTTATTTTTTATATAAGCAGGGTTACCCGCTCAGCTTTCGATACATCCTGTTTGTGGCGCTGATGGGCCTGTATTATTCCAGTATTACGCCGGGCGCTACCGGCGGGCAGCCGATGCAGGTGTATTATCTGAAAAAGCGGGAAGTCCCTATCGGCGTAAGTTCCTCCGTGCTGACAGTGAAATTTTTCTGTTTCCAGTTTATGCTCCTGGTGCTGGGGGGCGCCGTCTGGGTCGCCCAGCCGGCATTTGTGCAGGACCAGCTCTGGGGTGCAAAGGTGTTTTTGATCGCCGGGTATCTGTTCAATTCCTTTTCCGTATGCCTGCTCCTTTTCATGGTGGTCAATAAAAGGATGGTCCGCTTCTTCATCCTGCTGTTCATCCGCGTGGGAACGATCCTGCGCATATGCAAGGATCCCGTTCAGTCCGCCACCAAATGGGAGGGCATCCTGGCCACATTTCATACCAGCGTCATGCTCATACGCAAGCGGCCCAAGGAGCTTTTGGTGCAGCTTTTCATCAACGCGGTGCAGGTGCTTTCCATCATGGCGGTGACCGTTTTTGTGTACCACGCGCTTGGCCTGAAGGGTATGCCTACCATCAAGATCGTCACCATGGCGCTGCTTTTGTACATCAGCGCCTCCTATACGCCTTTGCCCGGCGCCTCCGGCGCACAGGAAGGCGGCTTTATGATTTACCTGAAGAACATTTTCCCCGCGGTGCAGATTTTTCCCGCGCTTTTGCTGTGGCGGCTTTTCACCTATTATATGACGCTGCTGGCCGGGGCGGGCGTCACCGTGATCCAAACCGCCCGCAGCATTGTAAAAGCGCCGCCGCCAAAGGCGGAAGAACAAAAGGAATCCCCTCAAACACCGGAGGAACGGAAGGAAACTTAACAAGGATAAACAGGCGCGGCTCCGCTTGGAGCCGTATTTTTTATACTTTTTTTGCGCACCGGGCATACTGGGTGCAAAGGGGGCGCAAACCATGCAGACAGGCCTGGAGAATCTTTTGGAAAAAAACAATCAGGCATCAGAGTATTATTATTCACTGCACGCTTCGGTACGTGAGGTGGTGGACAGCCATGCCGATGAAATCAAGACCCAGGAGGATCTGATTCAGGTGGCCAACCGGGGCATGTCAAACGTGTTGAAGCAGTACGGCGGCATCTATGATGACAGCAGTCCTTATCCCCAGTGAAGCGATTCGCAAAGAAACGGTTCCCTGCGGAAAAGGGCCTTTGGCGTATGCGCTCCTTCACCAACAGGAAAGCATAATGCAGGGAATGGCCGGAAAGAATAGGAAAGCAAAAATCAAGCCATGCAAAAGGAGGTGGTTTATGTGCGCAATCAACAACAGGTACCCAATAGATTGATCAAAGAGTCTTCGCCCTACCTGATCCAGCATGCCAATAATCCCGTGGACTGGCATCCCTGGGGGGAGGAGGCCTTCGAAAAGGCGAAGCTTGAAAACAAGCCCGTCTTCCTTTCTGTTGGGTACAGCTAGTTGCTGCCACGCTAAACACATGTCATTGGTGCCATGTGATGGCCCACGAATCATTTGAGGATGATGAGGTGGCCAGGCTGCTCAACGAGCATTTCATCTCCATCAAGGTGGACCGGGAAGAGCGGCCGGATGTGGACGCGGTATACATGCAGGTGTGCCAGGCCATGAACGGCTCCGGCGGATGGCCGCTGACGGTGTTTATGACGCCGGACCAGCATCCCTTTTTCACCGGAACGTATTTCCCCAAAAAAGCGGCTTACGGCCAGGTGGGATTTGTGGACATCCTGGAGACAGTCGCCCGCAAATGGTCGGAGGACCCTGCCGCCCTCCGTGACAACGGCCGCCATGTGTCGCAGGCTTTCTTAAAAGCGCCTGCTCCCGCGGCGGGCAAAATGACCAGGGAGCTTTTGCATAAGGCAAAGACGGACCTGGATGCCCGCTTTGACGACCAGTACGGCGGCTTTGGCGGCGCGCCCAAGTTCCCCACGCCCCATGTGCTGATGTTTTTGATGCGCTACGCGCTGCTTGAACAGGATAAGCGGGCGCTGCACATGGCGGAGAAAACGCTCAACGGTATGTACCGCGGCGGGATGTACGACCATCTGGGCGGCGGGTTCAGCCGCTATTCCACGGAGCGGAAATGGCTGATCCCCCACTTTGAAAAGATGCTCTATGACAACGCGCTGCTGGCCATGGCGTATACGGAGGCCTTTCAAATCACGGGAAAGCCGCTGTATTGGCGGGTAGCCACCGCCACGCTTGATTACCTCATCCGGGAGATGACAAACCCGGAGGGCGGCTTTTACAGCGCCCAGGACGCGGACACCGGCGGCGAGGAAGGGGCGTACTATACCTTTACCCCCGATGAAATCGAAAGCGTGCTGGGCGTGGATGAGGGAAAGCGTTTTTGCCAGTTTTACGGCATAACGGCCAAAGGAGTGCTGGAGGGAAGATCCATTCTCAACCGCCTCACGGATTCCCAGGAGGAAGAGGAAAACCTAAAGCCCCTTGGGCAAAAGCTGTATGAATACCGCAAAAGCACCCGCACGCTCTTTACCGATGACAAGGTGCTTACCGAGTGGAACGGCCTAGCGGCAGCGGCGCTTTGCATGGCGGCCTACGCATTGAACAAGCCGGAGTATTTGCGTGCCGCGAGCCGGGGGATGATGTTTGCACAGTCGAAGCTGACCAATGAAAAAGGCGAGCTGTATGCCTGGTGGCGGGACGGAAAGGCCGGGGGGCGGGGCGGGCTATCGGACTATGCCGCCATGGCCTGGGCAAATCTTGCCCTGTACCGGACGGACTTTCAAGGCGGACATGTGCAGCGGGCCGAAAACCTCTGCCGCCTGATGGTAAGAAAGTTCTTTGACGACAAGCAGGGCGACTTTTTCATGAACGAGGCGGAAGCGGGATTGATCTTTCGGCCCAAGGAGCATTACGACGGCGCCTCGCCCTGCGGCAATTCCCTGGCAGCCTATGTGCTGTTTGAGCTTTCCCGCCTTACCGGGGAGGACGCGTGGATGGAATACGCCACCCGCACCGTGGAAAAGCTGGCAGGCGCGGCACAGAACCAGCCTTCAGGGTATTGCTTCGGGCTGATTGCCGGGCTGGAGCGCTGCTATCTGCCGGCGGAAGCCGTATGCGCGGCCAGGGAGGAAAAGGATATCGAGGCCTTTGCCAAAGCCGCGGGGAAAAAGTTCCTGCCCTTAGGCTCCGTCGCGGCGCGGCTGATGCAGCCGGCCGGACATGACATGCCCGGCATATTGAAAGGCCGGGATACGATGGGCCATCAGGCCGCCTATTACCTGTGCCGGGAGGGAACCTGCCGCCCGCCGGTATTCACGCTGGAAGAAATGGAAGAACAATTGGCATCCTTGAGCATGGCTCCCGGAAAATCGGGCGGCGCGTGAGGTTGTTTTGATGGCCCTGGCGGTGCTTTTGTTCTGGTTGATCCCTTTGCTGCTCGTCATCAGGCGCATCCGCTTCTGGCGCGGGGTGGGGGAGCGCCGCCATGCAAGGCGGTGGCAGATGGCCGCCTCCGTGGCGGCATCCGCGCTGGTGCTGCTTTGCATGGCGACCCAAATTTTTCTGTTATGGAAGATGGGCCTGGCGGGAGTGGGCACGGTGCTTCCTTTGCACCTGTGCAGCTTTGTGGGGCTTTTGACACCCTTCATGCTCCTGACCCGCTCCCCCGGCCTGCTGGAGTTTACGCTGTTTCTGGGCGTGCCCGGGGCGCTGGGAGCGGTGATTTTTCCCGCGGTGATGCCCAGCCCCTGGCCCATTATCATGCAGGGGGCCTTTTTCAGCCTGCATGCCATCATCGTGCTGGCGCCCTTCCTGCGCATGGCGAACGGAGACCGGCCAAGGCCGATGGCTTTGGGCCGGGTCTTTTTGTGGGGAAATATCCTGCTGCTGCTGGTGACGGGGTTCAACGCCATTTTCAAAACAAACTATTTTTTCCTGCGCAACGCGCCCACCGGAACACCGCTGTACCTATTGCAGAGCATGGGCCAGGCGGCTTATATTTCCGCGCTGGAGCTGGCGGCGCTGGTGCTGCTGAAGGTGGAGACAATGGCATACAACCGGCTGACAAGCGTGCAAAGATAAAAGCGATTAGCCAAACACCTCATCCGGCGCTGCGCGCCACCTTCTCCTCAAGGGGAAGGCATGAAATGAGCGCTATACTCACAATTTCATCCCTTGGCGTTATATAAAAGCGATTAGCAAAACACCTCATCCGGCGCTGCGCGCCACCTTCCCCTCAAGGGGAAGGCATGAAATGAGCGCTATATACACAATTTCATCCCTTGGCGTTACGCCGGCATTTCAGGTACTTATACAAAACACCCAGGTCAATCCCCCATAATATGGGGATTCTCAAGGGGTTTTATCCCTTGAGCAGGGTCCAGGGACAGCGTCCCCGGGACGCCACCAGAGGCCGTATTGGGCCTCGTTTTGCAGGGCGCTGAGCATCAGCTCCGGGGCTTTGGGGTACTTGCGGGCAAGGGAGGCGAGAAGCTCCTTCATTTCCTGGCGGCGGGTATGGCCGTTTGCGGGACAGGGGCTTTTGATAACAGGCAGGGAAAGCGCCTTGGCCATGTGGCTGATATGCTTTTCCGGCAGGTAGATGAGGGGCCGGATGACGGTGAGGTCGGAGCGGCTAAGGTACGTGACGGGATGGAAGGTGTGGATGCGCCCTTCGAACAAGAGGCTCATCATCAGCGTTTCCAATGCGTCATCCCGGTGGTGGGCCAGGGCCAGCTTGTTGCAGCCGTGATCCTTGGCCAGGTCGTTGAGGATGCCCCTTCGCATCTTGGCGCAAAGCGCGCAGGGGTTCTTTTCCCTGCGCACATCAAAGAGGACGTGCCCGATATCCGTCTCTCTTACCGTATAGGGAATTTTAAGCGAATCGCACAGTTCGCGTACATGGGTCAAATCAAAAGGTTCCAGCCCCATGGTCATGGTGAAGGCGTGGAGCGTGTACTCCGTGTGGCTGAACATGCGGTACAGGTGCAGCGCATACAGCAGAAGCAGGCTGTCCTTGCCGCCGGATACGCCCACGGCGATTTTGTCGCCCGGCGCAATCATGTGAAAATCCTGGTCGGCCCTGCGGATGCAACCCAGCGTTGTTTTCATGCAAGTCTCCTTGAACGAGAATAACGGTATTATACCAGCGGCGCAGTGCCAATGCAATTTGGTACGGAAGCATTTGTGAGAGGAAGGCCCCGCAGGGCCACAGCGCATCAACAAAGTGACTTCGCCACTTTGTTGAATTTTTTCCTCGCCGCTACCACCCCTTCCATTTCCGCCACAGGCGGGGTAGGGGTTGCGGAGCCCTTGAAAACCTTCGGAAGCAAAATCCCAAAAACAGGTTATTCATGCGATTGCCCCGGCAGGCTCCGCCATTTCTTGGCAGCGGTTTTCTTTCATGATATAATAGGCGCAAAAGAAAACAGGGAGGGTGCATATGGAACTGTTTGAAGCATTCGCCGAACGCCACAGCTACAGGGGCGCTTTCAAGAATATGCCCGTGCCCAGGGAAGACCTGAACAAGATCGTTGAGGCGGGCATCGCGGCGCCATCGGGCTGTAACGCACAGACAACCTCTTTTGCCATTGTGGATGATCCCGCGATATTGGCGGAAATACGCGGGCTGATTTCCATGGCTGCCGTGCAGACGGCCCCGGCCATCATTGCCGTTATCATGAGGGAACAGCCCACCTACCGCGGCATGGGCTTTGAGGTGCAGGATTATTCCGCGGCGGTGGAAAACATGCTGCTGGCCATTACGGGGCTTGGATACGCGTCGGTATGGCTGGACGGCGTGCTGCGCACCAGGGGCATCGCCGAAAAGATCGGATCGCTTTTGAATGTGCCCCGGGGACAGGATATGACGGTAACGGTGATCCTGCCGGTAGGCATTCCCGGGGAAAAGGGCAGGCAGAACGACAGGCTGCCCTTTGAACAGCGGGTATGGTACAACCGCCGCGCCTGAAGGAAGGGCACTGCCAAAAAGGTCCGCTCCCGAACGCCTGTCGGCAAGGCGTGGGAAGGCGGACCTTTTTCTATGATGCCCATTGCAGGAGGATCCTGCAAGCAGGGCTTTTGGCATCGCAGCCCTGTCCTTAATTTTCAGAATCCGCAGGCTCGCGGAAGCATGCTTCTGACGGCTTTTCAAACGGGAGGCCAAGCTCCTCCGCTTTCTTCAAAAGAAAGCCGGTGGCCATATCATACTTCGCTTCCGTATCAAGATGCTCCGCCATCACGGGGACATCCCCCAAACTGTGGCACGCCGCAAGCAGCGCATCATAATCGAACAGGCCCTGGCCGGGGATCGCCTCGTCCAGATGCAGGGTGAGCCTGTCCTCCCGCAAAATGGTATCCTTGGCATGGACGGAGCGGATCAGCGGCCCGAAGGCATCAAAGAAAGCCTTGGTCATTTCCCCGGTGCGGTACACCTTTTGGAAGGCATTGACAAGGTTGCACATGTCCGCATGCACGGCAAAGCGGGGCCTGTCTACCGCCGTGAGCAGCCTTTGCAATGTCTCCACATCATAGGGCAGCATCCAGGGCATGGGCTCCAGGGTGTAACAGGTGTGCTTTGGCGCGGCTTCGTCGATGATGCGCCGTGTAATGCTGACCACCTGGCGGAAGGTTTCCTCCGACAGGTTGTCGGGATGGGGGCCGTCCCAATAGCTGCCACAGGAGCCGGAGATGTTCACACAGCAGCGGGCGCCCACCCGGTCGGCGGTGCGCAGGCGGCGGATGGCATATTGTATGTTCTCTTCCCGGCGGATGGGGTCACGGTCCAGCAGGTTGTTCCAGACACCCACCTCGGCGATCACAAGGCCATGCCTTTGGGCCGCCCGGACAAAGGCATTTCCCTCTTCCTGCGGCACTCCCTCGCCAAGGGGCCAGTAGGCTGCCCCGAACCCTTTTTTCACATGGCTAAACGCCCATTCCTCCGCGGCAGACCAGCCGAACACGGGTGCTCCAAGCCGCATACAGGCCACACTCACTTTCTTCGGTTGATTTTTCCAGAACACATGATACAATGAACGCAAACGAACCGCCGCGCCGCGGCAGGAGGGATACGTATGGGAAACAGTGTTTTGGGAACCACCGTCTGCGCCCAGATCGGCATTTTATGCCATGACCTTATCAAAACGGCGGATGCCTACAGCGCGCTTCTTGGCATGAATTATACCATCAGCGAAAGCTCCGTACAAGAGATTGCCAAAACGGAATACATGGGCCGGCCAACAGCCGCCCGTTGCAGGCAGGCCTTTTTCAAGGTGGGCGACGCCATTGAAATAGAGCTGATCGAGCCGGATCACGAGCCCAGCACCTGGCGGCACGATTTGGACGAAAAGGGCGAGGGCGTCCACCATATCGCCTTCTGGGTCAAGGGTACGGATGAAATGATACTCGAGCTGAACGGCATGGGCATGAATCTTGTGCAAAAGGGCGGCTGGCCCGGCGGGCGCTACGCCTACCTGGACGCGAACCCCCAGTTGAAGGTGGTACTGGAGCTGCTGGAGCACACGCAGGCGTAATGGCAGAAGGAGGAGAATTTATGACAGGGATGAGCCCAACCCTGGGAGCTTTGCTGGGCACCGGTTTTACTTTTCTTTTGACCAGCCTGGGAGCGGCACTCGTATTTTTTTTCAAAAAGCAAATCAGCGGGCACCTGGAGCGGTTTTTCCTGGGCTTTGCTTCGGGAGTCATGATCGCGGCCTCCGTATGGTCGCTGCTGATCCCCGCCATTGAGGAAGCATCCTCCAAAAATCAGATCGCCTGGGTCCCCGCGGCAGGCGGGTTCCTGATCGGCGCGTTTTTCCTGCTGGCGCTGGATACGCTGACGCCCCATCTGCACGCAGGAAGCAAGCATGCGGAAGGCCGCCCCTCGGGCATGAAACGGACATCGCTTCTGTTCTCCGCCGTGACGCTGCACAACATCCCCGAGGGCATGGCGGTGGGCCTGGCCTTTGCGCTGGCGGCCCAGCAGGGCGGCAGCGTGACGTACCTGTCGGCCATGGCGCTGGCCCTGGGTATCGGCATTCAAAACTTTCCCGAGGGCGCGGCCATTTCCCTGCCGCTGCGGCAGGAGGGCATGGGCCGCGGGCGCGCATTTTCCTACGGCGCTTTATCCGGCGTGGTGGAGCCCATCTTCGGCGTACTTACCGTATGGATCGCCGGCAGCGTGGAACCCCTGATGCCCTGGATGCTTTCCTTCGCCGCCGGGGCCATGATCTATGTGGTGGCCGATGAGCTGATTCCCGGCTCCCACGAGGGTGCGCATTCCAACTGGGGCACCATCGGCGTGATCGCGGGCTTCCTTGTAATGATGATCCTGGATGTGGCGCTGGGGTAACCAGAGCGGTTATCCCAGCTTTCTCATCATGCCTGGCATGAGGCTGCATGCTGCCAAAATGCTCTTGACAAAAAAGTTCCCTCCCGCATAAATGCACCGTCATTTTTGCGGGTTTTTGATTGACAGCAACAGGGTAAATATGCTATCATGAATTAAGTTAGCAACGGCTAACCATCCGCGGGAAAGATTTCCGATTTGAATCATTTTTGATAGCATGGTTAGCTTTTGCTAACCGAAAAGGAGGAGCATACATGAAAAGGGCAGTAATCGCTTATTGGAGCGGAACGGGCAATACGCGTTCCATGGCGGATTCCATTGCAAAAGGCTTGCGGGACGCCGGCGCAAGCGTGGATGAATTCTCTATTACGCAAATCAGTCCCAACGCGGTGGCCGAATATGACCACATTTTGCTGGGCTGCCCCTCCATGACCGGGGAATTCCTGGAGGAGGACCAATTCGAACCCTTTTTTGAGGAGCTGCGGAAAAGGCTGTCCGGCAAGCAGGTGGGGCTTTTCGGTTCCTACGGCTGGGGGGAGGGGGAATGGATGCTCAATTGGGAGGATCAGGTGATCTTCTCCGGAGGCAAGCTTTTTGAGGAGGGTTTGAAGCTGAATGAAGCGCCGGACGCCAAGGGGAAAAAGGTATGCGAAGCCTTTGGCCGGCGGTTTGCCCAAGGCTGACGCGCCTATCAGAGCGGCCCGCGTATTGGCACGCGCGGGCCGCTTTATGCTGCGGCGCATATATGCTATAATCTCCCCAGGGGGAAAACGCCGCATGATCACCATCAAGGAAATCGCCGAAAGCCTGAATGTGAGCACCGCCACTGTGTCCAATGTCATCCACGGGCATCTGCACAAGATGTCTCCGGAAATGGCCCAGCGCATCCTGAAAAAGCTGGAGGAGTACCACTACATCCCCAACATGGGCGCCAGGATGCTGGCCAAGGGCGATTCGGAGATCATAGGCGTCATCACCAACTACCCCAACCGGGAGGAAAAGCTGGCGCTGCAGGACCCTTTTGTGAGCGAACTCATCGGCTCGCTGGAAAACGAGATCCGCACCCGCCGTTTTTTTACCATGCTCTACGCCGCCCAAAACGCCCAGGAGATCAACCACATCGCCCAGACCTGGAACACCATTGGCCTCATCATCATGGGCCTGCAGGCGGACCAGTGCCGGGCCCTGATGAAGATCGCCCAGCGGCCCGTGGTATTCATCGACTGCTATTTTGACGAGGGTGAGAAATACAGCAACGTGGGTCTTGATGATTTCTCGGGGGGCCGGATGATGGCCGAGCATCTTATCAAAAACGGCCACCGGCACATTGCCTACGTGGGGGACCAGCCGGTGCTTTACGGTGTGGATGCCCACCGCCTGGCCGGCCACCGGCAGGCCTTGGCGAGCCATAATATCCCATGGGGAGAGGATTCCTACATTCAGATTTCCAAGGACCGCAAGCTCCGCCGGGAGGATTTGCTCAAAATGCTTCCCCGCGCGGGCAAAAAGGACACCGCCTGGGTGTTCACCTCCGATTACTACGCGGCGGAGGCCGTAAACTTCCTTTTGGATTCGGGTGTGAGTGTCCCCAGAGATATTTCGGTTACCGGCTTTGACGACAACATGCTGGCTCATATCTTGCGGCCCCGCCTCACCACCATTCACCAAAGCGTGGCCCGCAAGGCGGAGCATGCCGTAAAGATGCTGCTGGACATTTTGGAAAAGAAGGCCGAGCCGCCCATGGAGGTCACCCTCCCCGTGCGCCTTGTCAAGGGGGAAACGGTGCGTAATCTGGCGCAAACATGACCACTTTGGTATAATCCAACAATCAGCACATTTAAATCTTATATATTTTGTTTGTTATGCGCATAACATATTGCGGTGAGTAATAGGTTATGCTATATTTTTTACGCAGGAATTGTTTGTTACGCGCAGAACATAATCCCGATCTGGAACAATCGTTTCAGGTGGAAAGGGCGGAGCATGGGAAGAAAATGCATCTGTCTGGCGGTGGCGCTATGGATGCTTGCGGCCTTTGTAACCCCGGTTTGCGCGGCAGGAAAAGAGGCGGTGCACATCACGGATTTTTATACGGACAAGGCAAGATATACCCCCGGAGAAACGGTGCGGGCTTCCATCCTGATTCAGCCTGGCCAGGGAAAATCGGGAACGCTTGTTGTTACAGCCTGGCATCTGGATCAAATGATACAGCCAGCCCTGACGCTCCCCTTTGCATTGGATGCGGGCGAAACGGCGCTCTCCTTCGATTGGCAGTCGCCCAAAGAAGACTTTCGGGGATATCTGCTGCAGGCGTCCTTGCTTGATGAAAGCGGCGCATTCATCGATATGGGGCAGGTGGCGGTGGACGTATCCTCCACCTGGGTGAAATTCCCCCGCTACGGCTATCTGTGGGATTTTACAAAAGACGCCCCGGCGGAAGAAAAGATCGCGGCGCTTTCCAAATACCATATCAACGGTTTGCAGTATTACGACTGGCAGTACCGCCACCACATTCCCCTTGACCGCGACACCGAAAAATGGCAGGATTGGTCCGGCCGCTGGATTCATGGAGATGTGATCAAACGGTATATTGCCTCCGCCCGGGAAAAAGGCATGGTAAACATGGCCTACAACATGATTTACGGTGCCAATAAAACCTATTTGCGGGATGGAACGGGCATTGATCCGGCATGGCGGCTTGTAAAGGAAAACGGTGAAGACTTCACCTGCGTGATGAGCGAAAGCCGGGGCAGTACAGGCATTTTGCAGTTTTTCAACATCCTGAATTAAAATGTACCCTAGAAAATGGACAGCAAGGGTTTTGAAAACCCATCAAAATGGACAGATGAGTTTTCAAGACCCTTAGTGTCGGACAATAGTGGTTTTGACTCCAGTTCAGACAGGTATTACAA
>JAEYOV010000081.1 GCA_023411395.1 Bacillota bacterium
CGTAGGTAAAGCTGTAACGGGAGGGCGAAGCCTCCGTCTCCTCCTGAGTCTCGGGCTTCAGGGAGGAGGTCAGCACATAGCCGATTTCATCTTCGCCAAACTTGATTTTCGTCCATTCCTTGCCGCGGGAAAGGATGGTGAAAACGCTATTGGAATTCATTTGATCAATAATCTCCGCGTCCTCGCTTGGCCCGATGCGGACAGGGGTGATGGGAAGCCCGGGATACAGCCGGACAGAGGCTTCCTGTGCGCCGCCCGATGTCAAAAACGAGCGTTTGACATAGCCCGTATAGCTCTTGTAGGTCACCTTCGCCCATTCCCCCTCATAGGAAAGAACGGCCACGTTGGCCTTATCGGGAATTTTCGTCACGATGCGGGCCGATCCGCTGGCGGCTTTGCGCATGTTCAAGGGGCCTGACGGGGTGGATACGGTAGCCGATGTTGGCGGCGGCGTGGAAGCTGCCGTCGGCGCGGAGGTCGTCAGATCGGGGGTGGGTCCGGCGGCGGGCTCCGTTCCGTACAGCCTGGACAGGGTTTGATCCCCCGCCTTGCCGTCCTCCTTCAGCCCCTGGTCACGCTGGAAGGCCTTCACCGCGCTTTGGGTGCCCCGGCTATAGACGCCGTCCACCTTCAGTGTATACCCAAGATCGCTCAGCGCCTGCTGCATGCGCAGCACCGCGTCGCCATTGTCCCCCATTTTCAGGGTGGCATAGCCACCCATTGCGGCTGTGGCAGGCAGCAGGAGCGTCAATAGCAGCAGACATGCAAGCAACTTTTTTACCATCTTCATGGGAATTCTCCTTTTCCCTCATACGGTCGTTAATGTTATCGGGATGTTGTACAGCAGGTTATCCGAATCTCTCATCAAACCAGGTACTCCCCCCCTCTCACAAAAGCTCAACTTGTTGTTGCGAAGGCACTACCACAAATGATGCCGCGCAGGGCGTAAATTGCCCATTTCAGGGGAATTACCTCCGTCCGTAATACTATTGCCACAATTTCACGCCAAATATAGCATGATTGGCATATGTTGTCAACATGAATCGGTAACATTATTGTAACAAAAATTTCATTTATCCGGGACGGCCTTTCAACACTTCGAAAACAAGGCCGGAGTTTGTGTGCTGATAGTTTCATGAGATGAACATGGTTCTTGCGCGTTTCTTCACTCCCATACGGGTTATCAGACATCAGTAAACATTTACACCCACCTGCAAAGCCAGCACCATGAGCAGGTTCAAAAGTCAATCGACAGCATCGCGGAAGAGATAAAAACGGACAGCAGGCTGCTTACCCTCGCAAGGTAAGCAATCTTTTTGCATAGCACAACCCCTTGAAAACGCTTGGTTTTCAAGGGGTTTTCACATTGTCATCCAACAGCAAATTGCATCAATATATATTCTATATACAATGCCGACCAAATGGACAAGGCAAAAAAACCACCGGAAAAAACGCGGCTAAAAAAAAGTTGCAAAAAAGTTGCACAACCTCTCGGTCAACATTATGTTTCATAAAGAACGACCCCTTGAAAACCAAATGTTTTCAAGGGGTCGTTGTTGGTACACCATCAGGGACTCGAACCCTGGACACCCTGATTAAGAGTCAGGTGCTCTACCAACTGAGCTAATGGTGCTTATCGCCGGCATCGGGTGGCTTCTTTTGCCGACGAAGAATATTATACACGCTTCCCGGCGTATGTCAAGCGAAAAAACCAAATTTCTGCGAAGGTTTGCGAGGTTTTTGCGAAAGGCCATTCAGGTTTTTCAAGCGCGTTTTTCAGGCGCTCCCGGCAAGCCCCAAACGTCAGGCCAGCCCGCCGGCGCCGCGCTTTTTAGATATGGCCAAGGCCGTTAAAAGCGCTGCCGCGCCAAAGCCCAGCACGACCAGCATGTTGAAAAGCACAGGGGCGACGCTGTCCAGGGAGAAGCGGCCGAGCGCAACAATGGCGTGGTTGCTTTTGATATACCAGTAGGTGGGCGTGAAGCTGGCGATGGTGAGCACCGTCTTGCCCAGCATGAACTGTGGAACAAACGCGCCGCTCAAAAAGCTGAAAGCCAGCGTGAGGGTGTTTTGCAGCGGCGCCTGGGCCGAGCGTTTTTTGATCAGCGTACCCAGCAGGAAGCTAATGCCAAGGCATGCGATCATAAAAACGAAGGCGTTCAAACACAGCCAGAGCCCCTGGAGAGAATACATCTCCTTGAAATAGATGGCGAAGCCAAGGCCGGACATCAGCGCCCAGCAGACGATGCCGAACACCATGTTGGCAAGAAACATTTGCAGGTTCATTTGGGCGGAAGGCAGCGGCGCGCAAAGGTTTCTGCGCTTCAGGTCCGTTTCGTTGAACGACAGCATGAAGGTGGTCACGCCCAGGATCAGCACCGCAAACAAGGTGTAGGACATATAGTTGAACACATACAGGTGCTGTCCCTCGTCCGGCCGTTTGGGGGCTGCGGATTCCACCCACATGGGCGCGGCCTTGTTCAGGTCAGCGCGCACGAGCTGCGCAAGCTCCGCCTGGCCATACCCCTTGCCGTATTTCACATACAGCGCGGCGGTGGAAAAATACCTGTCCGCCAGCGCCTGCAGGAATACCGCATTGGCTGATTCCGGCGTGCCCGCCGTCATAAGCGCGGCATCCCCGCCGCTTAAAAACGCCTGGGTGAATCCTTCGGGGATCTTCACCGCGTATTCCACCGAGTGAAAGAACAGCGCGTCCTGGAGCGCATCCTCCCGGGTGCCTATATCCTTCAGCGAAACGTGATCCGAAAAGAATTCCACAAATCCCTTTACGAGGGGGCCGGCCCCGTCTTCGCTGATGACGGCGGCCTTGGGTTTGGATGCCGAGAAAGAGGAGGTTTGCGGCGTACCTACATTTCCGTAAAAAGCAGATACAAGGAAGGTCATCAGCAGGAAGATCATCACATACATGATCAACTGCCCGCGGTTGCTGCGGATGACCTTGAAGTAAACCTTAAAGACTTGCATACTTGCGCCTCCTTATGGCACGGTAGATGAACAGACAGAACAGCGCTGAAAAGGCGGCCAGGAGCCCCGCGTTCAGCCAGAACCGGCCGTGGTCCGAATAGTAATACAGGGCATAGAAGCCATCCGCCACCAGCGTGGCCGGGTTGATATAGGCGGCCAAGGGAAAAGCGTTTGCCACGATATATTTCATTTCCACAAACATCAGCCCGGAGAAAAAGGACAGAATCATGCTGACGGAAACAAGGATGCCCGTGGTGGCGCCTTCGCTCTTGCGCCCGGTGGCGGCCACCGCCCCA
The DNA here is from genome assembly GCA_023411395.1 of Bacillota bacterium. Taxonomy (GTDB): domain Bacteria; phylum Bacillota; class Clostridia; order Christensenellales; family Aristaeellaceae; genus JAEWAH01. The sequence goes on from JAEYOV010000081.1 coordinate 3,282, forward strand.
CCGAATGTGATGCCCATCAGGCTGCCCACAAAGCTCAAAAGCAGCACATAGCCCGTTTGGCTTCCGAAATCTATGCCCAGCGCAAAGCGGAGAAAGGCGATCACAATCAGCATTTCGCTGTACTGTATGAGCATGCAAGCGCTAAGGCCTGCCAGGAACACCTTCAATTTATGGACCGGTGCGGCACTGACCCTAGCGCCCTCGGCCGAAAGGTTGGCCTGAATGCCCATCACCTCATGCGAGCCGAAGAAGCTTGCGTACATGCAGGTCATGGCCAGCAGCGCGTAAAAGTAGGCCAGCAGCGTTTCCGGCTTGGGTATGGTGCCCAGCGGCCTGGTATACGATCTTTGGACGAACAAATCATTGATCAGCCCGGTAACCGCCGCGGCGGGATTTTGCTTGAGCAGCGTTTGTGCCGTATGGCTCATTTGCAGGTAACCGTCCAGGAAGGATTTCAAAATCGTCTGGTTCAGGCCGGAGGATGATACCACCGCGTGAAGCCCGCCCCGCACATCCACATATCCCGCGACGGAGCCGGACGACAGAAGCTCGCGGGCTTTGTCAAGGCTTACGGCGGTAACGGAAAACAGCGCGTTTTCCCCCGAGGAGGCGGCCTGCAAGGCGCCGCGGAATATGGTGTCCGCCCGGTAAGCCTCGCTGTCCACCACGGCAATGGGAATCTTGTGAAAGGTTTCAGCCGTATACAGGTTGGAAAAAGCCATGCTGAAGAACACCGACAGCAGGATGGGAAACAGGAGCGTCCAGAAAATCATTTCCCTGTTGCGCAGAAGGCATTTCAGCCGGTAAAAAAACACATGACCGAACAATTGGAACTCCCTCCTAATCCCGAAGCTGCTTTCCCGTGATTTCCAGGAAAACGTCGTTCAGCGTGGGCAGTACGGAATACACCTGGCCGAAGGAGACGCTGTTGTCCTTCAGGCAATCCAAAAGGTGAACAAGATTCCGGCTGCCGCCTAAGAACTTTGCCGTCAGCTCCCGCCCGTCGTACTCGGCGGAATTCAGCTCCGGCAGCGAACGGATGCACTCCATCGCGGCGTTACCAAGGTCCAGCACCTCCACGGTGACCTTTTCCCCCACCTTGATCATGGATTTCAGTTCTTCCTTGGTGCCCAGGGCAATCACCTGGCCTTTGTCCATGATGGCGATGCGGGAGCAGATCTGCTCCACCTCCTCCATGTAGTGGGAGGTGTAGACGATGGTGGCCCCTTCCCGGTTCAAGCGCTGGATGCCCTCCAGGATGCTGTTGCGGCTTTGGGGGTCCACCGCCACGGTGGGCTCATCCAGGATGATGAGCTTTGGCTTGTGGGCGATGCCGCAGGCAATGTTCAGCCGGCGCAGAAGGCCGCCGCTCAGTTTTTTGGGAAAGAACTTGCGAAAGTCCTGCAAACCCACAAACTGTACCGCTTCCTCTACCAGAGCGGCCCTTTTTGCCTTGTCCCCAATATACAGGCCGCAGAAATAATCAATGTTCTCCTGCACGGTCAGCTCGTTGAACACCGCCACGTTCTGCATCACGATGCCGATGTCCCGCTTGATGCCGTACGCTTCCGGCGTCATGTTTTTGCCAAATACGCGGATATCGCCCTTGTCGTACTTCAGCAGCGACAGCAGGCAGTTGATGGCGGTGGTTTTGCCGGAGCCGTTGGGGCCCAGGAGGCCGAAAATTTCCCCTTCCGCCACCTGAAGGCTGAAGTGGTCCAGCGCGATCAGATCGCCGTAGCGCTTGACAAGATTGCTGATGGAAATAACCATGTTTGTTCCCCCTCCTTGTTCGGGTCCATGGTAGCCTTTTTAACAAGCAAAGGATAGTGAAGAACATCCAAATCGAACATGACATTTGTCATACCGCAAAGCCGAATTCCGCTTGTGCACCCATGGAAAATAGCGTAAAATGGAAGAAATCAAAAAAGGGGGGCGGCGTGTGTACGAGCTGATAGACAAGGGCTTTATCCTGGCATGCTGCCTTGCCATGGGGCTGATGCACAAAGCCGATCCCCTGCTGGCCGTGCCGTTCATTACAGCCGTGGCATCAAGCGCCGCGAACAGCTTCAGGAATTCCCCCTGGCTCAAAGGCGGAGGGCTTTGCCTGATGCTTTTCCTGAGTTTATGGGAGCCTTCCTTTCTGCTGTTTACGCCTCTATGCCTGTATGATATGTTCCTTACACGCCAGGCCTTTCTTGTCTTGCTCCTGCCTCCGCCGCTGATACTGGCCTTTCCCGCCACCGGCCTTCCGCTTACGCTGCTCCTTTTGCTGTTCTCGTTTACGGCCTTTTTGCTCAAGAGCAAGACGGTGCGCCATGCCCGCCTGCTGGACAGCCACAACCGCCTTCGGGACAGCGCGGCGGAGCTGGCCATGCGGCTTGAGAGCACCAACCGGGAGCTGCGGCTGCACCAGGATGAGCAGGTGCATACCGCCAGGCTCCAGGAGCGCAACCGTATCGCCAGGGAGATACACGACAATGTGGGCCATTTGCTGTCCAGCGCCATGCTGCAATTGGGAGCGCTTATGTCGCTGCCCCAGACGGAAAATATCCGCGAACCTTTGGGCACGTTGAAGGGCACGCTCTCCGAGGGGATGAACAGCATCCGTCAAAGCGTACACGGGCTGCATGATGAATCGGTTGATCTGCAGGAGGAGCTTTCCGCCCTGGTCCGCGGCTTCACCTTTTGCCGCGCCACGCTGGATTATGATGTGGAAACAAACCCCGGCAGGAAAATTAAATACGCAGTCCTGGCGGTGGTGAAGGAAGCGCTGTCCAACGCCGCAAAGCATTCCGGCGCGACCCAGGTATCCGTATCGGTGCGGGAGCATCCGGCACTGTACCAGCTTGACATTAGGGACAACGGGAAAAATGCCGCCTATGAACCGGAAAAGGTGAGCGGAATCGGCATCGCCAACATGACAAGCAGGGTCACAGACTTAAACGGCCGCATCCTGGTGACAACGGATAAAGGCTTTCATATTTTTATCTCCATCCCGAAGGAGGAACGGCCGTGAAAATCGTGATCGTGGACGACGACAAGCTGGTATGCTCCTCCCTGAAAATACTGCTGGAGGCCGGAGGCCAAATATCGGTGGCCGCCATGGGCCACGACGGGCCGTCAGCCATCCTGATGTACGAGCAGCACAGGCCCGACGTGATGCTTATGGATATCCGCATGGGGGCAACCTTAGGGCTGGACGCCGCGGAGGAGATACTCATGCAGCACCCGGAAGCAAGGATCCTTTTTCTGACCACGTTTTCCGATAACGAGTACATCGTCAGGGCGCTGAAGGCCGGCGGGAAGGGATACCTGCTCAAGGAGGACTTTGAATCCATTGCTCCGGCCATCATGGCGGTTCACGCCGGACAGCACGTGTTCGGCCGGCCGGTGATGGAAAAGCTGCCGGATTTGATGGGACAAAGCAAAAAAGCGCCGGCAGCCGTCCCCCTGAGCGAAAAGGAGGAACAGGTGCTGGCGCTGGTAGCCGAGGGAAAAAACAACCGGGAAATCGCCGCCGGACTATATTTAAGCGAAGGCACGGTACGCAACTACATCAGCTTATTGTTGGAAAAGCTGGGCCTGCGCAACAGAACGGAGCTGGCGGTTTACTACTACAAATTGAGAGAATAAGGGGCATCTGGTCTTTGGCGATACCGTTTGAACCATAAGCGGCTGCTTACCGCTAATCAATTCTTTGGCACAGGACGCCAATGACCTGGGAATCCTCCCGGAATGCATCACCCTTGAGACCGGACCACAGGGCTTTTACTGCAAAGCCGCCTTGCGCAAGCTCCTGCCGGATGGATTCCGGCGAGTAGAACGTCTGCCAGATACGGTAGACCGTGAACTCCTTATCCAGCACCGCATACAGGTCGCACATAATGGACAGCTCTGGATAAAAGTACGTCTTTGCAAGGGTGATATAGGGGCCGGGCCGCCAGAAGCCCGATTCCGCCACTTCCCAATAGGGAGCGTTGTCTTTTTGCCGCAGGGCAAAGTCGTACAAGCTGAGTACGTCCAGGGCGAAATAGCCGCCCGGTTTCAGCGCGGCGTGAATATTGCCAAGCAGCGTCCGGCGGCCTTCAGGTGGCAAAACTCCGTAATCCTTGGAGATCATGACCGCCGCATCAAAACAATTTTCACCGAAGGGCTGCAAATAGCTGGCGTTCACGAATACGGCCTGCCGCCCCGCGTTCAGCTCCCTGGCGTAGCGGACGGAGTTTTCCGACAGGTCGACGCCGGTTATGGAAAAAACTTGCCCGGTAAGTTCTCGGGCATACAGCCCAGGCCCGCATCCAAGGTCAACGATCGTTGCGCCCCTATCAAGCCCCATGGCTCGGGGCAGATGCGCGCATATGGCTTTGATGGTCTCCGGCTTGTAGCTGGCCGCGTCCGTATCCGGGGAGAGATGGCATTTGAGCATCTGAGTGGAAATATGGGCATCATCCCAGAATTTGGCGCCAGGGGCAAACGGTTCGGGGCGGTCAAGATCATTCATCCAGCTTGTAATGGGAAGCATGTTGATTCCTCCATTTTCATCTTTTTTATGGCCAGCAAACGAAAAAGGGACCCGTGGCAAGCGGCGTCCCTTTTTTGAACAAACAAAAAGGACACCGCTTATCGAAAGAATACGCAGGTACAACAAAACAAGCCTTCAGGGAGTATGCTTGTGATGATTGCCCGCGTGTTCTTTCTTTTCCAGAAAGCGCAGCGTACTGCCCCTTCCGGACGGTATCCCTCCAAATCATTTTTCGTTTGCTGCCCTGTCAATCATACCAATACATCCAAATGATGTCAATAGAAAATTTCATCACGACACGCCTTGCGAACGCATTTCATTTGCTGTTTGCCACATACGGCACGATGCTGCCGCCATAGGGCATGACATAAACATCCTTGCCGCGCAAATCCAGCTCCCTTTCCAGCAATGAAGCATCGCCGTAGGCCTTAAGGGCCATAGGAGCGACCACATCCGAAGGCAGCCTGGTGAGCATCATCACCCTGGCCTTTGATATGGCTTCGCAGGCGGCATAGAAGATGTAGCCCGATATGGTAAACCCTTGACGCAGCGCGGCGTCCAGCCTGCCCTCCCCAAGCGGCGTGATCCAGTCGAAAAACGCGGGCGTTCCGCCACCCTCCCTGCATTCGGCCAGAAAGGCAAGCGTTCCTCCATCCTTCAGCGCCTGGGCGGCGTTGAGGAGCGTTTTCACGGCCTGGTACAAATTGATATCCTTGGGATAACCGCCGCAGCTTGCGATCACCACATCCGCCTTCTTTTCGATGGGCAGGCCGAAAAGCGCCTGGACCGCGCGGCAGCTTTCCTCCCAGGCGTGAAGCCAATGGCCGCAATACAGCCCGCAAAGCTCCTGGCGGCTATTCACCACCAGATTGATGGAAAAGGCGGGGCTCACGAGCCGTGCCGCCTCCACCATATCCTCATGGACGGGGTTCCCATGAAGGACGCCCATGCCGATCAGCGGATTGGACCTGGGCGCTGCCGGGTCGAGGGAATGAATGTGGTTTTGAAAAACCGTACCCTCGCCGCTGATGCCGGGGAGGATGCTCTTGCGGCCTCCCCCGAACCCGGACATCAGGTGGTGAACCGTGCCGCCAAGCAGGATCACTTTACGGTTTATTGCCAGAGGGTTGACACGGACGGTTGTCCCCCTAGAAGTCTTCCCCACCGTGACCAGATCTCCCCGGCAATCGTGGTTTACGACCTGAAACCGCCTGTACACCTGCGGCGAAACGAGTATTTCAAGCTCCTTGCCTGTTTGCGGCCTGTGGGTGCCAAGGGCCACCAGGAAAACGATATCCTCTTCCCGGACGCCAACCTCCCCGCACAGGTAGTTCGCCAGCAGCGGACAGATTCTGTCCTGGCGCATCCAGTATCTGGTGATGTCGCTGATGATGACCGTCACCTTGTCATTGGGGCGGATGATTTCTTTCAGCGGAGGCGAACCGATGCAATCCGCCGTCACCGCCCGCGAAAAGGCTGTGTTCAAGTCTGTGACCACGGGGGTGGATTGTTCCTGAAGATAAGTAACCGAGGCAGCGCCGTTCAGGGACAGCCGGACCGTTTCCTCGCCGTACTTCAAATCAGCATGCATGGTACAACCTCTTTTTTCTCCTGATGCGGCTTCAAATGGCATTTCCACCCTCAACAGGCACAAAAATAGCCGTGGAAGTTTTTCCTCCACGGCCGCAATCTCATTTTGCCAGGGATTCAAGCGCCGCGTTCACGGCTTCCACCACGGCCTTGGAGGACCAGGTGGCCCCGGCAACGGCGTCGATGTTCCCGCCCACTTCAAACGGGCCTGCCTGGCCGAGGAACTGGGCGATGAACGCCTCATCCTTCACCTTGGTGCCAAGCCCCGCGGTCTCGGCAAAGCTGGCGTTTTCGCCCACCGTCATGGCTGTGATTTTGCCCGCTTCGTCCACGGTGACCACCACTTCGATGGGGCCGGCAAAACCTTCCTTGGTGGCGCTGGCCGTACGGCCCTGGGAGGATGTTTCATCAGAAAGGGACAGGCTTTCGATGGCCGCGTTCGCCGCTTCCACCACGGCCTTGGAGGACCAGGTAGCCCCGGCAACGGCGTCGATGTTCCCGCCCACTTCAAACGGGCCTGCCTGGCCAAGGAACTGGGCGATGAACGCCTCATCCTTCACCTTGGTGCCAAGCCCCGCGGTCTCGGCAAAGCTGGCGTTTTCACCCACCGTCATGGCTGTGATTTTGCCCGCTTCGTCCACGGTGACCACCACTTCGATGGGGCTTTCAAAGCCTTCCTTGGTGGCGCTGGCCGTACGGCCCTGAGGCGCAGGCGTTTCCTCCGGCACGGCTGTTTCCGTCCCGGGTGTGGCGGCAGGCGTTGCTTCCGGTGCGCCGGTCAAAGCAGCCAGCGCCTTGTTGATGCCCTCCACCACAGCCTTGGAGGTGATGGTAGCCCCGGCGATGGCATCCACATCCGTGCCCAGCGCAACGGCGCCGGATTTGCCGGTAAACTGGGAAGTAAAGCTTTCTTCCCTGGCTTTTGCGCCAAAGCCAGGCGTTTCCGCAAACTGGTCACCGCCAATGATCAGGGCGGCTATGGCACCGCTGTCATCCACGGTCACGGTTACATCGATCTTGCCCGCAAACCCATCCACCGTCACGGTGGCGGACTTTCCTTCCGCCGCAGCGGGCTTTTCTTCCGTGGAAGTCTGGGCAGCCGGTTCATCCTTCAGGCTGTCAAGAGCCGCGTTCACCGCTTCCACCGCGCCCTTGGAAGACCACGTGGCGCCGGCGACGGCATCAATGTTTGCCCCAATTTCAAACGGGCCTGCCTTGCCGATGAACTGGTCTGTAAAAGCCCGATCCTTCACCTTGGTGCCAATGCCCTGCGTTTCACTGAAGCTGGCATTTCCCCCTACCGTTATGCCAACGATCTTGCCGGCGTCGTCCACGATGATGACCGCCTCAATGGGGCCTTCAAAGCCTTCCTTGATGGCTTTTGCCGTGCGGCCTTCGGGCACGGGGGTGGGTTCGGGGGCAGGCTCCGGCGTTGCCGCGGCTTCACCGCGCAGCGCCGCCAGCGCTTCGTTCACGCCGTTTACCACGGCTGTGGAGGTAATGGTGGCGCCGGAAACGGAATCCACATCAACACCCAGTGTAAGCTTTCCGCTCTTGCCAATGAACTGGTCCGTAAAGGCGGGCTCTTTTGCCTTGGCCCCGTAGCCGGGTGTTTCGGCAAACTGATCGCCGCCCACGGTCATGGCGGTAATGGCGCCGGCGTCATCCACGGTAATGGTGATATCAATGGGACCGGCAAAGCCGTCCTTTGTAACGGTAACGGTATTGCCTTCCACTTTCACCTGGCTGGGCGTGCTGTCTTCCACACTGATGCCCGCCACGGAGGCCATGTATGTCCCCGCCTGGTTGACGCCCAGCACCACCGCGTTGGAGGTGATGGTAGCGCCGGAAATGGCGTCCACATTATCCCGCAGCCTGGCGGGCAGCTTAATGCCTGCAAACTGGCCGGTAAAAGCAGGCTCCTTGGCCTTGGAACCCAAGCCGGCCGTTTCGGAAAAATTGGTGCCGCCAACGGAAATACCGGTGAGCGAACCGTTTAAGTCCATGCCGGCGACAACCTCAATGGGGCCGGCGTAGCCCTGCACCGTAGACTGTGCCACATAGCCGATTACCTGGCCGCCCCTCAGGCCCCGGTAGCCGTTGTCGACGCCGCTTCCCTCCGGTACCTGCAGCTCCTCAAAAGCGTCCGCATCGGCCATTACGGCCTTGCGGGCGGCATTTGCCCCTTCCAGGCTCCGCTGCTCAATGGCGCCTTTGGTCAATTCATTGGTTCCCGCCAGGGCCAGGGCCGCCACCAACGATACCAGGAACAGTACCAGCCATCCCTGCGGTTTTTTCGGCGCCTTTTTCTCCATGCTTAATTCCCTCCTGATAATCTACCGATCTTATATCAAAGAAAAAGCCCGCGGGTATTGCCATCTCCCCGTCTCGCAGGAAAGGCACGGTTATGCCGGCCAATGCAGCGGCAGGAAGAAGGCAAGCCATTTCCGGGCAGTCCTGCCTGAAAAAGCAGGATGGTCCATTTTCGTGCAAGGGCTCGTCCCTTTTGCGGATTTGCCCGTCCGTTGCTTTCTTTGCCAAACAGCAAAAAGAGCAGTGCCACACAGCACCACGACCGGGCGTTTACAACCGCCTTCAGGCATTGCACATACATTTTTTCCATAACCGGCCGCCTGAGGGACAAGCATCCTGTACGCTGGCATTATATCATGTGATTTTTTTCACTGTCAATTGTGTTTGCAGATTTTTGCTCCCCGGCCCGGTTACGGTATGAAATCTGTTATATATTGTTAGGGTTGTTCAATATAACCTGAAAGATTCGTTGATTTGTCGTTAAAATATCTTCAATTTCCTTGTTTAGTTATTGACAAACCTTTGGGCAACACTTAGAATAGTACCGCATGAAAGTCATGGTCGCATGACAAAAACAAATTATGGAGGAATACCCGATGCGTAACAAGATTGCCCTTCTTCTGGTCGTTGCCATGGTTACCATCCTTGCCTTCACCGCGTTTGCCTCGGCCGAACCCAAGCTTGGCCAGGTGCAGTATGCAGCTCATGGCACCAAGGCTTTCTGCGTGGCCACCGTCATCGTGGACGGCGACAAGATCGTTGACGCTCTGCTCGACGAATTCCAGTTTGTGGATCCGGCCGCTTACAGCAGCCCCGTTCCCAATCCCGATACCTTCAAGAATGCCGATGGGTTTGTGCTGATTTCCAAGCGGCTCAATAACGAAACCTACAGCGGCAACATGGCCACCAGGGGCGGCGCCACCCAGCCCTTGCTGACCTCTTATCAGGCCATTGAAGCTTTCGTCACCGGCAAGACCATTGCTGAAGTGGAAGCCGTCATCGCCGATCTGACCGCCAAGCTGGAAGGCAAAGAAGAAGCCGACAAGAAGCCCATCATCATGGATACCGTTTCCGGCAGCACCCTCACCGACACCCTGGGTTACCTCCAGGCCCTGGTTGCCGCCGCCAACGCCGCTGAGTAATCACTTCTGCATACCAAAAAGCGCTTGCCCACGGGCAGGCGCTTTTTTCATGTGCTACCGATTTGAATTTTCGATTACACCGATATGAAAGATTGGTCGCAAATTCATGTTCAAAGGCATCCCGGCCTGTTGCCGGGCTTTTTCAACGATTGCATGACCAACTTTGCTGCGGTGCCGGTCAATACGCCTGTGACAATACCCACCACCAGGAGCACCGAAAGATAATACAGCAATGATACCGTCTGTAAAATCAGCATGGCCATCAGCACTTGACCTGCATTATGCATGACCGCTCCCGTCATACTGACCCCCAATATGCCAATACCACGGATGCGCTTTACAAGCAGCATGGCCGTCAAGCTCAAAACCGAACCTGCCGCACTGTACATAATGGTTTGCAGGTAGCTGGGGATATACAAAAGCGGCACCGTAACCTTGAGAACCATTAAAACAATGGCTTCCTTCGTACCCAGCATATACAGTGCGAACAGCAGCACTCCGTTTGCCAGGCCCAGCTTGATGCCGGGAATCCCCACGCCCAGCGGAATCAGGGATTCAATAAAGCCCAGCACCAGCATCAGCGCCAGCAGGACAGCCATTAATGCCATGCGTTCCGTGCGTTTTTTCACTGCGCTTGTTCCCCTGCTTCTTGTGGTGTAATAAGCTCCAATACCACCTGGTTGGGCAAACAAATAATCATGTTTCCCAAAACCCGCGTATCGCGGTTGTCAAGGCTTACAGTACCCTGGTGGATACAATTCTGATTATCGCAGTTGGCCCTTTCCATATACGCGCTGTCACGGTCCACATGAAACACATTTTCCCGGCCGTCCGCCTGGCGCAGGCGGTAGGAAGTCTCTTTGGTAAGCGGCAGCGGGCGGTAGCGCGTATTCCCCATCGTCAGCACAAGATAGGCAATCACATCCTCCCGGACGGCTTCCAAGGGCGCGGCCGTTTGGCCGGGCGGCGTCACCTCCGTCAGCACGCGCAGGGGGTCGTTCCCGCCCGGCACGCCCAGACGGATGCCGCTTCTGGTAAGTACAAACAAGCCCAGCGCCAGCAGCAGCGCAATGACGATGATCAGCCAATCCTTGCGTTTGAACATGCGGTGACATCCTTTTTGCTTTTATTCCCTGTACACGCTGCGCAACAGCGCGATTTCCTTTTGATATCCCTCCACCTCGTTGGGCGTCTCCAGGTAGAAGGGCAGGCTGCGCAGCGCCGGATGGTTGATGATGCGGGTCAATGCCTCCAGGCCGAGATATCCTTCACCGATCTTCTCGTGCCTGTCCTTGCGGCTGCCGAAGGGATTCTTCGTATCGTTGATGTGAATGGCCCGAAGCCTGTTAAGCCCGATTACCTTGTCAAACTGTGTCAGCACGCCGTCCAGATCATTGATTACATCATACCCCGCGTCATGCACATGGCAGGTATCCAGGCATACGCCAAGCTTATCTGTAAGGTTCACCCGGTCAATGATCGCCCGGAGTTCCTCAAAGGTTCCGCCCACCTCACTGCCCTTGCCGGACATGGTCTCCAAAAGCACCAGGGTGGTCATCTCCGGCCATAAAATTTCGTTGAGCATCTCCGATATCAGGCGTATGCCCTCCTCCGGCCCCTGCTGCACATGGCTGCCGGGGTGGAAGTTGTACATGCTGCCGGGGGTATATTCCATTCGGCGCAAATCATCCGCCATGGTGTTGCGGGCAAACTCCCGCGTGGCATCACTGGCGGCGCTGGCATTGAGCGTATAAGGCGCGTGTGCCAGGATTTTGCAGAAATTATGCGCTCGGGCCAGTTCCAGAAAAGCGGCAACGTCCTTGGGATCAATCTCCTTGGCCGCGCCGCCCCTGGGATTTCTTGTGAAAAACTGAAAGGTGTTGGCATCTATTTGCACCGCTTCCTGCCCCATATGCAGGTAGCCTTTGGAAGAGGAGAGGTGGCATCCGATATTCAGCATGGCTGTTCCTCCCAAAATCATTCGTCCTGTTCCTTAATGACAAGCCCCAACAGCGCGGCCAGTTCCGCCGCCTGCGGGACGGTAACAACGGCGCCCTTTACATCCGGCAGCGTTATTTGAATCCCCTGAAGCTGGCAGGTGCGCAAATCGATATCCTTCAAAGGCGTCTGCTGGAAAAGCGACTGCTGCAAAACACATATTTCAAAGGACGCTGTCAGCCGGCATCTTAAAAAAGAGGCGTTTGGAAGCCTGCACTTTTCGAAGGCCGTGTCCAGCACCTTGCTGTCTGCAAAATTCACATAGCCGCCGCTTACATCGCAAAAGCGCACATGGCGCAGGGAAGCTTCCACAAAGTCCGCCCCCATCAGCTTGCAGCCCTGGAACGTAACCCGCTGGAAGGCCGCCTTCGTAAAATCGCAATTGGAAAAATCGCAGGCTTCGAATACCGCGTCGCGGAATCCCGCCTGCTCCAAACGGCAGCCGGAGAAATCGCATTTCACGAACCGGGACCTGAGTACATCCAAGCCCTTCAAATTTTCTCCGGCATAGCTTTCGCCTGTAAAAACGCACTCCTCCACCCGTTCTTCCACGGACAGCTTGTCCAGCAAGTCAGCGGAATCGAGCAGGTTTTCAGGTAGTTCCGGCGGAAAAATATTCATACGGTTGGCGGTTCCTTTGCAAATGGAATGATTTATTGTACCACATTCCGGCCATAACCCGCCAGATTTTATGAAAAAAAGACAGAGGGCCTGCGGAAAATGAG
>JAEYOV010000005.1 GCA_023411395.1 Bacillota bacterium
CTTGCCAAGGTGGATGTCGCGAGTTCGAATCTCGTCTACCGCTCCACACACGGCGCCATAGCCAAGTGGTAAGGCGAAGGTCTGCAAAACCTTTATTCTCCAGTTCGAATCTGGATGGCGCCTCCAGAAAGAAGACCCGCTCCCAAAGGCGCGGGTTTTTTCCTACACATGCTGAAATGGCGGAATGGCAGACGCCGGGGACTTAAAATCCCCTGCCTTCTGGGCGTGCGGGTTCGAGTCCCGCTTTCAGCACCACAATCTGTCTGAAGACGATGGTTTTCAGGCAGATTTTTGTTAAATCACACATTATGAGCGTTCAGAGCACCTCTCTACGCGTGCTCTTTTGTACTTCTCTTTCAAACTGTGCTTTTCAGACAGATGAAATAAATTTTTCCTGAGCATACCTATCACGAAAAATACGCGTCTATAAGGGTGAAACCGGTTATCAAACACAAAAGGGGGTTTCCCGTGGACGAACAAACCTTTTCTCAGCTTGTGCTTGAAAATCAGGAGATGCTTTTCCGTGTGGCATATACATTGCTCCATCACCAAGAGGATTGCAAGGATGCCTTGCAGGATGCATTGATCAAAGCATGGGGAAGCCTTCACACCTTAAAAAGGACGGATGCTTTTCGAGGCTGGATGATCCGCATCGTCATCAATTGCTCCAGGGATATTTTTCGGAAAAGAAAAATCCAGACCGTGGAGCTTACCGAAGATATATCCCTTCCTCAAACGCAGGTGGAGGATGAGGCGCTTGCGGCTGCGCTCTTGCAATTGGATGAAGGGTTGCGCCTGCCTATCACCCTTTTCTATGCGGAAAGGTTTTGCGTTCAGGAAATCGCCCATGTGATGCGCATTCCCCAGGGCACGGTGAGAAACCGGCTATCCCGCGGCAGAAAAAAGCTGGCCGCTCTGCTGAAAGAATACCGTAAGGAGGAAGAAATATGGAATCAAACCAGAAAAGGATGCTCAAGGCATATCCAGACATGCCGCTAGAGCTGAAAAGCCAGATGGCATATACATTGCACACCATTCAGGCGCAGGCAAGGCCGGCATCCAGGCGTTATGCAAGGCGTTTGTCTTTCGCGACTCTGCTGGCGGCGATTTTGCTGGTAACCATGATCGCCGTTGCCGTTGGAAACCCTTTGGGCGTATTTGGGTTTATCGAGCGCATGTCAGGATATAGCGATGTTCTTGTGGGGGCCGGAGAGCTTGTACAAACGGATCTTGGCAATTTGGATATGCCAAATACGGTTCTTACCGTGGAGGAAGTGGTGTATGACGGCGGCAGTCTTCGCGTGGTGTACAGCGTTCAAGCCAAGAACCTGTCCATGCCGCCAATGCAGGCGGATATGGATGACCCGGAAAGCGCGCTTAGCAAGGCGCTGGCCAGTGACGGGCTCAACCCGGACGGCAGTTGCGACTGGTTCGTATTAGACGGCACGGAGTATTCCATGACCAACGGCTCCACCGGCGACGCGGTTTTCGATGAGGAAAGCGGAAAGCTCTTTTGTTATCTGGAGATACAGCTTGCTTCTGCCGGCATCATCCCGCAAGGGGATTTCGCTGTCAAGCTTCCCCTGGCAGGAGAAATAACCGCCAGAAAGACTCTGGACTTTACTGTAAAGGCAAGCCCGGCCGTGCAGCCAAAGGCCACATTTCAAACGGAGCACGCGACGGTAACGCTGATGAGCGCGTTTTTGTCTCCTGTGCGCGCATATGCTACCGTCCGCATCGATATGAAGGAAGGCAGCACCCTTGCGCAGGCGGACGAGGTATTTGAAGCGTGGCGCGACGTTACGCTCGTAGATTCTAGGGGAAAGGAAATCAGTACGCCGGAGGAAGTGCTGACCACATACTTGGAAGATGGAAAGCGCGTGGATTACAGCTACACCTTCCTGCCTGTTGGCAATGAGGAAATCTTTCTTGCGCCTTTCATCATCGATGAGAAAAACAACTGGATCGGGGATATGAGTCAGGCGCTACGCTTGAAATAAGGAGGAAACGAAGATGAAAAAGATTTTCGGGGAATTGCTCTCCCTTGCGATGGCTGTCGTCCTGCTGCTCGGCGCTTTGCCTGCAATGAACGCTTCTGCCCAAAGCAAGACGGATTTCACGGCGGACGATCATGTGGAATATCTCACCGTCAAACAGATGCTGGAACACCCTCCCGCTCGCTGGACACAGGTCTATGAAACAAAATGGCGCACAGTCAGCATCGATGTGCAACCAGTGTTGCCGCAGGCAGACAAGATTCCGGTTTTGAAAGTTGTCCCTGATTTCTGGCTGCCGGATGTTTCCGCGCTGGGAGCGGGCTGGAAAAGCGAAGTAAGCAGGCCGGGTTCTACTACTTTTAGGGCATATCTGGATGATGTAGATCAGGAAGAACGCGGCACACATAGCGAAACGATTTCAACGAACTATTACCCACCTTTCAATATGAACGCCTCGTATGCGCAAGGCAATGACCTGACGTTGAATGATATCCTGAACCATCTGAAGAGCATCATGGGTGCAACGGGTGAAGGTCAGGCGCAATGGCAGTACGACCGTCCAAACAGAGTTTTGGTCAATACTACTGTCAGCAAAAAGACGGGCGAGCTCTTGCTGCCCGGCAGCTATTACGTCAGCCTTAATCAACAGATGCAGGGCGTTACGGTGCTCTGCCATGTGTTGGATGGAGTGGACCATGCAAAGGATGAGGAAATGCGGCTTCATAACGGGCTGACATTTCATACCCGTACGCTTCAGTCCGTTTCCTTGGGTGGTAAGCAGGTCAAAGTAACAGATGTGCTGGCCGATGATGTGCCGCTGTGCGGTTTTGACAAGGTTAAAGCCGCCATTGAGGAGGAGATACAATCGGGCCATATTCGGAAAATATTCGATGTGGAGCTGGGATATGCCCTGTACAACGAGCCTGGCGTTTCCCGCAAACCAGGCGCGGAATGGATGAAAACCGCTGTGTTCTATGCTGTTCCCGTATGGCATGTGAACTGCTATTATGTGGAGAATGGAAAAAAAGAGATTCGAGATTATAAGGGGACAGGCGTGTCTGAACGCGGAGAGATAGAGTATAAAACGCTGATCGTAAATGCCCAGACAGGCGTGATCATGGACCGAAGCGACAACCGCAAGGGCTGCGGAGATTATGCCGGGTTCATCTCCTGGTAAGATGCAGGCACATTAGTATGGAGGCTCATAGCTGGCTACACCGAAGATCCAAAAAAGGAAAAGGTCATGCCCTGTCATGATAAGCGGGACAGGGACGGTTCCCTCACCGTGCCCGTGTCCTACGGGGATTACATCTACTCCGCCCAGACAGGTGAAATGATTCAAACGAATTGCCTCACCGGACGTCCGGATGACCCGCTCCCCGCCTTAGAGATTGTGACCTGGGAATCCATACGTTAGCATGATGTGCATAGGGCATACGGGAAACTTTGGATAAAAGTCCCGTATGCCCTATTCTGCTTATCTCAAAAGCCATCAGCGAAAACGCGAAATAAAAAGGGATTCGTTTTTTCACACAAAAAGGGGCCGTTTCCGACCCCCTTTGGCAATGCATTCGGTTTCCCAAAAGCGTTAGTCGTCAGATCTGTCGGGTAAAAGCGCATTGGCCAGAACGCCGACGATGACCGCGATGAACAGGCCGGAGATTGTAAGGGATTGGCTTCCGATCTTGAGCACGATACCGCCCAGGGCGCCGATGCCAAGGCCTAGCACCAGAATCACGGCAACGATGATCAGGTTGCGGCTGTTGGTGAAGTCAAGCTTGCTCTCGGCCAGTGTCCTGATACCGATGGCGGCGATCATGCCAAACAGCACGATCTCGATGCCGCCCTTTACCGGGCTAGGGATCGTTTGCAGGATGGCGCCGAATTTCCCGACAAAGCCCAGGATGATGGCGAACACCGCTGCGCCCCGCAAAAGCGTGGGATTGTAGTTTTTCGTGGTGGCCAGAACGCCGGTATTTTCGGAGTAGGTGGTGTTGGGGGGGCCGCCCATCAGGCCGGCCAGTGCAGTTGCCAGGCCGTCACCGATGAGTGTTCTGTGCAGGCCGGGGTTCTGGAAGAAATCCTTGCCCACGACCGCGCCGTTGGTGGTGATGTCGCCAATGTGCTCCATGAAGGTCACCAGTGCGATGGGCGCAATGGACAGGATCACCCCAAAGTCAAAGGCTGGCAGGGAGAAGAAGGGCACGCCGTTGGCATCCGTGGTTCCAAAGGGGACATTGAACCAGCTTGCGTTGGTGATGGGGGTAAAATCCATCTTGTACACGCCGAACAGGTGCAAGATCACGCAGAACAGGTAACCGGCGGCAAGGCCGATGAGGATGGGAACCAGCTTGAAGAAGCCCTTGGTGAACACGGAGGAAACAACGACGGCTGCCAGCGTGAACAGCGCGATCAGTATGCTCATGCCCGTATTCGCGTCTATGACTTTAGAAAGGTCTGCCAAACTGGTAGAGTCACCAATTGCGATCGAGGAAAGGCCGATACCGATGACGATGATGACGGGGCCTGTGACCACGGGCGGAAAAAGCTTCTTGATCTTTGCGGGGCCAACATAGTAGGCAAGCAGCGCAAAGACGAGGTACAGGAGGCCAGCGACGATGATGCCGCCTTGCGCCAGGGGTACGTTTTCAGGGATGATCGGGCCGTTATTTGGTTTCACTACGGCACTTATTGCCGCGATAAACGCAAAAGATGAACCCAGAAAAACGGGCACGATCCCCTTCGTCACCAGATGGAAAAGGAGTGTGCCCAAGCCTGCTGCCACCAGAGCCATTGCGGGGTTAAGACCTGTCAGAAGAGGAACCAAAACCGTCGCGCCGAACATTGCGAACAAATGCTGGAGACTCAATGGGATGAATTGTGCCAACGGGACATTGTTTTGAACCTGGCCACCTTTTTTCTGCAAGTTCCCCACCTCCATGTAATATTTCCGTTTGCTGCAGGAAAGTATAGCACAACCCCAATAAAGAGTCACTAGGGACGGTGATTTTTAAATGTTTTTTGCGGTATTTGTCATAATTTGTGCTTTCGCCGCGCGCAGCCGCGCTTCCAGCACACCGGCAAACTGCTGAATGTGCGGTCCCAAGGAAGCGAGAAATGCCAGCGTCTTCTCATCGGCCTTTGCCTTGACTGGATTTTCCCGTATCCATATGGCCTGTTGCAAGATTGCTAAATCAGGGGCGAGGTTGTTTTCGACCGCCCATTTACCGGCTTTCGTTTTGGCGATGATATCATTGTTCTCAAGCGTATACAGGCACCGCGCAATATCCAAAAGCCAGCCTGCCGAGTAAAGACTTTTGGATGTTTCCTTTGCAAAGCGTCTGATGGTGTTATAATGCGCCTCCACCGCATGCACGATTTCTTCCCGCGCCGGGTAGGCGATTCTTTCCCTGTTATCCGGCCCATACAGCCATCTGCCCCGCGTAAGCAGTTCCATTGTGGAAAACGGATCAAAACAATACGTATCCGTTATTCTTTGCCCGCTTGTGCCCCAGTATACAACGTTATCCTTTGTCCTTTTCAAAAAGGCTTCCCATGTTAAAAATCCGCCCTCAAACGACCTGAAATAGGGGTTGCCGGGGAAGCTGATCAGTAAGGATTGCCGCAAGCCCACCAAAGCTTCCGCCTGCCGCTTCGCAATCGTCTTTTCCGTCAGGCATACAAGGTCGATATCGCTCCATCCCAGTTTGAAGTCATCCAAAACAACGGAGCCAAATAAATAGATGGAAGGATTGTTATCGGAAAGAATTCCGGTGATTCTGTCCAGCATGATGTCAATGCTTTTTTCCATATGTTCTCCTTACTGCATATGGACCCTGCTTCGATTAGCAGTAGAGTTGAAGCTCCTCCAGCAGCGCATCGGCTTGCCCGGGTGAACCCGGAAACAGTTCCAGCCCCACCGGCGCCGTGACATGGCGGTCATTCAACAATTGAAAAAGCGGTCTGTAATTATACGTACCGAACAGCTTCTCGTCCCGCCCGGGGTATCCGGCGACGTGAAAATGGCCGATGAGGTCAAGATTTTGCGCAATCAGGGAGAGTACATCCTCACCCATGTGAAGCTGATGGTAGACATCAAAAAGCAGCCTGACATTGGGCGAGTCCACCTCCCTGATGATTTCAAAACCCTCCGTGGAGCTTGTCAAATAGTATCCTTTGTGATCTTTTACATTGTTTAAAGGTTCAACCAGCAAAGTGACGTTTGCTTTTTCAAGGATTGGCTTCACGCGCATAAGCCCATTGACAATGGCTGCGTGCTGCACCGCTCTGGGCGCGCCGGTATCCTGGCCGACCTGGGTGATCAGCGAAGGGCAGGATAACTGTTTCGCGGTTTGAAGCGCGTCCGTCATGGCGGACTCGTACCTGTCGTGGCAATTTTCATCGTTCAAGGTGAAAAAGCCCGTGCAAAAGGCGCTCAGCGAGATGGTATGCTCTTGCATGCTTTTTAGGGTGGTTACCACTTTATCTTGAGGGATCATCCATTGCTCGAAGACGGTATAGCCGTATTTTTTCATGCGCGCGAATGCTTCGTCCAGCGGCGCATTGCCAAACAGGCAGAATGTGTTGATGCTGATGTTCATGGGTAACCTCCCTGTGGCCGGCAATCGACCCATATATAATGCCTTTGCCCGTTTACCTTTTCGATAACGCCGCCGTTGGCCAGCGCAACCTTGATGGAAGGGATATTGTGATTCTGAACGGTAAGCAGAAGCCTGTCTATTCCAAGGGCGCTTGCCTCCCAGATCATCAGCTTCAGCAGCAGCTTTCCATATCCTTTGTTGCGGCAGGAGGGCCGGATAGCGTAACCGCCATGGCCGCCTTCCTCCCGCAGCTTATCGGTCAGGCGGTGCCGCAGTTTGCCTATGCCAACCGGCAGGCCGTCCACATACAGCCAGTAGATGGTTTGGGGAACCATCCAATCCGCAAGCCCGATTCCCCTGGCTGTGTTATCGCTTTTCATCAGCCATTGCCGGTATTCCTCATAGCTCTTGCCGTAACAGCCATTGATGAAACCATTCTCGTCTTTGGGCAGCTCTTGCAGCATAGCGTAAACATCCATGCCATCCTGGATGGATAGTTGTTTCAGCTCTATGTTCAAAGCCTTACCCTCCCGCGCAGCCTTGTTTTCCTTATTATACCATGGGTGTAGCAAGCGGTCAAAAAGCTTTCTGTAGTACAGGCAAACCAATGTATACGGGCGTCTCTACGAAAAATATTGATTTCCTTGAGTATCCTGAATATAATCATAGGAAGCAGGGAGCGGAAGTTCGTTCCGCCTTGGTTTCGCTTTCGCGGTATGGTCTTTCTTGACGAAAGCAGGTGCATAATGAACGCGTTCTGGCTGCTGATGCCGCTTCTGGTCATCCGATTCGTTATCTTGGGGATGTTGGACAAACAGGCGTTAAAGCGCGCGGCCTTTTTCCCTCCGCTGATTGGAAGGGAGAAGGCAGCCTATTATGTTTATCAGATTTCCAATGTTTTTTTGCTCCTGTATTTGTTTTTCCTGAAGATCAAAATGGAGGGTTTATTGTTTTATACTGGCCTGGTCGTATATGGTTTGGGGATTATTGTCTGCACCGTATCCGTTTTTGACTTTGCCAGGCCGAAAATGAATGGGATCAACGTTAGCGGCCTGTACCGTTTCTCCCGCAATCCCATGTATATGGGATATTTCCTTTACTATTTGGGGTGCGTGCTGCTCACGCGCTCGTTTGTGTATCTTGCGGCGCTGATCGTATTTCAAGTATCTACGCATTGGATCATTCTTTCGGAAGAAAGATGGTGTATACAGGCATTTGGAGAAGAATATTTGGGTTACATGAAAAAGGTGCGGCGCTACTTGTAGCA
The DNA here is from genome assembly GCA_023411395.1 of Bacillota bacterium. Lineage (GTDB taxonomy): Bacteria > Bacillota > Clostridia > Christensenellales > Aristaeellaceae > JAEWAH01. The sequence continues at coordinate 7,866 of JAEYOV010000005.1, forward strand.
CGATGGTATCCGCATTCATTGGAATTCTAACATCCAAACCATACACGAGAAAAGGGGAAGCATGATGGCTTTTGCGGATCATTTGAAAAAATGCGGCGTGGATGAGGATACCATTGCCAGGATCACCGGGCTTAACGGCGCCGGGGAGCCACGGGAGGGTACACAGGAATACGTGGATTACATGGCCCGGGCGCTTATAAAATGCGATGAAATGCTGGACCACGATTTGCTTTGCAGCGCCATGCTCGACCGGGCCTGCTGCAAAAGCGGTTTCCGGCTGAACAACGCGAAACAGATGGCAAAAGAGCATGGGGACAAGCCCCTGGCGGAAAAATTGAAGCTGCTGGGCGAGCTCAAATACATGGGCAAGCCTTTCCTCAACGAGGACGGGGACATCGAAACGGTGGCGGTAGGCGGCTATGGCTCTACAGGCATGGACTGCCCCTGCTGGCGCTTGAAAGGCTTATCTCCCACCGGCGGTCCCATGCCGCTTTCCTATTGCGCCTGCTGCGGCGGCCATTTTATGTTTCATTACCAGAAGGCGCTGGGGCTGAAGCTGCGGCTGAAGAAGGTAGTATCCTCCAAGCTGAACAGCATGGGCGCCGCGCCCTGCGTGTTCCGGTATCAGATCCTGGGCAAGTAATGCGACTGCACTGTATGGCCGGATGGGAAGAAAACAATGTCAAAAGCATCCCCTGCGATAACAGATCGCGGGGGATTTTTGCTGTTGCGCTCTTGATGTTTTTCCAAAAACAAAAAAAACCTCCTTGCGGAAAGCAGAAATGCCGAACATTTCCCTGGAACAGTTACTAAGAAAAACACCCCTGATGTGGCACATCAATGATAAATATATAATAGGGCAAAAATGCCAGCCTGTCAAGTATTTTTGCAAAAAAAAGAGCATGGGGGCGTTTTTGTGCCATTGCCTGTATGGAAGCTTCCAGGCCACTTATTTTGCCCTTTGCGTTTGCGGACAGTTCCTTCTATACTTTACCCCCGCCATGGACGAAGGAGGAGGAAAATGGAACAGATCGTTTTGCAGAACATCAGCAAGCATTTCCGCGTGTACGAGCGGCCCGAGGGCAAATGGGGGCTGTTGAAGGGTGCGGTCATGCGGAACATGCGCAGGGTTCAGGCGCTGGACAACGTAAGCCTGACCATTGGGCAGGGGGAACTGGTGGGATATATCGGCCCCAACGGAGCGGGGAAATCCACCACCGTGAAGGTCATGAGCGGCATCCTGGTGCCTGACGGGGGAGAGTGCCATATCTGCGGGCGCGTTCCCTGGAAGGAGCGTGTGGCTCATGTCGCGCGGATCGGCGTGGTCTTCGGCCAGCGGTGCCAGTTGTGGTGGGATGTGCCGGTATCCGATTCCTTCAGCCTGCTCAAAAACATCTACGCCATTCCGGAGGAACAGTATCAAGAGCGGCTTAAGGAACTGACGGAGGCGCTGGATATTGGAAGCCTTGTGAAAACGCCTGTGCGGCAGCTTTCCCTGGGCCAGCGCATGCGCTGCGAGCTGGCGGCCTCCCTGTTGCACAGCCCGCAAATCCTCTTTCTGGATGAACCCACCATTGGCCTGGACGCGGTATCGAAGCTGGCGCTGCGCGCCTTTCTCAAGGAAGAAAACAAAAAGCGGGGAACCACCATGGTTCTTACCACCCACGACATGGACGACATTGAGGCGCTGTGCAGCCGGGTGATGGTCATCGGCCATGGCAGGCTTTTGTACGACGGTACACTGAACGCATTGAAAATGCGCTATTCCGCAGGGGACAGCCGGGATATCAATGAAACCATCGCGGCCATGTACCGGGAAATGGCGCTATAGGTGGCATTATGCAAAGAATCAATCACTTTAAAGCCTGTCTTTCCATTTTCCGTATACAGTTTGCCCAAAGCCTGCAATACCGCCTGGCGGGGCTGTCGTCGGCCAGCATTGGCATCTTCTGGGCGCTGATTGAGATCGTGGTATTCACCGTCTTTTATGAGCATGCCCAAAATAGCGCCTTCCAGATGAATGGCCTGACCCTGAACCAAGTCATATCCTATGTTTGGGTCGCCCAGATGATGGTTCCTCTCCAGCCCATGAGCATCGATGGGGAGCTTCTGTCACAGATTACCAGCGGGAATGTGGGCATTGCGCTGTGCCGTCCGCTTTCTTTGTATGAGCACTGGTTTGCCCATACTGCCGCCGCGCGGCTGGGCGGGTTCTGGCTGCGGGGCGGGCTGATTTTGCTGACGGGAATTTTGGTGCCCGCCTCCATCCAGCTCACGGCACCGGCCTCCATGGCGGGGTTTGCGTTGTTTTTACTCTCGGCTGCCGGTGCGTTTCTGCTTTGCACAGCCTACGGCATGCTGGTCACCGCCGTTCGGTTGAACATCACCTGGGGGGAAGGACCCACCTACATGCTGCTGCTTGTAAGCAGCGTGCTTTCCGGCGGGTATCTGCCCTTGCAGCTTTGGCCGGACGCGCTGCAAAAGGTGCTGCTGTACCAGCCCTTTGCGGGATATCTGGATATTCCGGTGCGGCTGTATGTGGGCTCCATGGCGGCATCTCAAGGGATTTTCGCAATCCTCATGCAGCTTTTATGGACGTTTGCATTTGTTTTGATAGGGAAAACGCTCATGGGGCGCAAGCTGAAAACGCTGATCATACAGGGGGGATGAAACGTGCGGCAGGAATTCAAAGTATATTGCGGACTCATCCGCATGCACCTGCTTGCCGGGCTGGAATACAAGGGCTGGTGGCTGATGGTATTGCAGGTATTGTTCGTGGTGATCACCGACCCGATCGCTACCTTTTTTCTCTTCTCCCGCTTCGGTTCCATCGGCCCTTGGACGCTGGAGCGGATCATGCTGATCTACGCGCTGGCGGTGACCTCCTTCGGGATAGCGGAAAGCCTGTTAAGGGGGTTTGACTATTTCCCCTGGAAAATGATCCGTTCCGGGGATTTTGACCGTCTGCTCCTTCGGCCCCGCACGCTGTTTGTGCAGGTGGCGGGCTCGTTTTTCCATATCCACAGGCTTTCCCGGGCAGCCGCCGGGCTTGCGGTGATCCTCTGGTCCCTGCACCGGCAGGGGGTAACGCTGAACGCGGCCGCCGGATTGATTTTGTTCTTTGCGCTGGTGGGCGGCACGTTGATGTACTGCGGTGTGTTTGTCATGAGCTCCGGCATTGCCTTTTTCACCATCAAGGCGCTTGATTGGATCTACATCCTCACCAACGCCAGCTATCAGGTCACCCGCTGCCCGGTGGAATTCATGCCCAAAGCGCTGTACCGTGCCTTTACCTTTTTTCTTCCGATGCTGCTCATCAGCTACTATCCCGCCTCGGCTGCCTGCGGCTGGGGCGAAAGTGTTTGGAAGGGGTGCCTGGCGCTGCCGGCCGGCGGTTTGTTTCTGCTTTTTTCCCTGCTGGTATGGCGCGTGGGCGTCAAGCACTACAAGAGCACGGGAAGCTGAGATTTAAATTGACATCAAGCAGCGCCTCCGGTCAGGGAGGCGCTGCTTGATGAAAGGATCATTCCTTCAGCAGAACTTTCAGTTTCCTTGCCTCAAATATCTCCCGCGCCATTTTCAGGGACTGCTTGTCCGGCGGCTCGGTATCAGCAAGGACGTAGGGGAGGCGCAGCTCTTTCCACTTGTATTCTCCCATTTTGTGAAACGGCAAAAGCTCAATCAGCTCGATGCAGGAAAAGTGCGTGAGATAATCCGCCAGCGCTTCCAGCAGCTTTTTGTCAAGCGTGTATCCCGGCACCAGCACATGCCGAAGCCACACAGGCTTATGCTGTGTCTCTAAGTAGGCCAGGGTCTTCAGGGTATCCCCGTTGTCCCTCCCGGTGAGCTCCTTGCACAGTTCGTTATCCAGCGCCTTGATATCCAGCAGAATCAGGTCCGCCGCGTCAAGGGCCTGCTTTGAAACAGACAGGGGAACCGCACCCGCCGTGTCCAGCGCGGTATGGATGCCGTGTCCGGCGCATTTTTCCAGGATATCTAGAGCAAACTCCGGCTGCAAAAGCGGCTCGCCGCCGGAGAGCGTAACGCCGCCGGAGCGGATGAAGTTTTTGTAGGTAAGAATATCGCTTATGACCTCATCGGAATCCATGGCTTTGCCGCCGCCCATCTGCCACGTGTCGGGGTTGTGGCAGTATTTGCAGCGAAGCCCGCAGCCCTGCAAAAAAAGAACGTAACGGATGCCCGGTCCATCCAGCGTTCCAAAACTTTCCACAGAATGGATGCGGCCCGTTACGCCCATAGAATGCACTCCCTATCGTAGCAAATGTGAAGGAACTCCTGTTGCCTTTGTTTGTAGTCAATAAAAGAGATTTCGCGTCTGCGGACGCGACCAGGGCTTTCCTACCCATCTGGCTCAATCGTCGCATTGCTCACTGCCGTTCGCACTGCTTGTTTCGCCAGCCTCCTCCCCCGACGGCTCAACCGTCGCGCTGGTTCGCTGCCGCTCCCATCGCTTGTTTCGCCGTTTCCTCCGCCTCACTTCATCCCTCCATCTGGCTCCATCGGCGCATTACTCGCTACCGCTCGTATTGCTTGTTTCGCCAGCCTCCTCCGCCTCGCCTATTGCCCCCACTGGGGGCGGCATCGGCTACGGAGCCACAGGCGGCGTTCGGCTACGGAACCTCGCTTCATCCCTCCATCTGGCTCAATCGTCGCGCTGGTTCGCTGCCGCTCCCATCGCTTGTTTCGCCAGCCTCCTCCACCCCGCCCTTTTCCGCCACTGGCGGGGGCGGTGTTCCGGAGCCACTGGCGGCGCACCGGCTTCGGAGCCCTGGACCTTCGGATGCATCACTCTTCCAACATGAAATGACATGAGACTATTAGAATCGCTCATGGAACGTGCGGTGCAGCACATCGAGCTGCTGCTCGCGGGTGAGCTTGATGAAGTTCACGGCGTAACCGCTGACGCGGATGGTAAGCTGCGGGTATTTCTCCGGGTGATCCATGGCGTCCATCAGCACATCCTTGTTCAGCACGTTCACATTGATGTGATGACCTTTGTCCAGAAAGAAGCCGTCCAGCAGCCCCACCAGGTTTGCAGCCTTTTGCTCCGCCGTTTTGCCCAGCGCGCCGGGCACGATGCTGAAGGTGTAGGATATGCCGTCCTCCGCGTGGTCGTAGGGGAGCATGGCCACGCTCTTCATGCTGGCGACGCAGCCCTTGGTATCCCGGCCGTGCATGGGGTTGGCCCCCGGCGCGAAGGGTTCGCCATACTTGCGCCCATCGGGTGTGGAGCCCGTTTTCTTGCCGTACACCACGTTGGAGGTAATGGTCAGCACCGACAGGGTGGGGATGGATTCCCTGTACGTGCGGTGGATGCGCAGCTTGGCCATGAAGCTTTTCACCACGTCGATGGCAATGGCATCCGCCGTGGGATCGTTGTTGCCATACTTGGGATAATCGCCTTCCACCTCAAAATCCACCGCCAGGCCATCCTCGTTGCGGATGGTTTTCACCTTGGCATAACGGATGGCGGAAAGGCTGTCCGCCACAACGCTTAAGCCCGCGATGCCGGCCGCCATGGTGCGCACGACCTCCTCGTCGTGCAGCGCCATTTCCAACCGCTCATAATCATACTTGTCATGCATGTAATGGATCACATTCAAGGTGTTGATATACAGCTTGGCCAGCCAGTCGCACATGGCGTTGAACTTTCTTAGAACCTCGTCATAGGAGAGGTATTCCGAGGTAACGGGAGCGAACTCCGGCCCCACCTGCTTTCCGCTCACTTCATCACGGCCGCCATTGATGGCGTACAAAAGGGCTTTGGCCAGGTTGGCGCGTGCGCCGAAAAACTGCATCTGCTTGCCGATGCGCATGGCGGATACGCAGCAGGCGATGCCGTAGTCGTCGCCATACTTGGGGCGCATCAGGTCGTCGCTTTCGTACTGGATGGAGGATGTGTCAATGGACACGCGGGCGCAGTAGCGCTTGAAATGCTCCGGCAGCCGCCGGCTCCACAAAACCGTCAGGTTCGGTTCGGGAGCGGGGCCGAGGTTCGTCAGCGTGTGCAGGAAGCGGTAGCTCATCTTGGTGACCATGTGGCGCCCGTCCGAGCACATGCCGCCCAGCGTTTCCGTAACCCAGGTGGGATCGCCGCTGAACAGCTCGTCATAAGAGGGTGTGCGCAAAAAGCGAACGATTCGCAGCTTCATGACGAAATGGTCCACAAACTCCTGAATCTCTTGTTCCGTGTAGCGGCCGCTTGCAAGATCCGCTTCCGCGTAGATGTCCAGGAAGGTCGACACCCGGCCCAGGCTCATGGCCGCGCCGTTTTGCTCCTTCACGGCGGCCAGATAGCCGAAATACAGCCATTGGATGGCCTCCTTCGTATCCTGGGCGGGGCGTGAAATGTCATAGCCATAAGAGGCCGCCATATCCGCCAATTCCTCCAGGGCGCGGATCTGCTCGCTCATTTCTTCCCGCTGGCGGATGGCCGGGCTGTCCATGGCGTCAAACACATAGGCCTGCTTGGCACGCTTCTTCTGCTCGATGAGGAAGGCTGTGCCGTACAGGGGCACCCGCCGGTAGTCGCCGATGATGCGGCCGCGGCCGTACGCATCGGGAAGGCCCGTGATGATGCCGCTGTGGCGCGCCCGCTTCATTTCATCGGTATACACGTCAAACACGCCGTCGTTGTGGGTCTTGCGGTATTTGAAGATGTTTGCGATCTCCTCCGGCAGCTTGCGTCCGTAGGCATCAAGCTCCGTATATACCAGGCGGATGCCGCCCAAGGGCATGATGGCGCGCTTGAGCGGCGCGTCCGTCTGCAGCCCCACGATCTTTTCCAGTTCCTTATTGATGTAGCCGGGCTTGTGGGAGGTAATGGTGGAGATGGTATTTTCATCGATGTCATAGACGCCGCCACGGTTATGTTCTTCCCGCATCAGGGCGGAAAGCTCCTTCCAAAGCTGACGTGTGGCCTCGGTGGGCGGGGTAAGAAAACTCTCGTCGCCATCATAGGGCGTATAATTGGATACAATAAAACCGCGGGTATTGATCTCTTTTTCCAGAATGCTCATCGAAACTTCCTCTTTCCTCTATCCCGCACGGACAGTTGCTATTATATTGTACAGAAATCCCAGGCGCCATGCCGTGACGGAAATCACAATTCCTGACCTCTGTTGACAAAAAAATGCATTTCCCCGTATAGTATATCACGAGAAGTGAAGGAGGTCATCCCATGAACTGCAATTTGAACTGCGATGCTTGCCTGCGGGAATTGTGTATGCATAAGGTGCCCCTTTTCGCCTCGCTCAGCTATGAGGAATTGAAAGGCATGGCGGATCATATGGTCTGCTGCACCTGGGAAAAGGGTGAACGGCTGCTTTCCCAAGGGGATGTACCGCAGTCCTTCACCGTCATTTTGGAAGGCCGCGCCAAGGTCTGCACAGTTTCGGCGGACGGCCGTGAGAACATTTTGTCGATCCTATCTAAAAATGATTATTTCGGTGAATTGCATTTGTTTGGATCAAAGCCGGCCGCCTATTCGGTGGTGGCGCTGCAGCATGTAAAGGCATGGTCGTTTTCCAGGCAGCAGTTCCAAAAGCTGCTGACGGCCTTCCCGCAGATGGCGGCCCGGCTGGTGGAGGAATTGGGCAACCGGGTGATTCAACTGGAGAAAATCCTTAACAGCTCCATGAACAGCCGGGTGGGCGCCAGGATCGCCGCGCTTTTGCTGGAATTTTCCCGAAAGTATACCGTTTTGTCCCCCAACGGCCCGGAAATTGCGCTGCCCTTAAGCCGGGAGGGAATGGCAAATTATCTTGGCATCGCCCGAGAAACCATGAGCCGCAAGCTTCGGCAGATGGAGGAAGACGGCCTTCTTATTACCTATGGAAACAAGCGCATGCGGTTGCTGCGGCCTGAGTTGCTCTCCCGGATTGCCATGGGGGACGGGGAAGAATGATTTCCATACTTGACTGTCTACAGCGGAAATGCCATGCTGTCATAGAAATCTAGTATCCCTGGGGGAGTAACGAGGGGGCCGAAGCCCCCTCGTTTGTAATCCGAAACCAGCGACATGTGCGGTGGTTTCGGAAGGATTTCGCCAGAAATCCTTTCCTTACGCTTTTCTCCGACCGTGTGCGCAGCACACAGGAGAGAAGCGCAAAGGTCACTCAAAGCCGGCACAGCCGGCTTTGAGTGAGTAAAAAATGCCCCTTGTAAAAACAAGGGGCATTTTCATCTGCAAGGGGCCATAAAATGAATCGTTCCATAGGTATTGGTATGGGCACCCTTGACAGATAGCCTTCCCAGATGACTTGGGAGTTGGGTGCATCAGCCTTTTTTAAGCTCTTCCAAGCAGGTTTTGCACACCAGTTTTCCCTTGTACAGGATGACATCGCGCGCATCATTGCAGAAGATACAGGCCGGATGATATTTCTTGAGGATGATCTGATCACCGTCAACGAAAATCTCCAGCGTGTCCTTGATGGCGATGTCCATAGTCCTGCGCAGCTCAATGGGAATGACAATTCGACCCAGTTCGTCAAGCTTGCGGACGACACCTGTGGACTTCATGGAATCCCTCCTTTCCGGAAGCCCTATATTAATGAGGAACTAACAATATTCTATCTGCTTTGTATGATACTGTCAATACCATTTTCAGGATTATTTGCGAAAAGACAACTATTTAACGAATGGAGGCGATTTCTGATGATGAATGCTATATGGGGGGGAATGATAGTTCTCGCCTTGGTTTTCGGCCTTTCGGGAGGAATAGTTGAACAATTGAATGATTCGATGATTCGAGGAGCCGTGGAAGCCGTCTCCTTAATGCTGAGATTGGCCGGCGGATTTGCCGTTTGGTGCGGACTGATGGAAGTATTAAAGCGCATGGGAGTGGTGGAAGGGCTGACAAAGCTGCTGCGGCCGGTGCTGAACTTCCTGTTTCCCGACATAAAACGACAGGATACGCTAAGGAGCATCACCATGAATCTATCGGCCAATATGCTGGGTCTGGGCAACGCGGCGACCCCCATGGGGGTAAAGGCTATGGGCCAGCTTTCGCTGGAAAACGGGAACAGGGAAACGGCAAGCCGGGCCATGTGCATGTTTCTGGTTCTCAACGCATCCAGCGTGCAGCTTTTTCCCGGCACCGTGATGACGCTTCGGATGGTGATGGGTTCGCAAAACCCAGGCGCGGTGATTCTGCCTACCCTGATCGCAACGGCTGCTTCCGCAGCAGCAGGCATTGTATGCTGCCTTATGCTGCAAGGGCGGGGAAAGGATATTGCGGATGGATAAATGGCTGCTTCCGTGCCTGATCCTGCTGATTGTGGGAGCCGGGCTGTTAAAGGGCGTGCCGGTTTACGATGCGTTTGTCGAGGGGGCAAAGGAAGGGCTCAAGACGGCCGTCACCATTTTACCCTACATGATCGCCATGCTCTCGGCCATATTTTTGATGCAGCAATCCGGGCTGCTTGCCAGCCTGACCCAGGTATTGACCCCCGTATTTTCTTTTCTGGGCATCCCTAAGGCCGTGGCGCCGCTGATGCTTTTGAGGCCCTTCAGCGGCTCGGCTTCCCTGGCCATGCTGCAAAACATTATGGAGACTCAGGGGCCGGATTCTCGGGCCGGGCTGGTGGCCAGCACGCTGATGGGCTCCACGGAAACGATCTTTTACACCTGCGGGCTGTATCTGGGGGCAGCGGGCGTGAAAAAAAGCCGCTACGCCATTCCCGCCTCCCTTGTCGCCTGGCTTGTGGGCAGCGTAGTTGCGGGGCTGTTTTACCGCTGAAGCTCAAAAAATGACGTTGTCATTTTTTTAGCTGCACTTTTTGCCTGTAATCCGACGCACCGGCTGCCACTATGTTTAGCAGGTGTTCCATTTCCTTGCAGTTCCATTTCCTTGTACTACAAAAGGATTGACATCCCCTGCCTCCATGCATATAATAGGCGTATTCCAAACGCATGCGAGGAAGGGAAGAGTACTGCTTTAACGGTGTCAAGAGAGCCGCGCAAGGTGAGAGGCGGCCGCCTGATAAGCGGGAACATGGCCCCGGAGCATCGCGGCTGAAGTCTTTAAGCCGCGTCGGGCTGCGCCGATATCCGCCAATGAAGCTACAAATCAGGGTGGTACCGCGGGTTTTTCCCGCCCCTTTCCATAAGGGGCGTTTTTTTATGGATGAAGGAGGAAGACCCATGGCACATGAGGACAGGAAGACGTTTTACATCACCACACCCATCTACTACCCCAGCGATAACCTGCACATTGGGCATGCCTATTGCTCCGTGGCGGCGGATACCATGGCCAGGTTCAAAAAGCTGACGGGCTTTGATACGTATTTTTTGACCGGCACCGACGAGCACGGCCAGAAGATCGAGCGCAAGGCCCAGCAAAAAGGCGTGACGCCCCAGCAGTACGTGGATGAAATCGTGGCCGGCATCAAATCGCTGTGGGCTTTGATGGACGTAGACTATAACGATTTCATCCGCACCAGCGAGGAACGCCATGCATTAAGCGTTCAGAAGATGTTCCGAAAGCTTTACGAGCAGGGGGATATCTACAAGAGCGAGTATGAGGGCTGGTACTGCACACCCTGCGAATCCTTCTGGACGGAGCTGCAGTTGAAGGACGGCCTGTGTCCGGATTGCGGCCGCGCGGTGGAGAAGATGCGGGAAGAAAGCTATTTCTTCAAGCTTTCCAAGTATCAGGATTGGCTGATCCGGTATATCGAGGAGCATCCCGGCTTCATCCAGCCTGTTTCCCGCACCAACGAGATGCTCAACAATTTCCTTCGGCCGGGCCTTACCGACCTGTGCGTCAGCCGCACCTCCCTAAAATGGGGCATTCCGGTGGATTTTGACCCCAAGCACACCGTATATGTCTGGCTGGACGCGCTTTCCAACTATATCACGGCACTGGGCTATGGCAGCGGCGACGACACGCTTTACCGCAAATACTGGCCTGCCGATATCCATCTGGTGGGCAAGGAGATCGTGCGCTTCCATACCATCATCTGGCCCATCATGCTCCACGCGCTTGGTCTGCCGCTGCCAAAGCAGGTGTTCGGCCACGGCTGGCTGGTGCTGGACGGGGGCAAGATAAGCAAATCCGTGGGCAATGTGATAGACCCGGTGGTGCTGTGCGGCCGTTACGGCAGCGACGCCATCCGCTATTACCTGATGCGGGAAATGCCCTTCGGTTCCGACGGGCTGTTCACATATGAAGCATTGCTGGGGCGGATCAACGCCGACCTGGCCAACGACCTGGGCAACCTGGTCAGCCGCACCGCGGCCATGATCGAGAAGTATTTCGATGGCAAAATCCCTGCCTGCGGGCAATTGGAGGAGATTGACGTAAAGCTCAGGGAGCTTGCCGTATCCATCCCGCCGGCAGTGGAAAAGCAGATGGACACGCTGCAGTTCTCCATGGCCTTGAGCGAGATCTGGCGCCTGGTGGGGGAATGCAACCGCTATATCGATCAAACGCAGCCCTGGGTGCTAGGCCGCACCGAGGAAGGAAAGCCGCGCCTGGCTACGGTGCTGTATACCTTGGCAGAGTGTACACGGTTTGTGGCCGTTATGATCGTTCCGGCCATGCCCAAAACGCCGGCCCGCATCTTTGAACAGATCGGGCTGAACGACGCTTCCCTTGCCACCTGGGATTCTTTGAAAACCTTCGGCCTTTTGCCTGCCGGGCTTCAAGTGCGCAAGGGCGAGGCGCTGTTCCCCCGCATTGATATCGCAAAGGAACTGGCGGAGTTCAAGCCCGCGCCCAAAGCGGAGCAGCTCGCGCCTGATGCCGCGAAAAAGCCGGAGCCGCAAAAGGCGGAAGAACCGGCCGCAAGGCCCGGGGAAATCACCATGGAGGATTTTGAGAAAATCCAACTGCGCACCGCCCGTGTCACCGCTTGCGAGCGCGTGCCCAAGTCAGACAAGCTGCTTAAGCTTTCCTTGAGCCTGGGAGCTGAGCAGCGCACCGTGGTCAGCGGCATCGCCAAGCACTACACGCCTGAGGAAATGGTAGGCAAACAGGTGGTGCTGCTGGCGAATTTGAAGCCCGCCAAGCTCAGGGGCATCGAATCCCAGGGGATGATCCTGTGCGCCTCCGACGCCGCGGATGAAACGCTGCGGCTCATCACCGTGGCGGGGGACATGGAAGACGGTGCGGAGATTCGCTGATGGACACGCTGCTTTTTGATACCCACTGCCACATCGACGAGGAACGGTTCGATTCTGACCGCGACCAGGTGCTGGCTCAGATGCGGGAAAACGGCGTGGGCTATTGTGTTTGCGTTGGGTCCGACATGGAAACCTCCCGCCGCTCCATGGCTTTTGCCCAAAAGGAAAACGGCGTTTACGCGGCGGTGGGCATCCATCCCCACGAGGCGAAGTTTTTCAGGCCCGAAGACATCCAAACCCTCAAAAGCTGGTTTTCCGATCCCAAGGTAGTGGCGCTGGGGGAAATCGGGCTGGATTATTACTACGACCATTCCCCCAGGGACAACCAAAGGGATGTTTGTGCTGCCCAGCTCACGCTGGGCTACGAAGAAAACATGCCTGTGATCTTTCATGTAAGGGACGCCCACGGCGATATGCTGGATATGATGCGCTCCCAGGGCGGCAAACTGCCCAGGGGAATCCTCCACTGCTACTCGGGAAGCTGGGAAAGCGCCAAGGAATATCTCAAAATGGGCTTCTATATTTCCATAGCGGGACCTGTCACTTTCAAAAAGGCTCCCAGCCAGTGGGAGGTGGCGCAAAACGTGCCCCTTGACCGCCTGCTTCTTGAGACGGACAGCCCGTATCTTGCCCCGGAGCCCATGCGCGGGCGGCGCAACGAGCCTGCTTTTGTGCGGCACGTGGCGGAAAGGATCGCGGCCCTACGGAATATCCCGCTTGCGGAACTGGCGGCGGCCACCACGCAAAACGCCAAAGACATATATCGCATTGCCTGAGGGAGAAACATTTTCACCTGTCCCGCATATGCTTAAAAGCAAAGCGGGGTGAATGCTCTATGAGGTGGCAGGCCCAACATACAAGCGCCTACGTACGGTGCTTTCCCAACAAGGGAAGCAAAGTGCTGCAAATCATTGGGCTAACGATGATCGGCGTCGGTCTGCTGCTGCTGTTTCTATGCATCCCCGGTTGGGCCTGGGTCGCGCTGATCGGGATCATTCTCATCGCGGCCGGGTATCTGCTGTTGCGCTTGAGCGGCGTGGGGAGGTGAACGGGATGAGCGTCAGAATGGTCTGTATCAAGGCCCCCAGGTTCCTGCGCGGGGTGCTCCGGCTGTTTGTGAAGCGCCAGGAAAAAGCATAAAGCAAAGTACATCCCTGGGCGCCGGCGTAATTCCGGCGCCTTTTCCATGTGCTGTTCATGGGTTTGCGCTTGAAGTTTGTGTTGGAATATGGTATGATAAATGTAAGAAACAAGTAAGAATTTGCATATACATAACAATCTACGGTTGTTTCCGGTCATATGCAGTCTGTTCTGTTTCCACCCTGGTGCAATATATTTTCATACGCGGAAGGGACTGGAAGATATGACTTGGTGGGAGGCCGGGCTGCGTTTGCTTTTGGCCGTGGTGGTCGGCTGTGTGATCGGAATTGAGAGGGAACGGAAGAACAGGCCCGCCGGCATGCGGACGCATGTGCTGGTCTGCGTGGGAGCGTCGCTGATTGCCGTGATGGAATCCAGTATGATTTCCGACGCCCTGCGCCTGAATCTTTTGCACTTGAACAGCGGTGTCAGCATTACCATGGGCCGCATCAGCGCCCAGGTGGTCAGCGGCATCGGCTTTCTGGGGGCAGGCACTATTTTTATCGCCCAGAAAAAGATTGCCGGGCTAACGACCGCCGCGTCTTTGTGGAATGCCGCGTGCCTTGGCCTGGCCGCCGGATGGGGATATTATGGCATTGCAATCGCGGGCTGCGCCATCGTTATGATCACCCTCACCATTTTGCAAAGGGTGGTGAAGGTCAACGCGGTGAAAAACGTGGAGGTCAAATTCATCCACCGGGTGGAGACGATCGCCTTCATCAACGATTATTTTCAGAAGATGGGCATCCATGTGCTGGATATTGATTTTCATGTGGAGAACAAGGGCAAATACAATTTGTACACGAACCTGTATACGCTGGACATGCAGGGGAAAACAACCTACAAGGATATTGTGAACCACCTGTCAGAGTATGCCAACATCCAGGGGATAAGGACCCGGAATACGTAATGATTACAGGAACAGCGATACCGCGCAGTATACCAAAAGCACCGCCATGATGGGGTTGACCACCTTGGCATGGTTCTTCAGCAGCCGGCTGAACACCGCGCCGAAGGCGGACCAGCACAGCGTGGCGGAAAAGCCTGTAGCGGACAGCAGCAGGCCGAAAAGGATCAGCTGTGCAGGATCCTTGTAATAGGGCAGGATGTATACGGACATGGAAGTGATGCCGTACACCATGATCTTGGGATTCACAAACTGAAGCGCCATGCCCGAAAGGAAGGTGCTTCTGTTTTTTTGCGTTTCGTGGTTATGCGGCGAGCTTTTGAATATCTTCCATGCCAGATACAGCATATAGGCCGCGCCCAGAACCAGCATGGCCGTTTTGATCTTGGGGATTGCCGTATACAGGGCCGCGCTGAACAGCGTGCACAGCGTCATGACGATGAAGAACCCGCACAGTATGCCCACATTGAAGGGAAAGCTCTTTTTGAATCCGTATAGGCTGGCATTGCTCATGGATAGAATGTTGTTGGGGCCCGGCGTGTACGCCGTTACCAGGATATAGGCAAGGAACGCGAGCGGATTGGGCATACGGTTTACCTCCCGGAGCATGTATGGTATACTGCACATGGATATGATCTGGATATGCGTTATATAATACGCCATGTGCAATATAATGTCAATCACTCCGGAGGATTTCTATGGACGTGAACAGGACCATTGCAGGGAACTTCAAAAAAATCCGGGAAGCCCGCAAATTGAGTCTGGATACGGTGTCACGGCTGTCGGGCGTTTCCAAGAGCATGCTGGGGCAAATCGAGCGTGGGGAAGTAAACCCCACCATCAGCGTGCTGTGGAAAATTGCCAACGGGCTGAAAATATCCTTTACCTCCTTTTTGGAGAGGGAAACAAAAGACGCGGAAATTGTCCGGCAGCAGGATATGATGCCGATGGCGGAGTGTGACGGGCTGTTCATCAACCATCCGATCTTTTCTTTTGACGAGGAAAGGCGCTTTGAAATTTACCGCATTGAAATGCTGCCGTCCTGCGCCTTTGCTTCCTCCGCGCACCTTGTTGGCACCGAGGAATACATCACCGTATTTGCCGGCGAGGCTGTGGTGGTGATTGACGGCAGGGAAGAGCGTTTGGGCACGGGCGATTCCATCCGCTTCAAGGCGGATGTGGCCCATGGGTACAGGAATGACGGGGATATGAAGGTTCAAATGTGTATGACGCTGTATTATCCCAAGTAAGCAAGGTTGTACTGTGCCCTCTCATTCATAGAACCACGCGGTGCGGTCCTCATCGGTAAGCTCGGGCGTATCGGCAAGGCCGGCCTCAAGCATTTGGTCAATATGCGCCGCAAGGCCGGCGGCGCATGTAAAGGCAGAAACATCCTCATCATGAATGGTGATTTTGAATTCCTTTTCGCACGCGATGACCAGCGCCGCCACGTCGATAGGTTCCACGCCATTGTCGCGTGTCAAGGTCATTTTCGCAGAAATATCCGCCGGCTCGACGCTGAGGATATCCGCCAGCAGCTTTATCACCTTATAGATTACCAAGCAAAAGCCCTCCTTACTCAATTGTGAATCACAGCAGCGGGCTGATGTCTCCTGAATAAAAAAGAGTCAATCTGTGGAGCGCCCTTGTGCTTGCAATATACAAAAGCCTTTTATCGTCCTCCGTATGGTAATGATCGTAATCGGCGCCGCATACGATGACGGCGTCAAACTCCAGCCCCTTCGCCAGGTAAATGGGAATGACGAGCGCACCCCGCATTTCCGCCATGGTTCCGCTGGAAATCAGCCGCAGATCCAGCCGGCCCTTCAGCCGTTCATGCAGCAAGAGGGCGTCCCGCTCTGTTTTCACGATCAGCCCTATGGATTGATATCCCTTTTCTTTGCAGACCGCCGCTTCCTTTATGATCAGGCCGTCCATTTCGGTTTCACCGGCTGCCTGATGAATGGCCGGCTCGTCCCCGGACCGGCTGAAGCACTGGCCCAAATGGCCCGGCTTCAGAAACCTCGTGCTGAACCGCCATATTTCCATGGTGCAGCGGAAGCTTTTTTCCATGGTCACAAGCGAAGACTTTTCTTTTCCGAGCGTGCCGCTGATTTTTTGGTACAGCGATGCGTCTTCCTGTTTTCCCACCGTTTGATTCACATCGCCCAGGATTGTAAAGCGGGCATTTGCAAACAATTCGCGCAGGATGGCAAAATGCATGGGATACTCATCCTGCGCTTCATCCAGCACCACCTGCCGGATATGCGAAAATCTCCCGCAGCCATGGATGCGGATATGCAAGTAGAAAAGCGCCGCGGCATCGTCATGATATAGCCGGGCCTCCTTCAGCCGCTGTAATGTAAAACGGCGGATATCCTCTATATTTTCAGGCAGTTCGATACCCTCCGCCAGGCGGTAAAAATTGTGTTCCTCGCCAAACAGACGCCGGAAGACCAACCCAATGTCGATTTCTGTAAATGCCTTGATTTCCCTGAGCAGCACGGCGCTTTCCCGGATGGATAGACACCTGGCGAATGCCTCCACCTCCATGGCATGCTCCGGATACCGCGTGGCAAACTGCGTAAGCTTGCGTATGCGCCGGCCGTGCAGCGCGTGCGCCTTTTCCAGAATCCCGCGTTCCAGCCATTTGAGCCTGACCCCCAGCGGCGCTATCTTTTTGGAATTACAGATGGCGGCCTTCAGCAGTTCCCGGTGGGCGATGCGCTGGCCGTTATAATCAATATCCGCAAACGCGATCCAACGCTTGGGCAGGTCTTTCACCAACCGGTCCAGGATTTTCACAAATGCGGCGGACCCTTTGAAGGCCGCGCTGTCTTTTATAAGCGCCGCCTGTTTTTCATCCCGGCAGGCAAGCAAACGCTCCATGCAATGGCTTCTTGCGTGAATTTGAACCTTGGGCAGGATGCCGCGGAACAAGTCTTCAAACAGCATGGTTTTCACATTGTTCTCCCCAAGGTCGGGAAGCACATGCGATATGTATTCCTCAAATACCGTGTTGGGCGAAAGGATGAGGATGTCGTTCGCGTTCAGCCTGCCGCCAAGGCCCTGATACATCAAATAGGCGATCCTGTGCAGGGCGATGGAGGTTTTGCCGCTGCCCGCCGCGCCCTGCACCATCAGCACATCGCTTTCCATATCCCGGATCACAATGTCCTGATCCTTTTGAATGGTCTCCACGATGGTCTTCATTTTGGGGGACGCATTCTTGGACAGTAACTGCTTCAGAAATTCATCCAGAATTTGCACATCGGCGTCAAAGAAATACTGCAATAGGCCGCGGCGTATTTCATATTGCCTCTTCAAAAGGACTTCGCCGTCTACTGTGCCGCCGGGAGCCTTAAAAGACGCCCGGCCCAACCCGAAGCGGTAATATACACTGGAGATGGGCGCACGCCAGTCATAAACATAGATGGCTTGTGTATCCTGATCCATCAGCGTGGCGTGGCCGATATAGATTTTTTCGGCATCGTTTTCTCCGTCGAATCGGAAATCGATCCTGGCGAAGTAGGGCGAATCCATCATATTCTCCAGAGCCCGGAGGGTTTGGGCCCCGGCTTCGCGGGCGGACATTTCACCCAGCACAGGCAGCGTATACTGGCTCAATTCCGCCAGGTCGTAAAAGCCCTGCGGGGAATAGAGGCTGCTCAGATCATCCGGCGCGTTCTCCTGCATTTCTTGAAGCGCCGCGGAAATAACTTCTTCCCGGCCTTGCATTTTCTGCTTGGCCAGCATCCATTGCTTGCGTGCGATGGCTATCGTCTGCTCCAGGTACAGGTTTTCGGCATGCATTTCTTTTGGCTCTTGCGCTTGGCCCATTGCCTTAAATCTCCTTGCGTTTGATACCAAACGGTATGGTTCGGCATGTACCGCTGTGCCTGTAGTCTAGCATATTCCCGCCGGAATATACAGTCTGGTCATTATGGCGGAAGTATGCTATAATAAAGGCGGAAGAAAAGATGACAAGAACGCCCGGCAAAATGCCGGGCGTTACGCTTAATTCGGGCACGTTATTTGGCGCTCTTGATATCCAGCCAAAGCGCGTTGTAGATTTCAATGAAATCCTGGATATCGTTGAAGTACTCGCAGCGCTCCACCACTTCCGGCGCGGGGTTCATGACCGGGTTGCTTACGTAGTCTTCGCCCATCAGATCAATGGCGCCGGCGTTGGGTGAGGAATACCAGATGGCCTCGCAGTTGAGCTGGGCGATATCGGGCCTGGACATGAAATTGATAAAGGCTTCCGCGTTTAGCTTGTTCTTCGCGCCCTTGGGGATGACCATGGCATCCACCCACACGTTGGAGCCTTCCTTGGGCACCACATAGGCGAGATCGGGATTCAGGTCGATGGCATACTGTGCGTCGCCGCTCCACATCAGCGCCAGGGCTGCCTCGCCGGCCACCATCTTGTCCTTTGTTTCATCCACCTGATAGGCTTTCACAATACCCGACTGCTTTTGCTGTATGAGCAGGTCCTTTGCCTTTTCCAGCGCGATGGGGTCGCGGGTGTTCATGGATTCGCCAAGGTACTTTAAAGCGATACCCATGGTATCCCGGATACTGTCCATCATGAACACGCTGTTCTCATACCTGGCATCCCACAGGATGGCCCAGCTGTCCACCGGTTCCGTCACCATGGCCGTGTTGTACAATATGCCCACGGTGCCCCACATGTAAGGCACGCTGTATTCGCCCGTGGGATCATAGGAGGCGTTGCGTAATTCGGGTAGGATCTGACCGGCGTTGGGCACATTGGCAAAATCGATCTTTTCCAGCAGGCCGCTGCGCATCATCCGTTCCACGGCGTAGTCCGACGGGAACACCACGTCAAAAGCGGAAGGGGTAGCCTCCACCTGCACAAGCATGTCCTCATTGGTGGTGAAATTCATGTAATTGACCTTGATGCCGGTCTCCGCCGTAAACATTTCCAGCGTCGCTTCATCGATATAATCTTCCCAGTTGAAAATGTTCACCACGCCAGCGTCTTGCGCAAATGCCGCGGCTGGGACCAACATGCACGCGATAAGAAGCAGAGCAAGCCATTTTTTCATGGGGCAAACCTCCTTGATCCATTTCTACATTCTATATGTCATGCGCAAAAGCGCAAAACATCATCAGGATTCCTTTTCCGTCCTGGCCGTGCGGCGGTTGACGGCCAGCAATAAAAGAAGCAGCGCCACAAACATCAATGCGCTTAAGGCGTTGAGCGTGGGCTCGATGCCGATGCGGGCCTTGGAGTATATCAAAGTCGACAGATTCTGTACCAAAGGACTCGTGGTGAAATAGCTGATAACAAAGTCATCCAGCGACAAGGTGAAGGCAAGCAGTGCGCCGGTGACAACGCCGGGGCTGATCTCCGGCAGGATGACGTGCAAAAGCGCATACCCCGGCGTGGCGCCCAGGTCCAGCGCCGCCTCATAGCTGTGCTTGTTCATTTGCTTGAGCTTTGGCAGCACCGAGAGGATCACGTAGGGCGTGTTGAAGGTGATATGGGCCAGCAGCATGGTCACATAGCCGCGCTCCACCTTGGCGAACAGGAACAAAAGCATGAGGGATATACCCGTCACGATGTCCGGCATGGTCATGGGCAGGTTGGTCATGGTCATCATGAAGCTTTGCGGCCGCTTGCGCATTGCGTGTATGCCGATGGCCGCCAGCGTGCCCAGGATGGTGGCGGCAATGGCCGCCAGTATGGCCACGGTAAGGGTCACATAAAGCGCATTCATAATGGACCTGTCGGCAAACAGCGCGCCGTACCAGCGGAAGGAAAAGCCCTCCCACTTGGCACGGCTCTTTCCGCTGTTGAAGGACTGGAAAATCAAAACGATGATGGGGATATACAAAAACAGCAGGATGAGGGAGAGGTAAGCGCGCTTTATAAACCGCTTCATATCATGCTCCCCCCTTCGCCTTCCGGGTCGGCCTTGCGCAGGATGCCAAGGCTTACCAAGATCAGCGCCATCATGATCAGGCTGAGAGCGCTGCCCACGTTCCAGTTGCCTTCGGTCAAAAACTTGTTCTCAATGAGGTCGCCGAACATCATGGTGTTGCCGCCGCCCAGGATTCGGGGGATGAAGAATGTGGTGACGGAAGGCATGAATACCATGGTGATGCCGGAAATGATGCCGGGGATACTGAGCGGCAGCGTCACCCGCAAAAAGGTTTTTGCGTGGTTGGCCCCCAGGTCCTGGGCGGCTTCCAGAAGGCGCACGTCCATCTTGGTCAGCGACGTATAGATGGGGAACACCATAAAAGGCAGGAAGTTGTAGACCATGCCCAGCAGCACCGCGCCGTTGTTGTACATCAGCTGCACGCCGGGAAAGCCCAGCGATCTCAAAACGCCGTTGATCAGCCCCTGATCCTCCAGCAGCGACATCCAGGCCACTGTGCGCAAAAGGAAATTCATCCACATGGGGATGATGAACAGCACCACGATGGTGGCGCCGATTTTTATTTCCCTGTCCGCCATGAACAGCGCGGCGGGATAGCCCATGAAAAGGCAGATCACGGTGCACAAAAACGCCATCCACAGGGAATAGACAAGCGTATCCACATTCACCGTGCCCTGGCGGATGTAGGAAGCGTACTGCTCGCCCATGGAGGCATAGATCTGGTTCTTGGAATGATTGCTGTCAAAAAAATGGCTGAAATTGTCCAAGGTAAAGGCACCCGTCTTGTCGGTAAAGGCGTAATAACCGATGAGGATCACCGGCAGCACCGTGAACAGAATCATCCACAGCGTATAGGGGGAGGCGAACAGGGAGCGCTTCACGCCGCCGCTTTTGCGGATGGACAGATACACAAGCCCCGCAAAGCCTAAAAAGCCCAGCACCATCAGCCCATATGCCCAGGGCGGAAGCTGCATGCCGTATCTCATGGCACAGCATCCTCCTTCGCCTCAGCCGTGGGCTTCATGATATGGATGTTGAAGGGGACGATGGCGATGCCCACCCTGGCGTTTTGCGGCTGCATGGTGGTGGAATGCACCTTGAAGGTGGTGTGCCCGGCATCGATCATCATTTCATAATGGACGCCCTTGAAGAGCACGCTCCTGACCGTGCCGGTCAGCCTGCCCACATCCTCGCCTACCAGCATGACGTCCTCGGGCCGCACCACCACGTCCACCGGCGCGTTATCGCCAAAGCCGGCATCCACGCAGGGAAAGTCCACCCCGGCGAAGGACACCAGCTCATCGTGGACCATGGTGCCGCGAAGGATATTGCTCTCGCCGATGAAGTCCGCCACGAAAGCGTTCACCGGCTCATCGTAGATTCGTTTGGGGTCGCCGATTTGCAGGATCTTGCCGTCCCGCATCACAACGACGGTGTCGCTCATGGTGAGGGCTTCCTCCTGATCGTGGGTCACGTACAGGAAGGTGATGCCCAGACGCTGCTGCATGTTTTTCAGCTCCAATTGCATTTCCTTGCGCAGCTTCAGATCCAGCGCACCCAGCGGCTCGTCCAGGAGCAGCACTTCCGGTTCATTCACCAAGGCCCGTGCGATGGCCACACGCTGCTGCTGGCCGCCGGAAAGGGACTCCACGCTGCGCTTGCCGTATCCCTTCAGGTTCGTAAGGTCCAGCATGGCGTCCACCCGGCGGCGGATGTCATTGCGATCCACCTTGGCGATCTTCAGGCCAAAGGCGATATTGTCCTGCACATTCAGGTGGGGGAACAGCGCGTACTTTTGAAAAATGGTATTTACCTTGCGCTTGTAGGGCGGCAAATGGGTGATGTCCCTGCCCTCAAAAAGCACCCTGCCGCTGGTGGGGTATTCAAACCCGCCGATAATGCGCAGCGTGGTGGTTTTGCCGCACCCGCTGGGCCCCAGCAGTGTCACAAATTCTTTTTTGCGGATATATAAGTTGATATTGTCAAGCACTGTGGTGCCGTCAAAATCCTTTGACAAGGACTCCAAGTCGATCAGGTGTGTTTTCTCAACCATGGGGAGCGGTCTCCTTCATGCATTAGTATCCTTAAAACATGGGGGGCGTGGATATCCACAAAACCTTGGCCTTGGATCTGCCCGCGTTTTTCAGTTGATGGGGTGCGTGGGGATGGATGCAGAAGCTATCACCCGCCTTTAACCTGTGCCTTTTATCCCCAACGAGGATGTGGATGCTGCCGGACAGGACATACCCGAATTCCTCACCGTCATGGGGCGGCAGCATTTGCGTTTTCCCGCCTTCCGCCATCTCCACAAGAATAGGCTCCATGCTGTTTTTCTGGGCATCGGCCACCAGCCAGGTGATGCTGCCACGCAGTGTTTCTTCCTCCTCCTTGACAAACATGTCCTGGGAGGTGTAAACGATTTTTTCGGCTTCCTTGTCGCCAAAAAAGCCGTTCAGGCTGCTGCCAAGGCACTCCAGCATATCGGTGAGGGTGGCGATGGAGGGGGAAGCCAGGTCCCTTTCCACCTGGGAAATGAACCCCTTGCTCAGTTCGCACCGGTCGGCAAGCTCCTCCTGGGTAAGGCCTCTTAACATGCGCAGGCGGCGCAGCTTTTCGCCGATCTTCATAGGTTCATCTCCTTCGGGATGGGATGATGTTTTATATGGAATACGTATCTCTGTTTAATTCTGCTAAACGCGGAAGCAATATGGCGTGTTTAGCAGAAGTAAACCAAAAGGCTCGGCTTATTAAACCACAAACAGGCTCGGGTGTCAACATGACGCCGACAGATTTCCCGAAATTTTTCCGCCATAGGAACCTTGTTTCCAGGGGTTCATGCGCTCCCAGGCATCTTTCATGGCCTTTGGTGTATGATTGGGGAGGCCAAACTATACAAAACCGCCTGTTTATGGTATGCTGGACGCATTAAGAGCGGGCGCATGCGCCCCTTTGAAAAGGGAAGGAGATTTGCCATGCGATCCAAGTTGTCCGGCAAGATGCTGGCGTTCCTTGTGATACTTGTGCTGGCGGGGATCATCCTGTTCAGCGGCTTTTACCGCGTAGGGCAGGGCGAGGAGGCCCTGGTCATCACCTTTGGCCGCGTTACCGCCACCCACGGGCCGGGGCTATACTTCCGGATTCCTTTTGTGCAAAGCGTCATCAGTGAAAGCGTCACCACCATCCATACCAAGGAGTACGGCTTCCGTACCACGGCGCAGGGCTCCGCCGGCCGGGCTTCCAGATATGTGGACAATGCCAGCGAGGGCGTGATGCTCACCAACGACAACAGCATCGTATCGCTGGAGGCCATCTACCAGTACACCATAAGGGATGTAAAGCAGTACCACTTTGACGTGGACGACCCGGAGGGCACGCTGCAATTGGCTTTTGAGGCGGTCATCCGCCGGAACATACAAAACCTTACGCTGGATAACGCGCTGCTGAATAAAGAAGACATTGAGCGGGCGGTGCTGCCGGAGTTTCAGCGTATCGTGGACAGTTATGAGATGGGCTTGAAAATCAACAGCGTCCGCATCCAGAACATTACCGTGCCGGCGGCTGTTACCGCGGCGTATGAGGACGTGAACAACGCCAAGAATGAAATGACCAAGCGGCTGGACGAGGCGGAAAAGTACAAGAACGAAGTGCTGCCCGCCGCCCGCTCCAAGGCGTACCAATTACTGCAGGAAGCGGAAGCGTACAAGGCGGAAACGGTTGCTGCCGCCCAGGCGGAGGTGGCCGTGTTTGACGCCGTGTATGAAAAGTACAAAGCCGCGCCGGAGATTACCCGCAAAAGGCTGCTGATAGAAACCATGGAGCATATTCTGAACAACAGCGGCAAGCTCATCGTGGCAGACAACAACAGCGATGTATTGAAAGTGCTGGAGCTGAACGGCGGCGAAAGCCCCTCCGCTGCGGTCGTTTCCACGGGAAGGGAGTGATTTGAATGCAAAACGGTCAGATGAATTATCAGCGGCCTATCAATTATCAAAGCGAACAGATGAAAACCTTTGCCCGCAAAAACGGAAAGCGCCTCTTTTTCTACGGCCTGCTGTTCATACTGCTTCTGATTCTGCTCAATGAATGCTTCTACATTGTGGGTGAGGCGGAGCAGGCCGTGGTGAGCCGCTTTGGTGTCATCAAGCGCATTGTATTGAACAGCGAAAACAGCTTCCATGTGCGGTTCGAAAACCAATTGAAGGATGAGATCACGCTTTCCGGAGATATACAGATTGTTGTGGGCAGCGGGCTGCAGTGGAAGGTGCCCTTCGTGGATAAGGTGGAGCGGTACTCCTCCCGGCTGTACACCTACATCTCCGACAGCGAAGTGGTGAACACGCAGGAAAAGAAGCAGTATTACATCACCACCTTTGCCCAATGGTATATCGCCGATCCCGCGCTGTTCAGCCTGAAACTTGGCAACATGGTAAGTGCTGAAAACCAACTCGACAACCTGATCCATCCCGTGATCGTTCAGGCCATCAACCGCATGCTGGCGGAAGACTTTGTCAGCAATAAGGATGCGCTGAACGCCACATTGGCTGTTGGGCTGAAAACCATCAATGCGGACATGTGCTTGCGCGGCATTGAGGTGAAGGACATACAGGTCCACCGCACAACGCTGCCCCCCGCAAACATTGAAAGCACCTACGCCCGCATGCAGGCGGACCGTGCCAAGGTGGCCCAGCAGCTTCGAAGCGAGGGCCAGGAGGAGTATTTGAAGGCTGTGGCCAGTGCCGACCTTCAAGCCCGCAGACTGGAAGCGGATGCTTTGAGCGAAGCCGGCCGCATCCGCGGCGAAGGCGACGCTGCATCCCTGGAGATCTATGCCGCGTCCTACGGCAAGGATGAGGAATTCTTCAGCTATTGGCGGTCCCTGCAGGCGCTGGAAACCGCCATTGATCAAAACAGCACCCTGGTTCTGGATAAAGAGCATCCCCTGTTGAGCGATCTTTTGAAGTGGGCGACGCAAAAGTAGCTTCGCTTCGGTCAAATGGCGCAATTGTGCCATCTGATAGGGTCTGCACGGGTTCCTTGTGAGCCATATGCCCTCCTTGCTGCGCTAGGCCGGCATATGGCTCACGTCAGGAACCCGCGCAAGGAATCAAGCGAAACGGGCGATGCGGGCGGAAGCGAAGCCTTTCGGCGATTGAGCTTGCGGAACATTGGCCCCGTTGCTGCTCCCATTAAAGATGTACCTCATTTTCTTTTACACTTCTTGGCAGTTATAGTGTTTAATGTGGAAGGATTTCCATAAGTCATAGCATCTTTGAGAAAGGATAGGGGTGGTTCATCATGTCTTCCTTCGAGCGGTTCTTCCAGCAAAACGGTTCCATTTTCCTTTGGATTCTCATTGGCCTTTTGTTCCTTTTCCTCATCGCCTTCATCCGCAACTACATCAAGGTTCCGCCCAACGTGGCGCTTATCGTCAGCGGCCGGCGGCGCAAGTACAAGGTCAAGGACGAAACGGGCAAGGAGATCGTCAAAGAGTTTGGCTACCGCATCGTGCGCGGCGGCGCCACATTCGTGATCCCCTTCTTCGAGCGGGTTGACCGCCTGAACCTTGGCATCATGCAGGTGGATATCAAAACCACCCAGCCCGTGCCCTCCCAGGAGTACATCGGTATGATGGTGGACGGCGTGGCCAACATCAAAATCGGCTCTGATGCCGTTTCCGTGGCAACCGCCGCGGAGCAGTTTCTGGGTTGGCCTCAAAACGACATCGCTGCTGTGGCCATGCAGGTGCTGGAAGGCAACATGCGCGAAATCATAGGCCGCATGACCATTTCCGACCTGGTGCAGAACCGCGACAAGTTCGCCCAGGAAACCCAAAGGGCCGCCACCGCCGATATGAAGAACATGGGCCTTGAGATCGTCAACATTACGGTCCAGAACTTCTCCGACAACGACGGTGTTTTGGAAACATTGGCCGTGAAGAACATTTCCGAGAAAAAGCGCGACGCCGACATCGCCAAGGCGGAGGCCGAACGCGACACCCTCATCCGCCAGTCCACCGCCCAGCAGGAAGGCTACCGGGCCAGGGCCGAGGCCGACGCCCACATGGCCGAACAGGAAAAGCTGCTGGAGCTAAAACGCGCTTCCTTCCGCGCCGAGCAGGACAAGGCCAAGGCCATGGCCGACATTGCTTACAACGTACAGCAGGAGGTATCCCGCAAGGACCTGGAAACGGAAAAGGCTGCCGCGGAACTGGTGCGTCTGCAGAAAGAAACCGAGCTGCAGGCCCAGCAGGTGCAAATCCAGCGGGAGAGGCTGAATATCGAGATCCGTGAACGCGCAGAGGCCGACTTCTACAGGGCCCAAAAAGAAGCGGAGGCCGCGCTGGTGCTGGCAAAGAACGAGGCAGAGGCCATCCGCTTAAGGGGCGAGGCCGAAGCGGAAGCTATTTTGAGAAAGGCCGAGGCCATGAAGCAGTACGGCCAGGCCGCCATATTGGAAATGCTCGTCAGCCGCATGCCGGAGATTGCCAAGGCTGTCAGCGAACCGCTGAGCAAGACCGAAAAGATCATCCTCTTTGGCGACGGCGGCGCCACCCACATGGCAAAGGATGTGTCCGGCGCCATGCTGCAAACCTTTGAATCCATCAAGGATACCGTGGGCGTGGATATTCCCAGGATGCTCAAGGACATCACCACCGGCGGTTTGATTGGAAAAGCGGCGTCGGAAGCGGCGGAAGGCTGAAAAGCAAAGCAATTCACAAGAAGGCCCCCGGCGAAAATGCCGGGGGCCCTTTTCCTGTGCGAATGTTATTTTACGACCTCAAACTCCGCTTCCAGCAGCGTTTTGGTGCCGGCATCGTTGGTGGCCGTGACCTTGTAGGTATAGGTGCCCACAGAAAGCGTGCCGAATTTCACATAAGGGTTCACATACCAGCGGAAGTCCACAGACTTTGCTTTGGGATTCCAGGAGCGGCCTGTTACCATTTTGCCGTCGCCGTCAAACACACCGGCTGTGAGCTTTTTGATTTTGGAGGCTTGGGAATAGACTACGCCACGCAGTCCAAAGCCCCGGCCTTTGATCAAAAGCTTGGGCGCGTTCAGGCCGGAGGAGGACAGCTTGTCGGAAGCGGGAGCGGCAGGCTTCACCTCAAATTCCTTGCTCAGCAGCGTTTTGGTGCCGGCAGCGTTGGTGGCGGTAATCTTGTAGGTATAGGTGCCCACAGAAAGCGTGCCGAACTTTACGTAGGGGCTCACATACCAGCGAAAGTCCACGCTTTTCGCGTTGGGATTCCAGGAACGGCCTGTGAGCATTTTGCCGTCTTCATCGTATACGCCCGCGGACAGCTTGGTGATTTTGGATGTCTGGGATGAAACCACGCCGCGCAGGGCAAAGCCTTTGCCCTTAACAAGCGACGTGGGGTAATTGCAGCCGGAGGCGGACAGCTTGTCGGAAACCGGTTCGGGGGCCGTTACATCAAGCTCTTCGCTCAGCAGCGTTTCCTTGCCGGCAGCATTGGTGGCGGTGATCTTGTAGGTATAAGTGCCCACAGAAAGCGTGCCGAACTTTACGTAGGGGCTCACGTACCAGCGGAAATCCACACTTTTCGCGTTGGGATTCCAGGAACGGCCTGTGAGCATCTTGCCGTCTTCATCGTATACGCCCGCGGACAGCTTGGTGATTTTGGATGTCTGGGATGAAACCACGCCGCGCAGGGCAAAACCCTTGCCCTTAACAAGCGACGTGGGGTAATTGCAGCCGGCAGCTTTCAAATTGTCGGGCACAGGTGCCTTGGGTGTCACCTCGAAGGATTTGCTGAGCAGCGTTTTTTGCACGGAACCGTTGGTGGCCGTGATTTTGTAGGTGTATGTGCCATCGCTAAGCGTGCCGAATTTTACGTATGGGTTCACATACCAGCGGAAATCCACGCTTTTCGCGTTAGGATTCCAGGAGCGGCCCGTTACCATTTTGCCCTTGGCGTTGAATACGCCCGCCACCAGCCTGATGATCTTGGTATTCTCCGAGGACACGACACCCTTCAAGGCAAAGGAATGGCCCTCCTTCAGCGTGGTGGGATAATTGCATCCCGTAGCGCTCAAGTCATCATCCGCCTCAACGGCCACGGCGGACGGCAGTACGGCCGAAAAAAGAAATACAAAACAGACCGTAAGCCATACAGCAATAAATTTTCCAAATCTGGTCTTCATATTATGCCTCCCCATGTCCATCCTTTATACCCTTATATTACCACGTGCGCATACCGTTTGTATATTGTTTTTCTTTGTTTTTACATTCACAATCGATCTTAGCCGGGACAGTACCCGTATCAGTGCACATTTTTTGACGCAGGGCAATTGATTTTTCGCTGCCGGCATGGTACAATGGGATTGGTCAAAGATAGTCAGATATTTTGGCCGGGAAATGAGGGATGTTTTATGCGATTAAGCGATACCATAGAACAGTTCATCAAGGCCATGCTCCAGCAGGATGAGCCGGAAGTGGAGCTGAAGCGCAATGAACTTGCGGAGTATTTCAATTGTGCGCCGTCACAGATCAATTACGTGCTGGCCACACGTTTTACCCCCGATCATGGATATATTATAGAGAGCAGAAGAGGAGGCGGCGGCTACATCCGCATTGTGCGCATGGAGCAAAGCTCAGGCGAGCACCTGCTGTACCTGATCCATGAGCGGATCGGGGAAGCCATCGGCGAAACGGAAGCCATGCATCTGATCGGGCAGCTTCGGGAAAGGGGACTTGTTTCCATAGAAGGGGCGCAGCTAATGGCCGCGGCCGTTTCGCAGCGGGCTTTGTCCCTGCCCCTCCCCAATCAGCTCAAGGATGCGGCCAGGGCGCGTATCCTGCGCAGCATGCTGCTTACCGTAGCCCAGCATCACCGCAGGATTCAGGACCAACAGTGAATGCGACACGGCGCTTTTCGCGCCAAAGGAGACAATTATGTTATGTGAAGAATGCGGCCAGAACCCGGCGTCGGTGGTGATCACCGTGCTGGTAAACGGGGAGACGGCTACCCGGCACCTGTGCAAGGGCTGTGTCAGCAAGATACAAAACAGTATCCATCAGGGGGATATTCAAAGCTTTCTCTCCTCACTTATGTCTTCCATCAGCCAGGAGCAGAAAGCGCCGCAGCTTACCTGCTCCAGGTGCCATACAACGTATGAGGAATTTCAAAAAACGGGCAAGCTGGGCTGTGCCCACTGTTATGAGGATTTCCGGGAGCAATTGAAGCCGCTGCTTACGCGCATTCACGGCAGGTCCCAGCATGCGGGGCGGATGCCGGTCATGAACACACAGGCGCAGGAGAAAAAGCGGCTGATCGCAACCCTGCGCACCCGCATGGACCAGGCGGTGGCGGCGGAGGATTTTGAGGAGGCGGCTGTCCTTCGGGACCAGCTCCGCCAGCTTGCCTGCGCCGCGGAGGAGGGATGCAAGTCATGATGGAGCATGAACTGGATGTGGTGGTATCCTCCCGCGTGCGGCTGGCCCGCAACTATGAGGACTTGCCCTTTTCCACCGCGCAAAGCGATGCCATCGCCAAAATGTGCGTCGACAGGATATTAAGCGCGCTGGCTGCGGAGCCCAAAGACACCAGCGCCTACGCGCTGTACAACATGGCGGATCTCACCAGCCGGGAGAGGATGGCATTGGTGGAAAGCCATCTCATCAGCCGTGACCTGATGCAAAACAGTCAAACGGGCGCGGTGCTCATAAGAGACGACCAGGCCATTTGCCTGATGATCAACGAAGAAGACCACCTGCGCCTGCAATCCTTGCAGCCCGGCCAGCAGCTTCAAAAGGCCGCCGAGCTGGCCTACGAGGTGGAGGATTCCCTGCAGCGCCACATCACCTTTGCCTTTGACGGGCAATTGGGGTATTTGACCGCCTGTCCCACCAATACCGGCACGGGCATGCGGGCGTCGCTGATGCTGCACCTGCCGCTACTTACCATGTTCAAGCAGATGGGCAATGTGAGCACCTCGGTATCCAAACTGGGCCTGACCATACGCGGCATCTATGGCGAGGGCAGCGAGGCGCAGGGAAATCTGTACCAGGTGAGCAACCAGGTGACGCTGGGCCGCACCGAGGGGGAGATCATCGAGGCCGTCACCGGCGTGGGACGCCAAATCATCGACATGGAGCGGAACCTGCAAAAGCGGGCTTCAGCGGGCGACAATACCGCCCTGGAGGATCAGGTATACCGCTCCCTGGGCGCTTTGCAGTATGCCCGCCGTATGGACCTGAAGGAATTCATGCAGCATTGGTCAAACCTGCGGCTGGGCTGTGCGCTGGATCTTTTGCCCATTCCGCTTAACGTGGCGGATGCGCTTTTGCCCGAGGCGCAGGACGCTCACATTATGAAGATCGCAAACAAAACATTAAAAGGCAGGGAGCTGGATATTGCCCGGAGCCGTTATATCCGGCAGAAGCTCTCCGCCGCTTAAGGAGGAAGAAATATGGCATTGTTCGGCCGTTTTACCGAGCGCGCCCAGAAGGCGCTGACTTATGCCCAGCAGGCCGCCGTGGAACTGAAGCATCATTATGTGGGCACGGAGCATCTGCTGCTGGGCCTTTTGAAGGAGCCCGGCGAACCCATCCGTGCCCTTTTGGGGAATGTTACGTATGATGCCGTGGTGGAGCGTGTGATTGCCCTGATCGGCCGCGGCGAGGAGGAAGTCAGTGGCGCGCTGGAGCTGACGCCCCGGGGCAAAAAGATACTGGAAGCCAGCATGATCGAATCCCGCCGTTTGGGCCACACCTTTGTGGGTGCGGAGCACTTCTGGCTGGCCATTTTGCGGGAAGGGGAAGGCGTGGCCTACAATATTCTGCGCGAAATGGAAGCCGACGGCGAAAAGCTGCGGGAAAGCATCCTTGCGCTGCTCAAATCCGAAGAATCGGAAAGCGACAAGGAAGGCAAACCCGCCGGGGCCGCTTCCGCATCCGACACGCCCGTGCTCAAGCAGTATGGCCGCGACCTGACCCAGGCCGCGAAAAGCGGCGAGCTGGACCCGGTGATCGGGAGAAACCAGGAGATTGAGCGCATCGTTCAGATTCTAAGCCGCCGTACGAAAAACAACCCCGTGCTCATAGGCGAACCCGGCGTGGGCAAAAGCGCCGTGGTGGAAGGGCTGGCCCAGCGCATCGTTACAGATAATATCCCTGAAATTTTGAAGGATAAAAAGCTGATGACGCTGGATATGGGCAGCCTTATCGCCGGCAGCAAGTACCGCGGCGAGTTCGAGGAGCGGCTGAAAAACGCCATCGCCGAAGTCCGAAAGGCCGGGAACATCATTTTGTTCATCGATGAAATCCATACCCTGGTGGGAGCCGGGAAGGCGGAAGGCTCCATGGACGCCGCAAATATTTTGAAGCCCGCCCTGGCCCGCGGCGAGGTGCAGTGCATCGGCGCCACCACGCTGGACGAATACCGCAAACATATTGAAAAGGACGCGGCGCTGGAGCGGCGTTTCCAGCCCGTAACGGTGGGGGAACCCTCCGCCGAGGAGGCGCTGGAAATTTTACGGGGGCTAAGAGACAAGTATGAGGCCCACCACAAGGTGCGCATCACCG
This sequence comes from Bacillota bacterium, assembly GCA_023411395.1. GTDB lineage: Bacteria > Bacillota > Clostridia > Christensenellales > Aristaeellaceae > JAEWAH01. The sequence goes on from JAEYOV010000005.1 coordinate 39,516, forward strand.
ACGATGCCTTGCAGGCCGCTGTATCCTTTTCCGACAGGTACATTTCCGACAGATTCCTGCCTGACAAGGCCATCGACCTGATGGATGAGGCCGCTTCCCGGGTGCGCATCCAGACTTATACCGCGCCACCTGACGTGAAAAGCCAGGAAGCGCAATTGGCCGCCGTGGTCACCGAAAAGAAGGAAGCCATCGCAAGGCAGGATTATGAAAAGGCGGCGTCACTGCGCGACCAGGAACGCAAGCTGAAGGCGGAAATCGAGGGCTTGCGCGCGGCCTGGGAACAGAAGAAGAGTGCCTCCAGGGAGATCGTCACTGAGGAGGAAATCGCGCAAATTGTATCCAGTTGGACAGGCATCCCCGTCAAAAAGATGACCGAGGGGGAAAGCCAGCGGCTTTTACACCTGGAGGAAGTGCTGCACAAGCGCGTCATCGGCCAGGAAGAGGCGGTGAAGGCCGTCAGCCGGGCCATCCGCCGGGCACGGGCCGGCCTGCAGGATCCAAAGCGGCCTATCGGCTCCTTCATTTTCCTGGGCCCCACTGGCGTGGGCAAGACGGAGCTATGCCGTGCCCTGGGGGAGGCCATGTTCGGTGACGAGGACGCGGTGATCCGAATCGACATGTCCGAATACATGGAAAAGCATACCGTATCCCGCCTCATCGGCTCCCCGCCGGGCTATGTGGGTTATGAGGAAGGCGGGCAATTAACCGAGGCTGTGCGGCGCAAGCCCTACAGTGTGGTGCTTTTGGACGAGGTGGAAAAAGCGCACCCCGACGTGTTCAACATCCTGCTTCAGATTATGGAGGACGGGCGCCTCACCGACAATACGGGCCGGGTGGTAAACTTCAAAAACACCATCATCGTCATGACCTCCAACGCCGGCGCTCACGCCATCGGCCACAGCCGCGTGCTGGGCTTTGGCAGCGCCATCGATCTTGCGCGCTCCTACGAGGCCATGAAGGAACAGGTGATGAAGGAGGTCAAGGACATCTTCCGCCCCGAATTCATAAACCGTGTGGATGAACTGATTGTCTTCCACGCCCTGGACCAGGCCGACATCGACAAGATCGCCTATTTGATGCTCTCCCAGGTGGCCGACCGGCTGCAAAAGCGGGGCATGCACCTGAAATTCGAAAACGAAGTGGTGGCGCTATTGGCCCGGGAAGGGTACGATCCGCAGTATGGCGCAAGGCCCTTGCGCAGGGTGATCCAGCGCACTGTGGAGGACGCGCTGAGCGAGGAGATCATCGCGGGCAGGCTTGCACTGGGGGATGATGTGCGGCTTTATGTGAAGGATGGAAAAATTGCTTTTGAAAAGGCGGAGCGCAGCAGCCAGGCAATGGAAGAACAAGCCAAAGTATGATGGCGTGAAAAATAAGAATAAGCAAGCAACCGGCGGTGCTCTGTTTTAAGGAATGGAGCGCCGCCTTTTATGCGTTTTTGTTTGGCCGAAATATGATCTTCGCATAGGGGTTTTTATTCAGCGGGACCGAAAAACAAAAATAATGCGGCAGGATGCGCGAAGAATATGATTATTTGGGAAGTGTTGCATAAAAAAAAATTTTTATGTATACTTGGAAAATCCATATTGCACGCCTAAAAGATAGAAGGAGTACCGGACGGATAAAATTTATAGGTTCTTGAGGAGGATGCCATTATGAAGAAATGGATAGGGATGCTTCTTCTCATTGCCATGGTGATGACCTTGCTTCCCGTGCCTGCCGTGGGAGAAGGCGGGGGAGAACTTGCCGCTTCCTCCTTCACCTATACCCTGGAGAGGGGCAACGCGACGATCACCGGCTACTTAAAAGACACAAAGCAGTTGAAAGTCCCGGGTACATTAGACGGCCATCCCGTTGTGGCTATTGGGAACGACGCGTTTGCGTTGCGTGCAAGCCTTTCTTCCGTCACACTCCCGGACAGCGTAAGAACCATTGGAAACCGGGCGTTCGATCAGTGCACAGGCCTAAAGTCAATCAAATTTCCGAAAAATTTAACCGGCATAGGTGAGAATGCCTTCGGATTCTGCACAGGTCTGAAGACCGTCAAGCTTCCGGCTTCTGTGACCGATATCGGCGGATATGCGTTTTCCTACTGTCGCGGGATCACATCCGTCACGCTTCCCGATGGCCTTAAAACAATTGGCCAGTTTGCCTTTGTCGGCTGCAACGCTCTTAAATCCATCAAACTTCCGAACAGCCTCAAAAGCATCGGCGATAACGCGTTTGGAGGATGCGATTTCAAATCCGTCACAATTCCCAGCAGTGTGACGAGTATTAGTGGACAGGCTTTCATCTATTGCGATAAACTTTCATCCGTCACTTTGCCGGACAGCATCCAAAGTATCGGCGAGGAAGCGTTTGCCTACTGCGTCAGCCTCAAAAAGCTCAAGGTTCCGGCTCAGGTGATCAGCGTGGATGCAACGGCCTTTGCCGGATGTACCCATTTGTCCGCCATTGAGGTGAATCCCAACAATCCCGCTTACTCGTCTGCCGATGGAATTCTGTTTGATAAAGCACAAAAGACGCTTCTTGTCTACCCTGACGGAAAAGCAGGGTCGACCTACCAGGTCCCGGAGGGAATCGATGCCATTGAGGACGGCGCTTTTGCAGGTTCAAGCCGCCTCAAGTCTGTGGGGATTCCCGCAGGCGTGAAAAGCATTGGTGTGGGTGCGTTCAGCGATTGCGGCAGCCTGACGAAGATCAATGTGGCCGGGGGAAACCCCGTCTACGCGTCCGTGGATGGTATCTTGTTTGACAGGGACAAAACCATTCTTTACGCGTATCCCGGCGGGAAAACGGACAAAACATATCAAATTCCGGATGGCATCAAAGTGATCGGCGATTCCGCCTTCTCGGGTTGCGGCAAGCTAAAGGGCATCACGATTCCCGCCGGAGTGCTTGAGATTGGCGCGTATGCCTTTTATAAGTGCGGGAATCTTAGCTCTGTGACAATGTCGGAAGGCGTGACAAGCATTGGCGAGTATGCTTTCTCTGATTGTTCCGGCATTGAGACCATCCATATCCCTGCCAGCGTGACAAGCATAGGCGAGTACGCATTCTGCTACTGCTATTGGCTATCCTCCATAACCATTGCTAAAGATTCAAAAATGGTCAGCATTGGCGATTTTGCCTTCAGCGGCCTGTGGAATCTGTATGGCATCACGATACCTGCCAGCGTGGAGAGCATTGGCAATGGAGCGTTCATGGGCTGCAGTTTTCTCACGGGGGTGCGCCTTCCAGAAGGCGTGAAAAACATTGGTGTGTTTGCTTTTTTGGGCTGTACGAGCTTGACTGACATCACGATTCCAAAGAATGTTACCCATATCGGCTCAAGCGCATTCGCGTCTTGCCCTCTGCCTTCCTTTGATGTGGCCGAGGGAAACTCTGCGTACACAACCGTCGACGGCATCCTGTTCAACAAGGACCAAACCATGTTGCATACGTACCCGGAGGCCAAAAACGCATCATCGTATCAACTGCCGCAAGGTGTGGAAACAATCGGGAATGGTGCATTTCGTAGTAGCAAGCTGAAATCCATTACGATCCCGGATAGCGTGACAAGCATCGGAGATGAGGCGTTTTCCAACTGTGATCAACTGAAAACGCTTGAGATTCCGGACAGCGTAACAAACATAGGGGAGCGGGCATTTCAATACTGCAAAAACCTTCGCATCCTTGTAACGGAGGGCGGATATGCCCATCAGTATGCGGTACGCATGGGCTTGCGATATGCTTTCGCAGCAGAATAGCATTGACAAGATCGCCTAGCAGCCAGGCAATGGAAGAACAGGCCAAAGTATGATATGGTTCAAATGAAAACAGACCGGCATCCGGCGGCGTTCCGTTAAAATGGAGCGCCGCTTTTTCTTAATTACAATCAGTTATAAAAAATTCAAACGTTTGTCTTGACAGGAAGGATAAGGCTGGGTATGATAGGCGCATATAAACAAAGTTCTTACAGATATATAGTGGAAAAATGATAGGGAGTTGGCCTGTATGGCAAACAGGAAGCCTGAAAAAGGGAAAACGATTTGTGTTCTGATCGGCGATGTCAGCTATGATTTTTCCCTAGAGCTGATGAAAGGTATCAATGATGCGGCCAATCGGGAGAAAGTGCAGCTTTTTTATATGACCGGCATGCAAAAGCACGCGGACCCGATCGATCCGGACAAAGAGCTGGATTTAGCCTCCCGCCACAACAGCATATATGATTATGCGAAGCTGGTCGGCGCGGATGCCTTCATCATTTCATACGGATCGCTTTCCGGGTTCAAGAGCGATGAAAAGTACCGGGAATTCCTGAAACGGTTTGAAGGGACCGCTTACGTATTGCTCAATAAGGATATCGATACCGGCATCCCGGGAAAAACATGCATTACGATCGATAACTACAACAGTTTTTACCAATGCATCGAACACCTTATTGCTGACCACGGCTGCAAAAAGATCGCCTGTGTTTCCGGTCCGAAGGAACACCCCGAAGCCAGGGAACGGTTGCGCGCATACCGTGATACCATGGAAAAGCACGGTTTGCCTGTGATGGACAATATGATTGCCTATGGCGATCTTTCCGGGTTTGTGGACCATCAGGTAGCGAAGCTGCTTAGCGACAATCCCGGCCTTGATGCCATTGCGTTTTGCAATGACGAGATGGCAAAAGCAGGTTACAAGGTATGCGCTGAAATTGGTCTTAAGGTTGGTAAAGACATTGCCATTACGGGGTTTGACAACTTAACCACAGGCCGTACCCTGACGCCCAAGCTTACGACCATTTCGCAAAATGCATACCAGATGGGTGAACTGGCCGTTATGCAGGCAATCGCCATGGCGGAGGGAAAGTACCAGGAGCCCATCCGGCTGAAGACCCAGCTGTATATACGCAATTCATGCGGATGCACGCAAGGCAGGAACACCGACATATTTGAGACGGATGCGACAGATGCCAGGTCGTATGTGAGCGGTGTGATCGGGAATATGCGGGCGGATCTTGCAGGATTATATGCCCAGGCAGGTCAGGAACACTGCGCGGACCTGCTTGGAAGGCTTGCGGATCATATCGGATCCCTTGCACTTGAAGATCCGCTCATGCCCCTGGACGAGCAGGCCATAGCCATCTGGCTTGCAGGGTTTGCCGGGGAATTCTGTTTCTCCGGCGCCTTGATCGCCGAACGCCTGCATGGGTACCTTTTGCACGCACCTGATAAAATGGAACAGCCTTGTGTCAAAAGATTATGCCGCGTCCTGCTTTTCATCCAGGGATTCCTATATTCTTATGAGGTGCGTGAGGCCGAAAAGCGGTTTGAAGGCTTTCGCACCCAATCCTGGTTTGTGCCGGAGTTCATTCGTGACCTGGTTGTGCTGGAAGATGAGGATGAAGGCGTTTTCTTAAGCGTTGTGAAAAGGCTTCACGGCATCGGGCTGAACAGCGTGTATATATGCCTGCTCCCGGAACCTCAGGTCTCAAGGGAAGCGGGCCTTGATGCCACGCCGGAGCGGATTCTGCTTGCCGCGTACTTAAACGGCGGAATTTCCAGAGCCTACCCGCGTTCGCATATGCCCGTTATCGATACGAAGCATACGCTGCGCGATCTCCCGGACCTTACAGGTACTGCGCATTTGATAAGCTTCAGCATTTTCTCCGGAGACGTGCAGTATGGGATACTCCTGTGCCAGGCGAATAAGGAAAGGATGCCCCTTCTTCATGTGATCGGTTTGCAGTTGGGAATCCTGATCAATTTTCTGGACCTAAAAAGCAAGGAAAGAATCGTCGGAAGGGAGCTTGAGCATATCCGTGAAAGAATTGAGATATTGAACTTTCTCTCCGAATATGACTCGCTGTGCAATGTGTTCAACCGCCGGGGCTTTATAGAGCGCGCCATCCGCATGAACCGGGATAACGCCGGGAAGCATGCCCTCTGTGTGTTTATGGATCTGGATCACCTGAAGGAGATCAACGATAATTTCGGCCACTCTTCGGGGGATGACGCGATTTGTGTTGCCAGCGATATTCTCAAAAGAACCGTGCGCAGCGGAGACCTGATCGCACGCATCGGCGGGGACGAATTTGTCGGCATGTTCATCACGGACAACCAGGACTTTGACGGTACGTTCCGGGCAAGGCTCAAAGAAGCCTTTGAAGAATATAATCAAAAATCAGGCAAGCCGTATTTCGTGGAGGCTTCCGTAGGCGTCACCGGCTTTGCGTGCAGGCAGGGACTGGAGATCAGCAAGATCATCAATGACGCCGACCGCTATCTCTATGAAGAAAAAAAGCACAGGCGCCCGTCTGCCTTAAAATAAGTTTATACAAGATATGCCCCCGGCTAGGCCGGGGGACAGTTTGTGAGCATACGGTTTTGGAAAGAATGTTATATACCGCATTTCTTGCATTGCTCAATGGTACTGTGCATTTGAGTGAAAAGCTCGCTGTACCGAAGGCCGCTCTTCGGAACTTTTGCAATGCCAGCTCGAAGCGACAAGGGTATCTCCTGCCCGTTCCATGAAACCGGCTGCCCGTTGGATGACAGCACCTTTTGCATCACCGCTTCCGCTTCCCTTTTATCCGCCTTGCCTGTGAACAAAGCGAATTCATCTCCGCCAATGCGCAGCACAAGCATATCGTCCGGGGCCGCGGCGTCAATTCTTCTGGCTGATTCCAAAATGGCCTTGTCGCCCGCTTCGTGGCAGATGGCGTTGATTTTCATGAGGCCTACGCTGTCAAAGCATATGACGTACGTGCCGCCAAGCTGGCGAAACACTTCGTAGGCTTCCGAAAGGTCTACCTTTTTTCGAGCCATATCCGGGTCATCTCCTTCATGAAATTTGTAGTTCAACCGTGGATACAGGCCGCTGAACCGCCATGTATCCTTGAAATGGGAAGGTGTCACATCCCAAACCCGCTTGAAGGCCCGGGAAAACACCTCCGGCGAGTTGTATTGGTAGCGCATGGCGATTTCTGTGACCGTGCCTTGGGAATGGGCCAGATCCCGCGCTGCATTGGTCAGCCTGCGCTTTGTGATGTACTCCTTGATGCTTCTGTGAAGCGCTAACCGGAACAGCTTTTGCAGCCCGGACAAGGAAGAGCAGCAGGCTTTAGCCACATCTTCTCCCGTAATGGTGTCGCAAAGATGCTCTTCTATGTAATTGACCGCGCATTCCAGCAGGAAGAAATTTCGCATGGCCTCACATCCCGGAACGTGATGCAATAACGTTATTGTATTTGTATTCTATCACGGGTAAACAGCATATGCTTGATGATTTGAGCACATTTTGTATTTTCATGCCGCTATGTGCTAAGGTGCATGAGAACAGCGGGCACCTGCTTTTCATATAAGAGGGATTGAGCGCAATGGACGATGCATGCTCAAGATCAGATAATGCATCAGCCCAACTGCGCGGATGACAGAAGGAGCAGGATGTATGGACTCCATTTTTTGCGGACTCACCGGGCGGGTGGTTTTGCCCTGCAATCCGGATTACAATGAGGCGAGGCAGGGATACAACAGGGCGATACAGCATTACCCGGTATTGATCAACTATTGCCAAAGCGAAGAGGACGTGGCCAACGCGGTTTTATGGGCCAGGAAGCACAATGTACCTATCCGCGTCCGTAGCGGCGGCCACAATTATGAGGGCTACTCCAACGGCAATTGCACGCTGGTGATCGATATCAGCGAAATGAATGCCATGGAAATCGATGAATGCGAAGGCATCCTTCGTGTTCAGGCCGGCGTGACCAACAGGCAGGTGTATGGGTTTGTTTCCTCCAAGGGATATCCGTTTCCGGGCGGAACCTGCCCCACTGTCGGGGTGAGCGGATATGTATCGGGTGGCGGATGGGGGCTCTCCTGCCGTATGCTGGGCCTTGGGTGCGACAGCCTGACAGAAGTCAGGATCGTGAATTATGAAGGGGAGGTGCTGAATGTCAGCCGGTCGTGCAATGCCGACCTTTTCTGGGCACTGAAGGGCGCGGGCGGCGGGAATTTCGGCGTCATTACTTCCATGACCTTCCGGCTTCCCCCAAAGGTATCCAAGGTGACGCTGATTGAAATCGACTACCTGCATGTCAGTTCCCAGGAGCAAGTCCGGTTTTTGCAGACATGGCAGCATTGGCTTCGCTATGCAGACGACCGGATGACACTGCTGGGAAGAATCTACCATTCGTCTGACGATGGCCTGGCGATGCTGCTCCGGGGCATTTTCTACGGGGAGCCGGAAGAGGCAAGGCGGATTTTGGAGTCCTTCCTCTACCTGGACAACGCGGTATCCAATCTGGAATATGTAAGCTTCCTGGAGGCTGTGACGATCATTGGCAGCACTTACCCGCCCTTTGAAAAGTTCCAGTCAGCCAGCCGCTTTGCGTTGCGGGAATTGACGGCTGCGGAATGTGAAGCATTGGCCGACATCATCAGCTGTCCGCAGCCGGGGTCTGTGTTTGCGGGCCTTTCCGTCTATGCGCTGGGCGGCAGGGTCGCCGAAGTGAGCGTAGATGAGACTGCCTTTTTCTACCGCCAGGCAGGGTATATCCTGTGGCTGGATACAGTGTGGGAGGATAGCCGGTTTGCGCAGGAGAATGTGGATTGGATCAGTAGGTGGTTCCCGTGCCTTGCTTCCATGACCGGCGGCTCCTATGTTAATTTCCCGTATGATGAACTTCCCTGCTACCTGGAGGAATATTACGGGGAGCACGCATCGTGCCTTCGTAAGATCAAAGAAAAATACGATCCCTGCAACGTGTTTTCCTTCCCGCAGGGCATCGACGGTCATAGGAAGATAAAGCGCTTTAGGCCGGAGAACGTCCATTTCGATAAGGCGGGTGATTTGCCTGAAAGCAAGCCGGAAGCATGGAAATACCGTGGCTTCCGGTATGTGAATAAGCATACCTGATTCCGAAAGAATCAAGAAAGGCTATTGCACACAGAAATTCGAAAAATCGAATACTTGTTTGCTTTTTTCTCCAAAGCACATGGACAAGCATCCTTCCATGGGCTATAATGGAAAGGAATTTATGCACATTGTTGGGGGCACGCCATGAATCTGGAACAATTGCTTGACCGCTGGAAGCAGGACGAATATTTCATGGAGAACGTGACCTGCTGGCATACGATTCCCGCCAAGCCGGCTCAGTACGGCAGCTTCCCGGAGGGGATCGATCCGCGCATCCCGCAGGTTCTGGCGAAAAGAAACGTCCACCGCCTGTATACCCATCAGGCGGCAAGCCTTGCCGCCACGGGGGAGGGCCGTGATGTGGTGGTGGTGACGCCCACCGCCTCCGGCAAGACCATGTGCTACAATCTGCCGGTGCTGTCGGCCATATTGCAAAACCCTGACGCCAGGGCATTATACCTGTTTCCCACCAAGGCGCTGTCCCAGGATCAGGTGAGCGAATTGTATTCCCTGATTGAAGCATTGGACGTGGACATCAAAACCTATACCTATGACGGGGACACCCCCGGCTCCGCCCGCAAGGCGGTGCGCCAAGCCGGCCATATCGTGGTTACCAACCCGGATATGCTTCACAGCGGCATCCTTCCCCAGCACACCAAATGGGTGAAGCTGTTTGAAAACCTGCGCTATATTGTGATCGACGAGATCCACGCCTACCGGGGCATCTTCGGCAGCAACCTGGCCAACGTGCTCCGGAGGCTCCTGCGCCTTTGCGCCTTTTACGGCAGCCATCCCACCTTCATCCTGTGCAGCGCCACCATCGCCAACCCCAAGGAACTGGCGGAAACGCTTACCGGCCGCCCCGTGACGATGATTGACAACAACGGCGCGCCCTCGGGGGAGCGGCATTTCATTTTTTATAACCCGCCGGTGGTGAACAGGCAGCTTGGCATCCGCAAGGGCTCCGTGCAGGAAACGAAAGCCATCGCCGGAACGCTGCTCCATAACGGTGTGCAGACCATCACCTTTGCCAAGAGCCGCCTGATCGTGGAGGTGCTGACACGGCATTTGAAGGACATGGTGCGCGACCCGCTGGGCAACGCAGGCCGCGTGCGGGGCTACCGTGGCGGATACCTGCCCAGTGAGCGGCGTGCCATTGAGGCCGGCCTTCGCCGGGGCGCCATCGACGCGGTGGTATCCACCAACGCGCTGGAACTGGGCATTGACATCGGTGCGCTGGAAGCCTGCGTGCTGTGCGGCTATCCCGGCACCATCTCCAGCACCTGGCAGCAGGCAGGCCGGGCAGGCCGGCGCAAGGGGACGTCCGTCATGGTGATGGTCGCCTCCTCAGCCGCCATCGACCAGTACATCGTGACCCATCCCCATTATTTTTTCAGCCAGTCGCCGGAGCACGCTCTTTTGAATCCCGACAACCTGTATGTGCTTTTGAGCCATTTCAAATGCGCCGCTTACGAACTGCCCTTTGAGGACGGGGAAACCTTCGGCGGCGTGGCCTCCACCCAAGAGCTTTTAGACTATCTGGCAGAAGAAAACATACTGCGCCATGTGGAGGGCCGCTATCACTGGATGGCGGAGGATTTTCCGGCCTCCGAAATCTCCCTGCGTTCAGCGGCGAGCGAAAACTTTCTGATCGTGGATATCACCAACGCCGCCCATCACCGGGTGGTGGGGGAAATGGACCGCTACACCGTGCCCATGCTTTTGCACGAAAACGCCATCTACATGCACGAAGCCCAGCAGTACCAGGTGGAGAAATTGGACTTTGACGGCTGTAAGGCGTTTATCCGCCAGGTGGATGTGGATTACTACACCGACGCCGACCTGAACATCAGCCTGAGCCTGTTGGATATCGCCGAAGAAAAAGGCGAGCCCGGCAGCCTGTACCGCGCGCTAGGGGAAGTGAAGGTCACTACGCTGGTGAAAATGTTTAAAAAAATGAAGCTGGATACCCAGGAGAATCTGGGCTTCGGCTCTGTGCGCCTGCCGGAAACCGACATGCACACCACCGCCATGTGGTGGACGCTGCCTGACGGTATCGCCAATAAATACGGCAAGGACGAGCTGCAAAGCGGCATGCTGGGAGTGTCAAACCTGCTGCGCATCGTGGCGCCGCTGTACTTGATGTGCTCGCCCCGGGACATCAGCGTCATCTACCAGGTGAAGGGCACCTTCACACAAAAGCCCACGCTGTTTGTTTACGACAACAGCCCCGGCGGCATCGGCCTTGCGGAAAAGTGCTTTACCATGCAAAGCCTTCTGTTGAACCACGCGCTGGAGATTGTATCCGACTGTGAATGCAAGGAGGGCTGCCCTTCCTGCGCGGGGCCGGTGGGGGAAATCGGCCAGGAAGGCAAAAAAGCCGCCCTTTCCCTTTTGAAGGAGATGATCGCGTGCCCGTAAGCCTTCGGGACAGGCTAAAGGCGGTGGACAAGCCCAAGCCGCAAAATGTGCAAAAGCCTGCCGCTCCCGCCGCAGGATGCTATCATGAGGAAATGACTTCCCCTTGGCCGGCTCTGCCGGGGATTCCCCGGGATTTGGCCGTATCTGGCCGTACGCTTAGCCTTGTGCTTCAGCAGCCGGTGCCAGAAAACATTGATCCTTACCGGGTGCTTTACCTGGATACAGAGACCACGGGGCTTTCCGGAGGCGTGGGGACCCTGGCTTTTTTGACGGGGGCCGGGTACTTTACGAAGGACGGCTTCACCGTTCACCAGTGGGTGATGCGGGATTATCCCGAGGAGCGGTTCATGCTCACCGCCCTGCAGGATCTTTGCGATGGCTTTGACCTTGTGGTGACCTTCAACGGCAAAACCTTCGACCTGCCCCTGTTGCAGGCGAGGATGCTGATGAACCGCATGGGTACGGAAGCCATCGAAAAAATGGCGCACGCCGATCTTTTGCACCCTGCCCGCAGGGTGTGGAAGCTGCGTTTAAAAAGCTGCCGGTTATGCCGCCTGGAGGAGGAGATTTTTCAATCTCCCAGAGAAAACGACCTGCCCGGCAGCGAAGCGCCGGAACGGTTCTTTCGGTATTTGAAAACAGGGGATTTCCTGCTGCTGAAAGACGTGATCGACCACAACCGGCAGGACATTGTGTCCCTGGCAAGGCTTTTTTACCGGCTGATGAATGTGTACGAAAAACCGGAGCAGCAGAGCTTTTTCGAGGACATCTTCAGCGTGGGACGGGCGCTGGAAAAGCAGGGGGAAACGGCTCTGGCCAGGCATTGCTACCACCTTTGCCTGGGCGGCAGCGTGAAAGTCCAGGCGCAATTGAACCTGGGCCGAAGCTTTCTTCGGTCCCGAGAAATTGGCGAGGCCATCTCCGCCTACCAAAGGATGATCGCCTGCCGGGAAGGCGGTCTTGCTCCCTATATTGAGCTGGCCAAGCTGTATGAGCATAAGCGGCATGATGTAAAAAATGCCCTGGAAATCACAAAAGCAGCCATATTATTGGCTTCGGAGCCTGCTCTCGGCCCTCAAAACGCTATGCAAGAAACGCAAAATGCGTTACAATACCGTTATATGCGTCTTGTCAAAAAGGCGCAGACACTATCCCACGCAAAGGAGGCGCGGACGTAAATGAGCTTTATGGGAAACATCAAGGGCCGCATGGCTCTTGCCAGACAAGGAAAGGGCGACGTGGAGGGCGCGAAGAAGCTGTATGAGGAGGCGCTTAATGCCGGGCTGAACTCCGCCCAATTCATGCTGGCCTATTCCGTACTGCTTTTGCGGGACGGGGATTATGAAAAGGCGAAGAGCCTTTTGGTGAAGACGCAAAAGGCCCCCGGTATTACCGACGGTCAGCGCCAGCAGCTTTTTATGAACTACGCGGTGGCCTGCTACAAGTTGGGGGATCTCCCCCGCGCTATCGAGCTGATGGAAAAGCAGCACCAGCGCAGCCCCAGCGGTATCATTTACGGCACGCTGGGATACCTGTACGTGGAAAGCGGGGACCTGGAAAAAGCCAAGGCCTTCAATCAGCAGGCCCTTGAGTATGATGATTCCGACCCCATCGCATTGGATAACATGGGTCAAACGCTCTACCGCCTGGCGGGGGACAAGGAGGCGGCCAAGCCTTACTTTGAAAAGGCGGCAAAAGAAAAGCCCAACCAGATCGATACCCTGTACTTCCTGGCCCAGTACGACATGGAGGCCGGCAACAAGGAAGCCGCCATTGAGAAGCTGGAGAAGGCGCTGGAAGGGCGTTTCTCGCCGCTGAACCACGCCAACCGGGAAAAGATTCAAAATGCGCTGGATCAACTGAAAGCGTAACGGGGTGAACGATATGCATCTGGACGGAATCAAGGCCGTGATCTTCGACCTGGACGGCGTGATCGTATCCACCGACGACTGCCATTATGAAGCCTGGCAGCAGTTGGCCGACAGGCAGGGCATTTATTTTGACCGGGAGATCAACCAGCGCCTTCGCGGCGTGAGCCGCATGGAAAGCCTGGAGATTCTTCTTAAGCGTGCCGCCCGCACTTATACGGCAGAAGAAAAAACCGTCATGGCCACCGAAAAGAATGAGGAATACAAGCGCCTGGTCATGAAGCTTAAGCCCTCGGACATCCTTCCCGGCGCGATGGAAACGCTGAAGGCATTGCGGGGAAAGGGGATTTTGCTCGCCATCGGTTCCTCCAGCAAGAACACGCCCATCATTTTGAAGCAGATCGGCCTGGAAGGATTTTTTGACGCCGTGGCCGACGGCAACCACATCAAAAACAGCAAGCCTGACCCGGAGGTGTTCCTTCTGGCCGCGAAGCTTATGAACCTAAATCCCGCCGCCTGCCTGGTGGTGGAGGATGCCGACGCCGGGGTGGAAGCCGCCCTGAACGGGAATATGCGGGTTCTGGGCGTAGGTGCGGCAGCTATAAACCCCCAGGCGACGATTACCGCAAATTCTTTGAAGGATATTGATCTTGCAGCCCTGATCGCGTAGTATTGGGCGTTATTTGGATATACTTATAAAGCATGGAAACCGGTTGGGAGGAATGTGCATGCTGGACCGGAAAATAGCTCAGGACGTATTGACGGAAGCCATGAAGACCGGCGGGGATTTCGCCGAAATCTTTCTGGAGGACAGGCGCAACAACGTGCTGCAAATGCGCGGCGGGAAGATTGACACCGTTTTGAGCGGCAGGCGGCACGGCGCGGGCGTCCGCGTGTTTCAAAATCTGTCCGCCATATACGTGTATACCAACGATACTTCCAGGGAAGGGCTGATTGACTGCGCCAGGCGCGCCGCCGCCGCTGTGAAGGCCGGACAGGCGTCCGCCCCATCCTCCTTGAAGCTTCGGGAAACGCTTTCGATCCATCCCATCGCTTATCCCCCTACCACGGTGAAAGCCGCCCAAAAGGCGGAAAAGCTGCGGGCGGCACACGCGGCTGCCTCCGCCTTGCCGGAGGTCAAGCAGGTGGTATTGGGCTATATGGATTCGGAGCAGGATGTATGGATTGCCAACAGCGAAGGGCTTTTCACATCCGATAAGCGTGTATACTCCCGCATGACCTGTTCCGCCGTGGCCACCGACGGCACGGAAAACCAAACCGGTTCCTGCAATCCCGGGGCCATGATGGGCTTTGAGTTGTTTGACCAACGGGTGGACCCTTATAAGGTGGGCCGTGAAGCGGCGGAAATCGCCGTCACCATGCTTCACGCCCCGGTGTGTCCGGCGGGCGTGATGCCGGTGGTCATCGATAACGGCTTTGGCGGCGTCATCTTCCACGAGGCCTGCGGCCACAGCCTGGAGGCCACGGCAGTGGCCTTTGGCGCCAGTGAATTCGCCGGGAAGCTTAACCAGAAAATTGCCGCCGAATGCGTGACTGCCATTGACGACGGCACCATGCCCAATGAGTGGGGCAGCCTGAACATTGACGACGAGGGCACGCCCACCAACCGCCTGGTACTCATTGAAAACGGTATTCTGAAAAACTATATGGTCGACAAGCTGAACGGGCGTCGCATGAATATGCCCTCTACCGGCAGTTCCCGCCGGGAAAGCTACGCCTTCGCGCCTACCTCCCGCATGCGCAACACCTACATCGCCGCCGGGAATGACGATGAGCGTGAAATGATCGCCACCATGGGCGACGGGTTGTACGCCCGGCGCATGGGCGGCGGCTCGGTGGATCCCGCCACGGGCGAATTCAACTTCAACGTCATGGAGGGGTACCTGGTCAAGGATGGGAAGATTGCTTCCCCGGTCAGGGGCGCATCTTTGATTGGGCGCGGCTCGGAGGTGCTCCAGCGCATCGACCGGATAGGGAAGGACATGCAAATGTCACAGGGTATGTGCGGCAGCGTCAGCGGCAGCGTGCCCACCAACGTGGGCCAGCCCATGATCCGCGTCAGCCATCTCACCGTCGGCGGAAGATAGGAGGGGATAAGCCATGACATTGGATGTTTTTTTGAGCAGGCTGATGGATGATGCCCGTGACGCGGGCATCGAGGCCGCCGAGGCTTATATCGCCTCCGGCGACAGCTTTAAGGCTGTTTCCGTCCAGCAGGAGATTGTGCAGTACGCCGTGAACACCACCTGCGGCCTGTCGCTGCGGGGGTTGTACAGGGGAAAGATGGGCTACGCCTCCACCGAGGTGATGGATGAGGAAGCCGTGGGCCAATTGGTGCAGGGTGTTTTGGAAAGCGCCTCCCTGTCGGAGGAAGAAGACAAGCAGTTCATTTACGCCGGGGATGAAAAATATCCCGAAGTGGAGACCTACAACCCAGCATTGGAAGCTGTTTTGCCCAAGGAAAAGCTGGACTTTGTTTTGAATATGGAAAAGGCGGCTCTCAACACCGATCCCCATGTCAGGCAGGTGAAGCATAACACCATCTTGTCCGGCAGCGGTCAGGTTCGCATCAAAAATTCCTACGGACTGGACATTTCTTACAAAGGAAACTACTGCTGTGCCTACCTTCAGCCCATCGCAAGGGAAGGCGACAAGGCAAACACGGCCTTTGATATCGCCCTTTCCCACGATTTTGCAAAGCTTGACTATCAAGCGCTGGCGGAGTCGGCGGTAAAAAAGGCCGTATTTGGCCTTGCGGGCAAATCCGTCAGGAGCGGAACCTACCGGGTGATCCTGAAGAATGACGCCATGGCGGACCTTATGGAAACCTTCTCCGGCATCTTCTCCGCGGAAAACACGCAGCACGGCCTGTCGCTTTTGAAGGGCCGGGTGGGGGAAACCATTGCGGCGGATTGCATGACGCTGATGGACGACCCATTATTGCCCTTTGGCAACGGCAGCCGGCCCTTTGATGCGGAGGGCGTGGCTACAAAAACCAAGGCCGTGATTGAGGGCGGCAAGCTGAAAACGCTTCTGCACAATCTCAAAACTGCGGAAAAGGACGGGGTCCAAACTACCGGCAACGCAAGCAAAGCAGGCTACAGCGCTCCCGTACGCGTATCGCCAACCAACTTTTTCATAAAGCCCGGTGCGGACGATCTTGAAACGCTGATGAAAAAGATGGGTGACGGGCTGGTGATTACGGAGCTGAGCGGCCTGCACAGCGGCGCCAATGGCGTCAGCGGCGACTTTTCACTGCTGGCCAAAGGATTTTCTGTAAAAGAAGGGAAAAAGGGCGATCCTGTCGAACAAATCACCATCGCCGGAAATTTCTATCAGCTTTTACAAAACGTGCGTGCTGTGGGAAGTGATTTGAAGTTCCCCGGCGGCAATGTGGGGAGCCCCTCCATCGACGCGGGGGAAATGGCTGTTGCGGGGAACTGACGGTTTCAACAATGATGCTATACCCGCAAGAACAGATTTCCGGCAGCTTTGTACGCTTTACAGAAGTCCGCAAGGAGGAGATACGATGACGCAAGTGTTTTCCTTTATCTTTGGGGCGGGATACTACCTGGTATGCCTGTCTGTGCTTCTGCGCGCACTGCTCATGTTTGCAGCATA
Organism: Bacillota bacterium; assembly: GCA_023411395.1. Lineage (GTDB taxonomy): Bacteria > Bacillota > Clostridia > Christensenellales > Aristaeellaceae > JAEWAH01. The sequence continues at coordinate 56,333 of JAEYOV010000005.1, forward strand.
TTTGAAGTCTTCGCCTGATGGGCGGAAGAAGTCAGCGTCATCCCTTATGCTCTCGGCAGCGGTGGAGTTGGCATGGTGTGCGGTGGTGGGCTTGAGCTTCAGCGTATCCCATTTGGATTTGATCCCGCTGGTGCTTTCCATCATGGGCCTTTCGGCGTTGCGGCGTATTGCTCCCTTTGAAAAGGTGGGTTCGCGGCATGTATACAGCCTGCTTTCGTCCCTGCTCCCCAACAAACAGGCAACCCTGGCCAGGGCAACGGCGATGCATCTGTTCTAGCAGTGAAGCAAAACTCATTCCCCTCCTGGCGCCTGTGCAAAAGCCTTGCTTTGGCACAGGCGCCAGGAGGGGCGTTTTTCTGAAATGGAGGCATTTCTATGCAAGGTGCGTCCCGCGTTGTCTACGCGGACATTCTGGCGGGGCTCATGGCAGCCGGACTGGAACGCGGCATGCTGGCAGAGGTGCACAGTTCACTTTCCAGCTTTGGATATGTGGAGGGCGGGGCGGATACGGTGATACGTGCCCTGACGGATGCCGTAGGGCCGGCGGGCGGGATCGTGATGCCGGCCTTTCGTATTTCTCCGCCAGTACCCATGGACGCGGAGGATGCGGCTCAGGGTATCACGCTGAAACTAAAGATCCTCCCGGAGGATCACAGGGATCGGAGCGGCATGGGCGTGATTGCCGATATATTTTCAAGGCGGCCCGATGTGATGATGGGGGAGGGGCTGTTCCGTGTCAGCGCATGGGGCAAGGACAGGGAAATCAACAGCCGCGGTTTTCAAAATGTCATCGATAGCGGCGGAATGGGCATATTGCTGGGCGTGGATATCTACAGGCTATCCAGCATGCACTACATGGAAGGCAATCTTCCCGATGAGATTCGCGCCATTTTTAAGCCTCCCGAGGAAGTGAAAAAGCGTTATCCCGAAAATCAATGGTTCGTGGAAACGGGATCGCCGCCTGTGAAGGCCTGGTATAAGATCCAGGAGGAAGCCTATCGCCGGGGCTATATACGGGATACGTATATCGGCCCGTGCAAGTGCATGTTCTTTGTGGTAAAAGATGTGGTAGGCTTGTACAAAGAGGCGCTAGAGACAGACCCGCTGGGGCTGTATGGGCTGAGATAAAAACAAAAAGGCCGGGCCTTCTGAGCAGATGACCCGGCTTGCTCTATGGCAGCCTATCTCCCCATCACGTCGCCGCAGGCAATTTTCATGCCTGAGTCGCCGGCGGGTTGTGTCCTGTAATCATCGGGGTTCTCATGGATGACCACGGCCCGGCCCACAGCTTCCGCCACGGTAAAGCGGGGCGTGAAAAAGCTCAAATGGGCCGAGCCCCCCTTGGTAGGGGCTGCCAGCAGCACCGGGAAATCGCCGGCGTGCTGGGGATGGGGCTGATTGGTAGGGTTATAGTGACCGCCGGCCTGGGGGAAATAGTCAACGTTCCCATTGGAAGCGGTTACGGGCGTGCCGCTGCAGTTGCCTGAATGAAGGTGGAAGGCGAAGAAGTTGGAAGGCGTATGGGGCAGGCCCGCGATATCTGCCTGTACATAGGTGCCGCCCGCCGCCTCCTTGAAAATGACCGTACCGCGGATTTTGGGAAAGGCGGGGCTGCCTGCCACATTGGCAATGGCTTTGGCCGGGGTGATGGGGCCTGTCATGCCCGTATCATCTAAAAGCATCGTATTCAACTCCGGTTTTATTTTCAGCGCAGGTTTAGGCCTGCTGTTCTATCCTATGATGTCATGTTAGGTTTGGTGGGCAACCTGTTGTAAGAAATGCGGCTCGCGCCGTGGCCTCACTTTACCGCCAGGCCTTGGGTACCAAACACGGGTATGCCTTCCCCGCCCGCCACCTGGAGCAACATAAGCCTCCCCTGATTGCCGGTTTCAAAGGCGGATACGGTGCCCTGATTGCCGTTGAGAACATAGAAGAAGCGCCCGCAGGGGCTGATGCCGTTGTCGATGGGTGCTCCTTGCGGCGTTCCCTCCGGAGTGCTGCGTACATTTTCAATAAAAGTCAATACGCCGCTGTCCTGGACGCGGAAGATGGAAATGGTGCCGCTGCCCGTATTGGAGGTGTAGGCAAAACGTCCGCACCGGGAAACGGATACCCAGCAGGTCGCTTGCTGGCCGGTGGGAACGGAACCGCTGATCACAGTCAGCGTGCCGTTCGCGTTCAGAACGTATGAGGAAAGCGCATTGGCGCCGGCCTCCGCCACCAGCAATATGCCGCATCTTGTAAACGCTGCGCCGAAGGGGCCCGCGCCGTTGGAAGCGTTAGACACTTGCAGCATGGCCGTGCCGTTGCGGTTGATGCAGAACACGGTGATCCTGTTTGTGGTAAGCTCCGTCACCACCAATTGCCTTCCGTTAAGGCTGAACAATACTTGCGCAGGCTGGGCATTATCGGTGCTCAAATTTCGGGTAGAATTCGGGATCATGGTCAAAACGCCGCAGCTGTCCACATAAAAGCCCGTGATATTCGAGTCGAAGTTGTTGGCGCTGCTGCCAACGTTGGAGACATACAGGAAATTGCCATGCTGGGTAAGGCTGTTGGGCTGCTGGCCGCCGGAATTGACAACCGAGGCCCGCACCAGCCCGCCGTCCTTCATGACCCGAAAGCTTGTGATGCTGTTGCTGCCCGTGTTCACCGCAAAGAGAAATCGACCGCACCGGGACAGGATCAACGAACCCTGGGACGCCAGCGGATCAATGCCGTCATCCGGTGTGGCAGAGGATACCTCCCGCGTGCCGGTACCGCTGCCGCCGGTTAAATAAAAGTCGCGAAGCTTAAGGGTGCCGTCCCGTAGCCTGCGGAAGGCCACGATTTCGTTCTCCTGAACGCCGTTGGTCATGATATATACCATGCCTTTTAGCCGGATTTGCTCTTCCAAAATCATTTGGATTCCTCCTTGGAAAGTAGACTCCCTATATATGTTATGCATCGGAAAAGCCATGTGCGCGGGCTTGTTTCGCTTGGGTACGCGCAGAAAAAAGGCCGGGTTTTTTTCCGGCCTTTTTTGAGGTCAATCAGGGATTATGCCGGCGTGGCCTCTCCGCCACGGGTTACATTCTTGATCCATTTGTTTCCCCGCAGGCGCATATAGGCGACGATCCACTTGAAGCACTGGTCAATGCGGGTGCACAGGAATACAATGGGCAGCGGAGCTTTGAATACGAAGGCTGCCAATGCCGTAGCGGGGAGCACGATCAGCCAGCCGCAGATCATATCCACCATGGCTACAAAGCGGCTGTCGCCCGCGCCACGGTTGATGCCCACAAAGCAGCTTGCATGGTAGCTTGTGCCGATCAATGTGACTGCCAGCAGAGAGATCATGGCGGTGCTCAGGGAAAACACCTGCGGGTCCTCCTTGGCGGAACCGTACAGCAACGAGAAGGGCGCGCCCAGCAGGTAGACCGCAGCAGCCATGGCTATGCCGATCAAAGCGAACATGATTTGAATGGTTTTGGAATATGCCCGGGCCTTGTCATACTCTCCCGCGCCGACCGCCTTGCCCACTACCACGCTGGCGCCCCCCGCCAGGGCGAAAGTGAACATGGTGCCCATGTTGGCCATGGCGGAGGCAATATTGTTGGCTGCCGCAAACACCGTACCCATTTGGCCAATGATAAAAGCTTTGAGCATGCCAATCAGCGACCATTGCATGTCGGTGATGCCAACCGGCAGCCCGTAACGCAGGTAATCCCGGATCAGGGATTTATCCGTGCGGATCAGGTCTCTTGGCGTCATGTCGATGGTTTTCTGCACCTTGAAGGCATACACCCATACGATGGCAAGCTCCACCAGCCGGGCGGCAACGGTGGCGATGGCCGCGCCCTTTACGCCTAGGGCAGGCATGCCCAGCTTGCCGAAAATCAGCACATAGTTAAGCCCTACGTTGGTTAGCAGGGAGGCGATGGTCACATACAGCGTCACCTTCACCACCTCAACGGCGCGGAGCATCCCCGTTAAAGCGGCGGCGACGGCAAAGGGAAGATAGCTCAGGCAGGCGATGGCCAAATAATCCGCGGCCAATTTCGCAGTTTGCGGCTCATCCGCCCGCAACAGAAGCCGGACCGTAAAATCCGGGAACAGCAAAAGCACCGCTGTGAACAGAAGGGCAATAAAAATGCACAGCATGGTCACCATGGAAAAAATCAACTTGATGTGTTTTGTATCCTGCTTGCCCCAGTACTGGGAGATCAAAACGCCTGCGCCGCCCGCCATCCCCATCAATGTGGCGGCCAAAAAAGCCGTTACGGCGTTCACCTGGGAAACGGCCGCCTGGGCTGCTTTGCCGTTTGCCATGGAAGAAACCATGATATCGTCCGCCAGAACCACCAGGAAGGAAATCAGCGATTGGAAGGCCACGGGGACGGCAATGCGGAATATCGTGCGGTAGAACTGCCTGTCGCGTACCATTCAATGTAATCCTCATTTCATGATGCCATGTATGCGCCATTGCATGAGGATAACATATTTTTGACGTATTGGGAAGGGAGCAATCATGGGGATAGACCGGGCATAAACGCGCAATATAGTCCTATGAATGCATCATTTTGGACAAACACGGTCTGGTATGTCGCGCTGGGGGCGGTCAGTGTTGCGCTGTTCGTGCTTACCCTTGCAAAAACCAGGGAGCGTAAAAAGACGTTTGCGTTCTTTTTTGCGGTGCTCGGTATGACATATTTTATTGAAGTATTTCTGCTGATTATTACCAATGCTTATGCCTATTATCCCAAGATCGCGTCGGACAGCTTTCATGAGTCACTGATCGGCAATTTCTTTTCGCAATATTCGGTGTCTGCGTCGGCTGTGCTGATCGCAACGCTTGGCCTTAATATCTGGTGGCGGATAGGCTTCTCGTTCGCCTATTTTTTGATCGATGTGCTGTTCGTGCGGCTCAATATATATGCCCACAACTGGTACAGCTCCTGGTTTACGCTGGCCGGGTTTTTTGTCTATAGCTGGGCCGTCGGGAAATGGCATGAAAAAGTCTTTGCGCACCCTTCCAAAATCATTTACTTTTCGACACTTTTCCTTGGCTTGTTTGCCCTTGGCGGGAATATTCTTGGCACCACGCTGAACTTTCTGGAAATACGCAGGTATGGGATCGGATTATATGAACAGGCAACAAAAGACAACACCGCGACAAGCATCCTATACGGTGTTTTGATTGGTTTTATTGTCATTCCCCTGTACCGCATGAAATCACACCCCGTCCTCAAGGGTCTGATATTCCTGGCGCTGTTTGCCTTTGATTACAGCCTGTACCGTGTTGGGGTAATTCAAGTCAGGGCTGGCTGGTTTGTTGCCGGCTCGCTGCTCACCTTGTTTGGGCGCTACTTCTTTACGGGGGTTATCGACCGCTCCCTGGGTGCGTCTGATGCATCACGCACATAGCGGTATGGTTTACGTCCAGCCGCTTTTCAAAGCATACGGCTTCCGGCCGGCCTTGGTACTTGCCGTAGTTGGGTATCCTTTCGTAGCCGTTCCGCTCATAAAAGGCCACGGCTCCCTGATTTACAAGCCTTGTCTCCAGGCGCAGAACCTTATACCCCATGGTTCCTGCCTGCCGCTCCAGAAAAGCAAGCAGTTTTGTTCCGACGCCGGAGGATTTTTCCCGCACGTACATCCGCTTGATCTCCGCCGTTTTTTCATCCATGGGCCGGAAGGCCCCACAGCCGAGAGCTTCCCCATGATGATTGCGGGCAACGGCAAATAGGCTTCGGGGCACGCACACATCCTCCTCGCTGAAGGAGCTTTGCCCGCCGTCGCCCGTGATGGCCTGCAAACACGCTGAAAGCTCGTTCATCAACAGGGTGGCGTCAGGGGAGCGCGGGTCTTCCGCTGTGAGGACGATTTCTTCTGTAAGCATTTTCAATCCTCCTAAGGCGCAGATGGCAGGATGGCAGTATTTTCGCATCCGCACAAGCATTTCAACAGAAGATGAGGTCAATCCTCCTTCTGCACGGTTTTGCCGTTGTGGCAGGATCATATGGATACGCCAGAACTTGGCATGTGTAATTGCACGGGAACGAAGGATAATGATTTATAATGCCAACATTAAGGATTGAAACCATGACGCAGATCTGCTACGGCATAGAAAAATTCGGAAGACTCAAAACCGTGATGCTTCACTGCCCGGAGAAATCCCTTGCGAAGGTGACAGAAGAAAACAAGGCATTCTTTTTGTTTGACAAGGTACCGGATGTTGATAAATATCTTGAGGAGCACCGGCAGTACGGCGCGCTGTTAAGCAGCCATGGGATACAGGTGCATCAGTTGGCAAATCACATCCATCGGAACAGCGAATTGCTGGAGCGGCTGCCGAACCTGGCCTATCTGCATGACATAGCGGTCATCAGCAGCCACGGGGCCATCGTTTCCAAAATGTCTTCCAGAGGCCGCTGCCACGAAGAAATCGTCGTTCGCGAAGCGCTGGCCGGTTTGGGCATTCCGATTCTCTATGAACCGATGGAGGGGGAGGCGTTTGAGGGATGCCTTCTGCTATCCCCAAAGACAGTGTTTGTCGCCGATACGGAGCGCCACAGCAAATACTCCATCAAGAAATTCATTGACTTCATCCTTGTCTGTTTTGAAGAAGTGGTCTATGCCCAGATACCTCAGGAGCGAAGATTCATGCATCCCGATATGGTCTTGAACCGTATCACAGACCATTTGATGGTATATTATCCGCCAGCGTTTTTGCAAACCTTCTTGATTACCAGGGAGAAAAGAACGTCCATTGACATTAAAACATGGATGAAAGCACGCAAAGTAGACCTGATTCCCATATCTGATGATGAACAGAAACAATGGGGGTGTTCGTTTGTTCCGCTGGAGCCGGGCGTTATCATCAACTATGATATTTCGCTCACACCCAATACGATTCATTTTCTGGAGCGGGAAGGGGTGCGGTTCATCCACTTTCACCCGGATGCTTTGTTGGCGGGCGGAGGAAGCCTGCGGTGTTTGACGATGAGGATTTGGCGCGATGCACGGTGAATACGCTTGTCATAGCCTGTGTTGGTTTGATGCCATTGCATGGACATCATAAGGACATGGCGGTAAATCCTGAATGGTTCGCATTTGCAGGGCAAAAGTAAAAACACGGAATGCCTTGTTTTTAGGCCTTCCGTGTTTTTCCCGATGAGTGGAGCATAGGGGATTCGAACATGTATCAAAAGGGCAGCAAGAAAAGCAGGCATATGCTTACTTTTCTGATTTGAGTTCCCCGTATTTATTACGCCGGGTAGAAGGCGGGTTTATGGGTGCATTTTTTCGCTTTGGATTGCGACCTTTTTGATTAGCCATTTTCTTCACCTCGAATGTAGTTTAGGCCGATGCCAACGGATTACTCTGGCAATATATACTTCTCTTTTTGCTCCGTCGAAGGCGGTTTGGTATGCAGGAATGCGAATTTCTTAACGTCTGCTTACGCGTGTTCTTGACTATAAACAAAAGCCCGCGAACCATTGAGTATGCTGGTTTTTTTTGGCTAGCCTCTCCGAAAAGTCAAGCAAGAAGGTAAAAATTATGGTATAATAAGGATAATAGACAACAGGCGGGGAAGAGAATGGACTAGATCAAGTGGCAGGAACGCGGGCAGATCACCCTGTTGCCGGACAGCATAGAAGAGCTGGTCGGGCAAGATAATCCTGTGCGAGTCATCGACGCATTCATCAACAGCCTGGACCTAACAGAAGCGCAAATACTTTTGGGGCACGGAGATGCAATGCCTGGCGGTGATCCGGCAGACGCTGAAGTGCTATCAATAAAAACAAAAGGCCACACTGGGGCACAGGCTCCAGGGTGGAAAGGTGATTATCATGAGAGTGTACGCGGCATATGGGTCTATCTTCAATCTGGGGCAGACGGCCTTCCGCTGCCCAGCAGCACAGGTTATCGGGATGGGCTGGCTAATGAACTACCACCTCTTTTTCCGTGACCTGGATGTGGTGGCGTGGCTACAGTGGAACCCAGGCGAGGCCGCCGGGTGCCGATCCTATTGTGGGCAATCACTGAAAATTGCGAGAGGACGTTGAACGCGTATGAAGGCTTTCCTTCGCATTATCGTAAGATAACCGTATCGGTGGGGGCATTGAATGGCTGCCAGGCAAGGTGATGCCGCCTTCCAGAGAAGCCAACGTGGAAACGATGATCTACATCATGAACTACGGCCAAATTGTCCCGCCCGGCCAGTCCTACCTTGATTGCATCATGGACGGCGATCTGGCATTCAGCATCCACCTGCGCTATCTGTCGGAGACGGTCAGGCGGACGGAACGTGGGACGCTGTAGCTGGGCACACAAAAGGCCAGATTATGATAACTTGGCCTTTTATGTGCATTTCAATAAGTGTAATTAGCCGGTGAACGGAGCCATTAGTCGAGTCACTATAGGGGATGTAGATCGGCATAAATAGATCGCGAAACATCCTGCACCCTGTTTTCGAATATGTTACAATTATGTTTCTTGTAATCGTTGACAATCGCTGAAAATCATGGTATATTCAGCGAAAATGTGTCAAAAATATTACGAACGAGACCGTTTCCTTAAAACGACAACATGACGCTGGCTCTCTCGTTCCAACCATAGGCATGGTGCCGAACCAACATCGGAGATCGTGAATCTCTGCAAAATCGAAAGGAGCAAACCCCATGAAGCCGATGAAGATGCCGCTCGCTTGCTCGGCACTTATTAAATTGGGCTCAGTTAAGCACAGGGAAGGTGGCTGTCGTACGAATTGCATCAAGCGAATCGCCTGTTTACTGGTGTGTGCTTTTTTTATGCTGCCAAACATGGCAATGGGTGGCTATGCCACCCTGAAAATGGGGGACAAAGGCGACGAGGTGCTGCGCATGCAGCAGGCGCTGAGCGATCTTGGGTATACGCTGAAGGTGGATGGTGTCTATAGCCGGGGCACCCAAAGTGCGGTGAAGGCCTTCCAGCGTGACCAGGGGCTGAAAGAGGACGGCAAGGCGGGGGATCAAACTCTGTCTAGGCTGTACGGGACGGAGCCTGCCGTTGGCCCCACCCCCGAGCTGACGACCCCCGCGCCGACGGCAGCTTCCACGCCGCCGCCAGCATCGGCTACCGTATCCATCCCGTCAGGCCCCTTGAACATGCGCAAAGCCGCCAGCGGATCGGCCCGCATTGTGACGAAAATTCCCGACAAGGCCAACGTGGCCGTTCTTTCCTATGAGGGGGAATGGGCGAAGGTAACCTACAAGAGCTATACGGGCTATGTCAAACGCTCGTTTTTGACATCGGGCGGCGCACAGGAAGCCTTTGTCCGGCTGTATCCCCGGCTTCCCATCACCCCTGTCCGCATCGGGCCAAGCGAGGACGCGGAGATAATTGACCAAATGAATTCCAACAGCGTTTTCACCATCCTTTCTCGCGGCAAGGAATGGACGAAAATCAAGTTTGGCGAAGATGAAATCGGCTATGTGCTGACCTCCTCCCTGAAGCCCGAGACTCAGGAGGAGACGGAGGCTTCGCCCTCCCGTTACAGCTTTACCTACG
>JAEYOV010000009.1 GCA_023411395.1 Bacillota bacterium
AGATGATATCGTCCTTGACTCTTTGAAGCGCTTCCTTCTCGTAACTGATCAGGCTGGTTTTCTTGATGAAATCATCCACCGACAGGGGAGAAAAGAACCTGGCCGTGCCGCTGGTGGGCAGCACGTGGTTGGGACCGGCAAAGTAATCCCCCAATGGCTCCGGAGAATAATGGCCCAGAAAGATAGCTCCGGCATTGCGGATTGACCCAAGCAGCTGATAGGGGTCCGCCACGCATAGCTCAAGATGCTCCGGCGCAACATCATTGGCCACCTGGGTAGCTTCCCCAAGATCCTTTGTGACCACAATGGTCCCATAACGGTTGAGGGAAGCGCCAATAATATCTCGCCGGGGCAATAGCTGCGCCTGCTTTTCCAGCTCTCCAGCCACCGCCTGAGCCAATGTTTGCGAGGGAGTGACAAGCACCACTGCGGCAAGGGGGTCGTGCTCCGCCTGACTTAAAAGGTCAGCGGCCACAAAAACGGGGTTCGCGCTGTCATCTGCGATGACCAATACCTCGCTGGGGCCGGCCACCATGTCGATGCCCACATGGCCGAACACCTCCCGCTTGGCGTTGGCCACGTAAATATTGCCCGGGCCTGTGATCTTGTCTACCCTGGGCACCGTTTCTGTGCCGAAGGCCAGCGCGGCAATTCCCTGCGCTCCACCCACCTTGTAGATTTCGTCCACACCGGCAATGTCCGCCGCCACCAGCGTGAGGGGATAGGAAACCGTACCGCCGGGGCCTGGCGGCGTCACCATGACGATCTTCTCCACGCCCGCCACTTTCGCGGGGATTACATTCATCAGCACCGAAGAGGGGTAGGCCGCCGTTCCGCCGGGCACATAGACACCCACACTGCTCAAAGGCCGAACCATCTGCCCCAGGTGGATACCTTCCTCAAAATCCAGCCACGTTTTCTGCTTTTGCTTCTCATGAAAGGCTTCAATGCGCTTTGCTGCCTCCCGCATGGCGCTGATCCATTCGGGAGCGGCCTTTTCATAGGCAAGAGCGGTTTCCTCCGCCGTCACCTTCATATCGCCCGGCTCAAAATTCACCTTGTCAAAGCGGGCTGTGTACTCCAAAAGGGCCGCATCGCCCTTTTCCCGTACGTTTTTCACGATCTCCTTTACCTGAAGGGAAACCGTTTCATCCGTCAATTGGCTTCTGTTCATCAGCCGGGCGTTCAGCGCGATTTTGTCCGCGGCAGGAATGATGGTCACCATCCGTTTCCCCTCCTTCAATCATCGTTCGTTTCGGGAAGCTGGGACCGGAATCCTTCCACAAGGACCTGAATCCTTTCCCGTTTTGTTTTCAGGGCGACCCTGTTCACCACAAGCCTGGCGCTGACTGTGCATATCTCCTCCAGCACCGCAAGGCCGTTGACTCTCAAGGTGGACCCGCTTTCCACAATGTCCAGAATCACATCGCTCAGGCCGATGATGGGGCCCAATTCCACCGAGCCGTTGAGCTTGATAATTTGAATGTTCCGCCCCTGGGCGGCGTAGTAGTTTCTTGCGATGTTGGGATACTTGGTGGCGACCCTTTCGTTGGCATAGCCGGCCGGCCGGCCGGGATATCCGGCAATGCACAGGCGGCACTTGCCAAAACCCAGATCCAGCAGCTCATACAGCGGCCTGTTTTCCTCCATCAGCGTATCCTTGCCGACCACGCCCATATCCGCCACGCCATGCTCCACATAGGTCGGCACATCGGCGGGCTTCACCAGGATGAAGCGGATGGCCTGCTCCGCATTCTCCAATACCAGCCTGCGGCCGGGGTTCTTTGGCGCGCTGCAGTCAATGCCCATGCCCTCCAGCAAATCCATTGCCTGTTCCGCAAGGCGGCCTTTGGCAAGCGCAATGGTGATCATTTCCATGCCATTTCCTCCCCGGACCATACCCTGACTTTTCCTTCCGTCACACAGGCGGCCTTTTGGGCACGGCCCGTTTCCACCATTTGAAGAAGCTCCTCTTTGGCGGCGCCGTACTTAAGCGACACGCTGACACCCGCCCTGCGCTTTTGCGCCGCCCATTCAAGCCCTGCCTTGAGCCCGCCCCGCGGCACGCCCAGCACGAACCCCGCGGCCGGGGCGGGATACGTTTCCCCCTGCCGGGAAAGCGCAGCCATCAAAAGGTTGATGGACAGCCCAAACCCTGTGGCGGGCATCGCCCTGCCATACCGGGCGGGAAGCCCGTCGTACCGCCCGCCGGACAGCAGGGGCTGGCCAAGATGCCCCGTAATGCCCCTGAAAATCATGCCGGAATAGTAATTCACCGCGTGGACCATGCCCAGGTCGATGGTGACATACTCCCGGCAGCCGTAATCGTCCAAAGCAGCCAGAATCTGTTTCAGGTTTGTGATTGCCGCGCGGCAAAGGCTGTTGCTCGTGATGGCCTCCGCTTCACCCAGCACCGCCTCATTCCCGTACAGTTGGGGCAGCTTCATCAACCGTTTGAATACCTCGCCGGGAACGGCGCATTCCTTCAAAAAGAACTGCATGGCCAGCATATTTTTTTCTTCCACGTGGCGGCGGAAGGTTTCCGTCTGCTCAGGCGTCAATCCCGCTTCCTGCATGAAGCCCTTGAAGAAGGCGACCTGGCCAAGGTCGATTTGAAACTCCCTCAATCCTGCTTCCTGAAGGGAGCGGATGGCCAGGGCAATCACTTCCGCGTCCGCCAGGGCGCTCTTTTCCCCCATCAGCTCCACGCCAGCCTGCGTACTTTCGCACAGGGAAGCAGAGCCATCCTGCGGGAAGGCGGCCACACTTTGAATATAGCACAGCCGAAGCGGCAGCGGCTCGTTCTTCAGGCGCGAGGCGGCGATGCGCACGGCGGGGATGGTGCTGTCGGGCCTTACCGCCAGCACGCGCCCCTGCCTGTCGAAGGTCTTCCATACGTGATGATCATCAAAACCATACACCTCATCGTCGAAGGTGCGGTAATACTCCAATATGGGCGTCTCAATTTCCGCAAACCCGCTCAGCGAAAAAAGCGTGCGCAGCTGCTGCTCCACGCAGCGTTTGCGCACGCATTCCCCCATAAGCGTATCCTGCATCCCTTCCGGGATTTGAAACCTGGTAGTGCTCATCCGGCCCTCCAAAAAACGCTTTAGCGCAGTAAAGTGTTAATTCTGTAGATTATATTCGGAGAGATTCTCTTTTGTCAAGGGAAACAAGCTCAATTCATGGCCTCATACAGCGCCTTGACCAGCGTGCCTGTATCATCCTGTCCGTATTCCCAGAACATGACGCCCATCAAGCCGTTATCCTTGGCATACGCGCCTTTGGCCGCAATGGACTCCGTATCCTCAAAGCTGATAAAGGTGCTGCCGTCGAACAGGTATGGCGCCATGGCGGTATCATCCCAGTAGCGGGTATAGCTGCCGTCGGAGATCATCGCTTCAATAGCGCCAAAGCCATAGGTTTTGTTGCCGCTGGTGCCGGCCGGCTGGCCAAGGCCGTTCTGCTCACCGCTTTTCACGCTGCGCCAGGCGCGGCCATAGAAGGCGGCGCCCATCATCAGCTTTTCCCTGGGGATGCCCGCATCGGCAAAAGCCTCCATGGCTTTATCAGCGCTGACGGCAGCCTTGTCGCCCTGTTGTGGGTAGAGGCATGTATGGTGGCCCGTCACCTTTTCAAAGCCACGCAGGTCATACGTCATTACGTTCACCTGGTCCACGGTCCGGCCAAGGGCCGCGCATTCCAGCTTGTCGGCGTACTGCCTGGAGCCGCCCACCGCAATGGAAATAAGACGCTTCGCGTCATCCTGCGCGGTCAGCTCATCCAAAGCTGTCCGAAGCGCTTCCAAAAGCAAAAGAAGATTTTCCGGGTCATCCTCACGGCTTTCGATGCCGGCCACAGAGGAGCCGGGATATTCCCAGTCGATGTCTATGCCCAAAAAACCGTGTTCCTCCATCAGGGCCACGGCGCTTTCCACGAATGCGGCCCGGCCGCTTTCGGTGGCCGCCGCCTGGGAAAACCCGTCCGCGCCCCATCCGCCCACCGCCATCACGGGCAGAATGTGGGGGTGGCGCTTGATATATTTCTTGAACGCGCTTATGGAGCGCCAATGGCTGCCGGATACTTTCCCATCCTCGATGAGCGCAAAGGAATAGTTCATTTGCGTCATGTACCGGGCATCCTCATCCCGAAATGCAAGGCCGCCCCTGTCGTATACGTAAGCGGAGACCACCTTTGATCCCAACCCTTCTTCTGTATCTGCCTCAGCCGTGTTGCCGGGCACGGCGGCCGTCATGGGAATGGAAAGCAGGCTGATCACCATCAGCAAGCATACCGTACCCATCCACCATTTACGGGGAAACAAATCCCCAAGGAACTTCTTCAAAAGCTCGTCCTCCCGTTTGACTTTATCATCAGGCGGGGTTGCGCCGCTTTTGTGCAGTAGGGAAACCATGGGCTTCAACAAAAAACAAGGGGACCGCGATTCCCCGCTATCACTTGCGAAGCGGTCCGGCTGCATCTGCCATCGTTTCCATGGCAATTATGATACCATACTTCCAGCATATATGGTAGTGTTACATTTTGCATCGATTGGATAACATCATTTTATGTCGAATCCTTCGTACATTTACCGGCATGCGGTGCCGGTTTCCCCTTGACAGCCGGGTGGTCATGCAGTATTGTGTACAAGGAATGGGAGAGGATGGCATGTTGTTTATAGGCATCTGCGGCGCCAGCGGCAGCGGGAAGACCACTTTGGCGCAGGAATTGAGCAGTTCGATCGGTGTGAAGTGCCTGGTCATCAACCAGGATGCCTATTACAGAGATCATCCGGCGCTTTCCTTTGAGGAGCGGAGCTTGCTCAACTACGACGAGCCGGAGATATTCGATCACGATCTGCTGCTGAACGACATGGAAACGCTGCTTTCAGGCCAGCCCATCACCCGCAAGGGGTACGACTACAACCAGCACCGCCGGGCCGATTCCAAGGAGCTGATCCATCCCTGCGATGTATTGATTCTGGAGGGCATTCACGTTTTTTACGATGAACGGCTGTGTGAAAGGATGTATCTTAGGCTGTACATGAGCGTGGAGCCGGATATCTGCCTCTTGCGGCGCATCCAGCGGGATATATTGGAGCGCGGACGGCAGATCGAGGGCATTTCCCATCAATACCTGACCACCGTCAAGCCCATGTATGACAGATATGTGCGCAATTACGTCAATCAGGCGGATGTGATCGTTGCCCGCGGCGGAAAAAACGCCAGGATCGTGGACATCCTGGCCGGGTATGTGCGGGACGAACTGCTGAAAAGACGCACGTCGAAGATTGAGCTTACAGTGTGAGAATTTGACAAAAAACCGGGGCCTGCCTGCCTGGCAGACCCCGGCTCAGAGCATCAACAAAGTCAGACAAACTTTTGGGAATGCAGGGGCTGTCGTGCTGGAGAGAATTCTCCAGCACGACAGTTTTTGTTATAGAAGAATAAACAGCGGTGTCAAGGAGCGAGGAATGAAGGAAAAACAGGGATAGGAAACACAGCAAGCCGTGTAAGAC
>JAEYOV010000011.1 GCA_023411395.1 Bacillota bacterium
ACGCCCCCGCCCTACGGTACCCATTTTCCGGGCAATATTAACTTTTCCCCAGGCCCCTGTAGGCGACGGGCGTCATCCCCGTTTCCTTTTTGAAAACCCGGTAGAAATAATGGATATTGGTGTAGCCCAGTTCCTCGGCCACCCGCTCTATCTTCATACCGGTCAAGCGCAGCAGCTCCTTCGCCTTCTCCATCTTTCTTTCGGTAATGTACTGCTTCGGCGTGCTTCCGGTAACAGCCTTGAAAAGCCTGATGAGGTGCTGGGGACTCACGAAAAACATGCCGGAGAGGTCGTTAAGCGCGATCTCCCGGTTCAGGTTTTCGTCGATAAACTGCTTTACCTGCGAAACGACGTTCAGCTTCTTTGCGCCGATCAGCTCCGAAAGCGATTCCGGGCCCGCGCCGCTGCCCGCATCCTGCCGGTAGATTCTGCCGGTCAGCACGAAAAGCTTCATAAGCTCCGCTTCCAGTATGAACTCATAGCCCTCTTTTTCCTCCAGGCGCTCCACCAGTATATTCTTGAGCACCTGTTCGATCTCCGGCACCCTGCGCGTGTGCAGGAAAACCGAGCCCGTAAAGGGCAGGTTGAGCGCACGGAAGACTTGCGCGTCGTTGCGCACCTTCAGGAAAAAAAGCTCCACGCTCTCCCGTATCGTGCCGCACTCAAAGTGCGAATCAAAGGGAGCGACGATGATAAGATCGCCGGAGGAGATGCCGTGCCTTGTTCCGTTCAGCGTAAATTCGCCCCTGCCGCTCACCGCATAGCAGATTTCCCAGCAGTCGTGCGTATGGGGAACCTGGGCTCCCGTGAAGTTGTAAAGCGTAACGGCGTCTATGTGCAGCAGCCTGTTCTCCGCTATCTCGTCGGACATGCCCGGCATGTCCCCGCCCCCCTTCGGCCTATTTACATGAGAATCGCGCATGATAGTACACAAATTATATCACGATTCTTTCTTCCTGTAACTCCGTCTATATGTCATCCTGAGGGCCACGCCCGAAGGATCTTGTCTTCCGGGTAATGTTTGCAGCAAAAGATCCTTCGGGCGTGGCCCTCAGGATGACAGGCCGCGAAAGGGGAGAAAGCAAGCGGTTCGAACGGATGCCGGCACAGGCGGGCGCAAAATTCGTATCCCTACGAACGCCAAGAGTGTATTGGCTTTTCCCTGCTTCTGTAGTTGAAAGTCCAGCAGCCTCAATTTGATTTGAATGGAGCGGTATTATGAACCTAGCATACGACGAAAAATCATTCCTCATCGACGGCAAAAGAATATGGCTTCTTGCCGGGGAGATACACTATTTCCGCCTGCCGGTTGAAGAGTGGCGGGGAGCGCTGCTTCGTGCAAAGCGTGCCGGGCTCAATGCCGTCAGCACCTACGTGCCATGGAATTTCCACGAGGAGAGGGAGGGCGCGCCTGATTTCACAGGCGGCCGTGACCTTGCCCGCTATATCGACATGATCGGTGAGCTTAACATGTACGCGATGCTTCGCCCAGGCCCCTACATCTGCAGCGAGTGGGACGGCGGCGGTTTGCCGGCCTGGCTTTGCGCCAAGGGCGTGAGGCGGTTCCGGGAGGACGATCCCGTATACATGGCGGCCCTGGAGCGCTGGTTCGACGCGCTGCTTCCCATCATCGCGCAAAGGCAGATCAAAAGGGACGGCCCAGTCATCACCATTCAAAACGAGAACGAATATCCCGGCGGCTGGGACGAATCGATGCGCCGCTATATTTTCAAGATCAACGCGCTTTTCAAAAAACACGGCATTGATGTGCCGGTCCTCGCGTGCAATGTCCATGCATCGTCCAAAACCGCGATACAGATCAACAGCACCACCGTCCTTAAGGACCAACTGACAGATCCATCGATGATCCTCACGTACAACCACCACACCGAGACCGAGCAGATACGGGAGCTCAGGCTCCGGCAGCCCCATGCCCCGCTCCTGGTTACGGAATTCTGGAGCGGCGGGCCGCGATATTGGGGGCAAGCCAGATACTTTTGGCCAAAATCCGCCGATCAGGCGCGGGCCGTATATGAATATACCTCCCAAGGCGCCCAGGTCGATTATTATATGTTTGAGGGTGGCACGAACTTTGGCTTCTTTGGCGGCAACAATATTACCGCATCCTACGCGGGAAGCTATCCGGTGGGGGACGGCGGGGTGCCGGCTGAAAAGTATTATGCCGTTCATCCCGTGAATCTTTTCCTGAACAGCTTTGGGGAGATCATTGCCGGCAGCAGTGAGGAGAAGGATATGGGCGGTATCCGCTGCCCGGACTGGGCACGGCTCACCGTGCGCGGCGGCAGCGAAGGGGTGATTGCATACCTTTCCGTACAGGAAGCGCATAGGCAGGCCGAGCTTATACTCCCGAGCGGAAAAAGCCTGCAAGTACATCTGGGGGACGTCCCCGCGTGTGCGCTGCCGCTGGGACTTACGCTTTTTGGAAGCATGACCGTGGATTACAGCAATTTGCACCTGCTGGTCAAGGATGATGAGCGGCGCACGCTGCTGCTTTTCGGGCCGGCGGGCACAGAGGGCGTCGTCAGCGTCAATGGCACCGAGGAGCGCATGCATGTACTGCGCGGGAAGGTGGAACGGCTTGCGGTATCCGGCATGAACATCATCGTCATGGATGATCAGCTGGCCAGGCGGTGCTGGATTGATGGCGGCGAAATCATCATCGGCCCCGACTGGGTGGGGGAGCGGAATGAGGACGGTTCCTATGAATTAAGAACGGGCGATGATTATCCCGATACCGTTTTGTTGGACGAGGACGGCAATCCTGTCATTAAGCATTATCCGCCCGCAAAGCTTATTGACCCGGTGCCAGAGCTTGGCGGATGGACGATGACCCCTTCTCCCGAGACTTTGCCCGGTGATGTATGCGGCTGGGAGATGCTCGATGCGCCCTGCGCGCAGGAGCGGCTTGGTGTGACGCAGGGGTATCTGTGGTACGCCGCTGTATACGATAGCGGGGAGGATTGCGTTAAAAACCTGCTGCTTACCAACACGCCAAACCGTGTTCTGATATTCGTAAACGGCAGGTATTGCGGCACGCATGCCGATGGCCGCAGCGTGCGTATGCGCGACGAATACGGCCATCCGGCCGACTGGGCGTTTGAGGAAATCCCGGTTCCCTTAAAGAAAGGGAGGAATCACTTTGTTTTCCTCTCCGATGACCTCGGGCATAATTACGACGTGCCCGTGCCGCAAGGCATGCAGGGGCCTGCTTTCGTCGGCTCCCGCATGGCGGAAGTAGCTGATATGAAGGAACTGCCTGCGCAGCCGGTGTCAGCCGACGCACTTAATTTTCTGTATTGCCGCGATTACCGCAATCCCGAGCCCGTACCCGTTTTCGAGTTCGAGCTGCCCCTTTTAAAGGGCGAAGAGGCCTTCATTATGATCCACGGCGTACATGCCTGGGTGACATCAGGCGGCAGGGATATACTGCCCATGACCTGGCCGGAGTCGCCCTGGACGATGTTTTCGCAGATCAAGAGATGGATCTCATGGAGGCTGCCTGCGCCGGACGCAAGCGGCGTCTTAACCGTGTGCGTACAGGCGCCTGGTTGGAGCAAGGAGGAAATACTGGAGAACATGATGGTGTATACCGTTCCGCAATCCGGGGCGCTGACTGGCTGGCGGTGGAAGAAGTGGGAATACTTGGACGGCGAGGCACCGGCAGAGGCGGTACAGGAGCGCCGCGGGGAAGGGGATGGCCCGCTGGTGCTTCTGCCGGTGAAAAGCGGCCTCATGCGCAAGGCACGGCGGCTTAAACCAGCATACTTCGAAACGGAATTTCCATTGCCGCAGGGGGATTTGCCCGTTTTCTTCAACCCGGGTCAGATGCAAAAAGGGCAGATATATCTAAACGGTCATAATGTCTGCAGGTTTTGGCAGAAGGACGGCGTTCGGGACGCGTACTATCTGCCCAGGGCGTGGATGAGCGGCAGGAACAAGCTGGTTGTATTCGAGGAGCTTGGCATACAGCCGCAGAACGCCTCGCTTTCATTCGGCGATAGGTGATGCTCGAGCGAAAGGGACCTGAGGCGGGGGCGATGTTTCACTGGAAGTATTTCTGTAAGAACAGGGCATCGCCCCAATGAACTGGCAACCACAGAAGCTATGACTTACATAATCCCCGGCGGAGAAGCCAATAAACAAACAACGCCGTAGGGGCGATTTGTAATCGCCCGCATGCTGCGGTCAGGAATGTCACTTGGCGGGCTCCGGAACACCGCCCCCGCCTGTGGCGGAAATGGGCGGGGTGGAGGAGGCTGGCGAAACAGGCTCCGGAATCGAGCGCCGCCGGTGGCGGATGAAGCGAGATGAAGGAGGCCGGCGAAACTAGCGATGCGAGCGGCAGCGTAGCAGCGCGCCGATTGAGCCAGATGGGCACTTACAAATCGCCCCTACGGCTTTCATGCGAAAATGAACGGTTTTACCAGGCAATCGCGCCCTCCGGTAGTGAAGCCAACAAGTATACAAAACCGTGCGCAGGCTGGTTAAAGGCGAGCCCTGATGCCAGTAAATTACATTTTAATTATCACAGAAACTATGCTATGCTTGAATTAGCCGAACACGATAAAGGGTGATCATATGTTCCGCGTACTGATCGTCGAAGATGAAATGCTCGTTAGGCTCGGTCTGAAAAACTCCATTGATTGGGCCAAGTTCGATATGACCGTCATCGCCGACGCCGCCGATGGGCAGGCGGCGGAACAGATCTACCTTAAGGAAAAGCCCGATCTTATCATCACCGATATCAAGATGCCGGTCATGGACGGCATGGAGCTTATCGCACGGATACGCGCGCAGGACAAAGATACCAAAATCATCATCCTCTCCTGCCTGGATGAATTCGAGCTGGCCCGCAAGGCGATGTCGCTGGGCGTATCGGAATATATACTGAAGCTGTCGATGTCCGAAGAGGAAATCGAGGCGATATTAAGGCGCGTGCAGGGGGAACTTGCCGCCCGTGGCGTGAAGGTTTTGGCCGGACAGTCCCAGCTTGGCGCCTACGATACGAAGGAAAAGCACATCAAGGAATTCATTTATTATGGTAACCGCGACGAGAAAGCTTTTGCCGCCTACGTTAACAAGGCGGGCTTGCGCCTGCATCCGGGCGGCCTTATCGTATGCATCATGCACGTGGACCATTTCGGGGCGCTGCAGGCGGCGTTCAGCGACCCGCAGGGGCAGCGCATCAAATCCGCACTGCTGGCGATACTCGAGGATATCATGTCACGGTATGGCCGGGGGGAGGCCATTTACGACAGCGGCCCCTGCTATATGCTTATCTTCAGTTTTCCGGATTCCATGGGAGAAAACGAGTCGCACAAGGAGCTCATGAACATATTGAGCAACATAAAAAGCGTCGTATCCACGCACCTGAATGCATGCGTATCCTTTGGCATCAGCGGATTTGCAAACGGTTACGGATCGCTGAACGGAATGTATACAAAGGCCCGCGAGGCGCTTTCACAAAAATTCTTTTCCGGTTCGGGCATGTTCTTTGCCGCCGGGCCTTCTTGCAGTCCCGGGCAGACGGCGGGCAAGATCGCGAGCCTCAAGCGCCATCCGAAGCTATTGAGCCTCCTTGGCGAAGAAGCCGCGGCCGAATTTAACGCAAAGGCTGATGCCTTCATCGATGCGGGGCTCGGGGATGGGTCGAGGATACTGGCTTTTTTCAGCCATATCGCTCAGTGGCTGACCACGCTTTTGCGCCTGAAGGAGAATAAGCCGCTTGAACTTTTCCTATGGGCAGACGAAAAAATCAGGGAATGCGAAACGCTGGACGAGGCGATTGAAGCCTTCCAGGGGTTCCTGAGCGTTGCCTTGGATGAAACAGTAAGATCAAGGGGGCTGAGCAAGGAGGTTTCCGAGGCTTTGCAATATGTGCAGAACAACTACAGCCGCAATGTAAGCCTTACGCAGGCGGCCGGGCATGTGGGGCTCAGCCCGAATTACCTGGGGAACCTGTTCAAAAAGGAGCTCAAGGTTGGCTTTAACGAGTACTTAAGCGACCTGCGCATCGAAAAGGCGAAGGAACTGCTGCTGAACACCTATCTGAAATCCTATGAAATTTCCGAGAGGGTGGGCTTTTCGGAGAGCACCTATTTTTGCAGGGTGTTCAAGAAGGCGACGGGCTATAGTCCCAACGAGTTCCGCAGCCGCCTGATGAAGGAATGGACGGAGGACATGGACAATGACCACAGCCGCGAGAATTAGGAAGAAGGGTAAGAGAGGGAGCCTGATGAGGCAGCTTATGCTGTACTTTACGCTTACCGGCCTTATCATCCTCGCGCTGGGCTTCTACTTCACCTATGCCCAGGTCATGAACATTGTGGAAAAGCAGAACGAGAACCTTCTGCTCCAGCAGCTCCGCCAATCCGATCACAATATCAGCAGTGTCCTCAAAGAGGCGGAAGGGCTCATTCAGCTCTTCATACAGGATCCGAACGTGGAGGAATTCATACGGTCCGACATCCGGGACCAGTCTTATAAAAACACGGTCATCAACCGGAACATCCTGGGCAGCATCTCCAAATTCATCGCAAGCCACAATTTCATCAACTCAATCTACTTTTTTACCGGGGATAAGGATTCCGGGGATTGCGGCGAGCTGGGGCGGAACGCCAAAAATATATTTATCTCGCGGGAGGGTGTGCCCGCCTATTTTGAATCAGACCTCTACAGGGAGTCGCGCGCGGCCTATCCGAAGACAGTCTGGAAGGCGGGCTATACCGAGAGATTTTTCAATCCTCAGTTGACCCTAACTGACGGCGAGCTGTTCAGCGTGGCGAAAATCGTCAAGTTCGGCGGCAAGACCGCGAACCTGGTCTTCAACATCGGCGAACGTTACATCGCCTCGATCTATGCCGCTGATTCGGGAGAGGGGAATGTATATATCATCGACGGCGCCGGCGGAGTCATTTCCAGCGGCAGCGGAGGAAATTCTGGCGGATACAGCGGCGTAATCGAGGAAATCAAACAGAGCGAAGAAAAGAGCAAAGGGTACGGGAGCTTTACTTCAAAGGATGAAAGCGCCCTTGTGCAAACGGTATATTGCCGCATCAGGGAAACGGACTGGTACCTGGTGAGCGAAATCCCTTTGAGCATATACTCGGCGGACGTCGCCGTCATCCAGAGGATTCTTGCCATCACCTTTGCCGTGAGCATCGCGGCGCTGCTTGCCGCGTCATACGCCTGGCTGAAGAAAATCACACGGCCGCTCAACGTACTGGCGGACAGGATGAAGGATGTTAGCAGCGGCGAGCTCGGCGCCACCCTTACGAAGATACCTCAAAATGAGCTTGGCATTGTGATCAGGCGGTTCAACGAAATGTCGCTGAACATTGCCGGCCTGGTGAAAAGGAATGAGGAAATACAGGAGGAGAAGAGGAGGATCGAGATCGAGGCGCTGCAAGCCCAGATCAACCCGCACTTCATCTACAACACGCTCAACATGATCAAATGGATGGCCATGATGGCCAAATCCAAGAATATCGTGGAAAGCATCATATCGCTCGGGAACCTTTTGAGGCCTGCCTTCAGCATGAACAAGATGTGCACGCTGCGCGAGGAGATAGAGTACATCAGAAACTACCTCAATATCATGAACTGGAGATTCGGGAACGGCATAACGCTGGAAGTCGGCATCCCGGAGGAGCTGATGGACTGCAGGGCCCCCCGGTTTATTCTGCAGCCCGTTGTCGAAAATGCTGTCATACACGGCATACGCAAGCCTGAGAACGTACTTTTAATCACCATCGGTGCGTTCGAAGAGGCGGGTATTCTTCATGTCGTGGTTTCCGATACGGGCGCAGGCATTTCCGCCGCTGATCTTATAAAGATCAGGGAGTGCATCGCCGGCTTGACAGGCCGGCAGTGCGGGAGTGACGGCAGTATCGGGCTCTACAATGTCCACAGGAGAATTTGCCTCAATTATGGCGGCGAGTATGGCCTGCGCCTTGAGAGCACGGAAGGCGAGGGTACGAAGGTTTCGATCCGTCTGCCCCTTTTGCGCCGGGAGGAAAGCGCTCAGTCTTAATTCCTGTTGTTGATTTTTTCAATATATTCGTTGATTTGTGCAACATTCGACCTGCACATTCATTCCATTTGTTCATCTTCCATGAAAAGTGAAAGGAATTTGTTACTTATTGCATTGTTTCCGCTCCTCTTGTGGTCTATACTAAGTTTACAAAATGTGAAAACATAAATGCATCAATGGATACAAATACGCAGCATACAAGCTCCGTTTGCATTTGTATCAGGAGAGAGAGGGGGAGGGCGTGCACATGCGGACAGCGTTGCGGCCGGAGGGAGCGCGCAGGTTCAAAAAGGACGGGATGAAGCTGCTGCTGCTTGCCCTGCCGTTTGTAGCGCTCGTCATCGCATTCTACTATGTGCCGCTCTTCGGCTGGACCTATGCATTTGTAAACTACAAGCCGGGTTTTGCCTTTTCCAGGATGCCATGGAACAACTTCTCCAGTTTTCTTAAGCTCATTTCCGACAGGGAAATCGGCGGCGTGATGGTCAATACCCTCGCGATGGCTTTTTTGAACCTTCTGATTTCCCCGCTCCAGGTCGTGCTCGCGCTGCTTCTCAACGAGGTGAGGAACAGGCATTTCAAGCGGGTTTTTCAGACTGTCTCCACGCTGCCGAACTTTATCGGCTGGGTGATCATATTCTCCCTGTCATTCGGCATGTTTTCGTCTGAGGGCATGCTGAACCAGCTGCTCAGAATGCTCAACATCACGGATAAACCCGTCAACGTGCTGGGCAACGGCAGCACGCTTCGGCTCATCAGCGACATCAAGGGCGTCCGATATACGGAAGGCCGCCTGCTTCCCTATTTCTTTCCCGATACGTTCCACGAGGGGGGCGATCCGGTAGGGGAGGCGAAAGCCAATTGGGTAACCGCCCGCCGCGCGCTGCTGCGCAAGCCTGTAGACCGCATCGGCTATGGCGGGTACCTGAAGCTGGCGTGCAATTTTCCGGACTTTCTTTCCTATGTGGAACAGGTGGCCGATGAGTTTAGGATGCTCTATGACAATGTCCATGGCATGGAGCCGTATTGCCATAAGCGCGTTGCCGTGCTGAACTGCTTTGGCAAAATGCGCGCCTGGGGCTGCCACATGGTACACCATGCGCTGTACCAGAAGCAGAACTACAGCTATGCCGGCGTGATCGAAGCGCTGTCCGGCGCACCGTTTGACGTAAGCTTTGTTAGCTTTGACGACCTTATAGAAAAGGATGATCTGCTGGATGCCATCGATGTGGTCATCATGGTGGGGGATGCGGATACCGCGCATACGGGCGGAACATACTGGGAAAACCCGCTTGTTTCTCAGAACTTGCGAAGGTATGTATCGCGCGGCGGCGGCATCATCGGCGTCGGTGAACCCACAGCCCACCAATACCAGAGCCGCTTTTTCCAGTTGGCGGATGTGCTGGGCGTGGAGAAGGAAACCGGCTTTACCCTGGGGTATGACAAATACAACTGGGCAGAGCAGGAGCACTTCATTACGGCGGAAGATGGGTTGCAACTCAGCTTTGGCGAGGGCAAGAAGGGGATATACGCACTGGAGGGCACGAAGGTGCTGTATCAGCGGGACAAGGAGGTACAACTGGCGGCAAACGATTATTTCAAAGGCCGCAGCGTGTACATGAGCGGGCTGCCGTATACCCCTGATAATAACCGGCTGCTGCACCGCGCGGTCCTTTGGTGCGCACATCAGGAGGATGCGCTCACGCACTGGTTCAGCAGCAATATACATACCGAAGTCCATGCCTATGTGAAAAACAGAAAGTATTGCGTTGTAAACAACACCGGCATGGTGCAGCAAACGGTGGTTTACACGACTGATGGGAATTCCTTCCCGCTGGAGCTTGAGAGCAATGAAATCCGTTGGTTTGGTATCTGAAGAAAAGCCGGGTGATCTTGCTTGGATGGCAAAATCACCCGGATTTTCTTTAGCTTTATACCCTTTATTTACCAGGCCTTTGCGGTGACGCCTATCCCATCCAGGCTTTTTTTCGCTTCGGCGTAAACGGCGGGGGAAAGGGGGCCCTTGTTGGCGGCCATGACGTTGTGCATAAGGTGGTTTTCGTCTTTGGTGCCGATGATGATGGTGCTGATGTTTTGATGGGTCAGGGCAAAGCGGATCAGGAAGGTGATTCTATCCTCCCCGGATTCCAATAGCGCATAAAGCCCGGCATCCTCAAACAATTGGTCGTAGGTATCGAAGTATTTCTTGACCACGCCCCGGCAAATGACGCCCATGTTAAGTTCCGCCGCCGCGTCGATGACCTGTTCATTGGTTCTTACCAGCGTGCCGTAGATCAATTGCACGGCGGCGAACTTGTTCCAGGGGAAGAATGATTTGCAGGCGTGATAGCCAAAGAGCGCCGGGTACATATCCTGACCAGGCCCGCCGTTGCGGCAGGAGAAGGCCACGTGTAAAACGCGGCCGCTTTTTTGTACATCCTCCACGGCCCGCATCACTTCCCCATCCCTGCCGCCTTGCAGGAACTCAGGCATGATGCCGTGAAGCTGCCATACGTCGATATGGTCGGTTTTCAATAGCTGAAGGCTGCGGTCGATGTTATGCAGAATCTGTTCCCGCGTCCATACATGGTCGGCGCCAAGGGTGAATTTTCCCTCATGATCCACATGGCAGCCGCATTTGGTGGCCAGCACATACTCCCTCCTGCGGTGAGCGATGGCGCGGCCCACGTATTCTTCGGCAATGCCGTAGCAGGGGGAGGAATCAATAAAGGTAATCCCCTGATCCAGGGCGGTGTTGAGCAGCTTCTCCGCCTGCGCATAATCCAGCTTGCCAAGCTCCATGGCGCCAAAGCCCAGGGCGGATACGTAAAGCCCGGTCTTTCCCAGCAGTCTCGTTTCCATACTGCGTCTCCTCCGTTATTTTTTCAGGTTCGCGGCTTTTTCCATGTAAGAAACATATTCCGGCGTTTTACGTCCGGCGCGGCTTTGCGGCGTCTCCCACTGCGTGGCGTACTCGCTCTTTTCGAAGGCCTCCATGTCCAAAAGCCCAAGTCCCATGCCGTATCCGGCTTCGCTGCCGGCGATGTTCAGCATGAAGGCCAGCCATTTTCCATCCGGACTCAGGTTGGAGTTGGTGGCCCGCCAGGGCAGCCGGTCGATCATACGGGTCATGCGCACCCGGCGGCCGGAGCCGTCCAGCGCAAGCTTCCACAGGTCCACCGTGTGGGACAGCGCTCCGCCGTCGCAGGAGGATTCCAGGCAGATATGCGTCTCATCCGGGAAGATGCCTTCGCATTCATTGTGGATTTGCGGTTCCGTGATGTAGAGCTTGACCTCCCCTGTGGCGATGACAACGCCTTTTACGGTGCAATACCAGTCTTTCTTGTCCACGGTGGGGTGGTTGAAATACTCCGCCATCACGATTTCCGTGTCATTGTTTTTAAAGTCTTGCGGCTCGGGGTCAAAGCCGCCCTTGGAACGGTAGATGATTTTATCCGCGCCCAGCTTCGGGCCGTCCGGGCCATAGTCGATTTCCGTAACGTGGACTTCAAAATCCTCCGGCGTGCCGATCTTCGGGTCATGGTTTCCGTTCATGGAATAAGTGATGCGGCTGCCGGTGCGGGATACGCCGCAGCCCTCGAAGATACGCCGCCCCAGGGGTTTGGGGGGCGATTTTGCATCCTTGTCCATGATCCAAAGCTCCGACTCCACCTGGCGGCTTGTATAGCGGTCCTTGAACTCCCTGGGCCCGATCAAAATGTAATCGCCGTTGGGCAAAAACAGCACCCGCAGGAAGGAATGGTGGTCGCCCAGGTTTTTCGTCAGGTTGCGGACTTCCCTGGTCTCCATGTCGATTTCACAGATATCGCCGTAATTGCTCTCCACAAAGGCGATGCGCTTTCCGTCGGGCGACCAGTAGGGACGCTCGCCAAAGTCCAGCAGCTTTTGGTGAAAGGGCGGCGGGTTATCAAGGGGGAAGGGGAAATCGGCCCGCACGTTGATTTTTTCAGGGCGGTATGACATGGTGAATCTCCTCTATTCTTCTTTTTGATAGGCAATGGTGCTTGCCTGGGAAGCGTAATAGCCCTTGGCGCTGATGACGCCTTTTGGATGCGGGCCGCTGATGCGGATGCGCTTCGCCTGGCCGGGTAGAAGGTCAAAATAATTGTCGCTGAATTCCCACTGGAACGCGTCGCCCTTATAATCGCCCGTCAGCGCAACGCAGCGGGCAAAGCAATCGGTCTCCACGGTGAGCAGGTTCCCTTGCAGCGAAAGCGCCAAGCGGCAGTCGGGAAACTGCATGTGACGCTCGGCGTCCGCGTAGCCGGTGAGGTCATACAGAACCTGACCGTCCTCCCCAACCGCCCTTGCATGAAGCACGTGCTCGTTGCAGGTAAATTGCCCAAAGCGGTTGAGGTCGGCAATCATCACCGACTGGCCGGGCAAAGCCTCGAAGGGCACGTCGAAAAATTGGCTGCGCGTGTTTTTCTTCAAGTGGAACAGGCTGATGGTTGCCCTGCCCCGAACTGTATTGCGTGTATCGTTCACCGCCCATAAGGTAATGAAATCCTCCACGTCAAAGGACAGGGCAAAGGGGGCATACGCCTGCTTGATGGCGTAATAGGGCATGCTCTTTTCCAGGTAGTAATCCAAAAGCCCCGAATAGATATGGGGAGCGCTGGTGTTCATTTTCCACCACAAATGGCCTTGGGTCAGGCGAATCTGCTCCTGCGCCCGCGCGGCGGGCCGGCCCCGGCGGTAGCGGCCTACGCATTCCAAAATGTAGACGGCGGTGGCGGCCTGGAAGCGGTAGATCATGGAAGGGACATCATCGGCATCATAAAAGCGCTCCACCGGGGCAATCTTCCGCCAGCCGTCGGCGGAGGTAAATTTCCGCCAGGTATCCGGCCAGGGGAAATCCTCATTCTTGCGCTGCTGTCCCGTATACCCATCCGGCCACAAATTCTCTTGCCCGATCATGCGGGTGAGGGAATGGAGAGCGGGCGGGAAGGCCCGCATGTTTTCACTGAGGAACACGGGCTGCCTGCCCCCCGGCACAAACCAGGTGCTGGTGTAGCTGTGGGTATCGCCTTTAAGCGGGTCGTTGGCGTAGCTCCCGCCCCAGGGGGAGGTGGGGAGATAGAAACGCTCCGGGTCCATCTGTGCGCAGATTTGCCGGTAATCCTCTTCATAGATAACCTGGCCGATGCATTCTTCGCCGGGGTTTATAAAATCCCTGCACATGACACTTTCATTGCTGCCGCACCACAGAAAGATGCTGGGATGGTGGCGCAGCCTTGCGGTTTGATGGCGTGCCTCCCGCCTGCACAGCTCCCGGAAGGATTCCTCTTCGGGATACATGGAAAAATCATGGAAGAAATCCTGCCACAAAAGCAGCCCCTTCCTGTCGCACAGGTCGTAAAATCCGTCCGGAAAGCGGTCGCCCCCGCCCCAGACCCGCAAACAGTTCATGTGGGCGTCCAAAGCTGCGTCCACAATTTTTTCCGTGCGTTCCGCCTGGTAACACCCCGTTAAGGCATCGACGGGGGCCAGGTTCGCACCCCAAATCTTCAACGATACGTTGTTGATGAAAAAATTGAAATCCCCGTTCAGCGATATCTTGCGAAGGCCGACGGTCTTTTCCAGGGCATCGCCTTCATCCGTAAGCTCAGCTCTGAGGGTGTACAGCGGCTGGCCGCCGTACCCAACACACCACCAAAGGGCAGGGTTTTCGATGGCAAAAGCTGCACAGGCCGCGCCGCTTGTGACCGGGACCTGCTTTTCATCCACAAGCCGGCCATCCAGGGAGAGCGTGAAGCGGACCTGCGTGCCGTCCGGCGCACCGCACACCGTGCAGGATGGGCGGATGACGGCCGTGCTGCTGCCGCTTGGCATATCTCCCATGAGCTCATACGGCACCGAAATCTCTGAAAGAACGGGGCGGGAGCTTGTTTCAAGAAGGATATCATCGTATACGCCTACCCGGGTCAAGTAGGGCTTCATGCCAAGGTAGTCATCATACCCCCGGTGGTAGCATCGCAGGAGGGAATGCTTTGGCATGATTTTGCCCTGATACCTTTTCGGCATGGCAAGTCTGTCAAGATAGGCGTGGGGCGAATGGAAGTGGATCACCAGCGTGTTCATGGGGGCAAGCAGGCCTCTGATATCGGCGGAAAAGGGCAGAAACACATCCCGGCTTTTGCCCAAAAGTACGCCGTTCACATAGACATCCGCCAGCACATCCAGGCCCATAAGTGTGAGTGAAACACGCTCCGCCGGTTCCCCGGCAGGGAATTTGGTTACATAAACCCAGTCCTTCTGCGCCACCCACAGGCATTCCGCGCCGCTGCCGGTAACCGCCGGGCTGTCGATTTTCCCATGGTGGATCAGAATTTCGTGCACCTGCATGGGCATATGGGGAATATCCAGCATGGTTTTGCCCGTGTCATAATCCTTTTCAAGCCGGGCAAGGTCCTCCCGTGTAAGCGATGGTGCAACGTTTCGTTCCGCCAGGCGAAAGCGTTCCTTCAAAACCGTTATTGTCTTCATTCGGTTCATCCCTTCAGCCCGCTGGTGGCGATGCCTTCCACGAAATACCGTTGCAGGGAGATAAATATCACCATCACCGGGATCAGCGACAGCACCGCCCCCGCCATGATCAGCGAGTATTCGGAGGAGTATTCCGAAATAAAGCTGCGCAGGCCGATCTGAATGGTTTTCAAATGCTTGGAATTTAAGTAGATGAACGGGCCCATGAAATCGTTCCACACAAATACGAAGCTGAAGATGGTGAGCGTGGCGATCACCGGCTTTGACAGGGGCAGCATAATTTTTGCATAAATGCCGTACTCGTTCATGCCGTCTATGCGGGCGGCCTCGTTCAGCTCATTGGGGATGCTTAAATAAAACTGGCGCATGAGGAACACCCCGAAGGCGGTAAAGCTTTGCAGAATGATCAGCGACAGATGCTTATCCACCAGCCCCAGGTAGCGGAAGATGACAAACTGAGGAATCATATACGTTTGCCATGGGATGGCGATGGTGCAGACATAGCTTAGGAACAGTATGTTCCGCCCGGGAAAGCGCAGCTTGGCGAAGCCGTAGGCGGCAAAGCTGCTGGTAAAAAGCTGGATGAGTGTAATGATAACGGTGAGCTTGGCCGTATTGAAGACATATTGGAGCAAGGGGATTTTGACCCAGATGCTGGTGTAGTTGGTCCAGATAAATTCCTTGGGCCACCACGCCATGGGGTAGGTGAATACGTCCTTGTTCTGCTTGAAGGAGGAGGAGAGCATCCAGGCAAAGGGTATCAGCATCATAAGGCTCAGGCCGATGAGAATCATATAAAGCAGCGTTTTTTTCACAAGCTCCCAATTTTTCTTGCGGGAATGCAGGGCGATATTCATGTGTTGATCCTCCTTTCGGCCATGCTACATGTAGTTGACCCATTTTTTTTCGGCCCGGAACTGAATCAGCGTGACGGCAAGCACGATCAGGAACAAAATCACGGCTACGGCGCTGGCATAGCCGAACTTGTAATCCACAAAGGCCGACTGATAAATATGCATGACCAGCACGTTGGTGGCCCGGCCCGGCCCGCCCTGGGTCATGGTGAATATGAGATCGAACACCTTGAAGCAGGAGATGGTGAGCATGATGCTTACAAAAAAAGTGGTGGGCGTCAGCATGGGCAGCGTTACCCGACGGAAGCACTGCCAGGAGGAAGCGCCGTCGATCCTGGCCGCTTCATACAGTTCCTTGGGTATCCCCTGGAGGGCAGCCAGGTAGATGACCATGTAATACCCCATGCCCCGCCAGATGGAGGCCAGAATCACCGTGGGCATGCTCCATTGGACGGAGGCTGTCCACCGGGGCGGCGTCTGGATTCCTATGCCTACCAGGAAGCTGTTGACAGGCCCCATGTCCGGGTGAAACAGCATGTTCCAAACCACGGAAACGCTGACAATGGCCGCCACGTACGGAAAGAAAAAAGCGGAGCGGAAAAGGGATACGCCTTTTGCGCGCTTGTTGAGCAAAAGCGCCAGGGCCAGCGCGCAAACCATGGTCAGAGGCACGCTTCCGGCGGCATAGTACAGTGTGTTGGCAAGGGAGATGCGGAACGTGCTGTTCCGTGTCATGCGCAGGTAGTTGTCAATACCCGCGAATGATACCTGATTGGCCCCGTTCCAATTGAAAAAGGAGAGTACCAGGGAAAAGATGACGGGGATCATGGTGAAAATGAGGTAGCCGATGAAGTTGGGCGCGATAAAGGAATAGGCTACCAGCAGGTCTTTTGTGCGGCGGGACATTTTGTTCATGCGGTCGCGTCAGGCATTAGCCGGACTTCCTCCTTCCCAAGGGGCGTTCCTTTAGGAAATCAGGCCCGAATTTTGCAATCCGGGCCTGATATCTGTATTAAAGGAAGCCTGTTTCGGAAACTGTGATCAATCCTCGTTCAGGATCTCGTTTACCCGGCTGTTCAGGTTTTCGATGCCCTCATCCAGGGAAATGCTTTCGGTCATGATCAGGCTGTTTTCCTCATTGAGAACGGTACCCACCATGCCGGCTTTGGGATGGGCGGGCACTTCCAGGGACAACTGCCTGATTTCAAAGGCGCTTTCGCAGCCTTCGGGGAAATAATCCTGCTTCACATAGGCGTCGATAACGCTCTGGTCGCGGGCGGCGGGCAGGTAGCCGTACTTGGCGATGATTTCCGCGCCTTCCTTGCTGGTGAGGAACTTCAGGTATTCCCAAGCCATTTCCTGGTTCTTGGACCTGGAGTTGATGCACATGGGGAACAGCGCGCCGACCGCGTCGCCTTCCTGGCCGTCGGAGTTGTGGGGAGCCTTGACAACGCCCCAGTTAAAGTTCAGGTTGCCTTCTCTGGCCTGCTTGAGCAAAAGGCCTACAAACCAGGTGCCCTGATAAACGGTGGCGGCCTGCTGGTTGAAGAATACCCCGGAGTAGTGGAGGCTGCCGGCGGTAATGCTGGCATAATCCATAATGTGCTTGTTCTTTTGCAGGTCAAGCGCCATTTGATAAGCGGGGCGCATAAAGCTGTAGTCGGTGCTCACGGTGGTGTTTTGGCCGTTCTGGATGGTGATATTCTGCACGCTGGCCGGCCAGTTTTGCAGATAGCCGCCATACACCCTGTCGGAGCCTTCGCCAAAGGACATTTTGGCGCACATATCGGCGTACTCTTCCCAGGTCATATTATCGGTGGGGTAGGGCACACCCTGCTTGTCAAACAGGTCCTTGTTGTAGAACAGCAGCCACAGGTCGCTGCGGAAGGGAAGCCCGTAGAG
Source organism: Bacillota bacterium (assembly GCA_023411395.1). Lineage (GTDB taxonomy): Bacteria > Bacillota > Clostridia > Christensenellales > Aristaeellaceae > JAEWAH01. Next base: position 17,320 of record JAEYOV010000011.1, read on the forward strand.
CTTGTCGTTGACCAGCAGCTTGTCGGTGGCGCCGTTGTAGATGGACAGGTCTACATTGTCCCGTTCCACATAAGGCGTGATATCGATCACCTGGTCATTGGTGATCATGGTCAGGTACTGGGGAATGTTCTTGGTGTAGATCAGGTCCACATCATCCCCGCCGGCCAGCATAACGGTAACCTTTTCGATATATTCCTTGTTGAGGATGTCAACGGGCTCAAACGTCACGTTGGGGTGCATTTCCGTAAACTTCTTCATGGTCTCTTCAAAGAACCCAACCACCGAATAGTCTACGATGGCGGCGCGCAGTACGATGGGCTCCTCCGCCGCGCCCAGGGCTGACTGGGCAAAGCCAAGGGACATCGTAAGCAGCAGAACGAGCGCGGCCAATAGAGAAAGACTCCGTTTCATGGTAACCCTCCTTATACGGTTTTGTTCAAACCTGATAGAACCATTTTACTGGCGGTATCACCAAATCGCAATGTCCATATTTGATACTTTTAGAAATGTTTTCATCTGGACGGGCTGTTTGTTTATGTTCGCCCGGAATATTTTAAGCTTTTCGGTAAATAAATAATATTTTCATATAGACGGAGACAATTCACATATTTTTAGCTATAATTATAGTATTCATCTATAAATCGGAGCGCAAATACATGCGAACAATTTACCGCAGCATCAAATTCAAGCTGTTGATACTAAGCCTTATTGTAACCGTTATTCTGTCCATTATCGTCTGCTTCGGCATCTACCAGGCCATGGCCAGAAATGTGGAGAAGGAGCAAACGCTGACCGCCGGCCATAACCTGAAGCTTGTCATGGACAACGTGGACCAGAACTTGTTTCAAATATACAGGCTGGTTTTGTGGTGCTCCACAAACAATAATATATATCATTTTCTGGGCGGCAGCCGGCAGCAGTATACAACGGAGCCCACCGCCATCAGCGCCTACAACGCGCTCCGTGCCCAGTATTTCAACTCGCCCATTGAAAGTTACATCAACAAGCTGATCCTGTGCACGTATGACGACAGGTATATCATTCAGGGAAACTCCTTTGGCATGGACAGCGACATTGATATTTGCAAAAGCCTTCCATATTACGAAAAGCTGCTTGGAAGCAGTACGTATGACTGGGTCGGAATTCAGCCGGAGAAATTTTACTACGCCGGCAGCGGTACGCAGTCGATTCCCATCCTGCGCCCGGTATCCAGAAGCGATTCCAACACCAAGTATGGCTGGATTTATCTGGCCCTGAGCCCCCGGATGATTACCGACAAGATCAGCTATTATGCGGATACCAAGGGCAGCACCATCTATTGGTACAT
>JAEYOV010000078.1 GCA_023411395.1 Bacillota bacterium
GGCTCTGCCCCCTGGACCCCCGCCAAAGGGATATCATCCCTTTGGAATCCCCATTATGGGAAGATATGGGAACAAGACCATTCAAAATCACAATCTCATTGTTATGATTCTACACCCGGAACCAACAGCCTCCGACTCATGGCTCGCAAAGCGTTTGCAGCAGCGCCTTATCCCACGGCGTTGACACTATCCTCCCTTTTGCCGTATCATATCTGCAAAAGGGAGGATTTTTAGCAATGCCTTGGACCTACGTGCTTTGGGACTGGAACGGTACGCTGCTGGATGATGTGCAGACAGCCGTTGATGTCAACAATGAGATATTTCCCCGGTTCGGCTTTCCACCGCCCGGCAGCGTAGCGGATTATCACAGGTTGTTCCGCTTCCCCGTTCGGGAATATTATCGCGACCTGGGCGTTACGGACGATATTTTTCCCGCCGTAGCCAACGCCTGGTCCGAGGGATATATGGAGAAAAGCGTAGACTGCCGCCTGCAAAAGCACGCCCTGGAGGCGTTGGAGGCCTTTCACCGGGCAGGATTGCATCAGGCGATCCTGTCCGCTTCCAAGGAAGAGCACCTGCATGCGCAGATTGCCCGTTTCCCCATCGGCGGATACTTTCAGGCCGCTTTGGGACTTACCCATATTTACGCCACCAGCAAGGTGGATTTGGCCAAGGATTTTTTGAAAAACCACGGCGTCGATCCCCACCGGGCTGTTTTCCTGGGGGATACACTGCACGACGCGGAAGTCGCGCAGGCTATCGGCTGCGGCTGCATACTGATCGCCAGAGGGCACCAGCCTTGGCAAACGCTGCTGAAAGCCAATGTGCCCGTGTTTGAGGACCTTCAAAAAGCGAAAGAATATGTATTGGCTCAGGGGCTCCGCCCCTGAGAACCCCGGCAAGGGACAAGTCCTCTGCATTCCTATTTTTTTAAAAAGATGCCTATAATGTAAGCATCACCTTAACGGTAAAAACATGTGCATGGTACAAGTTCTAAGCCTTCCCCTTGAGGGTTGAAATAAACCGCCCGCCCCATTTTCAATGCAGTAAAACGAGGAAATGTTATGACACCCGCACCTGACACCCCAACGCTTATGGAAAGCGTGAATGACACCCTGGAAAACGCGGGCCAGGCCGCCGGGCAGTTTTTGAGCGACCTGCCCATGTGGCTGAGCAAGCTGCTCCTGGCCGGATTGGTGATCCTGCTGGGGGCGCTTGTCATCCGCCTGGGCCGGCACCTGATCCGAAGGATGATGCGCGCCAGGGAGGGCCGGACCCCTGGCCAGCGGGAGACGCTGCGCTCCCTTGTGACCAGCGTGTTCAACTACATCATGTATTTCCTCATCGCCACCTTTGCGCTGGGGGTGTTTGGCGTAAACGTAACCTCCATGATCGCGGTGGCCGGCGTCGGCGGCATTGCCGTGGGCTTCGGGGCGCAGACGCTGGTGAAGGATGTCATCTCCGGCATCTTCTTGTGGGTGGAAGGCAACATCACGGTCGGGGATATCGTGGAAGTCAACGGCCTTTCCGGTGAGGTGGAGTCCATCGCGCTGCGCACCACCTCCATCCGCCATTTCAGCGGCAACCTCTATGTGGTTCCCAACGGCGACATCCGCACTGTCACCAATATGACCCGCACCTTCAAGCGGGCCATTGTGGATGTGCGCCTGCCCTATGAGGAAAAGCTGGAGCGGCTGCTCAAGATACTGGAAGACGAGATGCAGGCGGCAGGCAAAGCCGTTGAAGGCCTTGCCGAAACGCCGGATGTGCTGGGCGTGCTCGCCTTTGAAGCGGACTGCATCATCGTGCGCCTGTCTGCCCTTTGCCCAGTCAAGGAAAACTGGCGGATCGAGCGGGAATTGCGCAAGCGTGTCAAGGACCGCTTTGACCAGGAAGGCATTCAAATGCCGCATATACGGAAGATTACCGCGGAATAACCGATGATTTGACATAAGACCTGCCCTGTGCTACCATATCAGCGCCTGTTATCATTCATTTCTCCTTTAAGGAGGAACGGTCATGCCAAAGCAAATCCCCGAACTGCCCGTGTGGAAGGGGCCGTTATCCCACCCGTTTTATAGTATTGTTATAAAGCGTATTCTGGATTTTCTGCTGGCGCTGGTGCTGCTCATTCCCGGCCTGATTCTGATGATCCCCATCGCAATCGCCGTAAGGCTGGATTCCTCCGGACCCATATTCTACCGTGCGCCAAGGGGCGGCTATCACAACAAAACGTTTCTTATTTTCAAGTTCCGCACCATGGTCAGGGATGCCGACAAAACCGGCGGCACCACCGCCTTGAACGACGCGCGGGTGACGCGGGTAGGGCATATCCTGCGCAAGACGAAGCTGGATGAGATACCCCAACTGCTCAATATTCTGACGGGCGAAATGAGTTTCATCGGCCCCCGGCCGGAGCTGCTCCGCTACACTATGCGCTACACCCGTGATCAGGAATGCATTCTGTGGGTGCGCCCCGGCATCAGCGACGAAAGTTCCCTGGTGTACATCAACCAGGATGAGATGGTGGGCACGGAAAATCCCGTGGAAAACTATGAAAAATACATCCTCGACAACAAAAACGCCCTGCGGGTGGAGTACGCGTTGAACCAAAGCTTCCTGTTGGATGCGAAGCTGTTTTTGCGCACCATAGCCGGGGTGTTTCATAAGGCCCGGCGCGTGGTGCGGGAGGAAAGCACCAAAGCCGCCCCCGGAAAGGAACACGCATGACTGCTCTTTCCAGCGAAAAGCTGGCCTATTTCATCAAGCGCCACGGCCTTGAAATGACGCATCTGTCCCATGGCTCCCATATCGGGGCCATTTTGTCCGTTGCGGATATCATGGCCGTTTTGTATGCCGGTGTGCTTAGGGTAAAAAGTGATAATCCCAAGTGGGAAGACCGTGACCGGCTGATCCAGAGCAAGGGCCATGCCGGCGCCGCCGTGTATGCCGCTTTGGCGGAACGCGGCTTTTTTGATTTGGAACTGCTCAAAACCCACTACCAAAACGGCAGCCTTCTGTCGGGCCATGTATCCCACAAGGGGATGCCGGGGGTGGAGTTTTCCACAGGCTCCCTGGGCCATGGCCTGCCTGTGGGGGTAGGAATGGCCTTGACTGCACAAAGGGACGGCAAGAATTGGCGCGTGTATGTGGTGTGCGGCGACGGGGAATGCGACGAGGGCAGCGTGTGGGAAAGCGCGCTCATCGCCCATCATCTGAACCTTAACAACCTCACCGCCATCATCGACTACAACAAAATGCAAAGCCTGGATTTTTGCGAGCGCACCATCCGGCTGGAGCCCTTTGCCGATAAGTGGCGCGCCTTCGGCTGGCATGTGATCGAGGCGGACGGCCACGACCACGCATCCCTGCGCAGCGCCTTTGCAAAGGCACAGGAAGAAAAGAAAGCGCCCTCCGTCATCATCGCCCATACCATAAAGGGCAAGGGCATCTCCTTCATGGAAAACAACATTCTCTGGCACTACCGCACACCCCAGGGGGAGGAATATGAAGCGGCGGTCCGTGAATTGGAGGCGCAAAAACCATGAGGGATGCGTTTACTGCCGCCCTGCAGGAGCTGGCAAAAAATGACCCCAATATCTTTTTGATCACCGGGGACCTGGGCTTTGGCGTATTGAAGCCCTATTGGGAAACCTATCCCCACCAGTTTGTCAACGCGGGCATCTCCGAGCAGGCCATGACAGGCATGGCTGCCGGCATGGCGCTGTCGGGAAAGACTGTTTTCACCTACTCCATCGGCAACTTCCCAACGCTTCGCTGCCTGGAACAGATTCGAAATGACTGTGCCTACCACCGGGCCAATGTGAAAATCGTATGCGTCGGCGGCGGGTTTGTGTACGGCTCGCTGGGCATGAGCCACCATGCCACCGAGGATATGGCCATATTGCGGTCACTGCCGGATGTGGCGGTGTTCACCCCCGGTGACCCCACCGAAGTGCGTGCGGTGATGCCGGTTCTCACATCCCATCCCGGCACCTGCTATCTTCGCCTGGGCCGGGGCGGCGAACCCACGCTGCATCAAAAGCCCATTGAAAACTACCGCATAGGGCAGGGATTATGCTTACAGGAAGGCCAGGATGTTGCTCTTCTATCTGCCGGCGGTATCCTGTCCCAAACGATAGCCGCGGCGGAAATCTTGGAAAAGCAGGGCGTATCGGCAGGCGTGTACAGCTTTCCCACGTTAAAGCCACTGGATGAAGATCTCGTCAGGCGTCTGGCCAAAGCGCTACCCCTTTTGGTTACAGTGGAGGAGCACACCATTCTGGGCGGGCTGGGCGGCGCGGTGGCAGAAACGGTGGGCGATATTTCAGGCAGCCGGGCCAGGGTTATGCGCATCGGCATGCGGGATGCCTATTCCGCCATTGTAGGTTCCCAGCAGTATTTGCGGAAGCAGTATGGTTTGGACGGCGCCGCCATTGCACAAAAAACACTGCAGGCGCTAAAGGAGCAAAAGCCATGAGCACGACGCCTCGGAGCCTTGACCTGATCCACAAGGAGCTGCTGGGCCAACTTACCGATATCATCAAGGTCTGCACAGCCCACCGCATTCCCTATGCCATGATGTGCGGCTCGCTTTTGGGCACGGTGCGGCACCAGGGCTTTATCCCCTGGGATGACGATATCGATCTGATCATGACCAGGGAAGCCTATGACCGCTTTGCGGCGGTGTATCCGAAAGAATGTGACGAAAGGTATCTGCTCTCCCGCACCAACACCTGGACACCCCGGGTCATGAGCAGGGACCCGTTGGTTAACGATGCCTTTACAGACTTGTTCATCATGGACTACCTGCCGGAAGGAAGCTTAAGCCGCCGGGTGCGGCTGACGCTATTGCGACTTTTGCAGGGCATGCTGAAGAAGAACGTGAATTACAAGCGTTTTTCGCTTCCCCAAAAGCTGGCACTGATAACTACCCATATACTGGGCCTGCCCTTTTCCGTTAAGCAGAAAACCGCCTGGTACGAGCGCCTTTCCAGGCGCACCAAACATGGCCTGGAAACCCACATGTCCAACGGTGCTTTCGGACTTCTCTCCATGACCTGGGACCCGAAGCTGTTTGATGATCTTGTCGAAGCGCCTTTTGAGCACCTCACCGTTCTGATCCCCAGAGATTATCATACCGTTCTTGTAAAGCTCTTTGGCCCTGACTACATGACCCCGCCGCCCGAAAGCGAGCGCGTGGCCAAGCACCTGGACCTATAGCCAGGGGACACTGTCCCCTGGACCCCTGCCAAAGGGACACAGCCCCTTTGGCATCCCCATTTATAGGAAGTTGTAATCCAATATCTCATGAACCAATTATATAACAAGACTGCACCCGAAGGATTCCAAAGGGCGACCGGAAAGCCCTTTGGTCGCGCCCGCAGGCGCGAAATCTTTAACGAACCGGTTTGTTGCTGCCACAATAAACTCAAAAAATAGAAACAGGGATTCCAAAGGGATGAAATCCCTTTGGCGTCTCTCAAAGAGGATATTCATGAGCCGCACCAAAGCCGCTATGCGCAACACCCTGGCCACAGGAGCCTATCAAATTGCAGCCATGCTGCTGGGCTTTGTCACGCCCCGGCTGATGATGGCCTATTACGGCTCGGAGATCAACGGGCTGGTGGCTTCCGTCACGGAATTCATGGGCTATTTCAAGCTGGTGGAGGCGGGACTGGCCGCTGCGGCCATTTATGGGCTGTACAAGCCGCTAAGCGAAAATGATCATGATAAGGTAAGCGCCATCGTTTCGGCGGCGCGGCAGTTCTATCAAAAGTCCGGCTTTTTGTTTATTGCGCTGACGCTTGCATTTTCCGCCATCTATCCGCTGGTGGTACCTATTGATTCCCTGTCCCGCCTGTCGGTAGGGCTGCTGGTAGCCATCATGGGTTTGTCGGGCACGCTGGAGTTTTTCACGCTGTCCCGCTATAGGGTGCTTTTGACGGCGGACCAGAAAACATATGTGGTCTCCCTGGCCTCCATGGCTTCATTGGTGCTGCAGACGGCCGTCATTGCTGGGCTGTCCCTTTTGAGGGCCGACATACTGCTCTTGCGGCTGCTGGCGGGACTCACGATCCTTTGGCGCTCCGTCCTTTTGTATGCCTATGTCCGCCGCCATTACCCTTACGTCAATTACAAGGCAAAGCCGGACAAAGAGCCGCTTAATCGCCGGTGGGACGCGCTGTACCAGCAGCTCACCGTAACGCTGCACCAGGGCATGGGTGTGATCCTCACCACGGTCATCACCAGGGATGCGCTGCTGGTCAGCGTCTACAGCACCTATCATCTGGTGACGGTAGGGCTGTGGGGCATTTTGAAAATGGTATCCACTGGGCTGTACGCCTCGTTTGGCGATCTACTCGCCCGGGGCGAAATGGATAAGTTCCGCCGGGCCTACCGGGAGTATGAGTTCCTTTTCCTGTCGCTGATCACCGTGCTGTATTCCGTTTCCATGGCGCTGATCGTGCCCTTTGTGCAGCTTTACACAAGAGGCATCCCGGATGTGAACTATGTGGTGCCTATCCTTGGCGCGCTGCTGACCTTGGAAGGGCTGACGGATCAAATCAAAGCGCCGCTCGATTTGATGGTCACCGCGGCGGGCAAATTCCGGGAGACGCGCCACCACAACACGCTGCAGATAGGCCTTGGCTTGGGGTTGGGGCTGATCCTTGGCCTTTTCTTTGGGCTGCCGGGCATCGCGGCCGGGATTCTCCTCTCCAACCTTGTCAGGGTAGGCGTGCAATTGTGGTTCGTGCCCAAGCATATCACAGGCCTATCGTTTCAGGAAACGCTTGCACGCATGGGCAGATTGATTCTGACAGTCACACTGATCTGCATTCCCTTCCTGCTTTGGCCTTTGACACCTTCGCGGTTTGTGGCGTGGATCGGCTATGCGGTGCTGCTTACCAGTTATGCAACGCTGGTCACGATCGGTATCGGCTGGCTGTTTGACAGGCAGCAGATGCGAGAAGTATGGATAAGAATCAAAGGGATGACGAAAAAGGAGGGCGGTCAATGACCGCCCCTAGCATTTTTTCAGTCCCTGAACCTTTGATGTGATATTAAAACTATTCGAGTAGCAATCCATTCAGCATGCAAATGGCGAATATAGACTAAGCGATACAAGCGGGCGGTTGATAATCGCCCGCGTGCACCGGCCTTCAACATGCTGGAGGAACATATATTTTGCGCATCCCAAATATGGGGATTCCAAAGGGGCTTTGTCCCTTTGGCGGGATTCCCAAGGGCGGAGTCCTTGGGCGGGGTCCTTAGGGGCAGAGCCCTTAAGCCAGGGCAGGCACCACATACAGCGCCTCTCCCACACCCTGTAAACTCAAAGCAGGCCGAAGGGCCGGCAGCAGCACGGAGTCGCCTTTTTTCAGTTCCAGAGCGTCGCCCTCCCAGCTTAAAAGCAGCGAGTCCATGGCGGTCAAAAAGGCAAATCGCCGCGGATCGGGATCAATTTGCAGCTCTCCCGATACATGAAGCCTGTCCAATTCAAATACATCGTTTCGCAAAAGCGGCTGAGCACCCACGCCCGGCGTGCGAGGCATGGGATCAAGGCGGAAGGACAAGTCCGCCGCTTCCACCGCCTGCTTTATGTGCAATGCCCTCTTTTGGCCGCTTGCGTCCTTTCTGTCCCAATCGTAAAAGCGGTAGGTGACGTCGCTGGACTGCTGAATCTCATACAGCAAAATCCCCGCGCCGATGGCATGGATGCAACCGGCGGGGATATAGTATACGTCGCCCTCCTTCACCTTCACCCGGCGAAGGTATTTTTCCACCGCCGCACCATCCTGGGCGGCTTTTTCAAGCTCCTCCCGCGTAACATCCGGCACAAGGCCGTACACCAATTCCGCATCAGGATCCGCCTGGAGGATGACCCAGGCCTCCGTCTTGCCCAGCTTGCCGTTTTCATGCGCCGCAGCGTATTCATCGTTTGGGTGCACCTGAACACTTAAAGCATCCTTGGCATCCAGCAGCTTCAAAAGGAGGGGAAACGGCCCCTTGACCTTCGTGCCCTGCAGCTTTTCCCCGTAGGCTGTCAAAATTTCGTGTAGCCCTTCTCCGCCTTCCGTATGGCTTTCCTTGCCGGGGATCACGCTGATCTCCAGGCTCTCTCCGGTGCGGTCACTCGGAATATCCTTGCCAAAAAGCGTATTCAGCTTGTTCCCGCCCCAGGGCAGTTCCGGTGCGCAGCGGTAGTGGGGCTTCATCTTCAAAGGCAAAAGCGGGCAATCATCTTTCAAAGGCATTTCATAGCATTGAAACATTGTCGTCCGGTGGTCAAATTTTACCTGGCCCACCTTGCGCATGGGTATGCCTTCATACAAAGCCATGGCCCGCGTGTTTTTCAGGTATGTGTCCAGGCGCAGGCCGTCATAGCCAAGGCCTCTTGCTATTTCAATCACATGGGCCATGGCTTCCCGGCCCAGGCCTTTGCGCTGGTGAGAGGGATTCACCACCAGCCGGTGCAAAACGGCCGGCCGCACACCGAAATGCCAATGCAGCGTCAAATACAGGGGATGCTGTTCCTCATTGATGGTGAAAGCGGCCAGAATTTCCCCGCTCTCCTCCATGAGATACATGGACTGCGCCTTGACATCATCCATGAGCACCGCTTCGCTGGGGTATACTTCCCAGCGCCACTGGTCCAGCCCCTTTTCATCCATATCCCGGATGCTTTTTTCAAAGAGGCGGCAAAGGGCCGGCACGTCGCATTCCTTGGCTCTTCTCGGATTCAGGCTCATGAGACCGCCTCCGTATACATGTGGTACAGGCTGTAATAGACGCCTTTTTGATCCATCAGCTCCGCGTGGGTACCCTGCTCCTCCACGCCTTTGTCGGTGAGCACCCAGATCACCGTGGCATTGCGGATGGTGGTCAGCCGGTGGGCAATGGTAAAGGTGGTGCGGCCCTTGGCCAGCGTTTCCAGGGATTTTTGCACGATGCGCTCGCTTTCGTTGTCCAGGGCGGAGGTGGCCTCATCCAGGATCAGGATGGGCGGATTCTTTAAAAACACGCGGGCGATGGACACCCGCTGCTTCTGCCCGCCGGAAAGCTTTACGCCCCGCTCGCCCACAAAGGTATCGTATCCATCCGGCAACTCCTGAATGAACTCATGGGCCCCGGCCTGCCTGGCGGCCTTTTCAACTTCTTCCCTTGTGGCGCCGGGCTTGCCGTAGGCAATGTTCTCATACACCGTGCCGGAGAAAAGATAAACCTCCTGCTGCACCATGCCGATGTTTTCCCTAAGGCTCTTTTGGGTAAGGCTTCGAATGTCCTGCCCGTCCACGGTAATGCGGCCGGAGGTCACATCGTAAAACCTTGGGATCAGGTTGCAAAGCGTTGTTTTTCCGCTGCCGGAAGGGCCCACCAGCGCCACATTTTCCCCGGCCTTCACGTTCAGGTTCAGGTTGGCCAGCACCTGTTTGCCGTCGTCGGCATAGCCGAAGCTGACGTCTTCAAAGCCGATGTCACCCTTTACGCCTTGGAGCTCTCCGGCATCCTTGTCATCCTTTATTTCCAGCGGCGCGTCCATGATCTGGCAGAAGCGCTCAATGCCCGTCATGCCCCGCTGGAATTGCTCGGTGAATTCAACGATGCGGCGGATGGATGTCAAAAGAGTAGATACATACAGTAGATACGCCACAAAATCGCCGGGGGTAATCTGCCCGCCGATGATGAACAGCGCTCCGACGATCACCACCAGGATGTACATCAGCCCGTCAAAGACGCGGGTGGTGGTATGAAAGCCGGCCATGGCCTTGTAGGCCACCCGCTTGGTCTGCAAAAACTGCTGGTTGCCATCCCGGAATTTCTCTTCTTCCATGGGCTCGTTGGCGAAGGATTTCACAACGCGTATGCCCAGCAGGCTGTCCTCCACCTGGGCGTTGAGTTCCCCCACCTGATGGCGGGTATCCATAAACGCCTTGCGCATGCGCTTGTTGAAGACACGGGCAGCCAGCAACATCAGCGGCAGCAGCGCGAACACCATCAGCGTCAGCCAGATGTTCATCCCGGCCAGGATGATAAAGGAGACCGTGATCTTGATGGCGGCGATGAAGAATTCTTCCGGGCAGTGGTGGGCGAACTCCGTGACCTCAAACAGGTCACCGGTGATGCGGGCCATGATTTGGCCCACCTTTGTATTGCTGTAATAGGAAAAGGACAATTGCTGCAAATGGGCAAACAAATCCCGCCGCATGTCGGTTTCGATGCGACTGCCCATGATATGGCCCACAGATGCCATGTAATAGGCCGCCGCGGCGTCGATCAGCCGCAATACGATATACACGCCGCCAAGCTTCAGCACGAAGCTGACCGTCAGCCCCGCAAGATCATCTATGGCCTGGTTGGTGATGGCACGCACAATCAGGGGCAGAACAAGCTCACAAAGCGTGGTCAATGCGGCGCAGACAAGGTCAAAAGCCACGGTGCCTACATAACCTTTATAATATGGCGCAAATCTTCGGATCAGTTTTCCGGTCTTCATGGTCGTCTTTTGGGATTCCATGGGGAAAGTTCCATCCTTTCCTTTTGTGAAGCAATTTTCTCGTCATTCCGGCGGCATTACCAGAATCGCCTGGCGGGAAATTTCGCTGAGCGCCTCCTCCGCCATCTTTGGCGCGGTGAAGGCGTAGAGCGCGCTTTCCCCTTTAACGTGCAGGCGCACCGAACTTGCATTTTCCATCCGCACGGCGGTCATGCCGGCCAGTGCGGCGGTGAGTGTGTTTTGAAGAGTGAAGCCCCCACCGGGCAAGAGGGAGAAGGCATCGGCAGGATAAATGCTGTGAAGCGTCAGCGTTTCTCCGTTTTGCGTTTGGTACGTAAGCGTCACAAGCCTTGCAAAGGAGCCTTTGTAAGCCAGATCATTCACCAACCCTCCCGCAAACGCAAGCTGGGTGTTTGACTGCAGCGCCAGCACAGGCGCCGGAAAGCGTTCCACCAATTGTGCCAAATCATTCAGGGAACCTATCTGCCTGGGCTGCTCAGCGGAAAGAACCACAGCAGGGGCAGGGGTCAACGCCGGTGCCTGCTGATCTGCCGGCACCTCCGCCAGGATCACGGCCAGATAAAACGCGCCGATGCATACCAGAGCCAGCAAGGCAAGAAGCACACGTTCCAGCACCTTGCGCAGCAAGGCGCTCATTCTGTTTTGTTTGATCGGTTTTCTTGGCATCGGTCTCTCCTGTCAGATTTTAAACTGTTCCGCAAAAGTACCCAGCGCCTCGTCCAAATAAGCGGTCTCACCCTGAAATTCCTGGCCATAAGCCTTATAAAAGGCGCCGGAAAGCATATCACGCTGATCGTTTGAAAGCAACGGTTCCTTCATCATGCAGCAGAGCATTTGCGCCGCGGGGGCGGCCAGCAGCCGGGCGGGTTTTCCGGCCGGCGCAAAGCCGAAAAAGGGCTTCATGTAGCGGCTGCTGCCACGAAGAAACAGGTGGATGTACTCACCGGACAGCGAAGTCAGATAATCCTTAAGGAACGCCTGGCCATCAGGAGCCATTTCCATGGCCTTTACGAGCCGGTCCTCCAAGAACAGTTCCCGGATCATATCTTCCCGCTGGGCGGGCGGATGGCCTTCCGGTTCCTCAAACGCGTGCAAAAGGTAGCATTTAATCACGGAAAAATCCAGCTTGCGCCTGTCCCGCTCGTGCAGCCTGCCATGAAGCAGCAGCGCTTTTTGCACCTGCAGATTGCCGGGAGCCGCCTCCTCCGCTTTTAACAGCAGCGCGTACCGTTTGATGGGGTCGCTTTCCTCCTGCGCCCGGCGCAGCAGCGCGGAAACATCTTCCCCATCAGGAGGGGCCTGCCTGGCCGGCGCGGATGACACCGTCAGGAATACCGCCTGGCCGTTCTTCTGCGGCGTAAGCGTCACCGCGCAATAGGGGCAGGAAAAAGGGACAAGCTCCCTTTCCGCCTCGATATCCATCCGGCCGCCGCAGCCGGGGCAGATGAGCGGCATCACATGGAAGCCCTCCCTTCCCGTATCCTGCCTGTCAGTATACCACAAAAAACGATTCAGCGCTTCTTCGGTTTCGTTTTATATACCGCCATGCGGTTCTTCAGCGCTTTTTCCCCGGCCACGGAATAGCCGAAAAAGCCCAGCACGTCACCCAGCGCCTGATAGACGCCATGGTTGTAGGCCACCAGCCCTGCCGTATCCAGGCGCAGGGATCCCTTTTCATCCTTGAAGGCGGTGCGGGCCGCCACTCCGACGATGCGGGCCAGGAACAGGTCGTGGCTGCCCAGGGACAAAACCTTTTCCACGCGGCAGCACAGATAGGCCGGGGCTTCCTGCAAAGCGGGAGCGTGCGCAAGGGGCGGCGCGGGGATGGCGTTAAGGTTGCAGGCGGCAAACTTGTCCATATCCCGCCCGCTTTTCACACCGCAAAAATCAGCCGCCTTGGCCAAACGTTGATCCACCAGGTTGACCACAAACTCCCCCGTAGATTCAATGAGGCCGTAGGAATAGCGGCTCTTGCGTACGCTGATGGACAACATGGGCGGGTCGGAGCAAACCGTGCCGGCCCATGCCAGGGTGATCAGGTTGGGGTTTCCCTCCCGTCCGGCGCAGCTCACCAGCACCACTGGCACCGGCGCCAGGAGCGGGCAGGGGTCAATGGCAAAAAAATCGGGATGCATAGACGGCTCCTTTCTTTGAAACAGGCAGGGTATTGGAGATGTGACAGGATTATGCCCCGTTGTAAAACATTGGGTTCCTGTAAGATGATATGAGTGTCCATTCGGCAAAAATTTTGAAATTTCCTTTCATCCCGCAAAATATCCGTTGGCGCCGGCTCATCCAAAATGCCCAGGGTAATCAAGGAATTTGCCCCTTGGGCAAGGATCCGGAAAGGCATAGCCCCCCGTTGCAGGGGCAGACGGAAATAGTGTACAATGAAGGGCATGAGCGTGTCAACGCGTTCGGTTAAGGGGTGCGTTTATGGTTGTGACCCAGGTGGCCGTATTATTTTTATTGATGGCGCTGGGGTATTTTGCCGCCCGGAGTCGTATTCTGGATAGAGGCGCTTTCGAAGGGCTGAACAAGCTGGTCTTATTTTTTACCTTGCCGTGCCTGACGTTTGCCAAGCTTCAAAGGGATGCGGCGCCCGGCCAGATGGGTGAACTGGCGGAAACATTTCTGATCGCCATGGTCAGCATGTTCGCGTGCGGCGCCGTTGCGATGCTGTACACCAGGAAGGAGCCTTCCGCCCGCCGGGCGGTATTCACCCATATGGCCATGTTCTCCAACTGCGGGTATATGGGCTATCCCCTGATCCTGGCAGCCTTGGGCGAAGAAAAGATGATCTATGCCGTCATGTATGTGGCCGCCTTCAACCTTTTGACATGGACGGTTGGCGTATACCTGTATGCGGGCAAATCGGGGCTCTCGCTGAAAAAAGCGCTTTTGAACCCCACGCTGATCGCCGTTACGCTGGGGATACTGTGCTTTGCCTTCTCCATCCGCCTGCCCAAAATACCGCTTGGGGCCATGAATATGCTGGGCGATACCACCACGCCCCTGGCGATGGTCGTCATCGGCGGGAGGCTGGCGGACCTTGCTCCCGCGGATCTGAAGGATGGCATGCTGCTCTTTTCCTGCCTGATGCGCCTTGTCATCTTTCCATTGGCGATTTGGTACATATTGCTGCTGCTGCGCGTGCCGCAGGGCGTGCGGGAGGCGGTGTTTGTATGCTCCGCCATGCCTGGCGCCACTGCCACAGCCATGCAGGCGGAATATTACAAGGGCGATGGCCGGCTGGGCTCCCGAAGCGTGGCGGTGAGCACGGCGCTGTCGGTGTTGACCATTCCGGCGATACTGTTATTGCTGTAAGGACAAGGGGGGATGACGCTTGGCCCGCGGAAAGCACCGCAGGGGGGGCTGCTGCCTGAGCCGGCTGATCGGGTTTGCTCTTTTGATTTTCGTACTGATCTATCCCTTTTACCAGGCAAGAACGCTGTATGTGGAGACGAAAACGCTGGAGGTAAACGGCCTTGACCGGGCGCTGGACGGGCTGACCATCGTCTATGTGTCGGACATCCACCAAGGTCCCTTTTTCTCCCAAGGCCGTGTAAATGCGTTGATTGCCCAAATCAATGCCCTGAACGCGGATCTGGTGCTGCTGGGCGGCGATTATGCCGAAGATTCGGATGGAGCGATCGCTTTTTTCAAAAGCATGCCCAAAATACAGGCCCGGCGGCTGGTGGCGGGCGTGGTGGGCAACCATGACCGCACCGTGCCGGAAAGCAACCTGAACGCGCTGCAAAGCGCCATGTTAAGTGCCGGCGTATTGCCGCTGGTGAACGCCGTCAAAGAGGTGCGGGTGGGCGATTCAGCACTGTACCTGTGCGGGGTGGACGACTACAACAACGGCCACCCGCAAACAGGCCAGGTTGCCTATCCCATGCGGGAGGATGATTTCGTGATCTTCCTCACCCATTCGCCGGATAATTTGCCGGAGGCCTTCACAACCCAAAATGGCGAGGGCGCCACCAATTGGTTTGACCTGGCGCTGTGCGGCCACACCCATGGCGGACAGGTGACGTTCTTTGGCAGGCCCATGTTCCGCACCTTCACCCGGGTATCCGACCGGTATCTTTCCGGCTGGGTTCAGGAGAACCGGGCGAATATCCTTGTCTCCAACGGCGTGGGCACCTCCTGGGTGCCGGTAAGACTGTTCGCTCCGCCGCAATTGCACGTGATCACGCTGAAGCGGAAGTAGTGTCATAGGATATTGCCGATAACCAGCGAATCCCGGTGATAGATATGGCGCAGCGTTTCGCCCAGCTCCGCGCTTGTAATGAGGCTCTGGGGCTTGTCCTGCACCTCAATGGCAGCGGTCAGTTGTTCCAGGGACAAACTCACGTCGTCCGTGTCCTCATGATGAACCCAGATCTGCAGCCACTGACACGTTTCTTTCCATTCGTTCTTCATGGCATCCACAGTGCGCTTGGCCTGCTCCCAATCTTCCTTGCGGATGCTTTCTTCCGCCGCGGCCAGGTCCTGGGAAAACTCACGGGAGATTTTGGCACTGATGGTGGTGGAGGCGATGCCTACTGCAACAATGGTGATAGCCAGTATGATGATGGTCCATAACGTTCCCTTCATACGTCACCATCCTATCCCGCCAGGAGGTGCAGCGTCTACAAGCAGCGATTGTTCGGAGCGCCTGCCCTGAATAAACATTTTGCCACTGGTATCCACACTGCACAAAAGCACATCCTTGCAGGATGCAAAGCCGTGGTGTTTTAGCGTGTTTAAAAGCCACTCCTCCGGGATTTTCCCCGCCGTGAGGTTCTTTTTCTCAATGACGCCATCCAACACCAGCGTCATGGGAAGGCCTTCGCAGCCTGTGGCAATAGACAAGTCCTCCGGCGTGACGGGGCGTTTTCCCGCCTTGGGAAAAACATTGACTTTGCCGCTGGTTTCCACAATGGCTGTACCCACATCGGAGGGGTTGAGCACGCCGCCGGCACGCAGTTCCTCCAGCAGGTCGTTGAGGTTCATGCACAGCTTTTCCAGCTCTTTGGCCTGGATTACGCCATTTTTGATGAGCACGGTCGGCTTGCCGCTGAAAATTTCACGCAAGGTTTGACTTTTCATGGAGATCAGCGCGAACAGCCCATGGAGCACCGTAAGCCCCATCATGGGCACGATACCATATAAAAGCGGTATCCCCACATCTGCCATAGGCGTAACGGCCAGGTCTGCAATCAGAATGGTTACCACCAGTTCAAATGGCTGCAATTGACCTACCTGCCGCTTGCCCATGATCCGAACAAAGACAACAGCCAGCAAAAATAAAACCACCGAACGTAAAAATACGGTCAGCATGACATCCTCCCTGATATCTCTACGGTCCTAGTATGGGCCCGGAAAGGGAGAGCCATGCAAAGAAGGGAGACGATTGCCATGTTTCAAAGACTCCTGCCGCCTTCTCTACAGCCGGGAGCGCATATTGGTCTGATCGCGCCCTCCAGCCCCATCTATGAGGAGGAGAACAGGCAAAAAGCCATCCACCTGCTTGAAGATATGGGCTTTTTTGTAACCGTGGGGCAAAGTGTAAATGAACAGCGGGGATACCTTTCCGGAAGCGATGCTTGCCGGGCCGGTGACGTAAACAGAATGTTTCAGGACCCCGCTATCGACGCCATCGTTTGCCTGCGGGGCGGCTATGGCGCGGCAAGGCTTTTGCCAATGCTGGATTACGAAGCGATCCGAAAAAATCCCAAACCCTTTGTGGGATTCAGCGACATCACCGCGCTGCACTGCGCTTTTCAAGTCAAATGCGGTCTTGTGTCCTTTCACGGCCCCATGGCGGGCGCCCATTGGCCGGTAGGCCTTCGTGAAAACAAAAGCCGGGCGGGATGGCTCCGGGCCATGAGCGATACCGCCCCGCTGGGCCTGATGGAAAACCCCGACGGCACGCCCTTTGAGGTTTTCCGGGAGGGTGAGGCGGAAGGCATTCTCACCGGAGGCAACCTGACCGTTTTGAATAACCTGATCGGCACGGAATACCTTCCCGACCTTAACGGAAAGCTTTTATTGCTGGAGGACGTGGGCGAAAAGCCTTACCGCATCGACGCCATGCTCACCCAGTTCCGCAATACGGGCCTCCTTAATCAGTGCGCGGGCTTCATCCTGGGAGACTTCACCGATTGCGGCGGCGATCCCGGCAAGCCCACCCTTACCCTTCATGAGATTTTTTCCGATCTCCTTCCACCAGACAAACCCATCCTGCAATCCGTTCATGCCGGCCACGGCCGTGACAAGATCACCCTGCCCTTGAACATTCCATACCGAATTTGTGGAAATACGCTCACCGCCCTCTCCCCCGCTACCAGGGGCTCTGCCCCTGGACTCCGCGAAAGGTTCCGTAACCCTGCCCCGCCAGTGGCGGAAATGGGCAGGGTGGAGGAAGCTGGCGAAACGAACAATGCGAGCGGCAGCGAAGCAGTGTGACGATTGAGCCAGCCGGGAAAAACCCCTTGAGAATCCCCATATCAAATGTACTAGCATACTGCCTGTTCTGAACTGCATATCATTCTAGCTATTTCTCATAAAATTGTGATCCCGGCCCTTGACAACCATCTCCGCCCATGATAATATACCACCGAAAACCCGATAAAATTAGTAGGGTATCTCCCGAACCCAAAAATCCTTTAAAAGGAGGCCGGGGCATGAAGCTGTCCACCCGTGGGAAATATGGCTTGTACGCCATGTTTTATCTGGCGACCCAGGCGGGCAATGGGCCCCAGCCGCTGAAGTCCATCGCGGAAACCGGCGTGCCGGAGCAATACCTGGAGCAACTGCTGGGCAGTCTGCGAAGGGCCGGGCTGGTCACCACGGTCCGGGGCGTGCAGGGCGGATATCAATTGGCCCGGGACCCGGCCCAAATCACGGTAGGGGACATCATCGACGCCACGGAAGGCCCCGTATCCCTGTCGGAATGTTTGCATGACAGCGATGCCTGCCAAAAAAGCTGCGGATGCCCCACCCGCATGGTCTGGAGCCGTCTTACCGACCAAATCAACGGGCTGCTGCAAAGCATTACCTTAAAAGACATGCTCAGCAAGGAAACCTGAGAATACCTTGGAAGGAAGACGCACAATGAACCGCATTTACATGGACAATGCCGCGACCACGCCCGTCAGCCAGGAAGTGCTCGATTTTATGCTGCCCTACTTTACTAAGGTGTACGGCAACGCCAGCAGCATCCACCAAACGGGGCGTGATGCGGCAAAGGCCATTGCCGAGGCGCGCAGGCAGGTGGCGGCGGCCATCGGGGCCAGGCAGGAGGAAATATACTTCACGGCCGGAGGATCGGAAAGCGACAACTGGGCCATCAAGGGCACGGCTTTTTCCCGCAAATCAAAGGGGAACCACATCATCACCAGCTCCATTGAGCACCATGCCGTTTTGCATACTTGTGAGTGGCTTCAAAAGCAGGGCTTTGAGGTGACCTACCTGCCGGTGGACAGCGAGGGCCTTGTATCCCCCGCCGATGTGGAAAAAGCCATCACCAACAAGACCGTCCTCATCACCATCATGGCCGCCAACAACGAAATCGGCACCGTGGAGCCCATTGAGGAGATCGGGAAAATCGCCAAAGCCCATAACATTCCCTTCCATACCGACGCGGTGCAGGCCATAGGCGCCATCCCCGTAAACGTGAATGACTGGCAGGTGGATATGCTGTCCCTGTCCGGCCACAAGTTCCACGGCCCCAAGGGCGTTGGCGCGCTGTATGTGCGCAAGGGCACAAGGCTGGATACGCTGTTGCAGGGCGGCGCCCAGGAGCGCGGTCTTCGGGCCGGCACCGAAAACCTGGCCGGCATCGTGGGGCTGGGCAAGGCCATCACCCTGGCGGTTGCAAACCTTGAAGCGAAATCCCAAAAGCTTGCGTCTTTGCGGGACAGGCTTATCGATGGCATACTCAGCGCCATCCCCAATGTCCGTTTGAACGGCCCCAGAGAAAACCGTCTTCCTGGAAACGTGAACGTTTCCGTGGAATATATCGAGGGCGAATCGCTGCTTTTGCGCCTGGACCTTGCGGGCATCGCCGCCTCCAGCGGCTCCGCCTGCACCAGCGGTTCGCTGGACCCGTCCCATGTGCTGCTGGCCATCGGCCTGCCCCATGAGATCGCCCACGGCAGTTTGCGGCTGTCCCTGAGCCAGGACAACACCATCGCCGATGTGGACGAGGTTTTGAAAGTGCTCCCCGGCATCGTGGAAAATTTGCGGGCCATGTCGCCGCTGTTTGCGGCTGCTTCAAAATAAGGAGAGAATCTATATGCAATACAGCGAAAAAGTTTGGGACCATTTTGAACATCCAAGAAACGTTGGCGAGCTTGAAAGCCCCAGCGGCAGCGGCACGGTGGGCAACGCCAAATGCGGCGACATCATGAAGATGGACATCCAGGTGGAAGACGGCGTCATCACCGATGTGAAGTTCAAAACCTTTGGCTGCGGCGCGGCCATCGCCACCAGCAGCATGGCCACCGAAATGGTGAAAGGCAAAACCATTGAGGAAGCATTGCAGCTTACCAACAAAGCGGTGATGGAGGCGCTGGACGGGCTTCCCCCCGTAAAGATTCACTGTTCACTTCTGGCGGAGGAAGCCATCCACGCCGCCATCGAAGATTATCAAAAAAAGCAGGAAGCAAAATAAAAAGCCGGGGTCGCAGGACGTACCCCGGCTTCCCCGTGTTTTTAAGGAGGAACCATGCCCGAAATCCATGGCAATACCGAAGGCTTGCGCAGGACGCTGCTCGCCGAATTGGAGAAATTGTACAGCTGGGAAATCAGCCGTGATACCTTTGTGCCTATGGATATGGTGAATATCCTCAAGGAAATATCGCTGCACATCAACCGGGAGATCGCCGTGTACATCACCAGGGACGGCGAGGTGGTGGATGTGATCGTGGGCGGCCTGGACAGCGTGCCGCTGTCGGAGTTCCGCCTGCGGCGCAATGTGAGGCGGCTTTCCATGGTGCGGTGCATACATACCCATCCCGGCGGAAGCGCAGAATTGTCAGATGTGGATATCAGCGCCCTTCGCACCATGCGCTTTGACGCCATGGCCGCCATAGGCCTTGTGCCCGGCCTCCAACCTGCTATCGGCGCCGGCTTTTTGGGGGAAATGGAAGGCGACCAGCCCTCCTTGCGGCTGTTTGGCCCCATGCCCGTAAGCAAGGTCCCTCAGGAAGCCTGGATGGAAGAAATTCTGGTATCCGATGAACTGGTCACAAAGGGGCAGGACCAGCAATCCCTTGGCGGTCCGGAGCGGGCTATGCTCATCGGCACGGAAAGTGAAGAATCCCTGGAGGAATTGAAGAGGCTAACGGAGACGGCGGGAGCGCTGGTGGTGATGACCGCGCTTCAAAAGCGCACAAGACCAGACGGCGCCACCTGCATAGGCCGGGGAAAGGCGGAGGAGCTTTCGCTGGACTGCCAGGCACAGCACATTGATGTGGCCATCTTCGACGAGGAATTGACCGGCATCCAGGTGCGCAATCTGGAGGAGCTTTTGCGGGTGAAGGTCATCGACCGCACCATGCTGATTCTGGACATATTTGCCCAGCGGGCTTCCTCCAGGGAAGGCAAGCTGCAGGTGGAGCTGGCGCAATTGAACTACCGTTCCACAAGGCTTATCGGCCAGGGGCTGGTGCTCTCCCGGCTGGCCGGCGGCATCGGCACCCGGGGCCCCGGCGAGAGCAAGCTGGAAATCAGCCGCCGCCGCATCAGGGAGCGGATCACCGATGTCAAACGGGAACTGAATGAAATGGAAAGGCAGCGGGGAATCCGCCGCCGCATGCGGGAGCGGACCCAGGTGCCCGTAGTGGCGCTGGTTGGTTATACCAACGCAGGCAAATCCACGCTGCTGAACAAGCTAAGCTGCTCAGACGTCTATGTAAAGGACCAGTTGTTCGCCACGCTGGACGCCGTTTCCAGGAATGTGAAGCTGCAAAGCGGCAGCGAGTTTTTGCTGGTGGACACGGTGGGCTTCATCCGAAAGCTGCCCCATGATCTGGTAGAGGCCTTTCATTCCACGCTGGAAGAGGCAACACTGGCGGATATATTGCTCATCGTTTCCGACGCATCTTCCCCCGACTGTTTAAAACAGCATCAGGTGGTGCTTGAGGTGCTGGATCAGTTGGGCGCCTCCCATCAGCCCCGCATCGACGTAATGAACAAGTGCGATGCGGCGGATGGCGTTCCCTTCCTCCCCGGCGCGGTGCACGTGTCGGCCGTGGAAGGCACCGGTCTTGGCGAGCTTTTGTCACGCATTGCTTCCCTGCTTCATGCAAGACGGCAGCAGGCGGTACTGCTGGTGCCCTTTTCGAAGTACGGCGCCATCAGCGATGTGCGTTCCCTGGGGCAGATCGTGGCGGAGGAGCATATGGCGGAAGGTACGAAGATCACGGCCCTTTTGGAGGAAAGCGCAAGAAATCGGTTGATCTCCAAATACGGCAGCGAAATTTTTGTCAAAAATTCGTGAAGGATTTGCCTGTTTGATTCGTCGAATAAGGAAAGAAGGAAAACTCTGGCGAAAGAGGTGGATCGTTTGCTCATCCGGCGGCTCATCGCAACGGCTGCCCTCGCCACATCCCTTATGGAAGGTGCCATGGATAAAGGAATGCCCCAAATGGATATGGAGGGGCAGATTTTTTTGGTGAACCGGCAAAACGTCATCGTCCGGGAGTATGTGCCCCAGACGATTGTGGTGGATGTATCCGGCGATGGGCGTTTTATGCGGGAGGACGCGGCCAAAGCCCTGGAGGAAATGTTTGCCGCGGCCAAAAAAGAGGCAAAGGTCACCTTGCTTACCGTGTCGGGCTATCGAAGTTATTCCAAGCAAAGCATGCTGTATTCCAATAAAATCAAATCCACCGGCAGCGTAAAAAAAGCACAGGAATATGTGGCCCCTCCCGGCGCCAGCGAACATCAGCTGGGCCTGGCCATGGACGTGGGCGCCAAGGGCGTGTCCAGCGGCCTGAATGGTTCCTTTGGAAAAACAAAGGCCGGAAAATGGGTACTGGAAAACGCCCACCGCTTTGGCTTCATTGTGCGTTATCAGCAGGGCTGGGAAGAGATCACCGGCTATGAATATGAGCCATGGCATGTGCGGTATGTAGGCGTTGAGCATGCTACAGCCATGTATGATCAGCATATTCCCATGGAAACCTATGTGCAATCCTTGCAGGTAAAGGCCATTCTGGATATACTGGAACCATAGTGAAAAGGAGCGTGTAAACTGGTGGGGAAGAGATGGTTGATGACTGCGCTGTGCCTGGCCCTATTGTTTGTGGGCGGCTGTGCCTCCGCCCAGGAACTTGATAAGGAGAACACCGTTTCATGGACATATCCCGTATCCCTTACGGAACTTCATCAGGAATATATCCGTTTGGTAAACCGGGAGACCCTGCTCCCATCCGACTATGTGCCCCAGGACCTTGTGAAAATCAAGGTGAAAAAAACCTCCAGCTCCGCCATTCAGATGTGCCGGATGGTGTCAGATGCGCTGGATCTAATGTTTGATGCGGCATCCGCCGATGGGGTGACACTCTATGCCCACAGCGGCTACCGCAGCTATAAGACCCAGAACACCATGTACAGAAACCGGCTGGAGCAAAACAACGGCAAGGATGACGGTGTGGTGGCCTACCCCGGCGCCAGCGATCATCAAACCGGCCTTGGCATCGATGTGATCAGCAAAGCCTGGATTGGCAAAAGGTTCAACTCTGAGTTCGCCAAAACGCCCGAAGCCCAGTGGATGGCCGCCCATTGTGCGGAATACGGCTTTATCATCCGCTATCCCGCCGGCAAGGAAGATATTACAAAGATCATCTATGAGCCATGGCATCTGCGCTATGTGGGTGTTGAAGCCGCCCGGTATATGATGGGCAGCGGCCTTACCCTGGAGGAGTTTACCCTGGAGTGGCAGCAGGCCAAGGCCGAATTCGACGCCTCCGGCGGTTACGAAAGCCAGACGCAGATACAAGGCGAGCTTCCCCCCAGCGCCGTGGTCCTTGAGGAAGTGGGCGATGACGGGGACCCGGAAGTAACGCTATTTCATTAAAAACAGAATGGGCAGCAAATTGCCCATTCTGTTTTTAATGAACTTTTGCACGATTCCCTTGCAGCATAAAGGCCGGTAATCAAACATTGAGCCGGCCTTTTGTACTTTGGGATGGACAGCATCTTCCAAAGGGGCGCAACGAGGGGGTCCGAGGCCCCCCTCGTTTAAATTCGTCTCACCCGGCTCTGCCGGGTGGGCGGGGTTTACGTAGCAAACATTCCTTACACTTTTTGCCGACCGCATGCGTAGCATGCAGGCAAAAAGTGCGAAATCGTGAAAATGGCCCCGCCATTTTCACGAAAGCGCAGCCAGGAGGAACAGGGCGCAAAGCATGGCGGTGCCCCCGTACAGGTACGGCTTGGGGCGGGAAAACGTATAAAGCGCCTTTACGCCCGCCGCCTGCCCGAAGAGCAGTGCGCCGCATGCCACCAGCGTGTCCAGCCAGACATATTGCTGCCCCAGGATAAGGCTATACAGGTAGTGCGCCCCGAGCATCGTCAGGGTGCTGAACAGTTGGGCCACGGCTGCGCTCCACAGGATGCGCGTGGCATGGCGCGCGGCCTGTGGCACGCCTGTCGCCCAGGGGCGCGGGTTGCGCCTTACAAGGGCTATTCCCAGGAACCACCAAACAAACAAGAGTCCCGCCGCCCATCTGTTCAGCCGCCAGATGCTGGCGGGGATGCCGGCTTGTCCCAGCGCAAAAGCCACCGCGGCCATTACAGCCGCCAGCGGCGTGGCGCCCAGCATATGCCAGCGTTGTGCACGTACCGTATAATCCATATTGCATCTCCCCCTCTGGGATAAGCTATGAGCGGTGCCCGGGGGAATATGCCATTGGACTGACGAACAGAAAAAATATTTCTTTGGGGAAAGAGGGCTTGTACGGCCAGCGTTCTTCCCTTGGACAAGGTGCTATGGATTGCCAGCATTCTATTACTTTGGCCAGTGATCTATGGATTTCCAGCAAAAAAAGGCGCGCGAAGGGGGATGCTGTACGCATCCCTTCGTGCGCCTTATGGTGCCGTGGTAGCGCCGCCGGCGTTGGCTGTGATGGTTTTAAACAGCGCGTCCACCTGGGTTTTAAGCGTGGCCATCGTGGTGCCTGTCTTTTCCATGGTGGCGGCCAGATCCTGAATGGACTTTACCTGGGCCGCCTGAGCGGTAACGCCAATGTTCTGGATACCGGTGTTGACGGTTCCGATCCTGTCGTTGACCATGTCGGTGATCCGCTTGGTCAGGCCGCCTTTGTACTGGCTGTCAAACGTGAGGCCGACCACGGCGGTATCTCCCGCGGCCACCACGGTGGCTTCCGAAACCTCGCTCAGTTTCTCCAGCTCAGTCTCGATATCCTGGGATACCTTTTTCGCATCCTCCATCGTCGTAATCCCCGCGCCCGATGTTCCGGGCGCAGGTGACGTAGGTGCTCCGATTCCGGGGCTGGGACTGAGATCCGTCAATGGGCTGGGAAGGATCTGCGGACTGGTCATTGGGGTGGTGGCTGCGGGCGACGGGGACGGCAAGACATCCGCAACTGCGCATCCTGCCAGCAGGAACAGCGCAAACGCGCACAGCATGGTGAGAATCCACTTTTTGTTCAAGGTATTCGCCTCCTCGCGGCTATTGTGTGCAGAAGGCACCTGACTTATCAGAACCAAACCATGGAAAGAATCGTAGTGAAAAGCGCAAAAGCGCTTTTCACTATTTTTCAGAATTTCCTTGTAGCTCTTCGCACCACACTTCGCTACGCTTGTGCGGTATTCCGTTTTCAAATGGCATGACATTTGAAAACTCCAGGTTCGGGGATAAATCCCCTCACCCTGAGCTACGGCCAGGAAATTCTGCAAGGAATGGATTTCTGACGAAATCCTTCCGAAATCGCCGCACATGTCGACGATTTCGGATTAAAAACGAGAGGGCTTCGGCCCCCTCGTTGCTCCCCCAAAGCTGTTAATTGCTCAAACTCTAATAAAAATTTTTTTCGCGAAGTCACTCTTTTAATCGTTGACGGCGATCAGTTTGTCCACATTGCATTCTCGAAAGGCTATCCCCAATATGGAGATTCCATAGGGATTTACCCCGATGGGCTCATTCGTCGCATTGCTCACTGCCGTTCGCAACCCCAGCGGCTCAATTTTCACATCGCTTCACTGCCGCTCGCGCTGCTCGTTTCGCTCGCTTCCTCCGCCCGGCTTATTGCCCCCACTGGGGGCAGCCGGGCTTCGGAACCCGTTTCGCCCATTTCCTCCGCCTGACCTATTGCCGCCACCGGCGGCGGTCAGGCTCCGTCACCCCTTGGCGGGTGTCCAGAGGGCAGAGCCCTCTGGCCCTGGACTTGTTCGATCAGGTCGAGCACGGCCTGGGTGCCGTCGGCGGCAGGCGCGTTTTGCAAAGCGGCGCGCAATTTTCCGCGGCATTCATATAATTGATGCAAGGCGTTCACCAGGGAATCCGCCGTCAAGTCCTCCTGAAGGAGCACATGGCACAGTCCACGGCGCTCATAGCTTCTGGCGTTGAGGATCTGGTCGCCACGGCTGGCGGTGCGGGGGTAAGGAATGAGCAGCATGGGCTTTTTCAGCGCCTGGAATTCGCAAAGCGCATTGCTTCCCGCCCGTGAAAGGATCAGGTCGGCGGCGGCAAAGGCATGGGGAAGCTCCCCGCTTAAAAATTCCTTTTGCCAGTAGCCGTTGGTGCTGTCCAGATCCGGCTGAAGGTTGCCCTTGCCGCAGATATGCATCACGTCCATCTTGGGAAGTATCCTGGGCAGCGCCGCCCGCAACACCTGATTCACGCTTTGCGCGCCGGAACTGCCACCCATCATCAAAAGCACCGGCCTTTGGCCCTGAAGGCCGGCCATGGCCAGCCCCTGGGCACGGCTGCCTGAAAAAAGCTCCGGCCGAAGCGGCGTGCCTGTCATCAGCGCCTTTTTGCCAAGGGCGGCGGCACACTCCGGAAAGGTGGTGGCAATCCGCCTGGCGAACATGGCGCAAATGCGGTTGGCCAGGCCGGGGGTAAAATCGCTCTCATGCAAGAGAACCGGCACCCGGTGAAGCCATGCGCCGAACACCACCGGTACGGATACGAAGCCACCCTTGCTGAAGCATACGTCCGGCTTCAGCTTGCCCATCAAACGGGCCGATTGAACGGCTCCCCAAAGCACCCGGAAAGGGTCAGTAAAATTTCTCCAACTAAAATAGCGGCGCAGCTTGCCGCCCTTCACCGCATGGTATGTAATGCCGCCCAAGCGGCTGACCATATCCCGCTCCATGCCCGCTTCGGTGCCGATGTAGTGGATGTCGTACCCGGCCCTTCGCAAATGGGGGATCAAAGCCAGGTGGGGCGTCACATGGCCGGCGGTGCCGCCCCCGGTCAATACGATCCGCTTCAAAATATGGCCTCCTTGAAAATACTTGGTATAGTATAGCACAAAAGGAGAAAAGTTTGCACTCCGGCCGGCGCAATGTATTCTGTCCGTTCTCTTTCCTGACAGCCGTTGCGGCTGCAAGGAATTTTTTGTATACTGTTGAGAAACAGAAAGGAAGTGGCTTATGAAATATGTGATGGTCATCGGCGATGGCATGGCGGACAAGCCGTTGGCCGCTTTGGGCCATAAAACGCCCCTGGGATATTTGGATTTGCCGGCCATGGGCAGGCTGGCCGGCAGCGAGATTGGCACAGCCCTGACGGTGCCGGAGGGCGTGACTCCCGGCAGCGATACGGCCATACTGAATATATTCGGCTATGATCCAAGAAAGTGCTACACGGGCCGCAGCGTGCTGGAAGCGGCGGGAGTAGGCGTTCTGCTCAAAGAAGGCGAAGTTTCCTTGCGGGTCAACCTGTGCGCCGTCACGGATACGGCGGGCAGGCTTGTAATCCGCAGCCATAACGGCGGCGGCGTGGAGGGCGGCGAGGCCGAAGCGCTGATGCATGACCTTATGGCCCACCCGGATTATCAGGCGGTCGCGCGGCAAATGGGGCTCACCATCACCGTCAGCCGCAGTTTCCGCCACATTGGCGTGCTCCGCGGCCCGGTACCGGAGGATGCACCCTTCTCGCTGACGGAACCCCATAACGTGCTGGACCAGGCAATCGAATCTTACTGGCCCAAAGGGTATCTGTCGGAACAGATTGAAGCGCTGATGCGGTTAAGCCGCAAAATTCTGGATAGCCATCCCGTCAACGCGTCCCGGAGAGAGCGGGGGCTGCTGCCTGCCAATATGGTCTGGCCCTGGGGCCCGGGCCGGGCGATCAGGCTGCCTTCCTTTCAGGAAAAATACGGCCGCTGCGGTTCTGTGGTGAGCGCCGTGCCGCTGGTGTGGGGCATTGCCGCCCTGGCCGGGCTCAAAACCCCGAGGGTGCCGGGCGCGACGGGGGATCTGGACACCAACTATGAGGGCAAGGTGGAGGCGGTGCTTTCGGCTCTTGCGGCGGGAGATGATTTCGCGGTGCTCCATGTGGAAGCCCCGGACGAAATGTCCCACGCAGGGGATCTTAAAAAAAAGCTGGAAGCCATCCGCAGGCTGGATCAGCGCGTCATCGCACCGCTGCTTGAAAAGCTTCCCGTACTGGGAGACTTCCGGTTGCTGATATTAAGCGACCACCTGACGCTGCTTAACACCAGGGGGCACGACGGTTCCCCCGTGCCCTGGGCGCTGTATGACAGCCGCCGCCCCGGCACGCCCGGCAAGCTGGATGAGAAAACGGCTACGAATGGCCTTTACTTGAAGGAAGGAACGCAGATCATGGCCCGCCTGTTTGAACAGGATTAAGCGCTCCTGCCTGCGTTTCCTGTTTTTTGATTCACCCGGCGGAATTCGGGGTATATAAAAGGCAAGAAACCTGCCAGGAGGTGACAGAGATGGAGAAGTCCCAAAACAAAGGATTTGATTCCAAGCTCAAGGAGCCGGAGGAAGAAGTCTCCTTTGACGAAAGCGTATGCTCCGCAGAATTTTCAGAGGGTTGCACCCTGCCGGTCAGTGAGCAGCTCGACCAGCCATAACATGGTTGTTTGCATAAAACGCCCCGCCTCATTCCCGTTTTATGGGAGAGGCGGGGCGCATTTATTTTCCAAAGAAGCCGCTGCTTTTCAGCTTTCCACGTTTTCCAGCCATTGCTCCAGGTCTTTCATGGTATCAAAGCCCTTGCCCAGGCGGACTTCCTCCTGGATGGACTCGGGAAGGGAGTCCAGGCTTGTTTCCAGGGACCGCACAAAGGCCATCGCGTCGCCGTATTTGTTCTCAAACACGCCAAGAACGCCGGTTTCATCAGGCATTAAAACCACATGTTCGGCACAGTATAGCGAAACCAGCCGCGCCATGGTCACGCGTTTGGGCAAAAACTCGGTCACCTGCCAGCCTTCATAGGCAGTTTCCACTTCCTGGCGCGTTTTTCCAGCAAGCTCCTGGGGCAGCGGTATACGGCGCGTCACCTCATGGTCACATCGGCTGTACTTCATCAACTGAACCAGTTCACACCCGGCCTCCACGTGGATGGAAGGCTGCGTCCCCGCCGCATCCGCCATGTTTTCCGGCGGCGCGGTGTTTGAAAGATCGGGTGCAACCGCGTCGCGGGGATACAGCCCGATGATGAGCAGCACGGCGGCGGCTACCAGCGCGGCCGCGCCGAAAAACACCTGCCGGTTGAAGGGAAGCGCACTTCCCATTCTTTTTTTCTGGTTGCCCTGCCCGCTTTTATTCATGGTATCTCGCCATCCTTTTCCTGCTGATGGTTTCAGTATGCCCCAAACGCGCAATTGCATGCCTTTCTTGCTTGTGGTACAATGGCCGGGGCTTGGAAGGAAGGTGGAGCGATGAACGTGCGGGCCGTATTGTTTGATTTGGACGGTACGCTTTTGGATACTTTGGAAGATATCGCCGACAGCATGAACCGGGCGCTTTTGGAAAACAATCTCCCGGAGCATCCGCTTGACGCGTACCGCTATTTTGTGGGTGACGGCGTGAAAGCCCTGGCGCAGCGTGCCACAGGCTTCCGGGAGAAGGCTGTACCCGCCGTTTTGAAAGCATACCGCGCCTATTACGCGGCGGGATGCCAAAATAAAACCCGTCCCTATGACGGTGTAATGGACATGCTGGCAGCGCTTGAGCGCCGCGGGTTGCCATTGTGCGTTTTTTCCAACAAGCCGCATACGGACACGCTGAACGTGATCGCGTACTATTTCCCGCACATCCGCTTTGATTCCATCCGCGGCCAAAAAGAAAACGTGCCGGTGAAGCCAAACCCCGCCGGCGCGCTGGAAACCGCAGGGGAATTGAACATTCCCCCGAAAGATTTTTTGTATGTAGGCGATACGGGCGTGGACATGGACTGCGCCAGCGCGGCCGGAATGGTTCCGGTGGGGGCGCTGTGGGGATTTCGGCCCAGGGAAGAGCTTGTTAAGCACCATGCCCGCCATCTCATCGAAAAGCCGGAGGAGCTTCTTGCCCTTTTGGGATGAAGCTGCTTATTCCCGGGCGGGGAGCGCCGGATTGCCATCGGTCAGCAGCGGCTGCTCATGGATGATAATGGGCGGAACCATCGCCTTTTGAAGCTCACGTAGCCGCTGCGTGCGCATCACGACCCGCCGTCCGGTAAGCAGCTTGAACCTGTACCGGTCAAGCAGCGCCCGCACGCCGATGGTGATGGGTACGGCGGTCAATATCCCCGCGCTGCCGGCCACACAGGCGCCCACACCCATGGCGGCCCCTGATTTGAGCATGCGGAAGGCGGCGTCCTTCAATCCAGTCTTGGCAGGCTTGCGCTTTAAGATCACCTTGGCCTGCTCGGTCACGGCGATCAGCACAAAGGGCAGCGCGGCACAGGCGCCGCCCAGTAAATCGTCCAGGATGCCGGCCTCGTCCAGAATGCCCGCCTCCACGCAGATTTCATCCATATAGGTAAGGCTGGCAGCCAGCGAATCGATCAGGGTATCCCGCGAACGCTTTTGATAATCCCTGACAATCTCCTCATAGGAACGCATGGGAAGCCCTCCTTTGTGCGGCTCTATTTCAACAGATTCAACAGCGTAACGATGATCCAGGCTCCCGCCACGATGGCGGCCAATACCGTGACCTGGGAAAGGATGCCGTTCTTTTTCCCTTGCTTGTGCTGCTTTGCTTCCAGCGCCTGCAGCCGTTTTTGCATATCATTCCAGCGGGCGTTTATGTCCTTTTGTACTTGCTCCCATTTGATTTGCAGGTCTTCGCGGCTATCCAGCGCCTGCTGGGAAAGAATGGTCTGCTGGGCGGACAATTCCTCCACTTCCCTGCGCAGGCGCATCTGGTCATCGTAGAGCCCTTCGGCCACCACCGTCATCTCGCTGGTGAAGCTCTCCATCAGATTTTGCACATCGGGCCCTTTGATAGCCTGGAGCGCTCCGCCGATCAGCTCTCTGGGCTTTTTGATGATATTTGCAAGCTTTTCCGCCATATGTATGCTCCTTTCCGGATAGATGCATCATATCATATTCCCGCAGAAGTTACAAATAGCCGTAGCCATAAGGGCGCAAAGCAGGTATACTGCTTACAAGGGAGGGAAAACCATGTGGGTGGACTTGAGCTGGCCCGTGACGGATGGCATGCCCGTATACCCGGGTGACAGGCAAACGCGGCTTACACAGGAAAAATGGCTGGAGAAAGATGATTATAACGCCTATGCCCTTTTTACCGGCCTGCACGCGGGCACCCATATGGACGCCCCCATGCACCTGCTCCCCCATGCGCCGGGCATGGCGGAAATGAATCTTTCCCGCTGCTTCGCCCCGGGAATTCTGCTTAACGTGCGGGGACAGATGGAGATTCAAAAACCCGATCTTCCGGAAGGTGCGCTTGCCGGAAGGGCGGTACTGCTCTTAACTGGCATGGAAGCGCATTACGGAACTGAAAGCTATTACAGCTCTCATCCAAGCGTATCTATGGCATTTGCAAAACTGCTGGTACAGGAGAACGCCGCCTTCCTGGGTATGGATATGCCATCCCCGGATCACCCGCCTTTTCCGGTGCACAAGCTGTTGCTTTGCGCGGGCATCCCCATAGTGGAAAACATGCGTGGCCTTGAAAAACTGTCCGGCTCCTTTGAGGTGGCGGCCTTTCCGCTCAATATTCAGGCGGAGGCCAGCCCGGTGCGGGCCGTGGCGCGTGTTTTTCATGACAAAAACGGCCGGCCATGATATACTTGGAGGGACGATGCCAGGGGAGGAATATGATGGAGGATTTTTTCAAGCGGGTACGCAACTGGAACATGAAACTGAACGATATCCCCCGGCGGCTGACCCTGATTGCGCTGGTGCTTGGCATTTGCTTTGTGGCGCTGAAGCTGCTGCCCCTTTGCTGGCCCTTTGTGCTGGCGCTGCTGTTCGCCATGCTCATGGATCCGTTGGTAAGGCTTTTGCGCCGTGCGTTTTCCAAAATCCGCTTAGGCAACCGTCTTGCCACCATAATGGGCATGCTGCTTGTGTTTGGCTTGCTGGGCTGGGGAATGCGGGCTATTTTGGGGCGGCTGTTGAAAGAGCTGGTGGCACTGGCCCGGGCCACGCCCAGCCTTTTGATGTCTCTTGGCGACAATGTTACCGGCTGGGTGACCGACCTGAGCCAGCGGTATGCGGATGTGCTGCCGGAAAACCTGATGGAGATCACCAGAACGACACTGACCGAAATCAACAAGACATTGGTGAGCCTGGCTACCGGCATATCCCGCACCATCGCCACGGGAGCCTGGGCAACCGCCATGTCTGTCCCGGTCGTGCTGTTGTCCATTGTACTGACCATTATGGCGACCTATTACCTGAGCAGCGACCGGGAGCGTATTTTTGCCTTTTTTCACAGAACCTTCCCGGCGGGGATGATCCGCAAAAGCATGCTGCTCAAGCGCGATATCTTCAAGGCGCTTTTCGGGCAGATCAAATCCCAGTTGTTGGTTTCCCTTCTGATTACTTTGGTTGTCACCGGCGGCCTGGTGATACAGCGCAAACCCTACGCGCTGCTGCTGGGGCTGCTCATCGGCGTAACCGATGCCCTGCCCGTGCTGGGCGCGGGGCTTTTTCTCATCCCCTGGTCATTGATTGGCTTTGTGACGGCGGATACTGCCACCGGTGTGGGCATGGCGCTTTTGTATGTGGCGGTTGTGGTAACAAGACAGATTGCCGAGCCCCGCATCGTAGGCAAGAGCCTGGGCCTGTACCCTTTGGCCACCATGATGTCCATGTACGCAGGCTTTCAGATTACCGGCGGAGTCCTGGGCTTACTGCTTGGCCCTATTCTGCTGAACCTTTGCAAGGTGGTTCTGCAGGCCGACAGAGCCGGCGCGCAGACGCCCCCTGCCCCGCCCCGGCTGAAGTTTTCCTTCAAGCGCAAGATCAAGGAAGCGCAGAGCGAACCGGATAACCCAGAAGCGTCAAAGCGGGAAGAATAGCGCATCCGGAAAGGGGTTTGTGAATGCCCAGCCTGGAAGTCTATCACAGCAGCCTCAGCTACTCCTACGCGCCGGGGGTATTCCCTTCTCTTGAGTGTTTGAAAAACAGGCCCGACGCCGCCCGGCGGCTGCTTGTGCACAGCCAGAGCGGCAAAAACGAAGGCGTCCGTACACTTCAAAATCTTTGTGAAAGCCTGCATATCCGGGTGGAGGAAGCAGACCGGGCTTTGGGCCGCATCTCCGGAAAAGAAAACTGCTATGCTGCCGTGGTTTTTGAGAAGTTTCAGGGCAACCTGTCTCTGGACGGATCCCATGTGGTGCTCCATCACCCATCCGACGCAGGCAACCTGGGTACGATCCTGCGCACCGCGCTGGGCTTTCAAATGACGAATATCGCCATCATCCGTCCGGCGGCCGACATTTTTGATCCCAAAGTAATACGGGCCAGCATGGGTGCGCTGTTTTCCCTGCAGGTGAAGCACTTTGACACGTTCGAAAAGTACCGGGATGCTTATCCCCGCCATGCGCTGTACCCCTTCATGCTGGATGGTTCCTGCTCTCTTTTGGAGGCGGCGGAATGCCCGAAAGCGCCCTATGCCCTGGTGTTCGGCAACGAGGGCAGCGGCCTTGATCCCTCCTTCGCAAGGCTGGGGCAGGCGGTTCGCATCCCCCACAGCGATAAAATCGATTCCCTGAACCTGTCGGTGGCGGCAGCCATCGGCATGTACGCGTTTTCAAGCTGGGAGGAAGAAGCATGTACGAAGAAATCACAAAAAGCATATTAGAAGCCGTGGCGTTTTTGAAGCGGCAGGGCCGGCTGCAGGACGGAGCCATGGTGGTGCTGGGCTGCTCCACCAGTGAAGTGATGGGGGAGCGCATAGGCCGCGGCAGCGTTCCGGAATTGGGCGAACATATTGCCCGGGCCATGTGGGAAGCCTGCCGGGACAACCTACTCGTTCCCGCTTTCCAGTGCTGCGAGCACCTGAACCGCGCTTTGGTGATGGAGCGGGAGGAAATTTACAAACGAAACCTGATCCAGGTGCACGCCATCCCCCAGCCCAAGGCGGGCGGCAGCGTTCCCGCTGCGGCCTGGAGGCTGCTCACCCATCCCGGGCTGGCCCAGTCTGTTCAGGCTGATGCGGCCATCGATATTGGGGATACGCTGGTGGGCATGCACATCCGCCCCGTGGCGGTGCCGCTGCGCATGGAAATGCATTGCATCGGCCAGGCCAATCTGGTGCTGGCTTATTCACGTCTGCCTTATACGGGCGGCCCGAGAGCGGTGTATGAATAAGCAGAATTGCGGAAGAAGGATGTGTTAAATTCCTTTACAAGAGCTGTCCCTTCGTGATACGCTATAGACGTTGTGTAAAAAAAAGTAGAAGCGGCGCGAAAAAGAGAGAACGCGCCCGGCATGCACAGGAGGGATGCGCATGGGTTGGTTGGATGCCTTTACGCTGTTCGGCGGGTTGGGGTTGTTCCTTTTCGGCATGAAAATGATGGGCGAAGGGCTGGAAAGGGCCGCCGGCAAAGGCCTTCAGCGCCTGCTCAACGCACTGACGAGCAACCGGCTCCTGGCCATGATCGTAGGCATTGGCATAACGGCCGTCATTCAGAGCTCCAGCGCCACCACGGTAATGGTGGTAGGTTTTGTCAATGCAAGCCTTCTTTCTTTGGGACAAGCCATCGGGGTCATTATGGGCGCCAACATCGGCACCACGGTCACAGCGCTATTGCTGTCCGTAAAGCTCGATTTTGGCGTCATTTTTGCCAGTGTCGGCATGGTGCTGATTTTCGCCGGGCGCAAAGAGAAAATCCGGCAGACAGGCAACATATTAATGGGACTTGGCATTCTGTTTATCGGCATGAACACCATGTCACATGCCATGGCGCCGCTCAAGGAGTGGGATGCCTTCCGCACATTGATGATCGGCATCAGCAATCCCGTTCTGGGCGTGCTGGTAGGCGCAGGCATCACCGCCATCATCCAATCCAGCTCCGCTTCGGTGGGTATTCTGCAGGCGCTGGCTTTGCAGGGCCTCATTGGCATGGATGGCGCCATCTTTATCCTGTTCGGCCAGAACATAGGCACCTGCG
The DNA here is from genome assembly GCA_023411395.1 of Bacillota bacterium. Lineage (GTDB taxonomy): Bacteria > Bacillota > Clostridia > Christensenellales > Aristaeellaceae > JAEWAH01. Next base: position 34,095 of record JAEYOV010000078.1, read on the forward strand.
TCACGGCGCTCATTGCTTCCGCCGGTACCAACCACACAGCCAAACGCGCCGCGGTGGTCCACCTTTTGTTCAATGTCATTGGTTCTGCATTATTCATCGCCCTGGCAATGACGTTTCCTATGGCAAACTGGGTCACGAACCTTGCGCCCGACAACATACGTCTGCAAATTGCCTTCACCCATGTGTTTTTCAATATTGGGACGACTGTCATCCTGCTTCCGCTGGCCCGCGTTCTGGAAAAGGCGGCCTGGATCTTTGTCCGGGGCGTGGACGAGCCGAAGGAAGCCATGCGCATGACCCATTTTGACAGCCGTCTATTGGCCACGCCCCCCATCGCCGTCAGCCAATTGTTCAAAGAAGTGGTGCGCATGGGAGAACTGGCCGACCGCAATTTCAAAGCTGCCATGCGCTGTTTCCTGGATGAGGATCTGGCTGCCGCCAAGCAAGTGAATGATACCGAGGATGTGCTGGATTACCTGAACCAGGAGATCACCACCTATCTGGTGGAGGTAAAAGCGCTGGATCTGGATGACCGGGATTTGCATATGGTAGGTTCCCTGTTCCATGTGGTAAACGATTTCGAGCGCATCGGCGATCATAGCATCAACATATTGGAAGCCGCGCAAAAGCGCGCGGAAGAAAAGATCAAGTTTTCCTCCAAGGCCGAGCAGGAGCTTGCCGGCATGCATGCCCGGGTCGCCCACATGGTGGACCAGGCACTGCATATTTTTTCACGCCAGTTGACCAACCCGGATGTACTGGCCGGCATTGAAAACGAGGAGCAGGCCGTGGACGACCTGACCGCGGCGCTCAGGGAACACCATGTGGATCGGCTCAAAAACCGCAAATGCTCCGCACGCAACGGCATGCTCTACCTGGATATGCTCACCAACCTGGAGCGCATCGCCGACCATGCCAACAACATTGCCGGTTCCGTGGACAAGCCCCATGGGGCAAGCGTGTGGATCCAATAAATCGTCCCGGCAAAGCCGGGCGAGACGATTACAAGCGAGGGGGAACCGCAGTACCCCCTCGTTGCTCTCCCAGGATGATAAAGATGAAAAGCCTGCCCCTTCCGCTACACAATCTGTATGGAATGAGCAGGCGCGCTTGATTCTCAAGAATAGGGATTCCAAAGGGATGAAATCCCCTTGACGTTCCTTATTCCGTTTTCTCCACATGATCCCGATCCCTGTCCTTGAACAAGAGGGAAATGCACCACAGCCCGGCCGCACCTACCAGCGTATAGATGATGCGGCTGACCGTAGCCCCCTGCCCGCCGAACAGATAGGCCACCAAGTCAAATTGAAAAATACCTACCAACGCCCAGTTGATGGCGCCGATAATCACCAGCAGCAGGGCAATGCGATCCACCATGCTCTCACGCACCTTTCCTTGTTTTGCTTACAGTATGCACCCCCTTGCATCCGCCTATGCAGTTATTTTGAAAGATTTTCTATTTCAGCCCGGCAGGCACCCTGCTCAACGTGAGGCAAAACCGACCTTCCTGTAAACCTTGCGCAGTGTTTTTTGCGCCAGTGCCTGGGCACGCTCAGCATTGAGGTTCATCACCTTCAAGATGTATTCCTTGTCGGCGATGAGCCTGTCGAACTCTTTTTGAACGGGCGACAGCGTTTCGATCACGGCCTCCGCCGTGCGCTCCTTCAGCACGCCGTAACCCTGGCCATCAAGCTCCGCCTCCAGGGCTTTAATCTCCCCGCCGCCCAGGGCGCTTAGTATGCTCATAAGGTTCGAAACCCCCGGCTTCTCCTCCGGATCGTAGCGTATGCTCCCTTCGCTGTCCGTTACCGCCCGGCGGATCTTCTTGCGGATCACATCGGGCTTGTCGAGGATGGCGATGTAGGTGTCCTCCGGATCGGACTTGGACATCTTGCGGGCAGGCTCCTGCAGGCTCATGATCCGGCTGCCCAGTTTGGGAATATACGGTTCCGGCACGGTAAACACATCGCCATACACACCGTTGAAGCGGGTGGCAACATCACGGCACAGCTCTACGTGCTGCTTCTGATCCGAGCCTACAGGCACCAGGTTCGTCTGATACAGCAGGATATCTGCCGCCATGAGCACGGGATAGGTAAAAAGCCCGGCGCTGATGCTTTCCTCATGCCTTGCCGATTTGTCCTTGAATTGGGTCATCCGGTTCAATTCTCCCATATAGGTGAAGCAGCTCAACACCCAACTGAGTTCCGCATGGGCGCTGACATAGCTCTGGCAATAGATCAGGTTCTTGTCCGGGTTCAGCCCGCAGGCGATATAGGTGGCGACCAGCTCGTTGCAGCGGCGGCGAAGCGCGGCCGGGTCCTGCCTAAGCGTGATGGCGTGCATATCCACCACGCAGTACAGGCAGTCGTAATCGTCCTGCAGCGCGCGGAAATTGCGCAGCGCCCCGATATAGTTGCCGATGGTCAGCGTGCCCGAGGGCTGGATGCCTGAAAAGATGACCGGCCTTTTTTCCTGTTGGGGAAGGGACTGTTCCATGGAATGAACCTCCTTGATATTGGGTGCGGGCACAAAAAAAGCAGCCGTTCCCCTTATATTGGGGACAGTTGCCTGCGGTGCCACCCCGGTTGGCGCTTTAGCGCCCGCTCTGCGAAGGCGGTTTCCCGCCCTCCGCCCCATAACGGCGGGCCTCCGTCGCAGCCTACTTCTGTTTTCGGCGCGCCCTCGGGGGCCCATTCACCGCCTGCAGTCGTACCGGGCTTGCACCCTCCCCGGCTCGCTTTAACCAAACAGGCGGTTACTTCTCCCCTTCATCGGTGTGGAGCCATTGTATCATACATGATATGGGAAGTAAATAAAATTGTGGCACCGCGGGCATAAATATATTGAAAAATACACATACAATGATATGGAGCCATCTGAAACCTTTCAGCGATTTTACATAAAACTTGCCGCCATAATTCGTCAGGAAGCTTATTTATCCGTTCTTTTTCGGGAAGGCCTTCTCACTGTATGGAATTTAAGGTATAATGTCTCCGTCCGAAAATGCGTGCGGAAGAGGATGATGGTGTTGACGGATTTCATGAGTGACTGGAACAAGGGCGCGTTTCTGTCCGTTCCTGTGGGGCCTCTGGGGCTGATCGCCATGCGGGGGACCGAGGCCCTGGGAGAAAAGGTGAACGCCTGGCTGATGAAGTGGCGTGATCACCAGGAAGCGCAGGAAGAGCAGGAACTGATCACCGCACCTGGCTATGGCCGGGGCGACTTCCTCATCAAAGCCTACTGTCCGCGCTTTGGCACGGGCGAAGCCAAGGGCATGCTCAAGGAAAGCGTCCGCGGCTATGACATCTACATTCTTTGCGACGTAGGCGCCTACAATTGCACCTACAAAATGTACGGCAGCGACGTGCCCATGTCTCCCGACGACCATTTCCAGGACCTCAAGCGCATCATCGCCGCCATCGGCGGAAAGGCCAAGCGCATCAACGTCATCATGCCCATGCTCTATGAAGGCCGCCAGCACCGCCGTACCTCCAGGGAAAGCCTCGACTGTGCCATCGCCCTGCAGGAGCTGGAGCGCATGGGCGTTACCAATATCATCACCTTCGACGCCCATGACAGCCGCGTGGTCAACGCCATCCCCCTGATCGGCTTTGAAAGCGTCATGCCTTCCTACCAGATTTTCAAGGCGCTTTTGCGTAAGGAAAAGGACCTGACCATCGATAAAAAGCACATGATGATCGTCAGCCCCGACGAAGGCGCCATTGACCGCAACATTTTCTACTCCTCTGTGCTGGGGGTGGATATGGGCCTATTCTACAAGCGCCGGGATTATACCAGCGTTGTCAATGGCCGCAACCCCATTATTGCCCACGAATACCTGGGTGATTCGGTGGAAGGCAAAGATGTGTTTGTGGCGGACGACATCATCTCCTCCGGCGAATCCATCCTGGATCTGGCCAGAGAGCTCAAAAAACGCAAGGCCAACCGCATTTTCGCCTCCGCCACATTCGCCTTTTTTACAGGCGGCCTGAAGGATTTCAACGCCGCATATGACGAGGGCACCATCACCAGGGTCATTGCCACCAACCTTACCTACCGCACGCCGGAACTGATAGCCGCGCCCTGGTTCATTGAGGCGGACATGAGCAAATACCTGTCCTACATCATTGCCACACTCAACCATGACAGATCATTGAGCAAGCTTTTAAGCCCTTACAACCGCATCAAAGGTCTCCTTTCCAAATACAACGAGGAGCAGGCCCAGGCCGGCCTCCGGTTGATATGAGTATGGCGGTACGCGTGATTCGCCCGGCATTGCCGGAGGATATGAATGCATTGCTCAAGCTGCGCAGGGAATGCTGCCAGCAGGTATACAAGGGTTTTGACGTGTTGTGCAACCTTCAGGATGACCAGGAGTTCGCCGCCACCGTCCGGCAATGGCTGAACGACCCCGCCATGCGGGTGGCCCTTTTGTATCTGGATGATACGCTGATGGCCTTCTCCGCCTACCGCATGCCTGAACCGGTCTCAGGCGAGATACTCGACCTGCAGTACCTGCCCAGCGTGGCCCTCCAGGATATCCAGGCGCTGGTGGAAATCATCCTGAAAGAAATGGAAGGCACTGACGCCAGCTACGTGCAGGTTTGGGTCCTGCGGGACAACCTGCGCGCCCGCTTCCATTACCAGCAGCTTGGCTTCAAGCCTGTGGGAGGCAGCAGGGAAATGATATTGGGAAGCGCCTCTCTTCCCTCCACCCGGTATGTCTACTGCCTGAAGGAATGCCCGCCGGAATGCATTTGATTATTGGAACAGACCTGGGAAAGGCGCTTGCCTTTCCCAGGTTTCTTGTTGTCCGCCCGCATATTCTCCGACAGCCACAGGCAAAATCGTTTGCCTTTCGTCACAGAAATGGAAGAAACTGTTGACTTTTTTGAAGAATTATCCTAAGATATAGGTGGGAAAGTGTCGGAACAGAAATGGAAATTTGTCCCATTCTCAACGACTTCCTCAAAGAAGGGGGGATCGCCAAAAGAAGCCCGAATCACCGTGCGATATTTTTCTTGCCGGTCCATTCCTGAGGAATTCCATTCCTCCCAAAGGCAAAACGGGCGAAAGCCCGCGACGCAAAGCTATAGGGTCTAAACGGCGAAATGCCGCATGACAGCCAGTTCCCGCAAAGGGCAAAACGGGCGAAAGCCCGCGACGCAAAGCTACAGGGTCTAAACGGCGCAAGCCGCATGATTGCCAGCTGCCGTACCAAAGGCAAACCGGTTGAAAGGCCGGGACGCAAAACTACAGGGCCTAAACGGCGCAAGCCGCATGGCAGCCAGCTACCGAAAAAGGCAAACCGGTTGAAAGGCCGGGACGCAAAGCTACAGGGTCTAAACGGCGCAAGCCGCATGACAGCCAGTTTCCGAAGGGAGAATTTTCATGTTCCGTTCCACAAAAGCAATGGCCGCCCTGGTTCTTGTTCTGGTTGTTCTTTTTACCACCTTCGCAGGTGCGTTGGCTGACAAATCCTCCGATGTCCTTGACCTGATCAATAAGGAGCGCAAGGCCGCCGGGTTGAAAAAGGTTACTCTGAACGAGGACCTCAACCGTGTTGCCGAACTGCGTGCCGCCGAGATCGCCGAAAAATGGAGCCATACCCGCCCCAACGGCGAGGAATGGAAGACCGCTTTTTCCGAAGCAGGCGTCTCTGCCTCCTACCGTGGTGAAAACCTGGGCAAGGGACAGTATTCCGCTGAAAAAGTCGTGGACGACTGGATGGATTCAAAAGGCCACCGGTCCAATATTCTCAACAAGAAGTTCACCAAAATGGGCGTTGCCTCCGTCGTTATCGACGGTGTCACCTATTGGGTGCAGGTATTTGCCAATGACGTGAAGACCACGAAAAAGACACCCGCCAAGACCAATGCCGGCGTCTCACAGACGTCCAATGGCAAAACACCGGCCACTGCGCCCGCTTCTTCCGGGAATTCCCAGAAGCCGGGCAAAACAAACAGCAGCCAGACAGGGGCTCTGGACAAGCTTTCTCAGTCCGTCGACCTGCAGGCCGCGCTGAATGCGCCCGCCGCCAGACCCACCCTCGGGAAAAACCCCGGCTTGTGAGAGCTGGTGCCGGGATGGCTGAGGAAAGCAGCAACATAGGTCCCGCGGATGCCATCGGCAAGGGTATTCGCCTGATCTGCCCCAATCATCAAGCACGGCGCTTCCTGGTCATTTCTGGCGTTCGATAAAGCAAGGCCTATGGCTTTGCCCAACCCGCAACCCCTGTGGACTTGTGCCACAGGGGTTGTACTATTCGCGAGTTTCGCGCTTTTCGCCCGTCCGGCAAAGCCGGGCAGCTGATTGCAAACAAAGCTTATCAGACACGTTCTTTTATTGTGACGTGCACCGTATCCCCCGGCTGCTTGCCAATTTTTAATCGGATGTCCTTGCGCACACCCAGTATGTGGCAGGGCGTACCCATGCGCACAAGGCTGCCGTCGTAAGGCTCGCCGTCGAAAGTTGCGTGGACGGGTACACGGCCCTTCCCAAACGTTTCCTTTACATCAAAAGGGATTTCAATATAGGCACCGTCGATGTCGGGGACCTTTTTCAATTCCGCGTCAAAAGCGAATCCCTTCTCCATCCTGCCCGCCTCCCTTTCCGGCGCTCATTTTGCCCTTTCCTGTTCATATACGCGAAGATAATCCGCCACCGTGACCTTGCCGCACAATTCCCCCAGCAAGCCGTAGGGAGTATTTGCCGTGGGCCTGAAGCGGACACAGCTTTTGCCTGTATCCGGCTTTTTGCCCGTTGCTTTTTCATAAGCCGACATGAACCATCCGTATACCTCCGGAAAGGCATATATCCCCATGTGATACAAGGCGATATGGTTCTTCTGGGAAGCGATGCCCAGCATGGTGACCGGCAATTTCGGATCCACATGATACCCCTTGGGATACAGGCTGTGGGGGATCACATAGCAGATCATGCCGTAGATCATGGTTTCTTCCAAACCAGCCGGAAGGTTTTCCAGCACCGCCGCGCGCAGCTTTTCCATGATTTCCCGCCTGCCGGGGGGAAGTTCTTGCAAATAATCCCGGGGCGTCTTGGCGTCGCTGTGCATGCCTTCCCCCTTCTTTCTCCCTTGTATGGCCTCGAAACAGATTTATATCCGCTTCTCCAGCCTTTGCACCTTCTCCACCGCGGAAACAATAAACTGGCCCACGGGTAAATCCTGCAATCCGGCGATCTCCACATGGCATTTGTGTACCGGGACCAAAATCTTCAAAGCCGTGCACTCTCCCAGCGCGGCGGCCATCCGGGGCGTAACTTCCCCTAAAAGGCCGTTGGCTACCAGGATGCCGATAGGCCCAAGGATCACGTCCGCATTTTTCATATTGTACACCGCCGCGTTCTCCCCTGTGGCGGCCTGGCTGGCCCCGGCCTTCAGCATCGCGGAAGTAGCCGCTGCGTTGGTGCCCACGGCGGTAATATCCGCTTCCGGCAGTGTCTGCCGGAGCCCTTCCACCAGTGCCCGGCCAATGCCTCCGCCCTGTCCGTCCATGACCAGTATGTTCATGCGCCGCTCCTTTTTTCCAGCGCCCGCTTTGCCAGCAGGAAAGCGCCGGCAATGCCGCTCTCGGTGTGAAGGCCCGGCGGCACGATATAATCCTCCATACCGCTCAAAATGGCGGGATGCTGCACATACCCGCCCAGCAGCCGCAGCGTTTCCTTGCGGATCATGGGAAACAGGTGATTTTGCTGCATCACGCCGCCGCCCAAAATAATCTTCTCCGGCGAAAAGGAGACAATGGCGTTCACGCACATCTGGGCCAGATAGTTAGCCTCCAGCGCCCAGGCGGGGTGGTCCGGTTTCAATTCCCTGGCGGATATGCCCCAGCGTTTTTCCATGGCCGGGCCGCAGGCCAGCCCCTCCAGGCAGCTTCCGTGATAGGGACAGAACCCTTCCGGGGACGGATCTTCCTTGAGCGGCCGAAGCAGCAAATGGCCAAATTCCGGGTGCAGCAAGCCATGGACCAGATTGCCCTCCACCACAAGCCCGCCGCCGATGCCCGTGCCCACCGTCACATACAGGCAACTGCGGAGCCCCCGAGCCGCGCCCAGGGTGCTTTCCGCCAGAGCGGCGCCGTTCACATCCGTATCCAGGGCCACAGGCACGTGAAGCCCGTCCGCCAGCGTTTTGACCAGTGGAAAATTACGCCACTTCAACTTGGGAGTGGAGGTGATATATCCGTAAGTGGGGGAAGAAGCCGTAAGGTCCAGCGGCCCGAAGCAGCCCACGCCCAGCGCCATGATATCGTGTCTTTGAAAATAGGAAAGGATGCCCGCCATGGTTTCCTCCGGCGCGGTAGTGGGAATACTGACCTTGTCCGTGATATGCCCCGTTCCGTCCCCCACAGCCAATACCATTTTGGTGCCGCCCGCTTCCAAAGCGCCCAACAGCATGTTTCATTTCCCCCGTAATCTTTGCGATTTCTTCTGCCATTTTACAGGAAGGGACATGTTTTGTAAAGGCATGAAGGCCGGCCTTTGTCTGTCCTTCCCAGCATATTTTGACCGCCCCGCGCCCATGTTATGGCTGAACAACGCAAAGAAGGGGCGTCAAAATGCGCACGTATCGATTCAGGCAAAAGCGTTCCCGGGTAAGGCACTGGATTGGCATATTGCTTTCCCTGTTTCTTGTCATCGGCTATTTTACCCCGCAGGCACAGGCGCTGATGCACCTACCCGATCACCTGTCCGTCACCACGGGCCACCGTCAAATTCTGTCGCTGGGCTTGCCCTTTTCCATCCGTGTGGAACAGGGCGATGTATCCGTACTCTCCTCCACGGATGAAACACTGAACGGCCGGGCGGCCAGCAGCGTCCAACTGACCGGCAATCAGACGGGCAGCGCCGTTCTTTCCCTGGATTTTTTAGGCATCCTGCCCATCAAAAAGGTGGAGGTGTCCGTAGAGCCGGAACGCATCCTCCTTCCCGGCGGTGAGGCGGTCGGCGTAGCGCTGCAAACCCAGGGCGTTTTGGTTGTGGGCACAAGCGATCTGGGCGGCGAGGGCGGCGCCAGTCCGGCACGCCTGGCGGGCATACGCCCCGGCGATGTGCTGGTGCAACTGGGCGGAAAGCCGATTGAAAGCGCAACGCATCTGAGCCAGTTGGTGGCCCAAGGCGGAGGCAAGCCCATCCTGCTGCAGGTGCTTAGGGACAGCCGGCCCATGGAAGTATCCCTGATCCCCAAGCGCGATCAGGCCAGCGGCAGCTACCGCCTGGGCATCTGGGTGCGCGACAGCACCGCCGGAGTAGGCACGCTGTCGTTTTATGACCCGAAAACCAAAGCCTATGGCGCGCTGGGCCACGCTATCACCGACGCGGATACCGGCCAGCCTCTTTCCGTGCGCAGCGGCCAGGTGATGCATGCCGATGTGGTGGATGTACAAAAAGGCAAAAAGGGAACCCCTGGCGAATTGAAGGGCTCCTTCCTGCGGGAAAACAACTCGCTTGGAAATATTCTTAAAAACACAAGCTTTGGCATCTACGGCAATCTGGATAAGCCTCCGGAAAACAAACTGTACCCCAACGGCCTTCCCATCGGCCTGATGGGCACGGTTCTCACAGGCCCCGCCACCATCCTTTCCAGCGTGGACGGGGAAGGGATGAAGGAATATAAAGTGGAGATCGTTCAGGCCAACCGGCAAACATCCCCCGCCCCCAAATCGATGGTCATCAAGGTCACCGACCCGGAGCTTCTTGCAAAAACCGGGGGCATTGTTCAGGGCATGAGCGGCAGCCCCATCATTCAAAACGGGCACATCATAGGAGCCGTGACCCATGTGTACGTCAACGATCCCACCCAGGGCTACGGCCTGTACATTGAGTGGATGCTCAAGCAGGCGGAGGGATTATAATTTCCATAATCCTGCGGTACGCAGGGCAGCCGTCAAAACTTGATTCAAACAGCAAGGGGCTGTCGTGCTGGAGAGAATTCTCCAGCACGACAGTTTTTGTTATAGAAGAATAAACAGCGGTGTCAAGGAGCGAGGAATGAAGGAAAAACAGGGATAGGAAACACAGCAAGCCGTGTAA
>JAEYOV010000085.1 GCA_023411395.1 Bacillota bacterium
TTTAATCCTATTCAGCTTTATCTCGGTTTCCCTCGACAAAGTGAAAACTCATTCAAAGAATCGACTGTCGATTTCTTTCTTCTTCTTTGAGTTTTATCAACTCTGTATCGTTTTCAAGGTCCGGCGCCGCTTGAGGCGACGTTCGTTAGTCTAACACAGCACATACACCTTGTCAACACATTTTTCGCGATAAAAATCACTTTTTTTCGGCTCATTTTTTTCCACGTACATTCCAGCTTTTATGCTTTATATCGTTCGGATTTTATACATGGTTTACTTCGATATATTGATTTTCTGACTCTTTTGTTCGGAGAATTGCATACCTAAATGGTTCAGCTGCCATACGCTTCATATGATCCCATCACTGCCCAGTATAAGGGGCCGCGCGCCCTCCTCAGCGGCGTTGTTGATTGACAAGACCATTTCATATTGTATAATGTAAGAACACGAACCGAATGGGTTCGGTTAAAAGGAGGCAAGCAAATTGTCCAAAGTAACTTTTCAGGCCGAAAAGTGCAAGGGCTGCGGCCTGTGCGTGGACGTATGCCCGCGAAAGATAATTGTTTTATCTAAAAAGGAAGTCAACAGCCGCGGATATCACCCGGCGGAATGCATGGATCAGGCGCAATGCATAGGCTGTGCTTTTTGCGCCAGAATGTGTCCCGATGTTGTGATCACGGTAGAGAAATAGGAGGCGGTTATATTGGCTCAGGAAAAAATGCTGATGAAGGGCAATGAGGCCATTGCCGAAGCCGCCATTCAGGCCGGCTGCCGGTTTTTCTTCGGCTATCCCATCACGCCGCAGAACCAGATTCCCGAATACATGTCAGCCCGCATGCCCAAGGAGGGTGGCTGCTATCTGCAGGCCGAAAGCGAAGTGGCGGCCATCAACATGGTCTACGGTGCGGCCGGCGCCGGCGCGCGGGTGATGACCTCCTCCTCCAGCCCGGGAATCAGTTTGAAGCAGGAAGGCATCAGCTACATCGCAGGTGCCGAGCTGCCCTGCGTAATCGTAAACATGGTGCGGGGCGGCCCTGGCCTTGGGTCCATCCAGCCCGCCCAGAGCGATTATTTCCAAAGCACCCGCGGCGGCGGCCACGGCGACTACCGCATGGTGGTGCTGGCTCCTTCCTCCGTACAGGAAGCCGTCGAACTGACCCAGCTTGCTTTTGACATCGCCGACCGTTACCGCAATCCCGTTCTGGTGATGGGCGACGGCCTCATCGGCCAGATGATGGAGCCGGTGCAGATGCCCGACTATACCCCTGTTGCCGATTTGCCCGAAAAGACCTGGGCAGCGGGCGCAGGTGGTGAACGGGCAATTATCAACAGCCTGTTCATTGACCCTACGGTACTGGAAAAGCATAATTTGAAGCTTCAAAAAAAGTACGACCTGATGACGCAAAACGAGGTCCGGGTACAGACCGAGCTGACCGAGGATGCCGATTACATCCTGGTAGCCTACGGAACCACCGCCAGGGTCGCAAGAAGCGCCATGCGCAAATTAAGGGCAGCGGGCATGAAGGTGGGGCTGATCCGGCCCATCACCCTGTGGCCCTTCCCCGAGAAGGCCATAGCGGAGGCTGCAAAACATGCCAAGGCCTTCCTTACCGTGGAAATGAGCATGGGCCAGATGGTGGAGGATGTGCGCCTGGCGGTGAACGGCACAAAGCCCGTGCACTTTTTCGGGCGCACCGGCGGTATGGTGCCCACCGTCAGAGAGATCATGGATCAGCTTCAAGCCATCAGCGGGGAGGGAAAGTAAATGGCGGTTGTCTTTGAAAAAACAAAAATGCTCACCGACAAGCCCATGCACTACTGCCCCGGCTGCACCCATGGCATCATCCACCGGCTGGTGGGGGAAGCCATTGAGGAACTGGGGATGCAGGACAAGGCCATCGGCGTGGCGCCGGTGGGCTGCGCGGTGTTTGCTTACGATTACTTCAATTGTGATATGATGCAAGCCGCCCATGGCCGGGCACCTGCGGTTGCCACCGGAATTAAAAGGGTGCATCCCAATCACATGGTGTTCACTTATCAGGGCGACGGGGACCTGGCCTCCATCGGCGCGGCGGAAATCGTGCACGCCGCCACAAGGGGTGAAAAGATCACCGTGATCTTTGTGAACAACGCCATCTACGGCATGACCGGCGGCCAGATGGCCCCCACCACCCTACCGGGGCAGGTGACCACCACCTCTCCCTACGGCCGGGATGTGGACCATTGCGGTTATCCCATTCGAGTCAGCGAAATGCTGGCCACCCTGGATGGCCCCGCTTATATTGCCAGGGTTTCCACCCATGATGTGAAACACATCCTGGAGGCCAAGAAGGCCATCAAGAAGGCGTTTGAGATGCAAGCCCAGGGCAAGGGCTTTACCATGGTGGAAGTCCTCTCCACCTGCCCCACCAACTGGGGCATGACACCCAAGGAAGCCTTGAAGTGGCTGGAGAGCAATATGATTCCCAAGTATCCCCTGGGTGTAAAAAAGGAGGTGGGCTGATATGGAAGCCCAATTCCTGATTGCGGGATTCGGCGGCCAGGGCATACTGCTCATCGGCCAATTGATGGCCAAGGCGGCCATGCATGAAGGCAAAAACGTAAGCTGGATGCCCAGCTACGGCCCGGAAATGCGGGGCGGTGAAGCCAATTGCGCAGTGGTCATAAGCGACGAGCCCATCGGCAGTCCTCTTGTGACGGAGCCGCCCGTGGCCGTTATCATGAACCTGCCTTCCCTGAAAAAGTTTGAGCCGGCCATGGAAACCGGCGGCTTGCTTTTGTACAACACTTCGCTGATCGATGCCGCTCCCCAGCGCAAGGATACAAAAATTCTGCCCATCCCCTGCAATGACATCGCGGAATCCCTGGGCAACGGCCGCGTAGCCAATATGGTGATGCTTGGCGCGATCATCGCCGCCACAAGCGCCATCAGCCTGGACAGCGCCATGGACGCCCTGAAAGACGTTTTTGGCGAAAAGAAGGCCGATCTCCTGCCCCTGAACCGCAAAGCCATGGAGGCCGGCATGGACGCCGCCCGTAAGGCGATGTAGGGAGACGAAATAAACCAATATGATGCGGGGAGGGCTTCTTTTTCAAAAGAAGCCCTCCCCGCTCCGACGGTCTCAATCGTCGCACCGGTTCGCCTGTTTCCTCAGCCCAGCCTCTTGCCGCCACTGGCGGCGGCTGGGCTTCGTCACCTCTCCCAGAAAACCTTAATTAAAGGGATCATTCCCATTTACCAGTTGTGGTTCCGGATTCCAAAAGCATTTGGGATATCGGCGAGATGAGGCTGGAATCCTCGGTTAGGAGGGAAACCTCCGGGGATGTATTGAAGGGGTGGAACCCCTTCAATTGTAATCGTGTCGCCCGGCTTTGCCGGGCGCGCGGGTCGCTTGCGTAGCAAGCTTTCCTTACACTTTTTGCCGACCGCTAACCCAGGGTGAGGGGATGAAATCCCCGAACCTGGAGTTATCAAATAGCAAAGCTATTTGATAACGGAACTCCGGCTAAGCGTAGCGACAGCCGGTGCGTCGGGTTACAGGCAAAAAGTGCAACTCAAAAAAATGACAACGTCATTTTTTTGAAGCGCGGCGCTATTGAAAGACCGCCGCGGCCTCCACCCCCTCAAACACAAGGCGCTGATCCCTGGGCCTGCGCCAGTTCATCAGGATCACCCGGCCCGGTAGCGGATCGCTCACCAAAACCTCTTCCCCCCGGACACTGAGCGTGCCCGGCAGCCCAAAGCTGTCCGAGCGCCACACCACCTTCTTCTGCCGGAGGGCGACCTGCGCCAGCATCCCCACAGACCCGGCCAGCACCGTTCCGTCCGGCAGCGGCTGCAGCGCTCCGGGCAAACCCGGCAGCACCAACACCTCCTCCATAACGGCCCGGTTTCCCGCAATAAAACCCAGCAGCGTTTGCACCTCTCCATCCTCCACGGCGCTTAATACCGCCAGGCCGCCCTCCACGAATGCAGCCTGGCAGGCGATGCCGGGAACGGGAATACGCCGGTACAGGTTTAAAGACGGCGCCTGGAACAAAAGCACTTCCCCGGCCGCTCCCCCGGCCACAGCAACCAGTTTGCCGGTAGGATGCACCTGCACGCAGCGGGGATACACACCCGCGTCATTGCCGTACAAAAGCTCGCCCGTCGCCGCGGCCACCGTATGCAAACTATCCGCCTCGCCGCTTAACAGATACAGCCATCCCCCTTCGGGGGAAGACTGCATGCACTCCAACCCCGGCGGAGCGGGGAATTCCCCCTCCGCCTTCCAATTCCCTTCCCAAAAAACAAACCGCTGCACCATGTCCCGTTTTTTGCAGGCGCAAAAAAACTGCGACACCGCCGGGCAGGGAGCGTGCGGCCAGTTCAGGGCGCAGGGAATCTGCCGGAAATCATCCCGGCTCCATAAAAAAAGACCCAGTTCCCTATCGGCAATCCAAATGACAGGTTGCATGTGCCGCGCCCCTTCATCTCCCTCATCAGGGTCTTATGTTGCATTTTATGAAAGGGGGGGCGGTAGGGTGCGCGATGTGAAGGATGGAGGCGCTATCTTTGAATGGTTTGAAGGATTTCGATATAAACCCGAAGAATGCCTTCTTGCTTATTTATCAAAACCGGAGGAAAATGCATGTTCCTTTATAAAACACGGGGCACCTGCTCCAAGCAGATCCAATTGGAGATTATTGACGGTATTATCACTGCCTGCAACTTTGTGGGCGGCTGCAAAGGCAACGCCCAGGGTCTTGCCCGGATGGTCATCGGACAAAATGCCCAGGAAGTGGCATGCCGCCTGGCCGACATATCCTGCCAGGGCAATACATCCTGTCCCGACCAGTTGGCCAAAGCCATCCTGGCCTATGCGCAGCAGGAAGCGCGCTGAATGTTATCCCGGCCGGCGCACGCTGCGGCGATGCCCTGTTCCGATGCGGGAATCCGTTGCAACCATCCGGTGGTTCAAGCCGCTTGCTTGTAATTTTAAAGGATTATGATAAAATAAGAGCGATTACCAATTTACTGAAGGAGCCTCGAATTTTGACCGACACCAGCAATATAGCGTTTTCCCAATTGGATCTCAGCACGGAAATCTTAAAGGCCGTGGAAAAAATGGGCTTCACCGAGGTCACCCCGGTGCAGCAGAAAACCATTCCCGCCATGATGGCAGGCCAGGACATTATCGCTTTGGCCCCCACCGGCACGGGCAAGACGGCCGCCTTTGGCATACCCATGCTGGAGTACATCAGCCTTACCGACCAGCGAATCCAGGAAGTGGTGCTTTGCCCCACCCGTGAGCTGGCTTTGCAGATCGGGGAAGAGCTTACAAATCTGGCCGCCTTCATCCCGGAGGTGCATATCGCCGTCCTCTACGGCGGCCAGCCCATTTCCAGGCAAATGACGCAATTGAAGCGCAAGCCTCAAATCATTGTGGCCACGCCGGGGCGCATTCTGGATCACATGCACCGGGGCACCGTAAAGCTTTCCCATGTGCATACCATGGTGCTGGATGAAGCCGACGAAATGCTGAAAATGGGCTTTGTCAAGGATGTGACCAAAATCATCGAGGCCGCGCCGCCTAACCGGCAACTGGTGATGTTCTCCGCCACCACCAACCAGGATGTGATGACCATCGCCTGGAAATTCCAGCACGACGCGGTGGAAATCACCATCCCCGCCACAAAGGAAAACCGGCCGCAGATCACCCAATACGTGATCGCCAGCCAGCGGGAGAAGAAATACGATCATCTTTTGTATCTGCTGGACGCTGACGTGTACCACCGGATCATGATCTTTTGCAACACAAAGGATATGACCCAACGCCTTTCCACCAGGCTCCAAAAGGCCGGTTACAGCGCCGACTGCATCCACGGCGACATCAAGCAAAGCCTGCGCAACGCCGTGATGCAATCCTTCCGCAAGGGCAAGTTCGAGATCCTCGTGGCCACCGACGTGGCCGCCCGGGGCATTGATGTGGACGATGTGGAAGCCGTCATCAACTACGATCTGCCCAATGAAAACGAGTATTACCTCCACCGCATCGGCCGCACCGGCCGGGCCAAAAAACACGGCGTATCCTTCTCCCTGGTGCCCTTCGCCGACAGCGTGCGCATGGACGAGATTTTAAGATACCTGATTGCCAAGCCCATTCCCCTGCGCTTTGACGAGATGGGCACTCTGGTGGGGGAAGACGGCGAGCCGTTCTTTGAAAATATGTAGCGGTTTACCTATACCACATACAGAACACGTATATCCCCCAGGTATCTTCTAATTTCCTCCCTCAAAAAGGCCTCTCCCGCTTTGCGGATATCATCCCTATAACAGTATTTTCCCCGGCCCCTTCCTGTCATCAGGGAGGGGTCGTACAGTTCCGGTGCTTTGGGAAAGGCTTCGTTGTTGATGGCCCTGTGCACAAAGCTGTAGGTCATGAAAATGACCTCAATGAACAGCGATTTTTGGGCTTTTATGGACAAGCCATTCGCCAGTTGGGAAAGAAGCTCCCGGTACTGTTTTTGCCAATCCTCCGTAAGGATCACAGGCGCAATGAGCAGGCCCGCCGGATAACCCGCGTCGCAGATTGCGTTCAGGGCGCGTATCCTGTCATCAAGGGGCGAGGTGCCCAGTTCGATTTTTGAGATGATATCCTTGGGATTGACGCTCATGCGAATGATGGTCCTGCCCCGGTGGTCAAGAGGCAAAAGCGGCTCCACCATGTCAAACTTGGTTGGAAAGGTCAAATAGCCCTTTCCCTCCCTGGCAAAGGTTTCAATGGTCCAAGGCAGGTTTTCCGTCACGGTGTTTTCCAGAACAAGATCGCTGTTGCTTCCGATTTCAAAAGTGGGGTCCTTGCCGGCTTCCCGGGCCGTTTTAACAAGCTTGTCCATCATCTGCTCCCGGTTGACGAACACCCGCAGGTAGGAGCATTTGTTGTAATTGCACACCAGGTAGCAGTACAGGCACATGGCGCTGCACCCGGAGGAGGTGTAGGGCACCAGCCAGTCGGATACCTTATGGTTTTCCACATATTTGTGCGTTTTGCGCACACCCACGATGAGGTGCTGCTTCATGCGCCCGAATTCCTTGTTTTCCTGCTGCCGCATGCTGGGAATGTTGTTGTGGCTGTCGATGGGAATCCATGGAATATGGTTGTATTTTGCCTTCAAGAATTCTCCCAGCGGGTGGGATAATGCGTCCGGTTCATAATAAACAGCATCGGGAAACATGACCTTCACCTCCACGATAGTATGAAGGACACGCAAGCCCGCTATTCCAAGGGATTTTTTGTTTTAGCATCTGCGAAATATGGACGTGCAAATCTTCTGCCGGCTGCGCCCATGATGCCAGGCTGAAGCGGGCGATTGATAATCGCCCCTACGCCGCAAGGTGTGTATTGGCTTTTCTTCCGGCTCCCAAATGCTCCGGTGTGAAGTCAATAAACATATTACGCTGTAGGGGCGATTTTTTGCCTCCCTCTTGAGGGAGGTGGCACGGCAAAGCCGTGACGGAAGGATTTTCGCCCACCTGTATCGTTTACGATATGTACCGCTATTTCTGTTAAGCTCAGTCCAAGGGCCTGATCAGAATCAACGGCGTCAGTTCATCCCCCTGGCCGGAGGGGTTGTCCTGCATGGCATCCTGCAGCTCCTCATCGGAAAGAGGCATGTTGGAGGATTTGCCCAGTTGATCCCTTTGGATGTCGTTGGCATCCATTAAAACCACGGGGACGCCTGTTTCCTTGCTCAGCTTTTCACACAGCTCGTCCGCGTTGGAAGGGTTGATCAGCGCCAGGCTTTTGTAAACATCAAAGCTCGAGCGGAAATAGAACCCGTCGATGCCGCCCACGCCTTTGCCGCACACCTTGTAAAACACGCCATGAACGCCAAAGGGCCTTGTGATGGCACTTAAAAATGCCGCCAGCAGCACCCTTGGCAGCCCGCAGATATCGATCACCAGTTGCAGCTTATAGGGCTCATGCATGCCCACGCCCGTATGGTTGATGCCGGCGAAACGCCACAGCAGATTGGCCCAGAAGCCGGGCTTCACCTCATCCTTTGTCTTTACGCTTTCCACGCACATGCACATAACCTTGGCGCCAAAAGAGAGCACATCCCCAGGCTGATAGAGGGGCATCACATAGCGGCGGACCAAATCCGCCTGCTTTTCTCCCCGCTGGACAAAATGCGTCTGGATGGCGAACCGTTCATATTTGCGGCCATTTTTGCCCGTAATGGTACCACGGTCAAAATAGACGATGCCGTCCTTCTCCCGCCGCTGGTCATCCAGGTTGCGGGATGCGATAATGCCCATGCTGCCGTCCTCCCATTGCCATCGAATTTGGCCCATTGTACTATGGAAAAGAAACGTTGTCAATTTTCAGGGTGTGTCACAGCATGCCAATTCATACGGTTTTTAACAAAAGTGATTGCAAATACAAAAAAAGAACGGGCCTACCCGTCCTTTTTTATGAACCCTGCGGCTCCGCAAGCAACCGCGCGGTCGGGTATTTGCTATTTCTCCCGGCTTCACGCGACTACGGTGCCGTGCCCGCATCCTTTGGAAAGGAGAGTTGCAGCATGGCCCCGGATCAGCCGGCGGCCTTTTTGGGCTCCGATGCTTCCCGAAGCAACTGGCACTGCATTTCATCCAACCGGCGCCCCAGCCTGACAGCTTCCTCCAGCTTGCCCTGGGAATAGCAGTTTTCCAGTTTCCACCTCAGCAACTTCTCTTCATTCCTGTTATCCGCTTCTCTCATACGCTCGCCTCCTCTAGTATTAACGGATGCCGGTATACAACATATTGTATAACCTCTCCTTTCCATGTACAGCATAAACCGTATTTCGCCGCATTGCAACAGCGAAAGCAGGGAGCTTTTGTCGAAGGCTGTCATGTTTGAAAATATTAACATGTGCAAATGACTTTTTCTGTCTTTTCCCCCGCATCCTGCCCCCTCTTCCCGTTGTACTGTCTCCCGAATGGCGGTACCCATATACTTGCAAGGAAAAATGTGCTAAAATAGAGTTCGGGCGGCAAGCGGGGGCATCATTAAAATTTGATTGGAGGAAAAGGCATGTACAATTACAGCTACAATTTCCCGGCACCTAGTATGGGAGGCGGCATGATTGCGGTATTCATTCTTTCCATTATCGCCGCTGTCATCATGGCCGCGGTTTTCCTGCCCAAGTCCAAAAAAAACGCCTATTCCGGCTTTCTGAAACATTTGTATGACTTCTTTCATTTTACAAAATTCTGGCTCCCCGCCCTGATCCGGTTCATTTACCTGTTCATCTTCTGCTATGCCATTATCGGCGGGCTGTACACCATGTTTTCCATCAATTTCTTTTTTGGTCTTGGCATAATGATCATAACGCCCGTGATTGCCCGCCTTGTCATTGAAGGATTTTTCCTTCTATACAGCATCCGGGATGAACTGGTTCGTATCCGTGAGACATTGGAAAAGAAGGATCAGGAATAAAATTCGGCATCCTTCCTTTTTCGCGGCAGCCGGCCCGCTGCCGCATGCCGGCCCGGGAGGATGCCTACATAAAATTAACGTAAAATTGCGATCCTTTCCATTTGGTGGGGATTGCAATCCTGCCAAGGCCATAGTATAATAATCCCCACAACGCGATGAAGGGCAGCCGCCTTGGTTTCCGCTTTACAGAGAGCGCTTCACTGGTGCAAGAAGCGCAGGCGGACTTTAGGTTTCCCGGCCTGGAGCATGCGGCCAATCCCCGCCGGTTTGCCCCCGATACAGGGCCTCAAGGTGGGCGCGAAAGCGCCAAGCCGGGTGGTACCGCGAAGCACGCTTCGTCCCTGCGTATAAAGCAGCGGCGGGGCTTTTTTTAACCCTTGCCGCAACGAGGAGGAAACCCCATGGCCAAGGAAAAAAACCAGGAATTTGTGCAGCACATCACGCCCAGGGACGTGGATTTTTCCCAATGGTATACCGATGTGATCCTGCAGTCGGAATTGGTGGATTACGCGCCTGTCCGCGGCTGCATGATCGTTAGGCCTTACGGCTATGCCATCTGGGAGCGCATACAGCAGGAGATGGACACACGCTTCAAGGCAACCGGTCATCAAAACGTGTATATGCCCATGCTCATTCCCGAGAGCCTTTTGCTCAAGGAGGCCGAGCATGTGGAAGGCTTTGCCCCGGAAGTGGCCTGGGTCACCCAGGGCGGCAGCGAGCCCTTGACCGAAAGGCTTGCCATCCGCCCCACCAGCGAAACCATCTTCTGTGCCATGTACTCCAAGTGGGTGCAGTCCTGGCGCGACCTGCCCATGAAATACAACCAGTGGTGCTCCGTCATACGCTGGGAAAAGAGCACACGGCCCTTCCTTCGCACCAGTGAATTTTTGTGGCAGGAAGGCCACACCATTCATGCTACGGCGGAGGAAGCCCAGGAAGAAACGCTTCAAATGCTGGATGTTTACCGGGAGGTGGCGGAAAAGGAACTGGCGCTGCCTGTATACGTGGGCCGCAAGAGCGATAAGGAAAAGTTCGCCGGCGCTAGGGCCACCTATTCCATGGAGGCCATGATGCAGGACGGCAAGGCGCTGCAGGCCGGTACCAGCCACAACTTCGGCACGAACTTTGCCGAGGCCTTCGACATCAAGTATCTGAGCAAGGATGGGCAATTGACCCATGTGCACGAAACAAGCTGGGGCACTTCCACCCGGCTGATCGGCGCCATCATCATGACCCATGGCGACGAGCGCGGCCTGCGCATGCCGCCCCGCATCGCCCCCATCCAGGTGGTCATCGTGCCCATTGCCGCCCACAAGGGAGGCGTCAACGAGGCCTGCGGAAAGATCGCCGCCGGTTTGAAGGCTGCCGGCCTGCGCGTGGAAATGGATAACCGTGACACCTACAGCCCCGGCTACAAGTTCAACCATTGGGAGCTGCGCGGCGTTCCCCTGCGACTGGAAGTCGGGCCCCGTGACCTGGAAAAGGGACAGGTGATGGCCTGCCGCCGGGATACCTTTGAGAAAATCGAGCTCCCCATGGATGGCCTGAATGAGAAGATTCCCGCCCTGTTGCAGGATATCCAGGATACGCTTTACGCCCAGGCCAAATCTTTCCGGGATGAGCGCACCCACGAAGTCCACTCCATGGAAGACCTGGCAGCCGCCGTGCAGGCAGGCTTTGCCAAGGCCATGTGGTGCGGCCATCAGGACTGCGAGGACAAGATCAAGATCGAGCTGAACGCCACCAGCCGCAACATGCCCTTCGACCAGACGCCCATCGGCCATACCTGCGCCATCTGCGGCAAACACGCCGAAAAGGTCATGTACTTCGCCAAGGCTTATTAACCAGGGGGCTCTGCCCCCTGGAC
>JAEYOV010000015.1 GCA_023411395.1 Bacillota bacterium
GTCTTACACGGCTTGCTGTGTTTCCTATCCCTGTTTTTCCTTCATTCCTCGCTCCTTGACACCGCTGTTTATTCTTCTATAACAAAAACTGTCGTGCTGGAGAATTCTCTCCAGCACGACAGCCCCGATGTTTTTTCCTCGCGGCTACTTGAAAAACCTTCGGTTTTTACGGCCGTTTGCTCGGGCAAGGTAGGAATTTCTGCGAAATTCCCGCGAAAATCACCGCACATGTCGCTGATTTTCGATCGCAATTGAAGGGCTTCGAAGCCGAAGCGCCGCCTGTGGCGGATGAAGCGAGGCGAAGAAGGCTGGCGAAACAAGCAATACGAGCGACAGCGAGTAATGCGCCGATTGAGCCAGATGGAAAGCAGCCCTCCAATACCTCCCGGGGTTTGTTGAAAGTCTGCAGCGTCCCCAGCCTGGCCGGGGGCGCTTGATTATTCAAAAAAAATTTTCTGCTTCTCCCGGCTCTGCCTGTAGATCACGAACCGGCTGCCGATGCACTGCACCGGCTCGGCCCCGGTCTGCTCGCACAACGCCTGGCAAGCTTCCCTCGCGTCCATAGGCGCGCCCTTTTGAACGCTGCACTTGATCAGTTCCCTGGCTTCCAGGGCGTCGTAGGCCTGTTTGACGGTGTTGGGAAGGATGCCCTCCTTGCCGATGTACAGGATGGTGTCCATGGTGTTGGCCAGGTTGCGCAGATGCGCACGCTGCTTGCTGGTAAGGCTCATATTTTTTTCTTTTGCTCCTTTATTCCACAAAATCAAATTCCATGTCCTCGATGCGCACGGTATCGCCTTCTTTGGCTCCGGCATCCCGAAGCGCGTCGATCACGCCCATGCGCCGTAGTGTGCGGTGGAACCAGTTCATGCTTTCTTCCTCGCTGAAGTTCACGCTGTCCAGGAGCCTTAACATGGCCGGGCCGGTGACATCGTATACCCCACCGGTTTTGGTGACGGTGAAGCCTTCCTTTTCCCCAATCTCAAGGGACATTTCCTCCACTTCAAAGGGGGCGGGAGGCGGCAGGGTATTTAAAGCACGGCTTGTTTCATCCAGCAGTTCGTCAAATCCCTGCCGGGTGGCTGCGCTGACAGCAAACACGGGAATGTCCTGCCCGGCCACATGTTCCCGCATGCGCTTTGCATTTTCCGCCGCGCCGGTAAGGTCGCACTTGTTGCAAACAATGATTTGGGGGCGCTTCGAAAGATCACCGTACCGGCTGAGTTCCCGGTTGATCTGTTCATAATCCTGAATAGGGTCGCGCCCCTCGCTGCCGGAAATGTCGATAACGTGCAAAAGCAGCCTGGTACGCTCCACATGGCGCAGAAAATCCAGCCCCAGCCCTACGCCTTCACTGGCTCCTTCCACAAGGCCCGGGATATCCGCCATTACAAAATCATTGCCGTGGCGGCGGACAATGCCAAGGTTGGGCGTCAACGTGGTAAAGTGGTAGTTGGCAATCTTGGGCCGGGCGGCGGTAACCACCGACAAAATGGTGCTTTTGCCCACATTGGGGTAGCCCACAAGCCCCACATCGGCAATGGTCTTCAGTTCCAGTTGAAAGGTGCGGACCTCTGTTTTCACGCCGGGCTTGGCAAAGTTGGGTGCCTGGCGGGTGGGCGTGGCAAAGTGGCTGTTGCCCCATCCGCCCCGGCCGCCTTTTAAAAGCACCTTTTCCTGGCCGGCCAGGAACATGTCCGCCACCACGGCTCCGCTTTGCGCGTCCTTGACCACGGTACCTACCGGTACCTTGATGATGAGGCTTTCGCCTTTTTTGCCCGTGCAGCGGCTTGACGCGCCGTCGGCGCCGTTTTCGGCGGTGTACTTCGTTTTGTAGCGGAAATCCAAAAGGGTGTGCATGTTGCCGTCGGCCAGCAATATCACATCGCCGCCCACGCCGCCGTCGCCACCGTCCGGGCCGCCGTTTAAAACAAACTTCTCCCGGTGAAAGGAAACACAGCCGTTGCCGCCGTTGCCGGCCTTGGCCGTGATGGTTACATGGTCTACAAAAAGGGACATGTGCTCCTCCTGCCTCAATAGCCAAACTTTTCATGCCATAGCTTTTCCATTATAACATGAAAAGAAACGGTGGGAAAGGGACGGCGCAAACGAATGACATGAAAATAGCAGGAAGGGGACTTTTTGTAAAAATTCCCCTTCCTGCACCCATCCCCGAAAAACTTCATCAGGGAGACTCAGGCTTCCTTTGCGGCGGCAGACGCTTTGCCAGCCGCCTTTTTCAGGGTTTTGTAATACCGGCACAGCGAATTCAGCGTGCAGCCTTCGCAATCCGGCCTTTGGGCGTGGCACACCCGGCGGCCGTGAAAGATGAGCCAGTGGTGGGCGTCACGCCAGTCCGCCTTGGGGATGGCCTTTTGAAGCTGCCTTTCCGTTTCCGTAACCGTACTGGCGGTAACCAGCCCCAGGCGGTTGCTGACCCTGAACACATGGGTATCCACCGCGATGGCGGGGATATTGAAGGCGTTGGCCAAGACCACATTGGCGGTTTTACGGCCTACCCCCGGCAGTTTGGTCAGTTCCGCCATGGTGTCAGGCACCTGGCCGCCGTGTTGGGTGACCAACGCCCGGCAAGCCATGACGATATTACCGGCCTTGCTTTTAAAGCCGCAGCTTTTGACCATGGGGTACAGTTCCTCCGGCGTGGCGGCGGCCATGGCAAGCGCATCGGGATAAGCGGCAAACACGGCGGGAGTAACCTTGTTCACCTGCTTGTCGGTGCACTGGGCCGAAAGGATGGTGGCCACCAGCGTTTCGTAAGGGTTGCTGAAGTCCAGCTCCGGTTTGGGTTGGGGGTACAGGCGGGCAAGCTCCGCCAGGATGGCCTTCTTGGAAACGGGCATGGGGAGACCTCCTATGGGAAAATTCCGTATGCGTCAGGATTCAAACCCGCGCATGGACGCGGGAAGGCGCTTGAACAGCAAGGCTGTTTCCATCAGCAGCAGTACGTTTACAGGGAGCTGGGCAATGTTCTTTGCAAGGCGCAACGGGAACATGGCCAGGAAAGCCTTTCCCTGTAAAATGGACAGCCAAAGTGTATTGAGCAAAAGGTAGCACACGATGGTGACCAGCAATTCGCATATGAGCAGCCTGAACCAGACGGCTTTTGAGGAAAATGCAAATCCCTTGTACGCCCTGTGCAAAAAAAAGCCGTAAAAAAGGCCGATAGCCATATTGGTTACGGTGAAGCCGGGGAAATAAGAACCGCCCGTGGGAAAAACAAAAAAACCCACCACATCCCCCAGCCCGCCCACCAGGGCACCGGGGACGGGGCCGAGCAGCATGGAAGCGGCGGCGATGGGCAAAAAAGTAAAGCTGATGCGCAGCCAGGGGAATACATTGATGGTGAGAAAGCGCGTGACGACTTGAAGCGCGATGAGTATGGCCATCAGGGTCAGAACTTGTGGCCTGGCAAATGAACGCAAAGACTTTTGCATGGGACATCCTCCTTTCGAATCTTGGGGAAAACCAAAAAAGATTCGCTAGGGGCGCCCATGGCATGAAGCAGTGGGATGCGGCTGAGGAATACCGGAATATTCCCTTGGGCACCGCACAGAAGGGAAACCCCTTCCGTTTCGTTTCATGACAACTCCCCGTTCATGAACACTTGACGCGCCCAAGCCTACTCTGCCTTACACGAATCACGCAGGGCCGCTGCGTGATGCCATTGTACCGCATTTCGACAACCTCCGCAAGGCCCATCCGGTGAAACTTGCCGGCCACCGGGAGCCTTACTGGAGCCTTATTGGATGTTCTTTTGTTGTTCCAGCCCTTGCCCAATCCATGTAAGAGCGGGTAGAATAATATGAATACACCCGCCCGGCGGGAAAAGGATGGATGGTTTCATGCAGAAGATTCCCATGAAAACACCGCTTGTGGAAATGGACGGCGACGAAATGACCCGCATCCTCTGGCAGCGCATTAAGGAGCTTCTGCTGCTTCCCCATATCGATCTGAAAACGGAATACTATGATCTTGGCCTTCCCATGCGGGATCAAACGGAGGACCAGGTGACCTATGACAGCGCCATGGCCACGAAAAAATACGGCGTGGCGGTGAAATGCGCCACCATTACCCCCAACGCCCAGCGGGTGAAGGAGTACTCCCTAAAAAAGATGTGGAAAAGCCCCAACGCCACCATCCGGGCAATTTTGGATGGCACGGTGTTCCGCGCTCCCGTACTGGTGAAGGGCATCAGCCCCACCGTGCGCACCTGGAAAGCGCCCATCACCATCGCCCGCCACGCGTACGGCGATATCTATAAAAATGTGGAGATGCAGGTGATGGGCCCCGGCAAGGCTGAGCTTGTGTTCACCGGCACGGACGGCCATCAGATAAGGGCCGAGGTGTTTGATTTTGAGGGGCCGGGGGTTTTGCAGGCGGTGCACAACCTGCAAAGCTCCATTGAGGCCTTTGCCCATTCGTGCTTTAAGTACGCCCTGTCCATCCGCCAGGACATTTGGTTCTCCACCAAGGACACCATCTCCAAAACGTATGACCACAGGTTCAAGGACATCTTCCAGGAGATTTTTGACGCGGAGTATAAGGATGCCTTCGCTAAGGCGGGCATTGAATATTTCTATACACTCATCGATGACGCGGTGGCCAGGGTCATGCGCAGCCCCGGGGGATTCATCTGGGCGTGCAAAAACTACGACGGCGACGTGATGAGCGACATGATCGCCACGGCCTTCGGCTCCCTGGCCATGATGACAAGCGTGCTCGTTTCCCCCGATGGCGTGTTCGAGTATGAGGCCGCCCACGGCACCGTGACAAGACATTACTACAAATATTTGAAAGGCGAGGAGACCAGCACCAACCCCGTTGCCACCATTTTTGCCTGGACCGGCGCGCTGCGCAAGCGCGGGGAGCTGGACGGACTCACTGAATTGCAGGCTTTTGCGGACAGGCTGGAAAAAGCCACCCTCGATACCATCGAGGGCGGCGTGATGACAAAGGACCTGGCATCGCTGTTTGAGGGGGAGAAAAGGGGCGTCAGCAGCGAAGCGTTTTTAAAGGCTGTGGCGGAAAGGCTGTAAAGCGAAATTCCGAATACTCGTCCCACGCCCTGTTTTCAGGGCAGCAGTGCAAAGTGCTCCGCATCAAGCCCGGACAGGAAAGCAACCATTTCCGCGGTCCGGGCTTTTGTCTTATATTATCCCGGCAGGCCCGCGAACAAGTTCCGGAGCCACAGCTCGATCGTGCCGCGGTAGCGGATGGCCGCGATGACCGCCAGGTGCAGCGGATAGGCGGAGTACCCCAGCCACTTGGGCAGCCTGAAACGGGTGTTGGTGGGAATCAGGATCAGGGGCAGCGCCATCCAGCACAGGGCCTGGGTCCGGAAGAAGGGACTTATGACATCGTTAAGCAGGGGAATATCGAAAATAGGCAGCCTCCAGCCGAAAAAGCTGGTATGCGGGCTCCCCCCGCTCCAGATAACCGTATAGGACAGGAAAGCCGCGAGCAAGGCCACGCGGCTTTTCCGTGTTGCATACAGCAGCAAAATGAAAAACACGCCTTGCGCGCCATAGTCGGGCTTTAGCGCGGAGCCCAGTACCACCGCCAGAACGGGGCCCCATACGTGGCTCCAATGCTTTTGTTCCTTGATAGCGATCATGCCCAAAAGTCCAAGCAGAAGCGTTAAAAAGATATTGGGCTCTACCCAGGTATGATTCAGGCCCAGCATATAAAACGGCTGGGCTATAAGCCCCACAACGGCGATGCGTAACGCATAGCGCCAGACATCTCTGGTATATTCCGACCCCACCACCAGGCACCAGGCGTACAGGGGGAAGGCGATGCGGCCAAGGATGCGCATTTCCGGAATATTGAAAAAAAACATCTTGCCCGTGTGATCGATGATCATGAAAACAAGCGCCAGCAGCTTTAAAAGCCCGGTGTCCGTATTCCCCTGGATCAGGGATGACTGAGTTTCCTCTTTACGGCTCATTGAATCGCCTCCCGATGTTTTCCATTATAGCATGGCAAAAGAGTGGGAACAAGCTTCCTTCAATCAGGATTCAATGCATGTTCAAATACACGTCACTTTCTTTTTTTATAATGGTCTTGCTCAAGGAAGCGAGGTGGCGAAAATGCGCGGGCGCATCATGCCGTGGGTTTTCACAATTGCCGCGGTGCTTCTTCTGTCCTTGGGGATCATGCGCTTGTCAAGGCCCGGGCCCGACGCGATGCTTTCCCCCGCGGAGGGAAACAATAAGGCCCGGCCGGAGAATAACAAGGCTGCCCAATGGGAACGGGATGAAAGCGATTTGGGCATGGTCCTGCTGGATATTTCTACGCGGCAGGCGGCTTTGGCCTTTCATGTGCCCGCTCCGGGGGTGTATGTGCTGTCAGTGGCAAGGTTAAGCCCGGCCGACCTGGCGGGCATTCAGCCGGGGGATCACATCGCGGCTTTGAATGGCGCGCAGGTCTTAAGCGCGGAGGAACTGACAACGGCGCTTGGCAGGATGAAGGACGGGGACACGGCGGAGCTTGTCATTCGCCGCGGGCAGGAAAGGCTTACATTGACGCTTAAGATCGAAGCGGCCACGGAGCGGCTGTAGCTTGCCAACGCTCCGGCATTTTTGTATACTGGGGACAAGGGGATGGAACGCATGAAAATACTGGTGGTGGACGACGAGGCCCGCATCCGTGAGTTGATCAAAAAGTACGCCGTGTTTGAGGGCTTTGAGGTTTGCGAGGCGGAAAACGGCATGCAGGCGGTGGAGGCCGCCCGCAGGCAGGATTTTGACCTGATCATTCTGGATGTGATGATGCCGGAGCTGGACGGCTTTTCCGCCTTAAGGGAGATACGCAAGGAATCGCAGGTACCGGTGATCATGCTTTCCGCACGGGGCGAGGAATACGACAGGATTCATGGCTTTGAACTCGGGGTGGACGATTATGTGGTGAAGCCCTTTTCCCCCAAGGAGCTGATGATGCGCGCGGCCGCGGTTGTAAAGCGCAGCCGAAGGGAAGACGGCAGCGCCCGGGAAGTGGTTCAAATCGGCGGCATCACCGTGGATTTTACCGCCCGCAGGGTTTTGGTGGACGGGGAAAATGCCGATCTTTCGCCCAAGGAATACGATCTTTTGTTTTATATGGTGCGCAACCGGGGCATTGCCTTAAGCCGGGAAAAGCTGATCACCCAGGTGTGGGGGTATGATTTTTTCGGCGATGACCGCACGCTGGATACCCACATCAAGCTATTGCGCAGGCAACTGGGCAAGTATGCCGGGTGCATCGTAACGCTCAGAGGGGTGGGATACCGCTTTGAAAACGCCTGAAGACGCGCTTTCGCGGCCTTCCCCCTTCCGGCGGATGCAGGCCCGCTTTGAAGGGCTCAGCATACGCATGCGGATCTTTCTATACCTTTTGCTGTTTGTGGCCGTGCTGATCGGTTTATTGTGGCTGTTTCAAATTGTGCTGCTGGATGACTTTTACCGCATGCTGAAAACCGCCACTTTGAAGCGCTCCGCGGAGGCCATCGTTCAGAATATCGATAATCCGGACTTGCAGACGCTGGTGGAGCGCATCTCCCAGGAAAACGATATGAGCATCCTCATCCTGGATGAGGAGATGGTCAAGAAGCAAACCGCGGATACGGCGGCGGGTTCCATCATCCACCTGATGAACGTAAGAGAGCTGCGCCGCTTCTGGGAGAAGGCGCAGGCGGCGGATAATACCTGGCTGGAGATGTTTGATCTGCGTGCGTTCCGCAACCTGGTGTATGACGCCAGGCGATTTGTGGGCCGCGTGCCCCCCCCCGATACCGGCAGGTCGGAGACCATGATCTACCTGCGCCTGGCCGCAAGGCAGGATGGGGAAACGGTGGGTGTTTTTTTGAATTCCCTCATCACGCCCGTCAGCGCCACGGTGGAAACGCTGCGCAGCCAGATGGTGATCATCACCGTTTTTTTGCTCCTGCTGTCGCTGCTTTTATCCTACCTGATGGCAAAACGCGTTACAAAGCCTATCATCGACACCAACGAGGCGGCCAAAGCCCTGCCCAGGGGCAGGTTTGAACCGTCCCGCCGCAAAGCGGTTTACCGGGAAATCGGCGAGTTGAATGAAACCCTGACCCAGGCGGCCAGGGATTTAAGCCGGGTTGACCAGTTGCAAAAGGAACTGATCGCCAACATCTCCCACGATCTGCGCACGCCCCTTACGATGATTGGCGGCTATGCCGAGGTGATGCGGGACATCCCCGGAGAAAACACGCCGGAGAACATGCAGGTAATCATCGACGAAACAAAGCGCCTGAGCACCCTGGTCAGCGCGGTGATGGATTATTCCCGCCTGCAATCCGGCAGCCAGGAGTTGTCCCTGGCTCCTTATGACTTGACGGAAAGCGTACGGGAGGTGCTCATGCGCTACCGCAAGCTGACCGAACAGGATGGGTATGAAATTGTATTTGAGGCAGGCGGGAACGTGACGGTTCTTGCGGATGAGACGAAGATCACCCAGGCGGTGTACAACCTGATCAACAACGCCATATTGTATACGGGCGAGGATAAAAGGGTGCTGGTGC
Source organism: Bacillota bacterium (assembly GCA_023411395.1). Classification (GTDB taxonomy): domain Bacteria; phylum Bacillota; class Clostridia; order Christensenellales; family Aristaeellaceae; genus JAEWAH01. The sequence continues at coordinate 8,549 of JAEYOV010000015.1, forward strand.
GCCAGACTGTGGAAAACGGCATGGTCACGGTTTCCGTGATCGATACGGGAAGCGGCATCCCCGCCGAGGAGCTGCCCCGCATCTGGGACCGGTATTACCGTGCGAAAAACCACCGGCGGGCGGCCATCGGCACAGGGCTGGGGCTGTCCATTGTCAAATCCATCCTGGATATGCATCAGTTGCCCTACGGCGTTCAAAGTACGGTGGGGGAAGGCAGCCGGTTCTGGTTCTCGGTGCCCGTCCAAAAAGAGATTATCCCTCCAGGGTGATGTTGCGGATCCACTTGCCCCGCTTTACAATGCGCAGCGCCAGCACGATCTTGGCGCTCATCAAAAATTGAACCACCGCAACGGCTGCCGGTAGCGCAATTGTGCCAACCCCAAAGGTTGCCATGGCAAAACTGACGGGTATGGGCAGCAGCCACATATAAACGCTGTCCAGCAGGGCGGCGTTTTTTGTGTCCCCGCCGGCCCGGAGGCAAAAAAAGCAAAAGGCGTATACGCAGTTGATGGGATAAAACAGGCTGTAGAGCATTGTAAGCCTTGTGGAAAGGGCACGCAGCTCCTGCCTGACGGGAATAATATACGGCATGACGAAGGAGCAGAGGATACCGACGACGGAGCATGAAAGGGCGATGCAGCAAACCAGGGATAGCAGTTGCTTACAGCTCTTGCGCGCTTGCGTAAAATTGCCCGCCCCCAGTTCCGTGCCGACCAGCACCGATACCGCGGAGGAAACGCCCGCCGACAGAACGAAGCCCACCATAAAGGCCTGGTCGGCGATGGCCATGGCCGGGATGGAGGGCTCATCCAGCCTGGCATAGGCCCAGAAGAATACGTTCAGGCCCGTGCTCCATAACAGCTCGTTTCCCGTCAGCGGCAGCGCCCGGCGGAAAAAGCTTTTCAGTACGCCTACGCGGATACGAAAAAGGGAGTCAATGCGCAAGGAGAAAAAGGAGCGGCGCGTTGCCAGCACAATGAGATAGACGCACATTTCCAGGGTGCGGGAAAGCAGCGTGCCCAAGGCCGCTCCCTCAACGCCCATGGCGGGGAAACCCAGCTTTCCGAACATGAGCACATAATTAAACAGGGCGTTCATGAAAAGCGCGGCCATGCTGATGGCCATGGGCGTTTTGTTGTAACCCAGGGGCCGCATGGAAAAGATGCAGGTGGTGGTGATGGCGGCGGGCAGGTAGCTGAAGCTTACGGTACGGAGGTAGGATACGCCGATGGCAATGGTTTGCTCATCCCTGACGTAGATGCCCATGACCCATTCGGGGAAAAACCGCAGCGCTACAAAATAGAGCGTGGCAAAGAATAATCCAAGCACAAATTGCAGGGAAAATATGCTCTGGCACTGCTCATAATCCTTCGCGCCGAAGTACTGGCTGAGCATTAGCCCGCCCGCGCCTGTAAGGCCGAAAAAGCAGCCGTTATAGATCATGCCGGGCTTGTTTGCCACGACTACGGCACTCATGTTCATCGTCCCCAGAGAGCCCACCATCACCGTGTCCACCACGTTGAACAGCGTATTGATGAGCTGCTGAAGAACCACCGGGATCATCACGGCCAGCGCGCCTTTGTAAAAGCTTTTGCTGCCAAGGAAAGTGCGAAGGTACGCCCGGGTGATGCGCATGGGTATGTACTCCTTTTGATAATGGGAAAGCCAATGCAGGTATCTTATCAGGAAGTGGTAACAAAAGCAACCAAAAAGACAGGGCATATGGCGTTCTTGGCCACATGCACACAGTTCCTTGGCCATTCCCCTTGAAACGCGGGAGGAAATAGGGGATAATAGGAAAGGAACGGAAACAAAAGTGATTTATCCTTTTTGCGTAAAGATCGGAGGCGGCCATGGCATACCAGGCATTGTACAGGCAGTGGCGGCCCGCCACATTTTCGGAAATGGTCGGACAGGAAGCCATTGTGAAAACCCTCAGAAACCAGGTGGCGTCCGGGCGAATCGCCCACGCTTACCTGTTTTGCGGCAGCCGCGGCACCGGCAAGACGAGTTCGGCCAAGATCATGGCCCGGGCGGTGAACTGCCTTTCCCCGAAGGAAGGCGACCCCTGCGGCGTTTGTTCCGTATGCCAGAGCCTTATGGAGGAAACCAGCCTGGATGTGGTGGAAATCGACGCCGCCAGCAACAACGGTGTGGACGAGATACGCGACCTTCGGGAAAAGGTGAAGTATCCTCCGCAGACCGGGCGCTATAAAGTGTACATCATCGACGAGGTGCACATGCTCACCGGGGCGGCGTTCAACGCGCTTTTGAAGACGCTGGAGGAGCCGCCGGCCCATATCGTGTTCATCCTGGCCACCACCGAGCCGCAAAAGCTGCCCGCCACAGTGCTGTCCCGCTGCCAGCGGTTCGATTTTGGGCGCATCCCCGCCCACCAAATCGCCGGCCGGCTTCAGGAGGCGGTGATAAAAGCCGGGGTTCATGCCTCCGGGGAAGCGCTGGCATTGATCGCCCGCGCGGCGGAGGGCGGAATGCGCGACGCTTTGAGCATTCTGGACATGTGCATGGGGCATGGGGAACAGATCACCGAGGAGCTGGTGCGCGGCGTGCTGGGTACGGCGGACAAGCCCTTTCTGTTTAGCTTTGCGGACGCGCTTTCAAAGAGCAGTGTGCAGCAAACCATGCATCTTGTGGACGAGCTGATGCGCGGCGGCCGGGAACCGCAGGTTTTCGCCAGGGATATGGCCTACCATCTGCGGGCACTGCTGCTCGCTTCCTCCTGCGGGAAAGAGGTGGAATCGCTGTTGGAGATCACGCCGGAAGACGCGGAACGTTATATAAAGCAGGCGGAATCGTTTTCCCCCAACAGGCTGCTGCGGATGCTGGACCTGTTCATGCGGGTGGAGACGGAAATCAAATGGGCCTCCTCGCCCCGTATCGCGCTGGAGGCCGCGGCGGTCAAGGCCTGCCTGCCCGCCGGGGAAAGCGCGGTGGAGGATTTGCTGGAGCGGGTGGCCGAGCTGGAAAAGAAGGTGCAAAGCGGCGTGATGGCCGCGCCTGCCCCCGCAGCCCCGGCGCCCCGGCAGGCCGCGCCGGAGCCGAAGCCCCAACCCGCGCCCAAGGCACAGGCACTGGAGAAGAAAGCGGCGACGGGAACGCTGCCGCCCCAGAAAATATGGGATCAAATGCTGCAGGCGCTTCGCAAGACGGATGCCAGCCTGTTCAGCCAGCTTGCCGCCTGTTCCTTTGGCGGCGTGAACGGGGATCTGTACCGTGCCGTGGTGCCCAAAACGAATCCCTTTGCCATCAAGTACCTGAATCAGGACAGCCGCAAGGCCGCCGTCGCCGCGGCGCTCAGTGAGATCGCCGGCGCGTCCGTCCGCTTTGAGGCGGTGATGGCGGACCAGGCGGACATAAATCAGGAGCGCAGGGAGCGGTCCTTGGTGCAGGAGCTGATTGCCGACTTTGGCAGGGACAAGGTGCAAATCGAGGAGGAGTAGCTTGCTTCAGACTGTGTTTTCCATCCCGCCGGAAAAGAGGGGGAGTATCGCCCCCTTGTTTTTTGATGCCAACGGGCTCATGCGATCCTGCCTGCATGGACATATGGGACAAGCCTTTGGCGACCACCCGATCCATCCCGGGGCGGCCATCTTGTGTATCGGTGATTTTTCGTGCCCGGGCGGCGATCCAAATCGGCCCGCGGCACGGCAGCTTGCTGGCAAGCTTAGTTTGCAGCCCGGCAAGACGTGGCTGGTGCCGGTGACGGAGGGGTGGGAGGGGCATTTCGCGTTTTGGCACCCAAAGCGGATGGAGCGAGGCGTGCGGTATGCCGTCACACGCAAGGCGGATTTCAACCGGGAAAAGCTGCTTTCGATGACGAAGTCCATTCCGCCGGAATTTTCCCTGCATCCAATTGACATCGTGCTGTATGAAAAGGCCATGGCCGAGGAATGGAGCCGGGATTTTTGCTCACAGTTTGCGGATGGGGCTGATTATGCGCGCCGCGGGCTTGGTGTGGCGGCGCTGCGCGAAGAGGAGATTGTGGCCGGTGCGTCCTCCTATGTTACGTATGACGGAGGCATCGAGATCCAGACGGATACAAGGGAGGATATGCGCCGCCGGGGTCTGGCGGCCGCCTGCTGCGCGCGGCTGATTTTGGATTGCCTTCAAAAAGGGCTCACGCCCTCCTGGGACGCGGCGAATCCCGCCTCCCTGGCCTTGGCGGAAAAGCTTGGGTACGCACTGAAAAATACGTATGATGTTTGGGAGGTTTCTTTTTAGGATGGAAGACAGGCTAAATACGCCCCGGCTTTTGCTGCGCCCCTTTTCTTTGGAGGACGCGCCGGCGCTGTATGCCCTGAGCCGGGAGGAGACGCTGCGCCGCCGCATGCCGGACCAGGTGTACGAATCTGTGGAGGATGCGGCGGAGGCGGCATCATTCCTTATAGGGAAGGCACAGGCCGGGGAATGGCCTTTTGTGCTGGGAATTGTTTTGAAGGATACGGGAGAGCTGATCGGCCATGTGGGATTGAGCCCGGTTGCGGAAGGCATCGAAATCGGCTATGCTGTCGCCATGGCCCATCAGGGGAAAGGCTACGGCACGGAGGCTGTGGCCGCGTTTTCCTTATGGGCTGTGAAGCGCTTCTCCCTGTCCGGCATATGGGCCATCCTCATGGCGGACAACATGGCTTCCTGCCGTGTGCTTAAAAAGGCAGGCTATGTTTTTCAGTGGAAGCGGGAGAGGAACGCCTTTGGCGGAGCGCACCTTTGCCTGGGCTATTTGTATACGCGGGAGGAAGAAACGTGAATATCACCAGGCTTAAGGCCCGGCGCTTTTTGCTGCTAAAGCAGGGGCTTCTGGGAGAAAAGCGGTTCGCCGGGGAAGATGGGGCGATGGCATACATCAAGCAGGCGGGCTGCATCCAATACGACCCCATCGACGTCTGCGGCCGGAATGCCGACCTGGTACTGCAATCCAGGGTGGAAGGCTACCGGGAAAGCATGCTCAACAGCCTGCTGTATGAAAAGCGCCGTCTGGTGGACTATTGGGACAAGAACATGGCCATCTTCCCTGTGGAGGACTGGCCCTGCTTTGCCCGGACCAGGGAAACGTATGCGCAGGAGTGGCTGCGCAGTTACCATCAGGTGGAGGAAGTGGCGCCCGCCATCCGGGAGGCACTCAAAAAGCAGGGGCCTTCCTTTTCCGATGATTTTGATGCCCGCCACAAGGTGGACTGGTACTGGTCGTCGACCACCGCTTCCCGCGCAGTCTTGGAAGCGCTGTACTTCCGGGGGGAATTGTGCGTCCACCACAAGCGGGGCACGCAAAAGGCCTATGATTTTGCCGAAAACCTGATTTCCAGGGAGATACTTTCCACGCCCGACCCATACTCAAATGACATCGATCACGGCGTATGGCGCTTGAAACGGCGCATCGGCGGGGTGGGCATGCTGTGGAACAGGGCCTCCGACGCCTATCTTGGCCTGCCGGACAGAAAAGCGCAGAGCCGCAATGCGTACTTCAGCAGGCTGCTGGATGGGAAGGAAATCATCCCGGTATCTGTGGAAACCATCCGCGACCCGTTGTACATCCTTTCTTCGGATGAAGAACTGCTGGAAAGAGCGCTTTCGGGAGAGGAATTTGCGCCGCGCACCCAGGTGATTGCCCCGCTGGACAACATGCTCTGGGACAGGAAGCTTCTGGAATCGCTGTTTGACTTCTATTACCGCTGGGAAATCTATACCCCCAAGGAGCAGCGGCAATACGGCTACTATGTGCTGCCGGTATTGCAGGGCGAGGAATTTGTGGGGCGCATCGAGTTGGAAACAGACCGCAAGGCAAACCTGCTGACAGTGAAAGGGTACTGGCCGGAAAAAGGGAAAAAGCCCGACAAGAGGGCTTTGAACAGGTGCCTGAAGGAATTTGCGGCTTTCCAGGAAGTAAAAACGGTTGCCTGGCCGCCTAAGGGCTAAAAATTGCTGATGTAGCGCACGGCATCGCGCCCATCTCCCTGGGCGAACAGCAGGTACAGCCCGCCGGCGATGGCCAGGCCGATGAGAACGGCGATGAGCACACGCCAGGGGCTGACAGGGGCCTGGCCGCCGGCCTTGCCCGTCTGGCCGTTGATGAGCACATGATACGCCTTGTCCTTGTAGGGGAAGGAGGACAGCCACATGGGCAGCAGCGTCAGCTTATAGCGGACATTGCGGTGCTCGGAGCGGAGGCTTGACACCTGGGCCTCATCCGCCCGGCGGAGGATGTCGTCCCGGGCCAGGCCGCGCATGGCATTGTCGATCTGCTCCTGCGCCACGCCCCAGCCTTCCTTCAGATTTACGGAAGGCTTTTCGCTGATAAAGCCGCTCAAAAACCCGGCCTGGTAGCGGCACAGCTTTTGCAGGTCATAGGGGCGCACGCGGGAAAGAAGCTGCTCCTCCAGACGGCGGCTGCCGGCCACAAGCACATCGTCAAAATCGTTGTGCACGATGCCGCTGGTCGGCGTCCAGCGGGTGCGCCTCTCCTGGCGCATTTCGGTCACCTGCTTGCCGTCGCGGGTAACGGTGACGGGTACGGTGACATAATAGTAATGCCCGGCCTGGCCGGTGTACACGGAGGTCGTTTCCGCATCATACGTCCAGTGGGGCAGGTACACGCCGGCGATTTTGCCCAGCGTGGCCATGCGCTTGGCCTTGCTTGGCGCGAACCAGCGCTTGCTCAGCCATTTTCGGAAGGAGGACACGGCCTGCGCCTGCGTCGTCTGAAAGGGGATTACGCTTTCCGGGGCGATGCCCGCCTCCGACTGGTCATCAAGCACATGGGGGCTGCCGCAGAAGGCGCACAGCTCGGCGGTGGCGTTCTTCTCCAGCACCGTTTCCGCGCCGCAGCCTTCACAGCGGATGACCCGGACGCTGACGCCCCAGTCTTTTTGATCCTCGGAGGGTGCTTCATTGATATCGTACTCCTGCGGCTGCTCAATGATCTTTTCAATGGGCGATTCGCTGCCGCAATAGGGGCATTTCAGGTTTTGGCTCTCCGGATCGAAAACGGCGCGGCCGCCGCAGCCGGGACAGGCAAAGGTGCTGGCGGCTTCCCGTGTTTTCTTAAGTTCCGACAAAATACACAACCTCCCGTCATGGCAGGGAATTTATCGATGAATGTAGTATATCATGGAAAAATCTGCGTGTAAACGGCGTGGGCCTAGAAGGAGAATGAATTTGAGCAAGGCGAAGCAGGCGGTGAGGGAAAGCCAATTCCGGTACAAGAAGGGGCTGGGCCAGCATTTTTTGTATGACGAAGTTCTTTTGCAGGAACTGGTGGACTTGTCCGGGGTGACACGCGAGGACGGCGTGCTGGAAATCGGCCCCGGCAGCGGCAGCATGACGGCTCTATTGGCAAAAGCCTGCAAAAAGGTGATCGCCCTGGAACTGGATGAAGCGCTCCTGCCCATTTTACGCGTAACGCTTGCCCCGTATGACAATGTGCAGGTGGTTCAGGGGGATGTGCTGCGGGAGGATCTTGCAGATTTGGTGAGGCCCCTGGGGGAAAGCTTTTGCGTGGTGGCCAATATTCCTTACTATATCACCTCGCCGCTTTTGACGCTGCTTTTGTCCCGCAAGCTGCCCGCGCGAAGGCTGGCACTTCTGGTGCAGAAAGAGGTGTCGGACAAGGTGATGGCGCTGCCGGGCACCGGGGAGTATGGCATGCTGGCCGTTAGGTCACAATATTATTGCGAACCCTATGTGGCCAGGATCGTGCCAGCTTCCGCCTTCACGCCTCCTCCCAAGGTGGACAGCGCCTTTGTGGTGATGCCGTTCAGGCAAACGCCGCCGGTTTTTGTCCGGGAGGAGGACACGTTTTTCCGCATGGCTTCCGCCGCCTTCCTGATGCGCCGCAAAACCATGCTCAATAACCTCCAGTCCGCCTTCTCCCTGCAAAGGCAGGCGGCGGCGAACCTGCTTGCTGCCTGCGGGCTGAATGAGCGCGTGCGGGGGGAAACGCTTGACCTGGCGGCGTTTGCCGCGCTGGCCAACGCGTACTCGGAGTACAGGGCATCCGCCTTGGCGGACCGTGCATAGGGAACGCGATGAAGCCTTGACGCAAAGATGCAAAGATGAATCCTGGATACAGGAAAACTGCACTTTTACCTTCAGAAGTGCGGATATGCCTTCGATATTGCATTGATACAATCGCGATGTTACATTTATAATAATTTCTGCCTGCTTTATGGCGGGCTTTTTTCTCAGAAAAGCCTTACAAATTTTAAAATTAAGTTTTTAACAATGGCAGGAAAAGAAAAGGAGCATCTTGAATTATTAGAATTAGGGCTAAATTGTTTTGTTTTGCCCATACCGGCAAAACGCCGCGCGTCCATCAAGCTGTGCGGCAATTATAAACATTGGAGGGTGACATCATGAGCCTAAACCTGGAATACCTTGGCCTGCTTAATCCCACGGCTGTATATCACAACCTGCCTGTCAGCAAGCTTACGGAGCATGCTCTTGCGCGCAAAGAAGGCGTTTTGAGCAATACCGGCGCCCTGTTGGTGAACACCGGCAAATACACCGGCCGTTCTCCCGAGGACCGTTTTATTGTAGACGAGCCCAGCATTCATAACGAAATTGCCTGGGGCAAGGTCAATATGCCCATTTCTGTCGAAAGGTTTGAATCCATTTACCGCAAAGTGTGCGCTTATCTGCAGAACCGTGAGCTGTTTGTGTTCGACGGCTTTGCCGGGGCTGATCCCGCCTACCGCATCGGCGTCCGCGTCGTCAACGAACTGGCCAGCCAGAACCTGTTCATGCGTCAATTGCTTTTAAGGCCTACCGAGGAAGAACTGGGCGGCTACAAGGCGGATTTCACCATTCTTTGTGCACCCGGCTTCAAGTGCATCCCCGAGCTGGACGGCGTCCGTTCCGAAGCGGCCATTCTCGTTTCCTTCGAAAAAAAGATGGTTGTCATAGCCGGAAGCCAGTATGCCGGTGAAATGAAGAAGAGCGTCTTCGCCATCATGAACTACCTCCTGCCCAAGCGGGATGTGTTCCCCATGCACTGCTCCGCCAACATCGGCAAGGATGGGGACAGCGCCCTGTTCTTCGGCCTGAGCGGCACCGGCAAAACCACCCTTTCCGCCGACCCCAACCGTTACCTCATCGGCGACGACGAGCACGGCTGGTCCCAAAATGGCGTGTTCAACATGGAAGGCGGCTGCTACGCCAAGTGCATCAAGCTTTCCAAGGAGCATGAGCCCGAGATCTACGGCGCGATCCGGTTCGGCGCGCTGGTGGAAAACGTGGTATTCGATCCCGAGACAAGGGAGCTGGACTTTGACGATGATTCCCTCACCGAGAACACCCGCGCGGGCTATCCCGTGGATTTCATCTCCAACACCGTGATCCCCGGCGTGGGCGGCCATCCCAAGACTGTGATCTTCCTCACCGCCGACGCGTTCGGCGTCATGCCCCCTGTTTCGAAGCTCACCCGCGAAGCCGCCATGTTCCACTATGTCAGCGGCTATACCGCCCGGCTGGCCGGCACCGAGCGCGGCGTTACCGAGCCCCAGGCCACCTTCTCCACCTGCTTTGGCGCGCCCTTCCTGCCCCTGCCCGCCACCCGCTATGCGGAACTGCTGGGCAAGTACATTGACCAGTTCGGCGCCAATGTGTACCTGGTGAACACCGGCTGGTCCGGCGGCCCCGCCAGCGGCAGCGGCAAGCGCATGAAGCTGCCCCTGACCCGCGCCATGGTTACCGCGTGCCTCAACGGCGAGTTGGAAAAGAGCGAGTTTGAACTCGATTCCAACTTCAACGTGCTGGTGCCCAAGACCTGTCCCGGCGTGCCCGACGATGTTCTGGCCCCCCGCAAGACCTGGACGGACAAGGCCGCTTACGACGAGACCGCTAAGAAGTTGGCCGCGCAGTTCCGCAAGAATTTCGAAAAGTACCCCAACATGCCCAAGGAAGTTGTGGAAGCCGGACCCCAAGGCTAACGCGCTTCAGGCAAAGCAGGCGATTGCCTGCTTTGCCCGATTTTTTTGAATGGTTCTGTAAGCAAGGAATGACCGCTGCGGCAGGCTTTACGTCTACCGCTCAGTACATCAACAAAGTGGCGATGCCACTTTGTTGAGCTTTTCCCTCGCTGCACTGTAAAAACCTTCGGTTTTTACGGACGTTTGCTCGGGCAAGGAAGGAATTTCTGCGAAATTCCCGCGAAAATCACCGCACATGTCGCTGATTTTCGATTAAAATTGGAGGGCCTTGGCCCTCCAATACCTCCCTAGGTTTTTTGATAGTCAGTGCGGCAGGCTTTACGCCTGCCGCTTTGCTTTGCTTGGAATGAAGTGCTTCCGCCAAGGCAAGAATAGCCATATGCGCAAAAAAGGGGAGGGCGGGCCATGGCGTTTTTGGGTGTTTTCATGGCGGTGTACGCGCTGCTCATCACCCCCCTTCATCTGCGGTTGGATCTGGCTGCCGGGAAACACTTGTCCGGCGCGTTGGTGTTGCGCGTCTGGGGGCTTAGGCTGCAGGCAAATCTTGGACTCACGCGGGATGATCAGGGACAGCTTCATCTGGCACTGCGGCTGAAGAATAGCCCCAAGCAGCACAGCGGCAGTGTAGGCGATACATGGCAGTTGATTTTGAGGGTCTTCCGTCTGCTGCATGAAACAGGCCCGACAAGATCATTCTTTTCCAAAACACTCACAATCCTTTACGTGGGGCTGAAGGCGCGGCTTGGCTTTTCCGATGCCGCTCAAACTGCCCTGTCCGCCGGTGCGGCGTCCATCTTTCTGGACATTTGGCGGCAAAAGCTGAAAGTCCGCAAGATTCCCTGCAATTTGCAGGCCTGGCCCGATTTTGCAGGCAAGCCATGTGCCGCCCAGCTTTCCTGCATATTGTTTATGCGGCTGGGCAACCTACTTGTCGGATGCGCACTGGCAGGCTTTGCCGCTTGGGCGGCCTACAGAAGAGAGAAAAAACGGAATCGCGAGGAGGAGCACGCATGGAGCACCCCATCGGAAACATGATGCAGACCACCATGGAGAACATCAAGGATATGGTGGATGTGAATACGGTGATCGGCGATCCGGTCAGCACCGCGGAAGGCATGACGGTGATCCCCGTATCCAAGGTCAGCTTCGGCTTTGTGGCCGGGGGCGGTGAATATGGCTCGGATGAGAAGGGCAAGGTCCACCCGCCTCAGGGATTTGAGGGGAAGATGCCCTTTGCCGGAGGCTCGGGCGCAGGCGTATCCGTGCAGCCGGTAGGTTTCCTGGTGGTGGGAAACGGCACGGTGAAAATGCTTCCGGCGCAGCCTGTTACCATGGCCGACCGCATGGTGGAGCTTTTGCCTCAGGTCGTGGAGGATGTGAAGGGCATCTTTGGCGGCGGTGAGCGGGGCAAGGAAGGAAAATCACGGCGTATTTCCGGCAGCCAGGGAAACGGTCCGGGCCGGGAGGACCGGCAGGATGGCCCAGGGCTGAACCAGATGGGCCGTGGGGCGCCAGCTTCCTATGACGACAGGATGTCCTGATCAATCATTTGCCTGGAGGAATCGCATGGCCGGACGGAAAGCGGTGGGGGTTCTTGCGGCGGCAATATGCCTGATTTTTCCCTGGAGCGCTTTGGCCCAGGAGGAGGCGGCGGAAGTTTTCACAGCTTCAGCAAAGGCGGCGGTTTTGATTGAGCTTAAAACCGGCACGGTGCTGTATGCCCAAAATGAAACGCTGCCTTTGCCCATGGCTTCCACCACCAAGGTGATGACGGCGCTGATGGTGCTGGAATATGGCCGTTTGGACGAAGTTGTAACCACCAGCCGGAATGCCTTTGGCGTGCCGGGTACCAGCATCTATCTTTCCCTTGGCGAAAAGCTGACGCTGGAGCAAATGTTCTATGGCCTGATGCTGGCCAGCGGGAACGACGCGGCGGTGGCGATTGCCGAGCATATCGGCGGCTCGGTAGATGCCTTTTGCAAACGGATGACGGAGCGGGCAGCGGAACTGGGCTGCCGGAATACCGTGTTCAAAACGCCCCACGGCCTGCCCAACAGCGCCCACCATACCACCGCTTACGATTTGGCGCTGATCGCAAGGGAGGCCATGAAATACCCGCTGTTTCGAAAAATCGTATCCACCCAGCGCGCCACCATCCCTTGGGAAGAGCGGTCCTACAACAGGATACTCAACAACAAGAACAGGCTGCTGTCCAGCTATGAGGGGGCCACAGGCATCAAGACCGGCTATACCAGGGCGGCGGGCAGGTGCCTGGTTTTCGGCGCGGAGCGGAACGGGTTGGAGGTTGTGGGCGTGGTTTTGAACTGCCCCAACTGGTTTGACGAGGCAGCCAAGGTCATGGATTATGGTTTTGCCAATTACCGCTATGCCCTGATGCTGGCGGATGGGGATCAGGTACGGGCCGTGCCCGTCACCGGGGGCGAGAAAAAGGAAGTACCGGTGCTTTTGGATGGCGATTTGGCCGCGCCTGTCGCCGGTGATCAATGGCCGCAGATGGAATTCGATCTGCCGGATACCCTGGCGGCGGGGATACAGGATGGGCAGGTGCTGGGTACTGCACGCCTTTTATTGAATGGCAGGGTGCTGGTGGAAAGGCCTCTGGTGGCGGCGTATGAGGTACCCCCCCGTACGTTTCGCAAAGGCATCGGAAGAATCTTTGAACAATGGCTTCTTGCAGGCGGGCCGGAGATGGAACAATAGCGCCGCGGCGCTGCTGCTTATCCTCTTTGTTGCCATACTTCTTGTTGTGTGGCGCCGCCTGTACAAAAAGTTTTGGTAGTAAAGCATTCAACATATGCCCCCCTTCCGGCATTTGGCCGGAAGGGGAGTTTTTTATTTGGATTAGGATCTGATTAGAATTTGCTATACTACTTGACGCATAGTATTGCGCGGTGTATGATACTGCGTGTCGGGAGGTGATGCCATGGATATCCAGTTGAAGCGTGGGCTGATTGAAATTTGCGTCCTGTCTGTGCTTTCGCTTAAGGATTCCTACGGGTATCAGCTCATCAAGGATATTTCCGCCGTCATAGAGATATCGGAGTCTACCCTGTATCCCATCTTGAGAAGGCTGGAAAGCGCGCAATGCCTTCAGATTTACACCAGGGAGCACGATGGCCGGCTGCGCAAGTACTACGCCATAACCCAAGAGGGCCGGGAAAGGATTGCGGAGTTTTTGACCGATTGGAAAGATGTCATGCGGGTGTATGACTTCATCAGGGGGGTAGGGCAATGACGAAGAAGGAATTCTGCGACGGGCTGAGGCAGGCGCTGCATGGCTTGCCCCAGCGGGAAATCGAACAAACGCTCCATTACTATACGGAGATCATTGCCGACCGCATGGAGGAAGGCATGACCGAGGAGCAGGCGGTATCGAAAATGGAGCCCATGCACGTCATCGCCAGGCGTGTCGTGGCGGATTTCCGGGGCAGCGCTGCGCCGCGGCCGCGGGCCAGGATATCGGGATTCATGATCGCACTTTTGATCCTGGGCTTTCCGCTGTGGTTTCCGCTGCTGGTGACGGGCTTTGTACTGCTGGTGGTGGCGCTTACCCTGGCCTGGGTCTTTGTGCTGGTTATTTGGGCGGTCTGCCTGGGCTTGTTCTCGGGCGGCATGGCGGCCATCCTGGGCCTGTTCTTCGGAAGCATCCGCTTTGGCTTGCCGGCGCTTGGGCAGGTCGGCCTGGGCATGGCGGCCATGGGGCTCTCCGTTTTCCTGTTCTATGGGGCGAAGGCGGCCATCCCCTTGGCCATGGGCGCAACGGTGCGCCTGGTATCAAACGTTAAAAAGGGAATTGTCAGGAGGGGGATTGTATGAACAAAAAGAATTCGATTTTGAAAATCGCCGGCATTTTTCTGGTGGTGGGGCTGGCGCTGTATTTTGTAAGCATTGCGGCTTTTGCTTCTGACAAGCGCGGCGCCGTGGGGAACGCTTCCTCGGAAATCGTTTACGAAGAGATGGACTATACGGCTCCGGCCCAAGGCATCGCCGTGATTCAGATCAAGGGCAGGAACATGCCCGTCACCGTCACACCCTCCCAGGGGAATGAAGTCGCCCTTCATTATTACACCAGTGAAGATGACCCTTACGACGTTACGCTGGAAGGCGGCGTTTTGAAGCTGGAATACAGGAACAAGAATCTGTTTTTGCAGGGCAATTGGTTTTTCGGGTGGCATATTTTTAACAACCAGAGTCCCAGGATCGAGGTTTTGATACCTCAGGCCTATGCCGGGGATCTTCAGTTGAACACCTCCAACGCCACCATAAACGCCGCCAACTTTCCGGCTGCCGGGGATGTGCGGGCGGAAACCTCCAACGCGGCTGTGAACCTTAACAACCTTACGGCAACAAATTTGAACGTTCGCACCTCCAACGGCGCGGTGACCCTGGAGAAGGTGATTTCCTCCGGCCGCCTCACCGTGGAAACCTCCAACGGCACGCTTACGGCAAAGCAGGCGGCGGCCCAGGACGGGCTGTACCTGCACACCTCCAACGGGCGCATCTCGGTGGATCAGGTGACATCCAAGGAGATCGAGCTGCGCACCTCCAACGCTTCCATCTCGGGCGGCGTGGGCGGCAGGCGGGATGAATACACCATTTCTTCGTCCACCTCCAATGCCGACAACAACCTGGGCTCCGGTGGTTCGGGGCAGTTCAGACTGACGGTGAGAACCTCCAACGGTGCTATCAACCTTCGGTTTCTTGGAGAATAACTCGTCCTTTGCATACAGGCTCCGCTTTTCGGCGGGGCTTGTTTTTTTATGCCGCCTTTGGGGAAAGATTTGCATTGGGCCTTGAATATGCTATGATCTGGGGCAGCCTGGCCGCGTGGAGGGTACGCCCGGAAAGCACACTGCCCATATGTTGCCAGGCTTGAATTTTGTCGATTTTTTTGGTATGCTGGCAAAGGTGTTCAAGACCCCATGGCCGTGAAGGAGATGCAGCATGCTGACGATCCTGCCCTTGAATGAAGCCACCATCCCTCTGTACAATCAGATCGACAACCGTTATCTGGTGGGGGAGCTGGCCGCTGTGCGGGTGACCCGTTCCGGCTTTTCCTTGGAATACATGCCGATGAACAAGGCGGAATGGCATACATATCCTCCGGTGAGCCTGTTTACGCCCGAGGAGCTGCTCAAGCGGAAGGATGCCATATGCTTTTTTGCTTTTTTGGAGGGGAAGCCCACCGGGCAGGCGGTGATCGCGCGCCACTGGAATAATTTGGCCATGCTTTGGGACATTCGTGTGGATGTACGCAGCCGCCGCAAGGGCATGGGCCGGGCGCTTCTGGAAGCCTGCCGGAGCTGGGCCATTCATCAGGGACTGAAGGGGATCATGGCCGAAACGCAGGACGGCAATCCTGTTGCCTGCCAGTTTTATCAAAGCAGCGGTTTTGTGCTGGGCGGTGTGGACAGAATGTTGTATGCGGCCACGCCCAAGCAAGCGCAAAAGCCGCCCGCGCTCAGGGATAGCGCGCTGTTCTTTTATTTGCTGTTTGACTGATTGCTGCTTATTTGAGGGAAGAATGATCATGCGCTTGCAAAAATACCTGGCCCAGTGCGGCGTGGCGTCCCGGCGGACGGCGGAAAAGATGATATTAGACGGCCGCGTGAAGGTAGGCGGCGTGGTTGTCACACAGATGGGCGTTTTGGTGGAGCCGGGCGATCTGGTGCTTGTGGACGATAAGCCCGTTCAGCCGGAAGAGGAAAAGCACTACCTGCTTTATCACAAGCCCATGGGGGAGGTGACCACCGCCTCCGATCCCGAGGGGCGGCCCACCGTGCTGGACAAGTTCCGAGAATATCCCGTGCGATTGTACCCTGTGGGACGGCTGGATTTTGACAGCGAAGGGCTTTTGCTCTTAACCAACGACGGCGAGCTGACCCAGCGGATGCTCCATCCCAGCCGGGAAGTGGAGAAGGTCTATCTGGCGAAGGTATCCAACCGCCTTGTGCCGGAGACGGCCAAACGTTTGCAGGAGGGTGTATGGCTGAACGGGCGGCGAACCGCCCCCGCCAAGGTGCGCATTTTGAAGTATGACGCGTTTTCCACCTCGGTGCTCATCGCCATCCACGAGGGGCGCAACCGGCAGGTGCGCCGCATGTTCGAGGCGGTTGGCCATCAGGTGGTGCTTTTGCGCCGCGTGCAGTTCGGGCCATTGAAGCTTGGGGATGTGCAGCGGGGCCAGTGGCGCCATCTGACGGCGGAGGAAGTGCGGCTTTTGAAGGGCTTGTGACAAGTGTATGGCCTATTTGCTGAAAAGCGCCCGGCATCTGGCGGCGGAGTGCCACCGGCAATTGATACGCCCCGGTGACCGGGTCATCGACGCCACCATGGGCAATGGTCAGGATACCTGTGCCCTGGCTCGTTTGGTGGGGGAGGCGGGGAAGGTATTCGCTTTTGATGTGCAGGCGGAGGCGGTTATAAAAACGCGGGCACTGCTTTCGCGGGAAGGACTGCTTGAAAGATGCGAGCTTCACTGCCTTGGACATGAGCATATTCTGCAAATAGTACAGGAGCCGGTCAGGCTGGCGGTGTTCAATCTTGGCTGGCTCCCCGGCGGGGACAAATCCGTCACCACCCGCTGGGAAACGACGAAAACGGCGGTGGAGGCCTGTTCGCAGCTTTTGCTGCCGGGCGGCGTTTGCACCGTCTGTTCCTATCCCGGCCATCCGGAAGGCTGCCATGAGCTGAAAGAACTGGAAAGCTGGCTTCAAACATGGCCCCCGCAGCAATTCAATATCCTCCATCAGCGGTTTCTCAATGCCGGATCAGGCGCGCCGGAATGCTTCATCCTGCAAAAGCAATGATGCGACACCCATGCCGCGGGAAGCGGTTTCTTTTTTTAAAACTTGTTAAAAGAAAAACAATCAAAGTACTAATTGCAGCAGGAAATAGGGGGAGATTGTAGAATAATAGAAATTGGGAAGGATTTGAACCTTTTTGCCTTACCTCAGGAAGAGGTTTATAGGAAAACCACGGGAGGAGAACGCCATGAACGGTACCCAGGGTTTTGCGCAGGTGCTGGAGAAAAAACAGGACATCATCAAGGGGAACGCGGAGCGGGTGGAAAAGCAGCGGGCCGCCGGCAAACTGACGGCTCGTGAACGTATCGCAAAGCTTATGGATCAGGGAAGCTTTGTGGAAATGGACACCCTTGTCTCCCGCAGCGAGGAGGGCGCCGGAGTGGTGACGGGTTATGGCACCATACGGGAGCGCCCTGTTTATCTGTTTGCCCAGGATTTTACCGTGCATGGCGGAGCCATGGGGGAGATGCAGGCCGCAAAGATTGTAAAGGTGCTGGACCTGGCGCAAAAGACGGGCGCGCCTGTGCTGGCTCTTTGCGACAGCGCCGGCGTGCGGCTGGATGAAGGTGCCCGGGCCATGGATGCCTATGCGAAAATTTATGCGAAGCTGGCCCGCTTAAGCGGTGTCTGTCCGGTGGTATCCCTGGTGCTGGGGCCCTGCGTGGGCGGCGCGGCATTGATCGCCCGCATGGCGGACATCAGCATCATGGCCAAAAATGTGGGCGAGCTGATGGTATTTGGCCCCCAGGTGGTCAGCGCGGCCACCGGCAAGGATTATACGGCCAAAACCCTGGGCGGCGCGGAAGCGCTGGCGGCCCAGGGCGGCGTTTCGATGGTGGCTGGCAATGAGGAGGAGGCGCTCGCGCTGGCCGCCGATTTGCTGGATTTATTGCCCGGCAGCAACGCGGAAGACGCTCCCATTGTGGATACGGACGATTTGAACCGTCTGATGCCTCAGGTGGATGGCGCCGATTCCGACGCGCTTCTGGCCGCGCTGATGGATGGCGGCAGCTTTATCGAGCTGAACGGGGAGTACGCAAAATCCATCCGCATTGCTTTGGGCCGTCTTGGCGGCCGTACGGTGGGCGTGGTGTGCTCCAATGCCGGCGAGGACGGCGGGCGGCTTACCCCCGGCGCCTTAAACAAGGCGGCCAGGTTTGTGCGTTTCTGTGACTGCTACAGCCTGCCGGTGGTGAGCCTGATCCACTCGGCCGGGCTGGCCATGGTGAAGCCCGAGGAGCAGGCATGGCAGCTTACCGCCGCCAGCCAGCTTTTATATGCGTATGCCGAAGCTACCTGCCCCAAGGTATCCGTGGTCGTGGGCAATGCCATTGGCGTAAGCTACGTGGCCATGGGCGGAAAAGCCAACGCGGACATCGCGTATGGCTGGCCGGGGGCTGTGGTATCGGCCCTTTCCCCGGAAGCCGCCGTGCAGGTGCTCTACGATAAGGAGCTGAAGCAGAGCAAAGAGCCAGCCGTTGAGGCCCGCGAAAAGCTTGTGGCGGAATATGCCGCGAACGTGGCCGACGGCGTACAGGCGGCCAGGAACGGTATTCTGGACGATGTGATCGAGCCTGAGCAGACACGCAAATATCTGATTGCCGCGCTGGAAATGCTGTCTTCCAAGAGGGATTCCAACCCGCCCAAAAAGCACGGCAACCTGCCGTTGTAAAGGGGGGGAGGATATATGGACAGATTGTTAACCGGCTTATCCGTTGCGTTGATCGGGATGCTGATTGTATTTATCGGTTTGGTGGTTCTCATTTTCTGCATCTCTCTGTTGCGGAAGGTGGCAAAAGAAAAACCGAAGCGGGAGGGCGTCAAGGCACCGGAGGGCTTTGCGGAAGCGCCTGCGGCGGAGCTGCCCCCGGCAGCACCGGCTGCCAATTCCGGTGAGGGAGCGGAGCTGATTGCCGTCTTGACCGCCGCCGTGGCCGCCCTGTGGGAAGGGGAACAGGGTTTTGTGGTGCGCAGGGTGCGGCGCGTTCACCTAAGCCCCGCCTGGGAAAAGGCCGGCCGCGAAGAACAGATATACAGCCGCATGTAAGCATGAAATAAAACGAGGAGGATATCTTATGCGTAAGTTTATGATCACCGTCAATGGTACTTCATATGAAGTGGAAGTAGAAGAAGTGGCTGCCGGTGCGGCTGCCCCCGTTGTTCGTTCCGCAGCGTCTGTTGCGCCTCCCGCCCCGGTGGCGGCTCCCGCGGCCGCCCCTGCACCCGCCGCTGCTCCCAAAGCCGCCCCCGCCCCTGTGGCCGGCGGCCAGGCCATCAAGGCCCCCATGCCCGGCAATGTGCTGGATGTGAAGGTCAAGGCCGGTGATGCGGTGAAAAAGGGAAGCGTGCTTTTGATTCTGGAAGCCATGAAGATGGAGAACGAGATCATGGCTCCCCAGGACGGCACGGTGGCCCAGATTGTCGTTTCCAAGGGCGCCAGCGTGAACGCCGGGGATGCGCTTATCATGCTGGCCTGACGGAATGACGGGAAAGCGAGTTGATGACCCATGGAAAATCTGGACATTCTCCAGTCATTGAAAGATCTGGCTGCTACGTCCGGTATTTCGCAATTGCTGGCGGACCCCAAACCGCTGATCATGATCGCGATTGCGTGCATCCTGATGTATCTGGCCATTGTGAAAAAGTTCGAGCCGCTGCTTCTTTTGCCCATATCCTTTGGCATGCTGCTGGCCAATTTGCCCCTGGCCGGTCTGATGGGGGAGCCGACCTATCGTTATTTGGCCACTGCAATTGATGAATCCGGCAAACATGGGATCGCCGTAACCATGCCGGACGGCACCATGATGTACCAATATTTAACCTCCTCCGGCGGCCTGTTGTATTACCTGTACCAGGGCGTGAAGCTGGGTATCTATCCGCCATTGATATTCCTTGGCGTAGGCGCCATGACGGACTTTGGCCCCCTGATCGCCAACCCCAAGTCCCTGCTGCTGGGCGCGGCGGCCCAATTGGGTATTTTTGCCACCTTTATCGGAGCGATCTTAATCGGACCGCTGTTGCCGGAGGGCATTTCAGCGGCGGAAGCCGCCTCTATTGGCATCATCGGCGGCGCGGATGGCCCTACGGCGATTTACCTGGCTGGGAAACTGGCACCCCACCTGTTAGGCCCTATTGCCGTAGCGGCTTACAGTTACATGGCGCTGGTGCCGGTGATCCAGCCCCCGATCATGAAGCTGCTGACCACCAAGAAAGAACGCATGGTGGTCATGGAGCAATTGCGGCCCGTCAGCAAAAAGGAAAAGATCATTTTCCCCATTCTGGTGACCATCGTGGTGTCCCTGCTGCTGCCCTCCGCGGCGCCGCTGGTGGGTATGCTGATGCTGGGTAACCTGCTGCGCGAATCCTTTGTGGCGGACCGGCTGAACAAGACCGCCCAGAATGAATTGATGAACATCGTCACCATCTTCCTGGGCGTTACCGTAGGCGCCACCGCCAACGCGGAGACTTTTCTGAATCCGAAAACCCTTTTAATCATACTGCTTGGCGTGGTGGCATTCTCTATCGGTACGGCCGGCGGAGTGCTGCTGGGCAAGCTGATGTATAAGATAACAGGCGGGAAGGTCAATCCTTTGATCGGCTCGGCCGGCGTATCCGCGGTGCCGATGGCCGCCCGTGTATCTCAAATGGTAGGCCAGAAAGAGAACCCCGGCAACTTCCTGCTGATGCATGCCATGGGGCCCAATGTGGCCGGCGTGATCGGCTCGGCCATCGCTGCCGGCGTGCTGCTGAGCATGTTTGGCGGCCACTGAGCCGACAGGATGTTGCCAGAGTGAAATCTAGTAAAGGAGTAACGCATTATGCCTAAAGTACTGATTACCGATACCATCCTGCGGGACGCGCACCAGTCACAGGCGGCCACCCGCATGAAGACCAGCGAAATGCTTCCGGCCTGCGAAAAGCTGGACAAGGTGGGGTACTTTTCCCTGGAGTGCTGGGGCGGCGCCACCTTTGACTCCTGCCTTCGTTTTTTGAACGAGGACCCCTGGGAGCGGCTGCGCGCGCTGCGCAAGGCGCTGCCCAATACAAAGCTGCAAATGCTCCTGCGCGGGCAGAACATACTTGGCTACAAACATTACGCCGACGATGTGGTGGATTATTTCGTCAAGAAGACGCTGGAAAACGGCATTGACATCATCCGTACCTTTGACGCCTTGAATGACCTTAGGAACATGGAAACAGCCGTCAAGGCCACCAAAAAGTACGGCGGCACCGCCGAGGTGGCCATGAGCTATACCATCTCCCCCGTGCATACGGAGGATTACTTTGTCAAGCTGGCCGAAGACATCGAGGCCATGGGCGCGGATATCATCTGCATCAAGGATATGGCGAACCTGCTTTTGCCCTACAGCGCCTATTCCCTGATCAAGCGGTTGAAGAAAGCCACGAAGCTTCCCATCGTTCTGCACACCCACAATACCACCGGCACCGGCGACATGACGCTTTTGAAGGCCGTGGAGGCGGGCGTGGACATCGTGGATACCGCCCTGTCGCCCCTTGGCAACGGCACCGCCCAGCCCGCCACCGAAGCGCTGGTGGCCACGCTGAAGGGCACGGAATACGACACCGGCCTGGATCTGGGCCTTTTGAGCGAAATCGCCACCCATTTCAGGGATGTGGCCCAAAGGCTTACCAAGGATGGCTGGCGCGATCCGGGGCGTGTGCTCGCCGTGGACACCAACACGCTGATCTACCAGGTTCCCGGCGGCATGCTGTCCAACCTGATCGGCCAGTTGAAGGAAGCCAACGCCATGGACAAATATTACGACGTGCTGGCCGAGATCCCCAATGTCCGCAAGGACTGCGGCTATCCGCCCCTGGTGACGCCCACCAGTCAAATCGTGGGTACCCAGGCCGTCATGAACGTGTTGGGCGGCGAGCGGTACAAGATGGTCACAAAGGAAACCAAGGCCATGCTCCGCGGCGAATATGGCCGCTTGCCCGCACCGGTGGATGAAGTCGTACGTAAAAAGGTGATCGGTAACGCTGCCGTCATCACCAAGCGCCCCGCCGATGACATCCCGCCGGAATTGGATAAATACCGGGAGGAGATCCGCGAGTACTATGAGCAGGAAGAGGATGTTCTCTCCTATGCCCTGTTCCCCCAGGTGGCGGTGAAGTTCTTCCAGTTCCGTCAGGCTCAAAAGTATCAAATCGACCACACCATGCTCAACCGCAATGATATGACCATGCCGGTATGACTTCGAGAAAATGACTGTGTCATTTTCTCGACCCTGCACTTTTTGCCTGTCGCCCAACGCATCGGTCATCGCTTCGCTAGACCGATGCAGGCCAACGGTAGGCAAAAAGTGTAAGGAATGTTTGCTTCGCAAACCCCCGTCCGACCGGCAAAGCCGGTCGAGACGATCTCAAATGAAGGGGTTCCACCCCTTCATTGCATCCCCGGAAGTATACCTGATTTTTTTGATTTGCAAAGAACGGCATACGCTACTCAGCTCTTTTCGTTCTTTGCCCGGGCCAACTTTTGAGGAATGCTTGCACTTTTCCCCAAAGCATGGTATGATAGTTGCGCTTTGAGTTCAAGGAGGTTCCGCACATGCAGTTTATGGAAATTTTGGTCAGTATCATCCTTATTCTTTCCTCCCTGGTGATGATTGTTACCGTGCTTTTGCAAAGCGGGCAGGCCCAAGGGCTGGGCTCTATCGCCGGAGGCGCGGAGACCTTCTTTGGCAAAAACAAGGCCAAGTCCGTGGAAGGAAAATTGGCGCTGATTACCAAGATTGCCGCGGGCGTGTTTGTGGCCATGGCATTGGTGACGGTGGTAATTTCCTAAGGCATCATGCCATACCAAAAGGCCGGTCAGAATACTCTGCCGGCCTTTTTGTGTTGCCATCGGATGGGCGCTATTGCAGTTTGTTTTCGATCAGGACAGAGAGGCGATACACATCCGCATCCATTTCGTATTGATTCTCTCCTTCGATCATAACCCGCACCAAAGGCTCCGTGCCGCTGGCCCGCACCAGCACCCGGCCCCGGCCTTCATATTTGCTTTCCAGGGCGCGGATGGCTGATACGATTTTTTCATCCTTGTCAAAATCGTACTTTCGCCTGTCGGATACCCTGGCGGCATACTGGGATTGCGGCAGTACCTGCATGGCCTTGGAAAGGCGGCCCAGGCTTTGCTTTGTCTTCACCATGACAGTCAAAAGCTGGATCGCGGTGATCAGCCCGTCCCCTGTGGTATTGTGATCCAAAAAGATCACATGGCCGCTTTGCTCGCCGCCAAGGGAATAGCCCTCCGCCAGCATTTTCTCCAATACATACCGGTCGCCGACTTTCGTTTTCACGTTCTTGATGCCGTTCTTCTTCAGTGCGATATCAAGGCCCATATTGCTCATGACGGTAGTGACCAGCGTATTGTTTTTCAGCGTGCCCTGCTCCTTCATATAAAGGGCGCAGATACACATCACCTGGTCGCCATTTACGATTTGCCCCCGCTCATCCGCGGCGATCAGCCTGTCGGCATCCCCGTCAAAGGCCAGACCGATATCCGCCCCCAGTTCCCTGACCAGCTCACACAGCCTCTCCGGGTGGGTGGAGCCGCAGTTTTCGTTGATGTTGGTGCCGTCCGGCTCATGATAATATACGGAGACGGTGGCGCCCAGCTCCCGCAATGCCAGGGGAGCCACCTGATAGGCCGCGCCCTGGGCGCAGTCCACCACGATGTGCAGGCCGTCCAGCCGCTCGCCGGTGGTTTCCTTTACAAAATCGATATAGCGGCGCTGGGCGTTCACCTGGCGTACCCGGCGGCCGATTCTGACGCCAATGGG
This sequence comes from Bacillota bacterium, assembly GCA_023411395.1. Lineage (GTDB taxonomy): Bacteria > Bacillota > Clostridia > Christensenellales > Aristaeellaceae > JAEWAH01. Next base: position 32,129 of record JAEYOV010000015.1, read on the forward strand.
CAGCGCCATATCGGGGTCGCCCTTTTCCAGGATGGACTCAATGCGGTCTTCCATTTCGTCCGGCAGCTTGCAGCCGTTGCGGTCGAAAAATTTGATGCCGTTGTATTCCACCGTGTTGTGGGAGGCGGAGATCACCACGCCGGCATCCGCCCCGTAATAGCGCGTGAGGTAGGCAATGCCGGGGGTGGGCAGCACATCCACCAGAACAGCCCGGGCGCCCACCGAACAGATGCCGGCTACCAGCGCCGCTTCCAGCATTTCACCGCTGATGCGGGTATCCCTGCCCACCAACAATGTGGGACGGTGTACATTGCTTCCCAGCACAAACGCGCCGGCCTGGCCCAGCTTGAAGGCCATGTCGCAAGTCAAATCCGCATTGGCAATTCCGCGGACGCCATCGGTTCCAAAAAGCCGCGCCATACGCTCCTCCTTATGCCCAATAGATGGGGCCGGCATCCTCGAAGATCAGAACCTGCTTCAAGAATACGATGGCTTTTTGCAGCCCCTCCAGCGGGCTCATGAGGCTGTCCTCATGCTCAATGGAAATCACGTCATCATAGCCGGCCATACGCAGGGTGCTGATAATATCCTTCCATACACCATAATCATGGCCATAGCCAACGGTGCGGAAGATCCAGCTCCTTTGCGCCTCATCGCCGTAATGGCGTACATCCAGAACGCCGTTTGCGGCGGTGTTGTAGGTATTGATCTTCGTATCCTTGGCATGGAAGAAATGGATGGCGCCTGAAAGCGCGCGGATGGCCGCCACCGGATCAATGCCCTGCCAGAACAAATGGCTGGGGTCCAGGTTCGCTCCCAGGATGGGGCCAACCGCCCGGCGCAGGCGAAGCAGCGTCTCCGGGTTGTATACGCAAAAGCCCGGATGCATTTCAAAGGCGATTTTCTCAATGCCGTGCTCCGCCGCCCAAGCCGCCGTCTCCTTCCAGTAGGGGATCAGCACCTTATCCCACTGGTATTCCAGAATGTTCTTGTAATCCTCCGGCCAGGAACAGGTGACCCAGTTGGGCGTCTTATCATCCGGGCTGCCGCCGGGGCAGCCGCTGAAGGTAACGATGCGGGTGACGCCAAGCTTTTGGGCCAGCAGCACCGCGTTTTGAAAATCCAGGTGGAAGCGGGCCGCGACAGACTTGTCCGGATGGATAGGGTTGCCATGCACCGACAGCGCCGGCAGCGAGATATCATACTTTTCCAATATTTTTTGGAATTGTTCCAGCTTTTTTGGATCGCTGCACAACTGCTCCGGATCACAGTGTGCCTTTCCAGGATACCCGCCGCAGCCCATTTCCATCCAGTGGATGCCGCTGGCTGAAAGATATTTGCAGGCTTCCTCCAATGACTTATCTGCCAATACGGGATTGAATACGGAAAGCTTCATTGAGCCATACCTCCTGCCGCAAGATCGCGAGTTTCTTGAACATCCGCACGCTGCATAGTATACCTTGTTTTGGCAGATCCGGCAAGCCCGGCCACAAAAGCGGCCTACCGGGCAAAGCGCGGCAGGCCGGAGATTAATAATAAAGAGAGGACAAATTTCCGGGGATGCATTGAAGGGGTGGACCCCTTCAATTGTAATCGTGTCGCCCGGCTCTGCCGGGCGCGCGGGGCGCTTGCGGAGCAAGCTTTCCTTACACTTTTCATCGGCCGCAGATCCTAGGGTGAGGGGATAAAATCCCTGAACCTGGAGTCTTGAAATGACTGTGTTATTTCAAGACGGAACACCAGCCGAGCGAAGCGAAGGATGGTGCGCGGGATCGCAGATGAAAAGTGCGGGGTCGAAAAAATGACAAATGTCATTTTTTTGAGGGATATCGGTGTCAATCGCCGGGGTTGAGAACCTGGAATTCCGGGGTGGAATATTCCTTCCAGACCCGGTCTGTAAGAGAGATATGCCACTCTACGCCGCCGGAAGTTTTGTAGTCCGTAATGGCGACGCGCACTCTTTCAATGCCATCGTAATTGCCGGCATACTCATAGTGGAAGCCGATGGATTCGGTTGTATGGCCTGGAGCCAGTTCCCGGAGATACTTGCCGTAAACATAGGCGTGGTTGTTGCCCATGAACAGCAGGCCGTTATTGATGTCATAGCCCTGGATAATGAAGTTAACGCTGGCGATCTCCATGTTGCTCCAGTTTTTCAACTGTATGAAAGGCGTATACCCGCCGCCATTCTTGGGCACAAGGGACAGGGAGGCCACCTCCAGCGCCTTGTTGTAGTCGCCGATGTGCACAATGACCGTATCGGTATATTCGCCCTCGTCGGTGACGGCGGTGATTTCTGCGTCGCCCCAGGCGATGCCTGTAACGGTTGCTTTCGTACTGGTGCCGGAGACCCTGGCAACATTGGGATTGCTGGAGTACCAGCGGACCTTGGTGTTGGAAGCGTCGACAGGATCCAGAATGGCGGTAAGCGTGCCTGTTTCGCCCAGCCCGACCCGGAATTCATCCTTGTTCAGCGTCATGCCATACAGCGGCTGAATGACATTGACAGTCGCCTTGGCGGACTTGCCGCTGCCATCCAGGCAGGCAACCGTAATGGTGGCCGTCCCGCGCTTATGGGCGGTCACCAGGCCATTTTGGTCCACCGAGGCCACCTGTGGCCTGTTGCTCGACCACTGAACGGCCTTGTTGGTGGTGTAGTCAGGGCTGATGACGTAGTACAATTGAGCGGTTTCCTGAACAAGGATGTTCAGCTTCGTTTCGCTCAATTCAATCTTCCTGGCAGGCTGCACCACGGTGATATCACAGCTTGCAAAGATGCCTGGGAAGTCCTTGGCCGTGGCTGTGATGGTAACCTGACCGGGATACAAGGGCGTCACTGTGCCGCTCTTGCTGACAGTGGCGACGGATTCATTGCTGGAAGTCCACAAAAGCGTTTTATCGCTGGTGTTGCTGGGGGAAACGACCGCTGTGATCTTCTTGCTTGTGCCCACGCCCAACTGTGTGGGAGGCGTCTTGAAGGCCACCTCCAAGGGCTGCTGCAGCACATTGATGATTTTGGACACCCTTATGCCGCTGCCGTCGGTGGCTGTGGCGGTAATGGTGGCCTTGCCCTTGGCAATACCGGTGACCACGCCATGATCATCCACCGTGGCATACTTGGGGGCGCTGCTTTTGAAGGTGACGGCTTTTATGGAGGCATCTGCAGGTATATATCCCACCGTCAACGGCAGCGTCTGCCCCACGTAGAGGGTGGCGCTGTCCGCGTCCAGGGTCAATTTGTAGACAGGAATGATGACCGTTACCCGACAGGTGTCTGTTATCTCCGGGTTGCTCTGGCTGGTGGCGGTGATCACGCAGGCACCTGCGGCTACACCTTTGATATTGCCTTTCTTATCAACAGTGGCGATGCTTTCATCGCTGGAAGCATACGTTATGCTGCTGTCGCTGGCAGAGGCCGGGGTGACGGCAGATTTTATGCTCGTCCGTTTGCCTACACTCAGCGTTATTTCCGTTTTGTTCAGCTTGATTTGTGTCACAGGCCGGTTTACAGCAACGGCGACGGTTGCCTTAAGCTTTTTCCCTTTCCCTGTGACGCCACTTGCGGTTATGGTAGCCTTGCCCTTGGCAATGGCCGTAACAACGCCTATTTCATCCACCGCCGCCACCTTTTTATTGCTGCTGGCGTAGGTGAGGTAAGCTTTTCCGGAACTGGCGGGTTCGATGGCCATGGGCAGGTCCAGTGTCTGGCCTTCAAACAGGGCTTCCGTTTTCTTGGCAAAGGCGATGCTTTCAGGCGCGGTGGGGATCAAGCCCTGCGCCACTTCTGCTGTGGCTGCATTGGACAGGACCGCAACCGGATCACTGCCATATACGGCCTCAAGCTGGACACTATAGAAACTGCCGGGAACCAATGTCACGCCTGTGAGTACAATCGTGCCGTTCGCACCAAGGGGAAGCGTGACGGGAACTCTCTGAAAACCATCGATTTTCGAAAGATCGGACTCTTCCTGCGTGCCCTGCGGCTTTGGAACATACAATACGGCAAGGCTTTCAGGCCCTGTAAGTCCCGTTTCCGGCATTTGCGCAAGGCCGGCGGCGGTGAGCACAAAGCCATCCTCATATCCGACCGCAGACGTGAGGGCAAGCTCGCCTTGGGCAGTTGCAAAAGCCGGGAAGCAGGATGCGGCTAGAACCAGGACCAGGAGCAGCGCCAGCATGGCCAGTGATCTTTGCTTCATGGGATGCGAACCTCCTTGTTTTCTTGTCGGCGAGGCATTTTCTATCTCATCCATTCACAGGAAAAAACGTGCCAGAAGCAGGAATTCGTGCAAAATGACAAACTTGAACTGTCAGATGCGTCAGCGGTTGATGGAACCCAGAATGCGGGTAATGGCAGCGAGGCTTTTGTTCAGCTCTTTAAGATCAGAGGCGGAGAGGTTATCCGCCCAATGGGTCACCAGGTCTAGCATGGTGGTGCGGATAGCAGTCAGCTTCTCGATGCCTTCGGGACGGATGACGATATTCACCACCCGGCGGTCCTGTGCATCCCGCTGCCGCTCTACCAGGCATGTCTCCGTCAGCCTGTCCACCAGGGGCGTAATATTAGGCTTGGCAATGCCCAGGCGGCGGGAAATTTCGCTGACCGACATGGATCCGTTGTCATTGAGCATGGCCAATACCTGGACATGGGAAAGGGGAATGTTATACTCCCGCTGGATCACATCCATATGCAGCAGGCGCTTGCGAAAGATGGGAAGAGCGGCAAAGAGATTCTGGGCGATACTGTCGGTAAGGTCGGCGTTGGCGGTACGTGCTCTGGGCATAACATATCCTCCCTGGTGTTTTGAATTTCATTTGTATGGATATCGTACGATGCATATAGGATAAACGGTAATAATTATATACCCTTTCATAATCGAAAGCAATGGGGAAAGCGCGGCAGGGCGCGTTTAAAAGAGAAAAAATTGGAGAATTTTTCAAGAAGACATGAGAAAAATGGATTCCGCACGGAAAATGCAGGGAAAGCCAACGATCCGTCGTTACATATAACAGCAGAGAAACTGTCTGCACCTGTTTGCATCTTCCTGGGAAATAGGGTAGAATGAAAAGGACGAATGAGAAAGTGGCGGTGAGGCAGCAACGTGTTTGGAGATTTGCTTGGTAATATTTTTGCCGATCTGGTAGATGCGCTTGTTTATGTGGTCATCGCCGGCGTGGCTTTGACAGGCCTGGTCAAATGCCTGATGCCTGTTTGGAAAAGCAAGCGCATGCTGGGCAGGGCGGTTCGCCGGCTGGAGCTGGGGAATGGCGACCAGCGGCCGGTCTGGCAGGAGGAACGGTTTTTAGGCAAAACATTGCAGCCTGCCTGGCAGCGGTTTTTGCTCAATGCCGAGCAGTTGGATGCCCGGGGCCTCCCCTGCAATGTGGAGGACTACGTCAACGATGAGACCGTGGTACACAATCCGGGCCATTCTCAGTTGGCGGAGCTGATCCCAAGCCTGCTGACCTCCCTGGGTATCCTGGGCACGTTCATGGGTTTGATGCGGGGTCTTTCCGGACTGGATATGACCACCGCCGCAAAAATCATGGAAGGGATTCCCGGCCTGATCAGTGGCATGCAGTACGCCTTTGCCACCTCTGTGGCGGGCATCGCCTGTTCCATTGCCTTTAATATGCTGCACCGCGCGGCGGTGGGCGGTACATATAAGGCGTTGGATGATTTCAGCGAAACGTTCACGCTGCTGGCCATGCAGCGGCCGCTGGACAGTGATGTACAAATCATCATCCAGGGACAGGACCGGAACGTGCTGCTTCATCGAACGGTGGATGAGATGGGCGGAAGGCTTGCCGGCAGCATGGAAATGGCAATTGGGCGAGCCATGCAGCCTGTGACCATGGCCATGGACAACTTTATCATGGGCGCCACCCAGGAACAGATCGACGGCGTGCGGCAGATCGTTGGCGCCTTCATTGAGCAGATGAACGATTCGCTGGGAGGCCACTTTTTGAAACTTGGTCAGACCATCGCGGCCATCAACCAATCGCAGACAGTATCCCAGGACCATCTTGAGCGTTCCATGACCGCGGCCCAGTCCATCGTGCAGGAGGTGACGCGGCTGGCCCAGGTATCCCAGGAAGTCATGGAGCGGTTTGAGGCGTATGTATCCACCATGCAAAAGGCGCGCCAGGCGGACGCCGAATTCTCAAAGAAAGCGGAAAGTCTGCTGGACAATATGCACAAGGCCTCGGAGCAGCAGGCCGCCTATCTTGGCAAGCTGCAGGAATACCAGGCCGTGCTTCAGGGAAGCTTGCAGGAATACGTTTCCTGGAGCGACCGTATCCTGGGCGGCGTGAGCGAGCAAGCCAAGGGATTGACGGAGGGCATGCAGAAGGCCACCGAGGAAATGCAGGAGGGCAGCCGGATGCTGGCCGGAAGCTATTCCTCCTTTGTGGAGAATATTTCCGAAGGGCTGGCCAGGGCGCTTGGCATGTTCGACGAGAATATGCATAGCCTGATCCAGACGCTGAACGGCACGCTGGAAGACATCGGGGCTACCGTGAACAAAATGCCCGAAAGCATGAAAAAGAGTTCCGACCGCTACAGCCAGCAGGTGGAACTGTATGTAAGCTCCTTATCCCAGCTTCAGCAGGCCGTGAGTGATATTGCCAAATCCATGGAAAAGAAAATGACGGCGGACAAGGCTCAATCTGCCAAAGCCGATGTGCATGGGGCATTGGCGGAGGGGGCATAAGCATGATATCATCCCGCTTGCGCAGAAGTTCACGGGGGCCGGGCCGCCACGATAAGGGCGCAGCATGGATCTCGTATTCCGACATGATGGCGGCGCTGCTTTTGATTTTTGTACTGGTACTTTCCTATAGTATATACCAGTATTACATCATGCTGCAGACGAAGACCCAGGAGCTGGAACAAAAGGGATTTCAGTTATCCAACCAGCAAGTAGTGCTGGATGAGCAAACCGCGCAGTTGGCTACGCAGCAGTTAATATTGAAACAACAAGAGGAAGCCTTGACCGCCGCGCAATCGTCCCTGGCCAACCAGCAGTTGACCCTGGATCAACAGAAAAAGTTGCTGAACGACGCGAAGGCAGAGCTTGCGGCGCAGTCCGAAGAATTGAAGGCCGCCCAGTTGTTGCTGGGTGACCAGCAGAACCGGTTGGATGCGGCCACAGCGCTGCTCAACAGCCAGCGGGAGGCCCTGGAGGCGCAGCAGACGAAGATCGACGACCTCATTGGCGTGCGCACCAAGATCATTCAGGAATTGAGCGCAACGCTGAGCAAGGCCAACCTGAAGGCCACGGTGGACAGAAACACCGGCGACATCGTACTGGACAGCGCCGTGTTCTTTGATACCGGGAAAAGCGACATCAAGGAAAGCGGCAAGGCGCTGCTGAATCAGTTCATACCACTGTATCTGAGCGTACTGCTCCGTCCGGAGTATGAGGACTATTTGGGTGAAATCGTCATTGCAGGGCATACGGATACCCAGGGTGAATACCTGATGAATCTGGAGCTTTCCCAGCAGCGGGCGCTTACGGTGGCAAAGTACTGCCTGCAGATGAATGGGCTTACAAATGCGCAGCGCGATTATCTTCGGAATATACTTACAGCCAAGGGCAAGAGCTACTCCAATCCCGTACGCAATGCGGACGGCTCCATCAATATGGATCAATCACGTCGGGTGGAATTCCAATTCCGCTTGAAGGATGCCGAGATGATCGATGAGATGAACCGGATTCTTACCGGACAATAGGCATAGCAGGGCCGGTGAAACCGGCCTAGGCCCGAGACAAATGCAAATTGGCCGGGCCGTACCCAGCGGGTCAAGGGGGAGGGCGAGAGCCCCGAACCTTAAGCCCTGCAATGACATTGCAGGGCGGAACACCGGGCAAGCGAAACGTAGGCTGGTGCGAAGGCCCGATGGGCGAAAAGGAGAAGTCAGACATCGTGAAATACGTTGCATGGTTTATGGTGGCGCTGGTGGTAGTTGCCTTGGCGGGCGTGGGATATCTGTACGCCACCGCCCAGGTGGTTGTGGAGGCGCTGGGCGCCCATGCATATGAGGCGCAAAGCCAGCAGGCTACGTTTGACGACCTGAAGCGGAGACTTGAAAACGGTACGGTGCTGGGCATGGTATATCAAAATCAGCCCCTTGGCGATTCGTCGGAATACGCGTTTGTCACGTATACGGTCCGCCTGCGCAACGACAGCCTGATTTCCGCCGACATGGTGGAGGTGCAAATCGTCCCCACGGACAAGGATATCCTTCAAATGGGCGATACCGCCTTAAGGTCATTGCCGCCCCGCAGCCGTGGGGATATCACGGGCACGATCCTCACAAAAAGAGACAGCGATTCCATGCGGGAAATCATTGTTACCTATTATATTTGGGGGAAATCTTTCAGCATCAAGGAGACTTACAGCAGGTAGCAGTTCTAAGATGCATCAAACAGCAATATCCTTATAAAGGCGGAGACTATCCCGCCTTTTTCTTTTGCGCAGCCGCACCAACCTTTTCGCAAAACATACCATGTGGAGTGTAAGGCTCCCAGGCTGGGAGTAACATATAAGGAGGCGTGCCTATGTCGTTCTACAGCTATAAGAACGCGAACCCCAGCAGCTGCCCCGGCGCTATTTCCGGTAATGCGCTTGACGGCCTGCAGGAGAAAATCTGCGTCCAGGTGAAGCGCGTCTACGACAGCTGCCTGCAACAGGAGCAGCTTGACGATGTAGAAGTGACCATCACCAGCTTCGCCCAGGTAGCCGGAAGCACCTGCGTAGTCAACCCCGCCTTCTGCCGGGAGAATCCCGATACCATCCCGGCGACGTCGCCCCCCGTGGCCCCCATCACCTTTGAGAGCTGCCGCTCCAATACCACGACGGGGAAAATCCACGACCTGACCATCGATCGGCTGTGCGACCGCCCCTGCTTCGCCCGCGTCCGCGCCACCATCGAAGTCCCCATCGACATTCTCTTCGTGGACAGCCGCTGCATCGAGTACATCGGAAAAGGCGTAGTGTGCGTAAAGAAGGACGTGCTGCTTTCTCTGCCTGACGAGTCCATCGTCCCGTTCGAGATCGAAGCCATGGTCAGCGCCATCTGCGTCTCAGGCACTTACCTGGGAAACAACGTGTTCGAGCTCACCATCTGTGTCACCATTGTCCTGAAGGTGCTGGCCAAGGTGGAGATCCTGATCCCCTCCTACGGCTTCTGCCCCATCCCGCCCTGCGAGGAATTTGCCGAAAATGTCTGCGACGAATTCTTTAGCCTGCCCCTGTTCCCGCCCATGTCGTTGTGCAACGAGGGTGCAACAAGCCCTCAAAATATCAACATTCATGGCGGGATCTGCAACTGCCGCACCACACGGCAAAGCTGAGGAAAAACCTTCGCCTCAAGGAGGGATGCCGCACGGCATCCCTCCTGTCGTATGTGCTAATAGGCAACCGGGATCCCCTTTTCGAAAAGAAGCAAGCCAGGATTTGTCAACGGAAAGTCTTCATTTTTCTCGCTTTTGAATTGAAAAAAGGTGTTGACAAGCGATATGCTGTGTGTTAAACTAACAAACGTCGCCGCAAGCGGCGCCGGACCTTGAAAACGATACAGAGTTGATAAAACTCAAAGAAGAAGAAAGAAATCGACAGTCGATTCTTTGAATGAGTTTTCACTTTGTCGAGGGAAACTTCAAGTGGGGAACCACTGGGAGGACTCCAAGATAGAGAGGAATAGGATTAAACACAAGAGTTTGATCCTGGCTCAGGACGAACGCTGGCGGCGTGCCTAACACATGCAAGTCGAGCGGGGAACCCCTTCGGGGGTTTCCAGCGGCGGACGGGTGAGTAACGCGTGAGCAACCTTTCCTTCACAGGGGGATAACGCAGCGAAAGCTGTGCTAATACCGCTTAAGACCACAATGTCGCATGGCGAAGGGGTCAAAGGAGCAATCCGGT
>JAEYOV010000010.1 GCA_023411395.1 Bacillota bacterium
CTGCTCACTGCCGTTCGCATTGCTCCGTTTCGCCAGCCTCCTTCGCCTCGCTTTATCCCTCCATCTGGCTCAATCGTCGCACTGCTCACTGCCGTTCGCATTGCTCCGTTTCGCCAGCCTCCTTCGCCTCGCTTTATCCCTCCATCTGGCTCAATCGGCGCATTGCTCACTGCCGCTCGCACTGCTTGTTTCGCCAGCCTCCTCCACCCCTCCCTCATCCGCCACTGGCGGGGTCGGGGTTCCGGAGCCACAGGCGGCGCTTCGGCTACGGAGCCCACGTTGCTCCCCGAGGCTGTTTGCCCCTCGTGGTTTCATGGATAATTTCTTCATTTCATAATTATACGGGAGAAAAGCTCATGCAGATCACATTGGAAATGCTCCTTATCGTATGCCCGCTGGCGCTGCTGGCGGGCTTTGTAGACAGTGTGGCGGGCGGCGGCGGGCTCATTTCCCTGCCTGCCTATTATCTGGCCGGGCTTCCGCCTGTATTGGCTGCGGGAACCAACAAATTATCCTCCGCGCTGGGAACATTGGTGGCTTCCATCCGCTACGGCAGGGCCAGGCAGGTGAATTGGCTGGTAGCGCTGGCGGCGGCGGCCGGCGCTTTGCCGGGCAGCGCCCTTGGGGCGATGCTCCTGCAGGCCATACCCGAGAACACCATGCGCATCATTGTGATCGGTGCCATTCCCCTGGTGGCGGTCATCGTGCTGCACCGAAGGGACGCTTTGAGCGCGCACAGGCGCATCCCGGAAAAATGGACGCTTCCTGTCAGCCTTTTGATCGGGCTGTTCATCGGCTTTTATGACGGGCTTGTGGGGCCGGGAACAGGCACATTTTTGATCCTGCTGTTCACCATGATTTTGGGGGTGGAGGCAGTGAAGGCCAGCGGCACGGCCAAGATCGTGAATCTGGCCAGCAATGTCGCAGCGCTTTCTGCACTGCTTATGAAGGGGCAAGTACTGTATCTGCTGGGTCTGCCCGCAGCTCTGTGCGCCATGGCGGGCGGATATCTGGGCGCGGGCATGACCATCCGCCGGGGGGCAGGGTTTATCCGGTGGATGCTGATGGCGGTACTTGCCCTTTTACTTGCAAAAATGATCTGGGATGTGGTAACATAAAGTGTTTCAGGTACATCATAGCCGCGGTGGAGCAGGTGCTTCACCGTTTTGGAAAGGGGCGCTGCCCATGGCAGTCACTCAGGAGCATTGTCTGACACTCACCGTTCCCGCCGATCCAAATTGGATGCTGGTGGTGCGCATGGCCCTGGGAGGCGCCGGTGCTTTGATGGGCCTTACCATCGACCTGGTGGACGATCTGCGCACCGCGGCGGATGAGACTTGCGATTTCCTGCTTCACCAGCCCCGCAAGGTCAAATGCATCAGGATCGCCTGCAGCCTCATAGACGAGGCCGTTTGCACGGTGTTTGCCTGCGATTTTGCCAGGGAATGTCAAGATTGCGAGGAAATGGACCTGGATGTGACGCGGGGCATCCTGGAAACGCTGATCCCCAAAGTGGAGCTGGAGGAAGATGGGACGTGCATCCGTTCGGTGTCTCTGACGCTGCCGCTCCGCGCCAAGTAAAGGGGGCCGCCATGAAGGACGAAAGACTAACGCCGCTCTTGCTTGCGTACAGGCAGGGGCCCCGGCCGGACCTGATGGCGCAGCTTGTGGAAGGGTACCTTCCCCTGGCCCGGCAGATTGCCCGCAGGTTTGCGGGCAGGGGCGTGGAGCTGGAGGATCTGGAGCAGGTGGCCAGCATTGGCCTGATGAAGGCCATCCAGCGCTTCAAGCCGGAACTCGGGCTGCGCTTTGCCACCTATGCCACTCCCACCATTGCCGGGGATGTGCGCAATTACATCAGGGACAAGGGCGATGCGCTCAGGCTGCCCAGGGACGCCAAGAACAGGCTGTATCATCTGCAAAAGGCGCGGGAAAAGCTGACGCGGGAACTGATGCGGGAGCCTACCATGAGCGAATTGTCCCAGGAGATGCATATGCCCCTGGAGGATTTGCTTTCCCTTTTGGACCTGCGCAAATCCACGGATATGTTCTTTCTGGACGCGCCCATTGATCCGGAGGAGGAGCAGCGCATCATCGCCAGACTCGGTGACGAGGATTCGGGCTTTGAGGCGGTGGAACACAGGGACTGGATCAACTGGGTGTATCAATTGGTCACGCCCGAGGAAAAAAAGCTGCTGGAGCTAAGATATGAACACCGCCTCGGCCAGCGGGAAACGGCCCGCCGCATGGGCGTCAGCCAAATGCAGGTGTCACGCATGGAGCGCAGGGTGCTGGCAAGGCTGAAGGATATGGAGCGGCAAAACCTTCAGTAGCAAATACCTGTAAATCTTGTTTTTCGTCCTAATTATTGCAGGAGTTTTGCAATTTCGTAAAGAATATTCGCACGGTGCGTTTGGGGGAGGGATAGCATGTACGGGCAGCGGTTGCCGCCTAGAAGAAGATCAGGCTTTGGCCGCGTATTGTTCGTGCTGGCCGTACTTGGCTTTTCGGGCTGGTACATCTATACTACCCTGGTCCCCTCCGGCATCCGTACCGCCGTCATCTCCTCGGGTTCGCTGGGTTTCAGCTACCGGGGGGACGCCATGATCGTGCGAAACGAGACGGCATATGACGAGGACGGCGTTTCCAGCGTCCAATACATAGCGGAAGAGGGCAGCAAGGTTTACCCGGGCGGCTTGATCTGTTTTGTATATTCCTCCGGCTACAGCCAAAGTGAAGCCAATAAGCTTCAAAGCCTCCGGGATCAGGTCAAGGAGTACCACCGCAGCCTGATCGCCAGGGAAAGCACCTTTGACCAGAAAATGGCCAGGCTGGAAAACGAGGTCATCCTGAAGGCACAAGAGGTGCGCAAGATGGTGCAGGGCACCAAAGGCAATATGCTGAACCTTGAAAAGACCCTGAATGCAGCCATCACCGCCCGGCAGGATTATCTTCGGGAAAAATACCGGGATGACACGCGCCTGACACGGCTGTACGATGATGAAAGCACCCAGCTCAAACGCATCCAAAGCTATACCAAGCAGCGGTCTGCCAACCAGGAAAGCCTGGTGAGCTTTTATACCGACGGCTATGAGGGGTTGAATCCCGCCAACTTCGAGCAGCTTTCCCCCGCCCAGGTCCGGGCCATGCTGGGCGGCGCCAAGCCCGAAAAAACAGTCGTGGAGCGGGGGCGCACCACCATTTACCGGCTGATAAGGCAAACCGGCTGGGGCGTGCTTTTGCTTCTTGATGCCCCGGATTGGACACCCACCCTTGGGCAGTCATACCAGCTCAAGCTGGAGCAGTTTGAAAATACCGTGGTAAATGCGGCCGTGCTGTCCTTTACCCGTTCCGGGGGCGAGCTGCTGCTGCGCCTGTCTGTTTCCAGCGATGTATCTCCTGTGCTGTTCATGCGCACCTGCCAGGCGGAGCTTGGCGAATATGTCAACAGCATGCTGGTGCCCTCCCGGTGCATTTATCGCCAAGGGGATACAACGGGTGTGGTGGTGCTGGACGGCGTGAATCAGACGCTTGTTCCTGTGACCATTATTAAAACGGACGGCGATAACACGTACATTGAGCCGGGCATACCGGGGATTTTGTACGAGGGCCAGACGGTGCGCGTGTTTTAGCCGGAGGGATGATGATGGAGGAAGGATTGGCGCTTAGGCTTCAAAATATCCGTCAGGAACTGACAAAGGCCTCCGCCGCCTGGGGAAGGCCGCCCAGGATCATTGCCGTGAGCAAAACCGTGGCGCCGGATTTGATCAATCCCCTGGCGGACATGGGCGCATGGGACCTGGGGGAGAACCGGGTGCAGGAAATGCTTGCGAAAATGCCCCTTTTGCATCCAAAATTTCGGATGCATTTAATCGGAAGGTTGCAAACCAACAAAGTTAAATATATAATAAATAAGGTATGCTTGATACATTCCCTGGACAGAATGGAATTGGCAGGAGAAATCGGCCGCCAGGCGAAAAAAGCCGGGCGCGTGATGGATGTGCTTTTGCAGGTGAACATCGCCGGGGAAGCGCAAAAGGGGGGCATCCCGCCAAAAGAGGCCGAAGGCTTCCTTCGGGAATGCGCCTTACTGCCGGGGCTTGCTGTGCGGGGACTGATGGCGATCATGCCCCTTGCGCAGGACGCGGAAAGCTTGCGGCCCTTGTTCCGGGAAATGCGCGGGCTTTTTGAGGAGCTTGCCCGAAAGGAAATACCCGGCGTGCGCATGGAGGAATTGTCCATGGGCATGTCCCAGGATTATCTGATCGCCGCCCAGGAAGGCGCCACCATGGTGCGCATCGGTTCGGCGCTGTTCGGGGCACGGAGCCCCAAGGCTACCAACTAGTAGGAGGGTTCCCATGGCATTGCGCGACATGTTCGACCGGGTGCGGGATAACGTAACCCAAATGACCCGCAGGTTTTTGCATGGGGAGGATCAAGGATACTACGACCAGCAGGGCTACGGTCCGCAGGATGGTTATTATGACCCTGCCCAGGCGGCCTACGGCCAGGAAAACGGGGCCTACGCGCCCTCCTATGAGGGCGCATACCAGCGGCAGCAGGCATATCAGCAGCCCGCGCCCCAGCAGGCCTCCTATCAAAACTATCAGCAGGAAAACTTTCCCCCCCAGGAGGGTTACCAGTCTCCTTATGCGGGGAGCTATGCGCGGCAGGGTCAGACGCAGCAAAGACAGAGCCGCGCCGCCGCGCCGGGCGCCGACAAGGTGGTTCCTTTCCCCGGTGTCATGAGCGATATGGCAGGCAATGTGTTTGCCCATGAGCTTCAAATCCTTCAGCTTCGGGACAGGGACGAGTGCCGGGTTATTATTGAGCATTTGAAGAACAACTGCACGGTAGCCCTGAACATGGACAATATCGCCAGCGACACGGAAAAACAGCGCTGTGTGGATATGCTCAGCGGCGCCGCATATACATTGAACTGTAGCATCAACCGCATCTCTACCCGCGGTGTCTATGTGATCACGCCGGAGGCCGTGCGTGTCCAGCAGGATGAGGCCACAAGGCGTCTGAACGGCATAGCCAGGCAGGCGGGTCAGCGGCCCAGCCGTGCCCACAGCTATGCCGGCCGCGGCGGCCAGGGCCAGGATGCCTATGAGATGCCGGATAACGGCTACGCGGCCTACCCGCCCCAGGGTGGATACGCCCAGCAGGAAGAGCCCGCCCCGCAAGGGTATCAAAACCCCTACGGAAACGACGGGGAGTACAGGACGGCGGGTTATTATACGCAGGAACCGCGGCACGCCGCGGGTTATGGCCGCTGATCAAGCGATATAGAGGAGGGGGCATTGCGCTTGGGATGGTTTTTTGAATTGCTTTCGCTGCTTGTATTCCTGTATCAGATTGCCTTGCTGATCTACTTTGTGATCGGTTTTGTCAAACCGGCCCAATCGCCCTTCACGCATTTTTTGAGCAGGATCATCGAACCGGTATTGACGCCCCTCCGCCGTATTCTAAGCAATGTCCTCCCCGCCAACTGGCAGCGGATGGACTGGTCGCCGGTAGCGGCCTGGCTGCTTTTATGGCTGGCGCGGGAACTGCTGGAAATTCTCAGGCGGATATTCGGCTGACCATGGCGTACATGTCGGAGGACATCACAGCCGCGAGGTTTTCCGAATTGTGCCTGCGCAGCCAGAGGCTGCAAGTACCCGTCTGTACGCGCTTTCTGACGCCGCCGGAGGCTGGTTTGGCCGGCCGGACCGCACGGGAGCACCGGCTTATATGCACACTGTCCGGCGGATACCCGTCGGCGGAGCGGGTGATGGCCTGCTTCCATCCCGAGGGGGAGGAGCCGGCGTTTCCCATCAAGTGCGTGCATGTTACCTGGGATGGACGGTATCATCAGGCGGAGCACCGCTCCATATTGGGCAGCGTTCTGGGTCTGGGCATTGAGCGGAGCATGGTGGGAGATATCTGCCTTGCACAGGATGGCGCTTATTTGCTGGCGGCGGAGGAAATGGCGGGCTTTATTGCCCAGAACCTTTCCAAGGCCGGAAGGACGCCTGTTCAGGCAAGCGTGCTGGAAAGCATTCCGCCGATAGCGTCCCCGGAAGGCAAAATGTTCCGGGATACGGTTCATTCCCTGCGGCTGGACGCAGTGCTGGCGGCGGGGCTGAACATGAGCCGGACTGAAGCTGCATCCCGCATCCTTTCCGGGCAGGTGCAGGTGAACCACAGGCCGGAAATGCGTACCGATGCGCAGCTTCATGAGGGCGACATTTTATCCATCCGCGGTTTCGGGCGGCTTCTTGTGAGGTCTGTGGGAGCGCCCACCCGCAAAGGCAGGATCCCCATTCAATTTGAGAGCCATGGCATCCATAGATCATGATGGCCATTTTTCCAGCTAGAAAGGAGACCGCGCACATGCCTATCACCGTAGCAATGATCGAAGAAAAAGAATTCAAGACCAAAGTACGCGGCTATGACCCCGTTGAGGTGGACGAATTCTTGGATGAGGTTTGCGATGAGCTTATCGCGCTGCAGGATGAGGTTGCTTCCTTGCAGGAGCAGCTGACCCAGACCCGGGCTCAGGCGGCCCGCCCGGTAAGGCCGGAACCGGCGTCCGTTGCGCCGCCCACCACCCGGCCCCAGGTGCCCGCAATCGCCAAGGAGCAGGAAGAAACGCTGCGCAAGCTTTTGGTCAATGCCCAGCGGGTGAGCGATGAGACGGTGGCCGAGGCCCATGCCAGAGCGGAAGCCATTGTAGCCGAGGCGCAAAGCAAGGCGGAAGCGGCTGTGGCGGACATCGCATCCGAGAGGGAATCCCTCGCCCAGGAAGTGGAGACACTGCGCAAGGCGGCCAAGGATTACAGGGAACGCTTCCAACGCCTGGTGGCCGACCAGCAGCACATCCTCAAGGCGGAAACGGAATTGTTTGCGGACTGATAGGCCTTTTACCCTTGTGTACGAAAGATGCGGCCCGGATTTTTTCGGGAAGCCTTCTTTTGGATATCTTTTTCCACAGAATTGATCATTACATTTCCTTCCAGTCAAAAAAAGACCACCCTTGGGGTGGCTTTTTACTATGCCATGACTTATCCCATACTTCAAAATGGGGATTCTCAAGGGATTTATCCCTTGAGTGGTGGGGTTCGGGGAGGCAACGGCTCCCCGGCGTTTCTCCTATGGCACGATGTCGCCCACGCCGGAAAGCACGTACGTCGGCTGGTAGGGGAAGGATTTCATTTCCTCTATATCGGTAACGCCGCTTAACACCAGCACAGTATCAATGCCGCTTTCAATGCCGGAGAGGATGTCGGTATCCATCCGGTCGCCGATAATGGCCGACTCCTCGGGGGTGACACCCAGGATTTGCAGGCCGTGGCGCATCATCAGAGGATTGGGCTTGCCCAGGTAATAGGCGGTTCGGCCGGTCGCCATGGCGATGGGGGCCATCAAGGCCCTGGTGGCCGGAGCGATGCCGTTTTCAATGGGCCCGGTGAGATCGGAATTGGTGCCGATGAGCTTGGCGCCTTTCAAAACCAAAGAGACAGCTTTCTCAATCTTGTCATAGCTGTAGGTGCGGGTTTCCCCCAGCACCACGTAATCGGGGTTCACGTCGTTCATGGTGAAGCCCGCTTCATACAGTGCGCCCACCAAACCCGGCTCGCCGATGACATAGGCGCTTCCGCCCGGGCACTGCGCCTTTAAAAAAGCGGCGGTGGACAATGCGCTGGTGTAAAAATGGTCTTCCGACACGGTCAGCCCCAGCCTGGACAGCTTTTGCGCCAGCTCTCTGGGTGCCCGCTCCGAGCTGTTGGTCAGGAACAGGTATTTCTTGTTCTCCCGCTGCAAAAAATCCACAAATTCTTGCACGCCGGGGAGCAGCCTGTTGCCATGGTATAAAACACCGTCCATGTCGCAGATGAAACCCTTTTTCGCCTTCAGCGTCGTAAGGTTTGCCGTCTTCATACGCATCCTCCCATCCCATGGTAGTATACCTTGTTTTCCAAGGCGTGGCAATGCTTTGCGGGAAAACAGGCGAAAATGGGCGGATGCGGTTTTTGAAAAGAAGATGACGCTCGGGGAAGGCTATGATATAATGAAATTATCTTTTCCTCCGAAAGGAAACCGTTGGCTATGGACATGATCGGGATCATTGAAAACAAAAAGCAGGGCCGGGCGCTGGATAATGCGGAGATCGGCTTTTTTGTGGCCGGCGCCGCCACGGGCCAGATACCGGATTACCAATTGGCCGCGCTGCTGATGGCGATTCGCCTGAATGGCATGACGCCGGAGGAAACGGCGGCACTGACCCTTCAAATGGCCCGTTCCGGAGACATGGCGGACTTGAGCGCGATTCCGGGAAGAACGGTGGATAAGCATTCCACCGGCGGCGTGGGGGACACGACCACCTTGGTGCTGGCGCCGATGGTGGCATCATGCGGTGTGCCTGTGGCAAAAATGAGCGGCCGGGGATTGGGTCATACCGGCGGCACGCTGGATAAGCTGGAGAGCATCCCTGGACTGCATGTGGAACTTACGCAAGCGGAGTTTATTGACCAGGTCAAGCGCATCGGCTGCGCGGTGATCGGCCAGAGCAAAAATATGGTTCCGGCGGATAAGGTGCTCTATGCCCTGCGGGATGTGACCGCCACGGTGGACAGCCTGCCTTTGATCGCATCCTCCATCATGAGCAAAAAGCTGGCCAGCGGGGCAGGGGCGATTGTGCTGGATGTGAAAACAGGCTCCGGAGCCATCATGCACTCCCTGGAAGGAAGCATTGACCTGGCAAAAGCCATGGTAGGCATCGGCGTTTTGACCGGGCGGCCCACGGTGGCCGTCGTCACCGGTATGGCGGAGCCGTTGGGCTCCCATGTGGGCAATGCCTTGGAGGTAAAGGAGGCCATCGATATCCTGGCCGGCAGGGCCAAGGGACCGCTGCTTCACGTTTCTCTGGTATTGGGCAGCCATATGCTCGTTGCGGCAGGGCGGGCATCCACGCTTATGGAAGCGGAGGCGCTTTTGATAAATGCGCTGTCAAGCGGCGCGGGCCTAAACAAGCTTCGGGAAATGGTTTTGGCCCAGGGGGGTGACGGCAGGGTATGCGGCGATGTATCCTTGCTGCCTCAGGCTCCCGTCATCCTGCCTGTTTTGGCGAAGGAAACCGGGTTCGTGCAAAGCATGGATACCACCCAATTGGGCCTGTGCGCCCAGCGCATGGGGGCCGGCCGAATCCGTAAGGAGGATACAATCGATCCCGCTGTGGGCTTTGTGCTCCATAAGCGAATCGGGGAGAGGATTGAAAAGGGCGAAGCGCTCATAACCCTTTACGCCCGGGATGAAGCGTCGGCAAAAGCGGCGGAGGATACGCTTGTCAGAAACATCGTCATCGGTCCCGGTGTGGTCAAGCCGGAACCACTGGTCCATGCCGTTGTTACGAAAGACGAAGTGCATCAATATTCATAAATCTTGTAATAAAAACAAATGCACTTGCACTTTTGCATGTTTCGTGCTACAATAAATCGCAAGAAGCCCTGTGCAGATTTGCATGGGGCCTCTTTTGCGCGTGCCGTACAAGGCACAAGGTTTACTTTAGGAGGCGTCGCCATGGAAGCCATACGTTATGACGCGATCGTGATCGGTGCCGGCCCCGCGGGTATCTTTACCGCGCTGGAGCTGACAAACATAAAACCCGAAAGCCGCGTGCTGATCGTGGATACGGGCCGTGCCATCGCACGGCGGGCCTGCCCGGCCCGCGTGACCGGCAAGTGCGTGCACTGTGATCCCTGCGCCATCGTCCATGGCTGGGCGGGAGCGGGCGCCTTTTCCGACGGCAAGCTGTCCTTGAGTGATGAGGTGGGCGGCCACATCAGCGACTATATGGGCCATCCCAAGGCGCAGAAGATGATCCGCCATGCCGACGATATTTACCTGCGCTTTGGCGCGCCGCAGGAGGTGCACGGCCTGGATGACCGGAAGGTGGAGGAAATCTCCTACGAGGCCAGCCGCCACAACATTAAGCTCATTCCCTGCCCGGTGCGCCACCTGGGCACGGAAAACGCGGGCGTCGTACTGGAATCCATGCATGACTTCCTGGTAGGCCAGACGAATACCACCTTTGCGGAACTGACCACCGCCAGCGATATCCTGGTGGAAAACAACAAGGCCGTGGGCGTTAAGCTGGTTCCCAAGAAGGGGGAGCCTTATACCGCCTTGGCTCCCTATGTGGTGGCGGCGCCCGGCCGCGGCGGCGCGGCATGGCTGGCGGCGGAAGTAGGCCGGCTGGGATTGCGCACGCAAAACAATGAGGTGGATATCGGCGTGCGGGTGGAAGTGCCCAACGCCATCATGGACCATCTCACCAAACATTTGTATGAAGCCAAGCTGGTCTACTACAGCGATACATATGAAAACAAGGTGCGTACCTTTTGCATGAATCCCGGCGGCGTGGTCAGCGAGGAGCATTACGAGGGCGGCATTGCCGTGGTGAACGGCCACAGCTATGGCGACGAAGCCCGGCGCACCGGCAACACCAACTTTGCCATGCTGGTGTCCACCAGGTTTACCGAGCCTTTCAACCAGCCCATTGAGTATGGAAGGTATATTGCCCAATTGGCCAACATGCTCACCGGCGGGCCCATCATGGTGCAGCGGCTGGGGGATTTGCTTCAGGGCAGGCGCACAGACATGAGCCGCCTGAACAAATCCACCACGGTTCCCACCCTTTCCACGGCGGTGCCCGGCGATCTGAGCTTTGTGCTGCCGCCAAGGCATCTTACAAGCATTGTGGAGGCTTTGAAGGCCTTCGATCACCTGGCCCCCGGCCTGTACAGCCGCAACACGCTGCTGTACGGTGTGGAAGTAAAATTCTACTCCAGCAAGGTGATGGTGAACAATCAGTTTGAAACGCCCATCCAGGGGCTGTACGCCATCGGCGACGGCGCGGGCATCACTCGGGGCCTCATGCAGGCCAGCGTCACGGGCATTGCCGTCGCGCAGGATATCGCTGGAAAAACGAAATAGTCATGTAAGGAAGTAACTGCCCTCTATCCTGACGGTGGCGCTGCCCCCGAACAAAATACTGGGCATGCCATCTTCATTCATGGCAGTATCCAGCCTTACCACATTTGGCGCATGGAGCGATGGCCCTTGCTCGATGGAAATCATATTGCCGTTCCAGAGATCATTTTTCAGCAGATAATATCCCATTGCCGAATTGCCTGATCCGGTAGCCGGGTCTTCCAGATATCCGAATTTCGGGGCAAAGACTCTTGTGCGGATGAAATTTTCCCGGTATGCGGTTTCCAATGTCCAGACCGTTATAATGTCAATGCCATTTGATTCGCAAAAATGCTTGAGCTCTTCCATTGGAGGGTTGAGTAATAGTATACCGCTTAATGATGCGATGGGAACAATGAGCGTGTTCAGGCCGGCATTGATCATATCTACAGGATAACGCGCATCTATGGATGGCACCGGAGTGTTCAATGCCTTACTGATTTTTTCCACCCGCTGGTCTGTACCTAAGTTTACGCAGGCCGGGGCTGTTATAAACACCGTATCTTCGGAATTGATTCTGTTATGTACCTGCAAGCTGCCTTTTCGGGTAAGGATTCCGATTTTTTCGCGGCCCCAAAGTGCGGGCTCGCTTTTTATTGCATCATACATGCACGCAATGGTCCCATGCCCGCAGAACTCCACTTCGCATTCGGAAGAGTAGTAAAGCAGCGAAAAATCGATCCCCTCCTGGTCAAAAACCGGCCGGCAGTAAACGACTTCGCTTACAAACCCCTTCAGTTCCCTGGCAATCTGAAGCATTTGGCAGGCGGGCATCTCTTGATCCGTATATACGCATCCGGCCGGATTTCCGTTGGAACCGTTGCCGGTAAAAGCATCGAGCTTTTTAAACCTGAATGTTTTCATGCAATACTCCCCCTTTCCCATGCATTGATTTTTTCAACGATGATCCACCTTTTGGAAATAAGTTCCACCATGGTTTTCATTATATTCCGGATATTGTATGATGTCAATTTCAATGCCAAACAGTACAATGCTCTGATGGCATCATTTGCTGCCCGTTTTTTTGAAAGCATCCAGTGCCACAATATTGCGATGTTGACTTTCCACGTGAATTATGATATTCTGGCCCCAATTTCGGGAAAGGAGGCCAAAGCCATGGCGAAAGCAATGAACAACATGTTCTGTCTGTACGTGTCCGCTTATTATTACGCTAACGGGCTTTGGTCTCCATGGGCAAACCGCCGGGTATAGGCGGGTTTGTAACATGGCGGGGCTGTCGTGCTGGAGAGAATTCTCCAGCACGACAGTTTTTGTTATAGAAGAATAAACAGCGGTGTCAAGGAGCGAGGAATGAAGGAAAAACAGGGATAGGAAACACAGCAAGCCGTGTAAGAC
>JAEYOV010000080.1 GCA_023411395.1 Bacillota bacterium
GGCGACCATATCGACATGGAAATCATGCTCATCACCCCCATCGCCATCGAGCAGGGCCTGCGCTTCGCCATTCGCGAAGGCGGCCGTACCGTGGGCTCCGGCGTCGTGGTCAGCGTGATCGAATGACAAGCCTTTCCGCCTGCGGGGCCTTACAGCCCCGCAGGCGCAGCGCCTATTCTTCCGTTGACAGGGACTGTCAACTGTGATACATTGTATGGGCGCGTTTTGACTCCCAATCAGGCAGGAGGTGTCCAAAGTGGCAAACGCCGTGCGCCAGAAGGTTGTGCTGGCCTGCACTGAATGCAAGCAGCGCAACTACAATTCCATGAAGAACAAGAAGAATACGCCCGACCGGATTGAGCTGAGCAAATACTGCCGTTTTTGCAAGAAGCACACCGACCACCGGGAGACCAAGTGACCTAACCGAAGCTGAGGATGTGAAGAACATGGCAGACGAGAAGAACGCCAAAAAGGACAAAGTCTCCTTCTTTGCGCGGGTGCTGCGCTTTTTCAAGCTGCTTCCCGGCCGTGTCGCCACGCCGTTTAAAAACATGTGGCACGAGCTGCGCAAGGTGACTTGGCCTACGCGCCAGGCGCTTGTGAACAACACGCTGATTGTGATCCTGTTCATTGTGTTCATGGGCGCGGTCATCGGCCTTTTAGACCTGGGCGCTTCGGCGCTTATCAATCTTCTGATTAGTTAGCCCGCAAATAGGAGTGCCATATGACCGAAAAGAAAAAGGAACCCTGCTGGTATGTGGTGCATACCTATTCGGGGTATGAGAACAAAGTCAAGGACAATCTGGAAAAGGCCGTTGAAAACAACGGCATGCAGGACCTGATCATGGAAGCCAGGGTTCCTGTGGAGGATGTCGTTGAGATCAAAAATGGCAAACGGGTGAAATCCCAGCGCAAAATCTATCCCGGCTACGTGCTGGTGAAGATGATTGAGACCAGCGAAAGCTGGTACCTTGTGCGCAACACCCGTGGCGTCACCGGCTTTGTGGGCCCGGACAGCAAGCCCATCCCCCTCACGGAGGAAGAAGTTGAGAAGATGCTCAACTGCGAAAAGCAGTCGGTGGAGTTTGGCATTGCCATTGGCGAGGAAGTTCGCATTCTTTCCGGCCCGCTTGAAAACTTCACCGGTACGGTTCTGGATGTGGATACCATCAGGCAGAAGCTCAACGTCAAGGTGAAAATGTTCCTTGGCCGTGAGATGCCGGTGGAGGTCGCCCTGGACCAGGTGGAGAAGGTTTAGCTTTTCCGCCGGCTTGCCGGCGTAAAGGTTGCGGTGAATACCGCATGCTGCCGCCGCTTATGCGGCGGGTGGGAGGAACGGAAAACCGTTCCGCATGACCACATTTCGTAGGAGGTGCCATACAATGGCAAAGAAAGTCACTGCTATCGTCAAGCTGCAGGTGAACGCGGCCAAGGCCACGCCTGCGCCGCCCATCGGCCCCGCGCTGGGCCAGCACGGCGTGAACATCCCCGGCTTTTGCAAGGAGTTTAACGAGCGCACGGCCAAGCAGGCCGGCATGGTGATTCCTGTGGTCATCACCGTTTACTCCGACCGTACCTTTACCTTCATCACCAAGACCCCGCCCGTGCCCAACCTGATTAAAAAGGCTCTGGGTCTTGAAACAGCCAGCGCCAAGCCCAACCGCGACAAGGTCGGCAAGCTGACACAGGCGCAGGTCCGTGAGATCGCTACCACCAAAATGCCCGATTTGAATGCCGCCAGCATCGAGGCCGCCATGAGCATGGTGGCCGGCACCGCCCGCAGCATGGGCATCACGGTGGAGGAGTAAAGGTTCAATCGAAAAAATGATGTTATCATTTTCTCGACACATTTGTGGGAGGACAGAGTGCCGCTAATACCACATGGGAGGAAAGTTTGACATGAAACATGGCAAGAAGTATACAGACAGCAAAAAGCTGATTGATTCCCTCAAGGCGTATGATCCCGCCGAGGCCATCGACCTGGTTTTGAAAACGAGCAAGGCCAAGTTTGACGAGACGGTGGAAATCTCCGTACGCCTGGGCGTTGACCCCCGCCATGCCGACCAGCAGGTCCGCGGCGCTGTGGTTTTGCCCCATGGCACGGGCCGCGTGGTCCGCGTGCTGGTGTTTGCCAAGAATGACAAGGCCAAGGAAGCGGAAGCCGCCGGCGCCGATTTCGTGGGCGCCGAGGACATGGTGGCCAAGATCCAGGGCGAAAACTGGTTCGGGTTCGACGTTTGCGTCGCCACCCCGGACATGATGGGCGTCGTGGGCCGCCTGGGCCGCGTGCTGGGCCCCAAGGGTCTGATGCCCAACCCCAAATCCGGCACCGTGACGATGGATGTAGCCAAGGCCATCGCTGACATCAAGGCCGGCAAGGTGGAATACCGGGTGGACAAAACGTCTATCGTGCACTGCCCCATCGGCAAGGCCTCCTTCGGCATGGATAAGCTGGCGGAGAACCTTGCAGCCCTGATGGACGCCATCAACAAGGCAAAGCCCTCCGCGGCCAAGGGCACCTATCTGCGCTCCGTGTATCTGAGCAGCACCATGGGCCCCGCCGTGAAGGTGAACGCGCAAAAATTCTGACCTGCGGTCTCATACGAAACCGGCCAAGTGCTTCACACTTGGCCGGTTTCGTATGATTTTCACGATTTCCTTGTATGCCTGTACGCCGTCCTGCGCTTTGCTTGGACGGTGCAGGCATACGGCCAGGAAATCGTGTAAGGTTCCGAAGCTGAGCGCCGCCTGCGGCGGATGAAGTGAAGCGGAGGAAGCCAACGAAAAGGAGTGCCGCAAGCATATGCGTTGCGGCACGACCATTGAGTTGGCCGGGATAGTTTGCTCCGCAAACCCCCGCCCGACCGGCAAAGCCGGTCGAGACGATTTCAAACGAGGGGGCCACCACCCCCTCGTTGCTCCCCCATGTAATTCCTCTATTGCTGCTCTCATTGCGAAGCCATATCATATTTGGAAAGGTTTTCCGCAGGATGCCTTGAGATATGTCATATTTTGTGGTATACTGTGAAAAAGTTCAGGCTAAGCCCGGCTGGAATATGAGGAATCAATCATGAAAATGCAAGAATCCGGCGAAAATTATTTGGAGTCCATTCTCGTCTTGTCCCAGGAAAAGGGAATGGTGCGCTCCATCGATATTGTCAATGCCATGAGCTTCAGCAAGCCCAGCATCAGCAATGCCATGCGCAGGCTCCGTGAGAACGGATACATCAAAATGGACCGCGGCGGCTTCATCACGCTGACGGAGCTGGGCCGCCAGGTTGCGGAATCGGTATACGAGCGGCACCGGCTGCTGACGGAATACCTGAAAAGCCTTGGCGTCAGCGAAAGGACGGCGGCGGAGGACGCCTGCCGTGTGGAGCACGTATTGAGCCAGGAAAGCTTCGATTGCATCAAGAGGCACATGGAGTTGAAGCCGTAACCCTTTCATGCCGGCCATCTTTTGAAAATGACCATTCTCCTGGCGCGCAAGGAGAGGAATGCCATGGATTTGGAAATTGCCGTACTGGTGCTGATGGCTGCCTGCCTGACAGTGGCTGTCTTTTTGTATCTGAACGACAAGCGCAATTTGAAGCTGGAGGCCGTGCGCCTGGAGAAGATGCGCAACAGCGACCTGTACCAGGAGCTGAACGACATCGTGCGCCATTGCCGCAAACGGTATGTGGAACAGGTGCGCATCCGGCGGGAATGCGTGGAGTTCAAAATGATGGTTCCCGCCGGACGGCGGGTGACATTCTCCTTGGAAAGCCGGGGCTACCGCCCTTTGACGCTTACGCGCCAGCAGACGCTGTGCCTGCTCCTTGCCCAGGATATGCCGGTGCTTTCGGACAGAAGCCGCTATATGTTCCGCAAGGAAAAGAAGCCTCTTCCCAATGGAGATAAGGCTGTGGAATACATTTTTACCATGCGGATTGTTTACAAGGACGCGCTGAACCGCGCGCCCTACTATATGCAAGGCTAAACGCTATCCCATATCGGTCCGCCCTTGATGGGCTTTTCCAGCCGCATTTCCACATAGCGCCGCAAGCTTAAAACCGGCGCGTCGTCACCGGGGAATGACGCGGACGCCTCCGGCCCGTTCCGGAATACGGTCTTCAGCCACGCAGCCTGTCTTTGTGTCAAGGGCAGGCTGCTTGCCGTTTTTGGGCAGACTGCACAAGCAAGCCCTCCCGCCTCGCAATCAAAGAACACGGTTTCATCTTCCCCGGGCTTTCTTCCGCAATGGACGCAATGGTTCAGCCGCGGCTTGTAGCCCAGCACGGCGGCATAGTGGAGCAGAAAGCCGCCTATCAGCCCCCGGCGGTCCTCCTGCCCATAAGTCAGGCGGTTCAGCGTTTTTAAAAGCAGCCGGAAAAGCGGCCCGCTTTCCTCCCCCGGCTGGGCGGCCGCTTCGCACAGCGTTAAAAGATAAGCCCCGCAGGCCAGCAAACCATAGTCCAGCCGCAGGGGATAAAAGCTGTCGTTCAGCGTACAGGAGGTGAGAATGTTGCGGTCATGCTGGGAAAACAGCACATATTCGCCCGTGCAAAATACTTCGCTGGCACTCATCAGCGGCGATTTGGGCCGCCGGCAGCCCCGGGACAGAACCTCCACCCGGCCCAGGTTTGGGGTAAGCAGGGTGAGCATGCGGTCGTTGTCCCTATAGTTGACGCCGCGCAGCACGATGGCGGAAACGGTAACGGCAGGCATAGGCCCTCCATCCTTTTTCTCGAATCCAGCATATCATAGTTTGGCATGGAAGGGAACAATCAACTTCCTGTTGACCTGTATTTGCGCACGCCCATCCGCCACACCAGCAGCATGATTGCAAGCACCGCAAAGCCTGAAAGGGGCGACACAAAGGCCATATGGGCTGCTTCCCCTATGAGCGGCTTTTCCAGCAGGTAGGCCACGGGCATGTGGGTGGTCAGGGCAAAGGGGGCTACGTACATGAACAAAGCCCGCATGGGCCGGGGATAGATGTCGATGGGGTACTGGCAGGCGGTGCGGCCGCCGTAGGTTAGAATGTTCACCATTTCAATGCTCTTGACGGAGAAGAAACACAAAACCGCCTCGATCAGAAACAGGCCAATGAACAGCGCGCTGCTCCCTAACAGGGATAAAAGCAGGCAGAGCGCCTTGTCCCAAGTCCAAACAAGGTTCGTCAGGCGGGAGGCCATGACGATGGCGGCAAGACCGACCAAAGACGAGCCCAGGCGGCGGGGGTCCATCTGGCTGCATAGCACCTGCAGCAGCGCGCCGCGGGGGCGCAAAAGCACCGTATCAAAGCTGCCCGACTGCACCATGAGGTCGAAGGATGTGATGCCGCGGCCAAACAGCTCCACAAGGGAAAAGGCGAATTGCATCATGCCAAAGAACATCAGTATTTCCCCGCCGCTCCATTTGCCAAGGGCTGTGAAGCGCTCGAACAAAAGCAGCACGGCAAAAAGCTCGCCCCCGGTCATGGCCATCATGGACAGCGTTTGCCAGAAGAAGGAACCGGGGTATTGCAGATGGCTCTTTATAAGCATCCTGGAAGCGTGGAGGCAGTATTTGACCGTATCCATCGTCTTATCCTCCCTGTACGGTGACGCGGCGAAGGTTCCGGTGCCACATAAGCCGCCCCAGGCCAATCAGCAGGCAAAGCCAGAAAACCTGGATGAAGAGGGACGGCAAAATTTCCTGCGGGGGATAGCTGCCCATATACAGCCGGATGGGCATATCCAGCGCCTGGGCAAACGGCTGGTAGCGCACAAATGCCTGCCAGTCTTTGGGAAAAAGCGTCAAAGGGATCAGGTTTCCCGTCATAAAAAAGGAGATCATCTGGATAACACCGGATATGCCCCGCGTATCCAGGGTGCGCATGGTCACGGCATTTTGGATGCTGGCGATGGCGCACAGGCAGCCGAAGCCGAATACCAGGGAAAGGAAAAAGAGCAGGAACGCGCCGAGGCTTTCCGGCGGGGATACGGACAGCGTTTGCGGCAGCAGCGCGGCCATCACAAACATGGGTATGGCCCGCATGGCGCTGCCCACCACCTTTTGCGCAAGCGTACGCAGATACCAGTAAAAGTACGTGTCCACCGGTCGGCATAATTCATAGGCGATTCCGCCGGAAAAAATGGCCTCGCCCAAGGCGGGATCGCCCCCGATCAGCGCCCGGAAAAACGCCTGCTGCAGCCAGACATAGGTGACGATTTGGGGAAAGGGCACGCTTGTGTCCCCGCCGGAACGATACAGCGCCTGGTACAAAAAGATCAGCGCCAGGCCGAAGGCCATCTGGGTGACGATGCCGCCTATGGCCGCGCCGCGGTACTGTGTTTCCAGCAGCGCCCGGAGCCGGAAGGCGGCGAAATAAGGTTTAAGCCATGCCTTCATAGTGCCATCTCCCGGTACATGGCCGCAATCAAATGGTCAAGCTGCTGTTCCAAAACGGTAAGCTCGCTGAGCATGCCCTCCTTTTGCAAAAGCGACAGCAGAACCTCCGTGGGGATTTCCCGCTTGTCATGGCTGATGAAGAAGCGGCCGTCCTCATCCTTTGTGACCGTTACGCCCGGCGGCAGGGGCGGCAGGCCGCGGCCACCTTTGTAGCAGGCTTTGATGGTGCCCTGGGTATCGTACCGGGACAAAAGCGCGGGCAGGCCGCCGTCGTATAAAAGGCTGCCCCGGCCCAAAACCATCACCCGGCTGCACAGCGCCGCGATGTCCGACATATCGTGGGTGGTCAAAAGAATGGTGGTGCCGTGGGCCTGATTCTCCTTGAGCAAAAACGACCGGAGGGCCAGCTTGCTCACGGCATCCAGACCGATGGTGGGCTCATCCAGAAACAAAAGCTCCGGACTGTGCAAAAGCGATCCGCAAAGCTCGGCCCGCATCCGCTGGCCCAGGCTCAATTGGCGGAGCGGGGTGGATAAAAGGCTGCCCAAATCCAGCGCGGCAGACAGTTCGTCCAGGCGCTTCCTGTAATCTATTTGGGGAATGCGGTAAATGTCCTTCAAAAGCGCGTAGGAATCGGCAATGGGCACATCCCACCAAAGCTGGGTGCGCTGGCCGAACACCACGCCGATGTGCCGTACATGGGCTTTGCGCGCAAGCCAGGGCATGCGTCCGCCAATGGTTACCTCGCCGCTGTCGGGCGTCAGGATCCCGCTCAATATTTTGACCGTGGTGGATTTTCCCGCGCCATTGGGGCCGATGTAGCCTACCAGTTCCCCCTTCTCAATGGAAAAGGAGATATCCTTCAGCGCGGGTACGGCTGTCTTTTCCCGGCGCAAAAGGCGAAGCGCGCCCTTTTCCATACGGCGGCGCACCACAAAGGTTTTATTCAAATGGCTGACGGATATATAAGGCATATATACTCCCTTCGGTTCAAAAAGCGACAAGGCATACAGTATAATAAAAAAGGGAAGTATTGTCAATTCGATTTTTCAATAGCCTGCGCCGCACCTTGATCCATAGTATACCATATGCCCTGCAAAGAAGGGAAGAACGAGCGCATATGCGCGGCAGGCAGGCGGGTTTGGAATAAATTTACATGGAACGATGCAAAATCCATGCGCTTTCGTATAAACAGTTGCGCTTTTTTTCCGAAATATAGTGGTACAGGGGATATGCCCCCGGCGCGTTCCACGCGTGCCCGGCAAGATTGACAATTGCGTCAATCCATGACATAATAGGGCAAAATAGTGGCTGCTTAATCATACGAATGTATATATATAGACGCGGTGCTGTGGGAGGCGCATTTTCATGGATTTAGGCGTCATCCTGATCCGGCTCTTTGTTAATATCGTCCCGGTCCTGGCGGCGTTGTATACCTGGGTGGGCATCCGGTTCTGGCGGCAAGGCAAAAAAAGTGGGAACCCCTGGTACTCCCTGCTGTTGTTTTGCTGTGCCGTGTTTGCCCTGGAATACTACCTGGAAATGCAGCTTGACAATGTGGCTTTGGAACTTGGCTTGCGTGGGGCTTCCTTTTTGATGCTTGCGCTTCTGCCCGCCATAGGCATACTTTTCATCCGCCGCATGACAGGCGCGAAAACCACGCCGCGGCTGCTTCTGATATCCCTGTTTTCCCTGACGCTTTTCCAATGGCTTTTGTTTTTGCTCAATCCGTTTCACGGTTTGTATTATGGGGAGATTTCCCACCGGCTCATTGGGGGGTACAGCGTGCTGTACCTTGACAAAGGGCCTTTGTTTTTTGCTTTGTATGGATTTTTTTCGGTTTTTTTGATCTATGCGCTGTTTCGGCTTGTCGGCGCCTTGCGTGCGGCAAGGCAGCGGTCGGACAGGCACCGTTTTATCATGCTGATGGTTTTCTTTGGGGCGCTTATGCCCTGCATCCCCTGGTTGTTTCTTAAGCTGGACAGGATCTTTGATCCGACTCCCGTATTCCTGATGGTGCTGGGTTCCGTTTCCCTCTGGGGGATGGGCAAGAGCGACCTGATGCAGACGCAGATCGCCCGCTGGGAGGAAATGTTTGGAAACTGTGTGGAGCCGGCGTTTCTCTTCAGGGGAAGCGACGAGCTGATGAAGGCCAACGAGAAAGCCTCTTTGCTGGCGGGTGCCGCGGATATGGAACCCGCGGTGCTCAACGGCCTTATGGAGCGGGCGATTTTGCGCCGCGGGCCGGTGGGCTTTCCCCCCGCGAACCCCACAAGGTGGCTGGATGTGCGCAAGAGTGTTTTTGATGCGCGCCGGGGGCTGAACCATTACCAAATGACGGACGTGACGGACAGGCGCTACCAGCACCAGCTTCTTCGGGCCAGCGAGGAACAGTACCGGCTGCTCATTACCCAAATGCAGCAGGGTCTTGCGGTGTTTGAGGTGGAGGAAGGCAAAAAGCCCGAGGAATATATATGCCTGCACGGCAACGAGGCGTTTGCAAGGTCCGTGGGCTTTGATGCCGCCGCGCTGCTGCCTGGCCGGAGGATGGGCGAGGTTTTTCCGATCCTGGACGAGGAATGGAAAACGGCGCTTTCGCGCGTGGCCGGGGGCGAGGATGTGCCCCGGTTTGAAAGGTACTGGCTTGAAAAGGATCGGCATTTCGGCATCCGGGTGTACGCGCCCCTGCCGGGCCAGGTGGCTGTGATCCTTTCTGATATTACCGCGCGCAAGGCGATTGAGCAGGAACTTCGCACAAAGGACAAGCTGCTGATGACCATCATCGGCCTTACGCAGGATCTTCTGGGCGTGCGGGAATACAGGCAAATCATACCCCGTGCGCTTGCACTGGTGGGCGAGGCGCTGGATGTGTGCCGCGGCTATATGTTTGAGAGCAATTATGCGGACGGCAGGCTTTGCACGGTCAGCCAGAAGGCTGAATGGTGCGCCAGGGGCATTTTGCCCCAGCTCGGCAATCCCAGGCTGCAGGGAATGGACGCCGGCGATATACAGGTTTTTTTGACCCGCCTTCAGGAGGGGAAGGCTTTTTCGGCCAATGTGGCGGATTTGCCTTCCGGCGATGCCCGTGTGCTGCTGGAGGATCAGGATATTAAGTCCGTGCTGATCCTGCCCGTGTTCGCCGGGGATTTGCTCTGGGGCTTTGTGGGTTTTGACGAATGCCGTGTAAAACGCGAATGGACGGTGATGGAACAAGGCGTGCTGCGGCTGTTTGCCGACTCCCTGGGCCGCGCCGTGGAGCGCTATGACAACGAGCAAAAGCTGCGCAGTGTTCAGGAAAGGAACACGGCCATGCTCAACGCGATTCCGGACCTGTTCTTCATCATCACGCCGGAGGGCAGGATCACCCACTACCACGCCTCCTTAAGGCCGGAGGAGATGTACATTCCGCCGGAGCGCTTTTTGAACAAGCTGGTGACGGAGGCCTTCCCCGCGGAGACAGGGGAGCCCATGCTTTGCCGCGTGCGGGAAGCGCTTGATCTTTATGCCATGCAGATTTTTGAATATTCCCTGGATGTTTCGGGGCAGGCAAGGCACTTTGAGGGCCGCGTGCTGCCCATTAACCGGGAATCGGTGCTCCTGCTGGCCAGGGATATTACCGAGCGCAAGCGGCGTCTGGAAAAAATTGAATTCCTAAGCTACCATGACCAGTTGACGGGGCTATATAACCGCCGCCGGTACAAGCAGCAGATTGTTCACATGGACAGGCCGGAAAACCTGCCTCTGGCCGTCATCATGGCAGACCTGAACGGCCTGAAGCTGACAAACGACGCCTTTGGCCATCAGATGGGTGATGTTCTCTTGACAAGGACGGCCGATGTGCTGCGCAGGATCTGCAATGAAGAAACGGTTTTCCATATGGGCGGGGACGAGTTCGTACTGGTGCTGCCCAACACCGGCGGCAAGAGCGCCGAGGAAGTATGCCGGCGCATTCAGCAGGAGGTGGCCGGCGAATCCACGGGCATGCTGGTCTTCTCCGTGTCCATCGGCTATGCGTTGAAGCAATCGCCTCAGGAATCCTTCAACGATGTGTTCCGGCAGGCCGAGGACGACATGTACCGTCACAAGCTGACCGAGGGCGTGGAAATGCGCCGCCGCGCCGTGCATCAAATCTTGCAGACGCTGTATCAAAGAAGCCCGCGGGAGATGCAGCATTCCCAGACGGTGGGCGAGCTGTGCAAAAAAATTGCCTGCGCCATGGGCGTAAGTCCGGAGATGGCGGAGCAGGCGTATCAGGCTGGGGTGATGCACGATATCGGCAAGATCGGCATCGATCAGGATATATTGGAAAGAACGGCGCGCTTGGATGAAGGGGAGCTTCGGGAAATGCGGCGGCACAGCGAGGTGGGCTACCGGCTGTTGAATTCCGTCCACGGCCTTGCCCATATCGCCCCCTTTGTGCTGGAGCATCATGAGCGCTGGGACGGCGCGGGCTATCCCAAGGGCATCGCCGGGGAAAAAATCGCCCTCATCGCCAGAATCATCGCCGTGGCCGACGGGTACGACGCCATGGTTTCCCCCCGTACCTACAAGCAGCCCATGGCGCCAAACGAGGCGCTCTGTGAGGTTCGCCGCTGCGCGGGGAATCAGTATGACCCCAAGGTGGCCCGGACACTGGTGGAGAACGTGTTGGGGGAGAAGTGGGAAACGGGCGGGTTGGCGTAACCGAGAATTTTGGCGTCGGCCGGTTGCGGCACCCAAACGCCGGTGGTGCGCTGTTTCCTGAGTCCGAAAGACCATGCCGGTGCCGGATTTTATAAGAGCATCTGCGAACGCAGGTGTTCTTTTTTGCTTCATGCAAAAAAATCGTTCGACAGCTTATGCAAACAGCCGTCATGAAATGAATGGCGGGATGCCTTTTGCGCGGCTTTGTTTGGCGGAAATATCGCTTTTTTGCTGTTATTGGAATGATTTTGGGATATGGAAATAATTGCACAATTCCAGGGCCGAAGATAAAATATGAACGATAGCCCACGGGGCTTGCGAAGTATGTTTCAAATGTTCCTTATGATTTGGCAATCGGCAAAATACCGTGCAGGTGAGTGTACGCCAACGATAAAGGAAGTACGATATGGACAATACGGCCATACATCATAAGGCGGCCACAAATCCAGTCTTCCGTATTGCCGGGCTGACAGCAGCCATTGCCGGCGCGGAGATACTTGAGGAATTGGGCCGGGATTACCTGGCGGAGGAAGGGGCGCAAACGGATATAAGCTTTGATGCAACGGAAGAAGCGCTTCGCCTTGCGCAAAAAAACCCGGATGTGCCATGGGATAAATGCGCTTTCATCGCCTCCGCCCGCCGGTTTTATGCACATCTGCTTTCCTTTGGGGGTTTTGCGGTCCACGCTTCGGCCGTTGTGCTGGATGGCAAAGCCTACCTGTTTTCCGCCGACAGCGGTACAGGCAAGTCTACCCATGCGGCGCTGTGGTGTGAGCATTTTGGCAAGGAGCGGGCATACATTCTCAATGATGACAAGCCAATCATCAGAAAAATAGACGGGCGGTACTACGCATATGGCGCGCCCTGGTGCGGGAGCTCCGGAATAAACGTCAACCGTTGTGCGCAGGTTCAGGGGATTGCATTCATTGAGCAGTCAACAGTGGACTGGATTGAGCCGATGCTTCCAGGGCACGCATTGATTCAGCTATTGCGGCAATCGGATCCAATGGTCAGGCGTGAGGCCACAGATAATCTGCTTACACTTTTCGGCCTGTTTATTGGACAAGTTCCCATCTTCCGGATGGGATGCACCATTGGGGACAGTGCGGTATTGATGGCCCATGGAACAATGTCGAAGAATGCGGGGGAAGCCAATTGCACACAAACAGCATGACATGGCTCAGCGAAAGCACGGCAGACCAGGGAATACCGCTCAATGGCATGTTTGAGCTGACGGAAAGGTGCAATCTGCATTGCAGGTTCTGCTATGTGGCAAATAGAAGCCAAACGCAAACCAATCATCTGGAAAGGACGGCAGATGAGTGGCTTGGCATGATTCGCCAGGCGGCGGATGCGGGCATGCTAATATGTACCTTTACAGGCGGTGAACCGTTTGTTCGGGAGGATTTTGATGAGATATACTGCAAAGCCTATGATATGGGCCTGCGGATAGCCATATTTACCAATGCTGTTTTGATTGGAGAGAAGCAAAGAGCCTTTTTGCGCAAGCGGCCTCCCGGCCTGGTATCCATATCGCTGTATGGTGCCTCCGGGGAGAGCTACAGGGAGCTTTGCGGAGACGCTGAAGATTTTCATCTTGCCATGGAATCGATTCAGTCGCTTCGCGCGGATGGCATTCACATGGAAATCAAGGCATTACCCTTAAAGCCGCTGATGCATGAATACAGAAGCCTTGGGCAATTGGCCGTTATGTATCATTGCCCGGTAAAGCTTGATTGTTATCTTGGTTCATGCCGGAATGATCCCTGCGTTGATATCAGGCAAATGAGAATTCCTTCTGATCAAATCAATGATGCGCTCGATGCATTTGATCAGGGAGCGCAGATTCCAAAACCAATAAAACCGCAGAGGGAAGCCAATCATGCAGACCCCTGCAACAATATTCCCGCCATACCATGCCATGCCGGGAAAAATCTGTTTTGCATTGCACATGACGGGCGAATGTACGGCTGCCCAACGTTAACCTGCTTTGAGAGTTCACCCTTTATGACCGGCTTTGCAGCAGCCTGGAATGAGCTGAGAGAACAGATGGGAAAGGCATCCGGCTGTGAGGAATGCAACCATTGTCCGCATTTTTTTCACTGTCCAGCCTGCCCTTCCATCCGGGCCGGAGAAACCGGATCCATATCCAAATGCAATGAGTATCTGCGCAGCCTGGCTTTTTCCTTATCGGTAAGATCAATCGATACATGCGGATGAGCGTAAGCGGATAAAGCGCGCGATCGCTTTATACTTCAGTCAAATGAGGAGGGTAGTGTTTTGTGAAGAAAACATATAAAAAACCGGAGATAGAAATCTGCCGATTTTCACTGGAAGAACACCTGGCATGCAACTGTTGTCAAAAAAAGGCAGAGGCAACGGTAACGGAAATGGCAACGGTAATGGCCAAGGCGGAGGTTGCCAGGGCACCACGTCCTAGGATCAAGTGCGCATGGTATCGGTACAGACGTGTGTATCGCGGCACATGCTGTACCGGTACGCGTTGAAACCGGGCAAGTTACTGCATCGGAGGGGATGGTTTTTATGAAAGTAAAGGAAGGCTTTGCCCTTCGCAAAATCGCCGATGTCCACGTGGTTGTACCTGTGGGTGAATCCGGCGTTGACTTCAATGGCATTATTACACTGAATGATACCGCTGCATTCCTTTTTCAGCAACTTCAATTGGAAACAAGCAGAGGAACGCTCCTTGAACATTTGCTGGCGGAATATGATGTGGAAGAGCAGACGGCCCGGGCGGATATCGATGCCTTCTGCCGCCGGCTGGAGGAGGCAAACCTGATTGCATAAGGCTGTTGCCATGGCGCAGCTATATCCAATTATAGAGGAAACGCTTAAGGCCGGCGGCTGTATCACCTTTGCTTCAACCGGCGCAAGCATGATGCCCATGCTCCGCCGTGAAGGGGACAGCGTTACGCTGGAGCCCGTTAAAGAAGAGCTTCGGCGGAACGATGTCGTTTTGTACCGGCGGGATAACGGGCAGTTTGTTTTGCACAGGATCGTCGGCATGGACAGGGATGGGGATTATATCCTTTGCGGCGACAATCAGCTAACCCTGGAGCATCATGTCGGGCAGCGGCAGATTATTGGCCGGCTTTTGGCTTTCACGCGCAAGGGCCGCCGCATTGCATGCACCTCCATCAGGTATAGAGCCTATGTATGCCTTCTGCCGGCACTGCGTGGCCTTAAGCCGGAATTCCAGTGGATCGTCAGGCATATGAGAGCCTTCGGGCGCTATATACAACGCAGGGAAAATGGAAACGGGTGATGGGATTGGCCGGCAAATTGCCATGGAAGGAAATCAAGGCGCAGTTACGGTGGCTTTATGGCACGGCGCATGGATTCAAGCGCAGCATCCTCATCCTGACAGGCATCTCCACCGCCACATCCTTGCTGGGTGTTTTGAGCGCTTTAATCATCAAGACTTTGATCGATGTGGCAGTCGGCGCTCAGCAAGGCCACCTGCCGGGGATGGCCTTTCTTTTTGTGGCGGCGCTGGCCGCGGAGATCATATTGAATGCGGCTCAAAGTGTATTGAGTACAAGGGCCAGAACCATGCAGGCCAACGAATTGCAGGCCCGGCTGTTCCGCAAGTTCATGGCGGCCAGTTGGCAAGACCTCAGCTCGCGGCACAGCGGGGACTTGAGCAGCCGCATGCTCAGCGATGTGGAGGCCGTTAATCTTTTTCTTCTGTCCTCGATACCGGATATCATTTCCACCTTTGCGCAGCTTATGGCGGCTACCTGGATATTGATCCTTCTGGAGCCGGGGCTGGCTGTGCTGGCGCTGACGGTCACGCCGGTTTTCGTGGTGCTCGCCCGGATTTTTGCAAGGCCCATGCGGGAAGCTGCCTTGAAGATACAAAGCCTGAAGGGTGAAAATCTTTCGCTGTCCCAGGAAGCCATTGCAAGCATTGTCACCATCCGCGCCTTTGAGCAGCAAACCGAAACCTGCGGGAGGTTATCCCGGCTGCATGGCAGCCTCCTTTCCTGGACCATGCGCCGGACAAGGCTGAGCGCGCTGTCCGGCGCCATACAGGCCGTAAGCTGGAGCACAACGTATGTTCTGTCGCTGATGTGGGGGATTCTACGGCTGTCAAAAAATGAAATAAGCTATGGCAGCCTGGCGGCTTACCTGCAGCTTGTTTTCCAGGTACAAGGCCCGCTCCGGCGGCTGTTCAGCCATATGCCGCAATTGATCACCGCCTCCGCCAGCATTTTGCGGCTCATGGAAGTGCTGGATATGCCGGAGGAGGTTTTGGAGCATGCTTCCTCCGTACACCCTGGCCCGCTTGGGGTCACGTTTGAGGATGTCCGTTTTGCTTATCAGGAAGGGGAACCGGTCTTGAACAAAGTGAATATGGAGGTGGCCCCCGGCACTATGACGGCTTTGGTAGGACCGACGGGGGATGGGAAATCCACCGTCGTGCGCCTGCTGCTGGGGCTGGTCAAGCCGCAATCGGGCTGCATACTGCTTCACAAGCCGGAAGGCGGCAGCTATCCGGTGGGCGCCGGCACCCGCAGCGCGTTCGCGTATGTGCCCCAGGGGAATACCGCCCTGTCGGGCACCATCGCGGACAATTTGCGCCTGGCCAGGCCCGCTGCCACTTTGGAGGAAATGGAGGCCGTATTGCGGCAGGCCTGTGCCTGGGATTTTGTTTCCGCACTTACGGGAAAAATGGAAACGCGCATTGGCGAGCGCGGCATAGGCCTGTCGGAGGGCCAGCAGCAGCGCCTGGCCATCGCCCGGGCGCTTTTGCGGGACGCGCCCATCCTGATCCTGGACGAGGCCACTTCCGCGCTGGACAAAAAAACGGAGGCGCAAGTCCTTCTCAACATACAAAGCGCTTTGCACGGCCGCACCTGCCTGGTTATCACCCACCGCACTGCCGCCTTGCGGCTGTGCAGCCGCGTGTACCGGCTGTCCGGCGGGGCGGCATGCCTTTGCACCATGCGTGTAAAAAGCATCAGGACGCGGTTAAGGGTGAAAAAAGGCCGTACGCATTTTACGGCGGCGTCTTCTTTCTGATAAATGGGAGGGACTATGACATACGAATTTGAATACCTGATGCATTTGTTTGCCTGTGGGGCAAGAGGGCTCACCCCCGATCCCCCCTGCCGGACGGTGGATTATGACCGTTTGGTGCGGCTCGCCGGGGAACAGACGGTATTGCCGCTGGTGGGCGCCGCATTGAGCGGTGCGCCCGATACCTGTCTTCCTGA
Organism: Bacillota bacterium; assembly: GCA_023411395.1. Lineage (GTDB taxonomy): Bacteria > Bacillota > Clostridia > Christensenellales > Aristaeellaceae > JAEWAH01. The sequence goes on from JAEYOV010000080.1 coordinate 16,299, forward strand.
GGAAAAGAGGAGCGCCCTGCTGGATACGGCCCGAAGCATGGCCTTATTGAATTACTACAGGAGGCGGCAGATACTGAAGCTGCTCCGGGATTTTGACAAGGCCGGCATTGAGGCCGTGCTGCTCAAAGGCTATACGGTAGCCGAAGCCTATGCGGAGCCCGATTGCCGCGTTTCCAGCGATACGGACATCTATGTGGATATCAGGGATGAAAAGCGGGCCCTGAAGCTTTTGCGGGAGCACGGATGCACGGTTGTCCCCCGGTCGCCAGTCAGCCATCATGCTATTTGCGAGCACCCCCGGATGGGGTATATCGAACTGCATGTCATTCTTTACGATGAGATTGTGGAGGATGTATGGTTTCAAAAAATGGATGGCAGGCAATATATTCAGGAAGCCTATGAAAAGCATGCGTCTGAGGAAGGCGCTTACCTTGCCTTGGGCAGGACGGACAACCTGATATTTCTTGCCCTGCACATGATCAAGCATTTTATTAGCGGTGGCATCAGTCTGCGGCAGATGATGGATATTGCGTTGTATTATAAAAAGTATGAAACCCAAATCGATGTCAAACGGTTTTGGAATACCCTTGGCTCATTGAAATACCAAAACCTCATGAATGCCGTACTGGGCGCCATGGTAAGTTACTGCGGCTTTTCTCAGGATGATTTTGCGGGCTCGGCAAAAGCGGACGGAGCGGCGGTATCGGCCCTGCTTGACGACCTGGAGACCGGAGGATGGCTGGGGGTTAACGAAAAGGAGGAAAGGCAAGGCTCAAAATTCAGGTATAACCGTGCAAAATACATGGACAAGGCAAACGTGTATGCCTATTGGGGCTACATGATCCGGCGATGCGCATGCTGTTATATCCGTGCTTCGTTTCCTTCAAGGGCCGCGCTGGCAAAAAAATATCCCTGTGCCGGAAGGAGCGCATGGCTTGTTCCTGTTGCATGGGGCCGGCAAATGCTTGCCAGATTCCGGAGGCTGCTGAGCGGCAAGGTGCAGACCGGGATTGTTGTGCGTGAAGGGCGAATGCCCTGCGCCGAGAATGACAGAACGGAACTCTTCAGGCTGATGCGCATGATGTAATACGCGGCGTGTTGACAATCAGGGTTGTTTTTGATATGCTGTTTTCATCACTCAAAAGGAGCGATCTTATGACCGCGTCCCTGTTCCTGTAGGATACGCCAAGGCTTTCCGCTGCTGATGGCAGCGGGTTTTGGCGTATCCGCCAGGCGAGAAGCCTGGCATCACAGAACAGGAGGCGTTTTTTGATGCAGTTCACACGCTGGAAGAGGCGTTTTTATATCCTTTGGTCCGGGCAGACGGTATCGCTGCTCACCAGTTCGGTAGTTCAATATGCCCTTTTGTGGCACCTAACGCAAAGAACCGGCTCCGCCGCGGTGCTTTCCCTGGCGGCGCTGATGGGCTTTTTGCCCATGGCGATTTTCGGGCCCTTTACAGGCAGCCTGGCCGACAGGCTGGACAGGCGGAAGATTATGATCGCCGCGGATATGGCGATTGCAGGGGCGGCACTGATCCTTGTGCTTTGGGGCGCGGCCGGAGAGCTGCCCATATCCCTTATTTACGGCGCGCTGTTTTTGCGGGCGCTGGGCACGGCCTTTCATCAGCCGTGCCTGAACGCGGTGACGCCGCTGATGGTGCCTAACGAAGAGCTGGACCGCTGCGCCGGGCGCACCCAGGCGTTCCAATCCGTATCCACCCTTGCAAGCCCCGCTTTGGCGGCGCTTTTGTATGCCTTGATGCCCCTGAACCTGCTCATCGGCCTGGATGTGCTGGGCGCCGTAGCAGGCGTGATAGCGGTGATTCTGGCCCGCATCCCGCCTACGCCCAGGAGCGAACCCGCCGAAAAAACCCATGTGCTCCGGGATACGCTGGAGGGCTTGAAGTACCTGTACCGGCAGAAGGGCTTGTTTTCCCTGACCATGGTGGCCGCGCTGCTGTCGTTTGCCTATATTCCCGCCGCAAGCCTGTATCCCTTGATGGTGCTGAACCGCTTTGGCGGCACCACAACCCACGCCGGGCTTGTGGAAACAGGCTTTTCCCTGGGGATGCTGCTGGGCGGAATACTATTGGCCGCCCTGCGGGGGCCAAAGCGCAGGATTTTCCTGATGGCCGCTTCCTTGACGGTGATCGGTTTCACCATATCGGGCATGGGGCTGCTAAAGCCGGAGGGGCTGATCGCCTTTGGCGTGCTTACCTTGCTTTCCGGATTGGCCGCGCCCTTCTTTCAGGGACCCTTCATGGCGCTTTTGCAGCGCAAGGTCCCGCCGGACTACCTGGGCCGGGCCATGGGGGTATCCGGTTCGCTGATGTCCCTGGCCTGTCCCCTGGGGCTGGCCGCTGCCGGCCTGGCGGCGGAAGCATGGGGCGCGCCTGTCTGGTTCATCGCGGGCGGGCTGCTGTGCGTGCTTTGCGCAGGGCTGTGCATGATGATTCCCGCCGTGCGGCGGGTGGACATGGACTGAAACACAAAAAATACTTGCCCCGGCGAAACGCATTGGCTATACTGCTTGCATGCGGCCCGCCGGGGCTTTTTTGGAGGCATGTATGAAGTGGAAGGACAGCTTTCATCCTTACGCATTGACCACCATTTTCTTCTGGTCGCTGGCTTTTCCCATCACTCACCTGGCGATGAACCATTTTTCCGCCTATGGGCTGGGGTTGTGGCGGTATGCGGCGGCCAGTGCCGCGCTGCTGCCCGTGGTTTTTATCAAAAAGCTGCGGCCGCCGCGATGGAACGATATCGGATGGTTTTTACTGTCCGGCGCGCTGGGCTTTGCCGTGTACATGGTGGTGTTCAACATCGGCAACAACCTGGTGACTTCCGCCACCGCCAGCGTGATGCTGGCTGTGACGCCTGTGCTCACCGCACTGCTTGCCCGCATGTTCTATAAAGAAAGGCTGAAGGCCCGCCAGTGGATTGCCGTGGCCGTGGAGTTTTCGGGCATCCTGATCCTTGCGCTGTGGCGGGGCGTGCTGGCGCTCAATGAAGGCGTACTGTGGCTGATGGCCGCAGTCATCTGCATCAGTTTATACAATATCATCCAGCGCAGGCTTACCAAAACCTATTCCCCGCTGCAATCCGCCGTGTACAGCATCTTTTTCGGTACGCTGCTTCTGTGCGCATTCCTGCCCCAGGCCGTTTCCGAAATGAAAACCGCCGTGCCGGTACATTGGCTGTATGTGCTGCTGCTGGGCGTCTTCCCCAGCGCCGTGGCCTATGTCACCTGGTCCGCCGCCTTCCGGCGCGCGCCAAGGACCAGCGATGTGAGCAACTATATGTTCATCACGCCCTTTTTGAGTACCCTGGCGGGCTTCCTCATCAACGGCGAGTTGCCGGACATCGCCACCCTGCTGGGCGGCGCGGTGATCCTCACCGGCGTGGCGCTGTTCAACTACCGGGGCCACGCCAGGGGCTCCGTTCCTGGACCCCGTCAAAGGGATGCAGCCCTTTGAAATCCCGGTTTTGGGATCATAAAGCAATAAGTATTATTTTTCCATAAGATAGGGTATCAAACAAGGCGGGCGATTGATATTCGCCCGTCAAGCGTGTATGATACCTGGTTTGCGGATGCCATATAATTATTGATCCATACAAATAATGGAGATTCCCAAGGGGTGAAATCCCTTGGGCAGGGGTGCAGGGGACAGGGTCCCCTGCCCTCGTCATTCCGTCATCACGGCGTTCAGCCAGGCTTCGGCCATGAGGGCGGAGCCGGCGGGGGTGGGGTGGACGCCGTCGGCGGCCCAGAAGGCCAGCTCCTGCCGGGTGCTGGCCTGGGCGAAGATGCCGTCGAAGGGCACGTAGATGGCGCCGTATTCCCTTGCCAGGGAGCGGACGATGTGGATTTTGGGGTCCAGGTCTTCCCGCCATGCGGCCCGATCCTCCGGGATGGGCAGCAAAAACGGCTCGCACAAAATGAGGCTGGCATTGGTGCGGGTGCGCACATCCTCCAGCATGGCCCGGTAGTGCTCGGAAAACTCGGCGGCTGTTGTGCGCATGTTGGAATCAAAAAACCGCCAGGTGTCGTTGATACCGATCAAAATCGACACCCAGTCGGGCTGGAGGGCCACGCAATCCTCCTGCCACCGGAGGCGCATGTCGCCGGCCCGGTCGCCGCTGACGCCCCGGTTTAAAAATGTGACGCCCAGTTCCGGGTAGCGGGCGGAAAAGAGGCTGGCGGCGATATAGGCGTAGCCGTAGCCCAGGTTGCCGGGCTCCAGGCGGTTGCGCCCGCAGTCGGTGATGGAGTCGCCCTGAAAGAGAACCAGATCGCCCTGCTGGAAGATGGGACGCATTGGGAGCACTCCTTTTCTGTTGTAGCTTTTTGCCGCGCACATAACATAGCTGATGCTTGCAGGATACACAACGTGGGGGATTTTGTCAAATGGTTTTGTCAAAAGAAAACCCCATGACATTGTCATGGGATGCAAAGCGGCGGATTGCGTCCGCATTGGAACGGGCTGCCCGCACCGGACAGGGTGGCTTTTGTATCCGTGGCATAATCTCGCTGCTTTGTGACCTTCCCATTTGCAAACTATTCTGCGCTGAATGGCGGCACGTACGCCGCATCGGCCGCGTCCGCTTCCTGCCCGTAGCCCGGCAGGCCAAGGGACAGCATATGATCCCGAACCCTGTTGTACTCCTTTTCGGTGATCCTTCTATTAAGGCCGGGGATGGAAACGCCGTTCATGGGCACATACTGGCGCATGAGGCTGACCGGCGTGCCGGAGGGCAGGCTTTCCGCAATCCAGTCCAGCAGCTTGATGCTTTCGCCTGTCAGGCCGGGCAGGATCAGATGGCGCACCAGCGTTCCCTTTTGCATGAGGCCGTCTTCACCGTACACGGCGGGGCCTGTTTGCCGGCACATTTCCAGGATGGCCTTAGAGGCGTACTCAAAATAATCCGGCGCGCCGGCGCACAGCTTGCCCATGGCCGGGGAGAAATGCTTCAGGTCGGGGAGGTATACATCCACGATGCCGTCCAGCAGCCTCAATGTTTCCGCCTTTTCATAGCCGCCGGTGTTCCACACGATGGGGATGCTTGGCCGGTAGAGTTCAAATGCGCTTAAAATGGCGGGCATAAAATGCGTGGGTGTGACCAGATTGATGTTGTGCACGCCTTCGCTTTCCAGGCGTTTGAAAACATCCGCCAACTCTTTTATTGAGATGCGTCTTCCAAGCCGCCCATGGCTGATTTCCCCGTTCTGGCAATAGGCGCAGCGCAGCACGCAGCCGGTGAAAAATACCGTGCCGCTGCCGCGGGTTCCGCTGATACAGGGCTCCTCCCAGAAATGTGGCGCGGCCCTGGCGATGACGGGATCCAGGCCCATGCGGCAAAAGCCGCTGCCTTCCATGGGGGTGCGCTCGGCGGCGCAGTTCCGTGGGCATAAGGTGCAAAGGGACATATAAAGCCTCATCTTACTCTCTTTGGATGCGTTCATGGAAATGACTATCGATCAATTGAAATTCAACCCAAAGAATCATATCAAAACCATTTGCCTGGAAAATGCCCCGATTCTAAAACTCCGGCATAACAGCTGCTTTTGCTTCTTCATTCGTTTATCGCCTCAATGCCCAGACGCTTGAGTTCGTCAAGATGATTCCGCATTGCCTGGAGCGCCTCCGGGGAGTGTCCTTCCCAGTCCAATACTTCGCCGACTACACGCAAGGGCTGTTGTGTGCGATAGGATCTTGTGGGGTTTCCCGGAAACCTCTTGTCCGTCAGATTGGGATCATTTTCGAAGGCGCCGGTTGGTTCCACGCGATAAATGCGACCGGATCCATCGCCCATCGCAAGCTCTGCCCCCCATACGGCCGCATCCAAGGTCGCAGTCAGATAGACGTATTTGGCCTTTTTCCGCTCACCATAGTTGGAGCTGAAGCCGGGCTCCAGCAAGTCTCCTGGCTTTAAATCGGCTTTTGTACCATGGTAGAAGGGTCCGGCGTCCAATGCTGTGCCGCCCTGCAATGGCGTGGTCAGTTCCGAATTTTTATCTTTGTTCATGATAAGCCTCCTTATAGATCAATCAAGAGTATCAAGTGTTTATTATGACCATAATCTCACTGATAAATTGGAATTTGTTGTTCTATTCAACTATAAGCAGAAATTGTTTTAGTTAATCTTTGCATCCTAATCTATAGCTTTCAGTCAGTATCAGTTATGGAATATAAATCTTACATATTTCGTTATTCATTGCAATTGGAATCCATTCAAGCTTTTCGAATTTATTCATAATTTCTATTCCAAAATGAGTACCAACAGTATCAATTTCTTTTTGAATATTGTCTTCTGTAAGTTCGTTTGCTGAAAGGTGCTTATTGTGTTGATGTACCCAACCATTCCATTCTTCACTGTTAATTAGAAGTGATTTTCTATCTTCGAAAGATAAAGTAATAGGGATTTTCTTATTTAAGCGGTATTTTGCTAATTCCCAAATATACATAACCCTTTGCTCTCCTTCAGAAGCTTTTTGTAGTTGAGTTATAAATGCAGGCTCATGCAACTCTGGTTGTTTTATCCAGTAATCGTTTAATGCCTGTTGCTCATGGCGCTGCATTTCTTCAATTTTCTGATAATCAGCATCTTTGTAACTAGCAACATATGGACTCTCGCAAATAGTAGGCATGTTTCCATACCACAGCTGATTTGCATCAGGCGATTTTACTGTAAAAATTGCCGAACCCATGCTGTAATCAAGTTTCGATATATCAATATACTTAGTTACCCATGAATCATTACGGTAGTAAAGATTCAGTAAAAAGAGCGCAGCTAAAGCGTGGATTAAAGCTTTTACATTTCCTTTTTGCAATGAAGAGTATCTATCGTGTTTTACTGCTTGATAAGCTTTTTCCCAATAAGTTCCTTGTCTTTTATGCGCTTCTCTTAAAGGCTTTAAAATACGGTTTTCATCTTTAGTTAAATTAAAAAACGGGGCAACAATCATCACAAGTTTGTTATGTGTCTGCCATTTAATATCAATCAATTTCAGACAATCTTCATCGAATAAGATACTACTATCTCCTCTTGCTTTAGTGCCACCATTATCAAAATATAATTCTTTTGATATAGCTTCAATTTGAACACAACAGCATACTAATAAATCTGCAATATAAGGTGAAAAAGTCTCAAGCTGTGTTTTACATAATTGAGCAACTATGCCGCCACTACCATTTACCAACACTTCATCAGTGAGGAAAATGTATTTTGATACTTCAATTACATCTTTTTCTAGGTTTAAATATGTTTGCCAAAAAATATCTGACTTTTTCATTGTTCAACTCCCCTTCTGAGACATAAACAAATTACTGTTTGTCGAACAGTGCAAACATCCCAACATCGCTATTATACAAAAAAGGAATGCCATCCACAAGACAAGGCAGGAAATGAGTATGTTCTATGATAACAATATAGTTTTCCATAATATACCAAAGAGGTTTTCTTGGGTGGGGGGCGGGGAGGGCCTTCTTTTGCAAAAGA
>JAEYOV010000077.1 GCA_023411395.1 Bacillota bacterium
CACTTGCCGCCCTTCTTTACAAAAGCCAGGCCATTGTCAAATCCGTGTATGTTCTCCCACAGGCCATCCATTACAATATCACCGCTGTGGTCAATAAAGCACCATGTGCCATCCCGATTAACGGCGGCTAACCCTTGAGAAAAACCATAGCCGTCACTGGACTGGGGTTCAATAACATAGTTCCCGGTTTTATCAATGAAACCATACTTGCCCCTTTCTTCTATCAAAGCTACTCCTTCCAAAAAGCCCATAGCCGATTGAGCATTTAGCTGAAACTCGATCTCTCCAACCGCATTTATGCAAAAGGCTTGGCCTCCTTTCCACACGAACACAAGCCCTTCGGAAAAAGAGCCAACACTATCCCATTCCAAACCAATCACAATATCACCTTGGCGATTAATAAAGCCCTCCTTCTTGTCCTTCTTGACAAGTGCCAGGCCTTCATTGTAAGACGGAACCCATCTTTCCCATATCGGAGGAACAATCAATCTTCCCCGAATGTCAATAAACCCCCATAAAAAATCCTTCTCCACTGCAACCATTCCTTCATGTGGTGTAGATACGAAGTCCCATTGGGGCTGGCCGATCACTTTGCCGTTCAGGTCGATCATGCCCCATAACCCGTTTTGCTTTACGGAGGCAAAACCATTGTCGAAAGGGTAAACTTTTTCGTAAACAGCATCTGCAAGTATCCGGCCATCCCTGTGGATCAAGCCGATTTTCCCGTTGGATTCAAAGAAGGCCACCTGGCCCTGGTAGGCCCAGATGTAGTCAGGGGTGGCAGTCATTTCAGCTCGTGAAGATGGGAGCGCAAATATTAACAAGGTTATTAGCAATAGACTGATAGACAATAGTCGAATCCACAGCAGTTCAATGCCTCTCCCCACAACTATCTTGCCACAACAATCTTTCTTGTACAAAAAATCAGGCCTCCCTATCAAGATCTTTCCACCCGCACGCCTTAACCGGGAGAGTAAGCATCATTATTAATAGATTAAACATTTGTGCGGATATACCTTTTCTTCCGTGTGTGCAATTTTGCATACGACATTGCCAGCCGACTGCCGTCGCTACAGCACCGTAAGGAGAAAAAGCATCAAGCACAAATCTACCTTGTCTAGGGTTATGGCAGAAAAGCAGCAGGAACCGTACCCCCCAAATAATCTCTCCACAGGTCATCAAGCAACATCTGCTTTGCTTTATTTTCATCACTAATAAACTTTTCGTTATATGCATCGGCCTTCTTCGTAACCGCATCCTTCCCCTGCATCACCATGGCATCCAGAACCATTTTCAGTGATTGGGCAGGCACGCCCTCCACCACCTTTTGCCCCGCCCTTATCGCTTTCCATACCTTCCCGTTTCCGTCGAAGGCAAACCCCATCAATTCATCCAAACTGAATTTATCCATGACGACATCAATCCCCACGTTCCCGGCGCTGTACGCAAACACCTCGTCCGGCGTTCCGCCGCGCGAATATGCGTCAACGCTCGCCTCGCCCGCTGTATTGATCAATTGACCGGCAGCCTTGTAGGGGCCGTAGACATAGGAAGTGACGATAAAATCCATGCCTTCGGTACCTAACGTATACGCAAGCTTACCAAAGCCCGACATATTCTCAGACGCACCGCCACGCATTTCTTCCGCCCACGAGCCCGGCATATATCCAGTACTGCCTGTATCATCATTTGTTGCTGTGTTTGCAATGCTCTGCACAACCGCCATGGGAGCGCCAATAATCGAAAGGGCAAAAGAAATGATTGTCCCCAGCACGGGATGTTCTTTCCCAAATACATAGGCTTCCTCTTTCACCCGTGCTTCCTGTACTGCCAGAATAACAGGCTTTATATGCTCGAAATACGCTTCCGCTGCGTCGATGCCCTGCGTATCACAAAGATAAGCAAACATTTTGCGCTGCCATTCGTTCGTACTCATGTGTATTGCGCCGGCAGTATACCGTTTAGGATGAATACCGCCTTCGTGAACGATGGAAGTTTCATCGATTCTTTCAAAGAATTCATTAAAATTATCGTGATACGTTTTAAGGAATGCCTGGAAGTCCGGATCGGCCGCCATGCGCTGGTAGGCGATTTCCTCCAAGCCGTATTCCAGCTGTTCTTTTCTGTTCTTCAGCCCTTTCCAATATTCCGAATCCTGCATGATACGTGTTTCATCCAGGGCGATTTCCGCAAGCTCGCCAAGAAAATCGCTCTCCATGCGTTCAAACATGTCTTCCATGCTCTCGCCGGGCATCTGCCGGTACGTATAGATGTCCCCCAGCACAGAGTACTTTTTCAGCCCCTGCTGCTGGACTTCGGATGCGAAATCAGCAAATTCAGCGTAAAGCGACTCTACGGCTTTGTCATAGCCGCCTTCCAATTCATCGATTTGTTTTTGCACATCGCTAATCTTTGTGCCAAGCGCTTCATAGTCTTTATCGTATTGATCAAAATCCGGGCCGTAATCATAAAACAACAAATGATACTGATCCTGTTCCAGGTTTGCTTTTTCAAGATATAACGCGTCAAGCTTTGCCTCCCGCTCGGGCCTGGTGTTTTCGAATTCCGTTTCCAGTTTCGCGAGCATGGCATCCAGGCCAAAGGAATCAGCGTACAAATTAGTCTGCTGTTGGTAAATTTCTCTGGATCCCGCGGGGGTATAGATATAGTATTTATCCCGGGGCGTGGGAAGGGTCGGATCGTTTTTCAACTGCTCCCCGTACGAAATGGCGCGCACCCATTGCAGGGAGGTATCCGGGTATGCTTCCATATAATCATCCAGACACATCCCTTTTTCGTTTGCCGCTTCCCTTGCATAATACAAGTAATTTGCCCAATCGGACATCCGGGGATCATCATAGTACTCGGGCACACCATTTGGCCCCTCGCCCAGCTTATACCGGTAGGCCTCGTTCATCATGATGATGTAGGCATAAAACCGTTCCTCGTTTTCAGCCTCCAAAGCAGTCTGGGCAGCCTGTTCGGCGGCTTCCTGCTCTTTCTTCGCCTTTTCCGCATCGGCCTGTTCCTGCTCGATACGGGCCTTGTTTATGGCGTAATATTCATAGAAGCCCGCCGTCCCGCCTTCCCAGGACAAAGGCGAGATGCTGTTTAACTCATTCAGCGTCCTGGCTTTTGTCATCCTCTCTACAATAGCGGAATTGCTGGCGAGCGTCATCGGGCCGGATGGGAAAGACGACAATTGGCCGAAATCAACCGACGGAGGATTCGCTGCGGCGGCGCCTCCTTTTGAATTGTCTTCCGTTCCCCATCCTTTAGGCACAGCCTGCCAATGCTCCACGCCGAACTGGTTTGTGTCTACCTGGGAATCAGAGTTCCCATAGACTTGCAGCGCAGATGCCATGGGTGGATTCACTTGAAGTGTTCTTTGCATATCTGCCTCATCGGCCAGGATCAGCCAATCCGGCTTTCCACCTTTATATTGGTAATACTGCTCCGTGGGCATGCCATAGGCCGTCGCCATGCCAAGCTGCGCGGCATCCGCCTTCAGCGCTTCCCATTGCGGCATGTTGGCGGCGTAAGGATGAACGGGTCCGCCGGCCACGCCATTTGGCCTGTCCTCCGGCACAAATTCTTCCCACGCTTTAATGAGCAGGTCAAAATCCTCCTCCGTCATGCGCCCATCGCCGGGAGATTGCACGGGAAGCGGCAATCGCCCATTTTCCCCCGCCAGATAGGAAAAGCCTTTGGGAAAGAATGGGAGGGGGGGGATTCTCCCCGTACCCGTATTGGGGCAACTGTTTCTTTTTCCAGTCATCCTGAAAGCTCGAACTCATGCAGCACCCTCCTTGGTAAATGATCTTTCGGCCTTTGTCCAACGGCTGGAAAGGGTATGGAAGCCTCTTGCTGTACGCTTACATTATACAATATGAGAACGCATGTTCCCCACCCTCTTTTAACACTTTTCCAAAGAAAAGCCGCCCCAAATGGTGTGCATTTGGGGCGGGAGGGAAGAGGAAGCTTGCTGCTCAAAAGTATGAAATTAGCTGGGTATTAGCTATTTACCGGCATGCCATCTACAGATGATCCTTCTTACGGTTCCTTGATCCCAAAAAGGTATTCGCCGCGGCTGTTGATGTAGCCTATTTGCGAATTCTTCCACACTGTCGCATAACCGTTGCTAAAATTAGTGGCTTCTTCCCATTGATAATCCAGCACAACCTCACCGGACAAATCAATATACCCCCATTTCTCATCCTTTTTTACAGGTGCCAGGTCATTGAAAAAGCTCATGGCATCCTCCCACCGGTCATCCAATACAACGTTGCCGTTATGGTCGATAAAGCACCAGGTTTCATCCTCCCGCTGCACAGCCGCCAAACCTTGTGAAAAGCTTCTGCCATTGATGAATTGCGGTTCAATCACAAACTCGCCTGTTTTATCGATAAAGCCACGCAAGCCAATAATGGAAAACGCCGCTAAACCTTCCGAGAATGCCAATGCTACCGTCCCAGTCTTGCGCAGCACTTCATGCCCGTCCACACTGATGTAAACTTGCCGAATTCCATCCACATGACGCGCAAGCCCTTCCTGGAACATGGTTGCGTAATGGTATTTTATGTCAAGAACGATATTCCCTTTTACATCGATAAATCCGTACATCAGATCCTTTTTAACCCACGCTAAACCTTCCCGAAAATACGAGACCGCATCCCAAACCGGCGGGATGACGACTTTGCCGGTTGTATCAATGAATCCACCGGCAGAATTCTTTATAACAAGCACCATCCCTTCGCAGGGGTGGTCGATCAGTTCCCATTGGGGCTCACTGATCACTTTGCCGGTCAGATCAATCATGCCCCATAAGCCGTTTTGCTTTACAGCGGCAAAGCCATTTTTGAAAGGGTATACTTCCTCGTAGACAGCTTGGGCAAGTATCCTGCCGTCTTTATGGATCAGGCCGATCTTTCCATTGGATTCAAAGAATGCCACCTGGCCTTGGTAAGCCCAGATGTAGTCGATGGTGATGGGGGATAAAGAGGCTGCGGTTTCCGCATAGGCAAGGGCGGAAGAAAAGGATAGAAGAATGGTAAGAAGCAAGGTGGCAAGCCGAAAATGAAACCCTCTCGAATAAATGATGGGCATCAAGCATTTCTTGCCTAGGGAACCCTTATTGATTTTGGCCATACAATCATATCCCCCAAATTGTCAGAATGAATGTGCTGTCACTGCGATGCTGTCTATCTGCATTATATAGGGATAACCGCGTGAACGCAAGAACAAGCATGGGCGGCCGGCGAATTGCACACAGCTTTCCTTTTCATTCGCCGGCTTGCATATACCGCTTGGGCTATATTGCAGATTGTATGGCGGGAGCGCAAATCAAGTAAAGAAGGGAGGAGAAAATCCCATCCCTTCCTTCTGTCATTTTATGAATCTGTCGTCTACGCCTGATGCTTCCTCAAGAATGTCAGGTCTACTCCCTCTGAATTGTTTTGCTTAGAATATTCAGAAACTCCTTTGCGGTCTGTTTGGATACCAAGCCGTCATCATACGCCGCCTGTACCCATTCGCTCAAGTCGGCAGCGGCAGTATCCAAGCCCGCATTCCACCCATACTCGGCGGCGCCGGTCACCATGCCGCTCAAATAGTCACTGGCAATGTCTTGCGGGTTGATCAGCGCATCGCTGTCTGTAAAGGAGAAGATATCTTTGTCCCGGTCATAGGTAAGCATGGCGTTCAATTTTGATGTAAGCCCGCTTACCGCATTATTGCCGCCATTGCTTATAAGCTCGCCCACAAACTTTTTTGCGCCATTTTTAACTGAGTCATCGACGGAAAAGACACCGTTTATGTCCGACGCCGCGCCAAAAAACCCTTCCAGCCAGGCATAGGCCGCAGTTTCCAACGGATCCGCGTCTTTTTCCTTGGCATCCTGGAAACTTAACGATGATTCCACAACAAAATTTGGCGTGAACTTCGGGTCTTGCGTCACGGCCTGCAAGCCACGCTTGATTGTGTTGTACGTGTTGAACATATCCGGCCCGTACGCCATCAGGCTTTCCGTTGTGGGCAAAGGTGCAGACGTTCCCATGGACATGAGCGCAAGCACCACATTTGAAATAGCGCCGGCAACACCTTGTATGATTTTGTCCATGAGCGTCGGCTCCATGCTTTTCCCACCGGAACGCGCATACATCAGCATGTAGTAGCCATGGAGAAACTTTTGATATTCCCCCTCCAGATAATCCGCGCCAAAAATCGCTTTGCCCATGCTTAAATTGAAGTCCCCAAAAGAGACACCCGTATTGGTTATGAGTGTATATTCGTTCCGTTGCTCCGGAGTCCAGCTCTCCCACTGTGTTAAAAAGGAATCGAGCATTTCTTGTGTAGGCAGGGCTTGTGCCTCCAGGGAGTAATGATCCTTGATCGCCTGCTTTTGCTCTTCATACCATTGCTTCAGTTCATCCAGAGATTGGGGTATGCCTGCTTCATCCGTTCCGGCATGATTCCCTGTGCTGCCGGAGTCTGTTCCCGAGGCCAATTTTTTTGAAGCCGCTTGTATTCCATCTCCAATTGATCAAGCTCCCAATCCCTATTGTCTTCCCGTTGGGAGGTGAATGAAATAAGGCCCAGGGTCGCTTTTCTCACCCCGTCCATGTTTTTCATTTCTACCTCAAGTGTATCGGGATCAACACAGAACACTGCAACACCGCCGCCGCAAAGGGCCGCCGCGGTCTGTTTATCTTTGGGTGACAGCGCTCTTTCTAAAAAGGCAAGCCGTTCTTTTTCATTTGATGTTAAGGGGTGGAAATAAGCAGCACGCAACAGCGCTCCATAATCAAGGATTGCGGATGTCATTTCGTGTTCCATAATGTAATTATCCGGAAGGGCATTGATCGTGTACTTAGGCTTGATCTGTTCCTGATCAATGGAAGGCATCATCCGGCGCAGTGAATCTTCTTCACTTTGCGTAATCGTTCCGTCATGCCACTTTTTCAGTAGATCATGCAGAATATCTTTGTCAATCCGATTCAGATTGTTCAGATATGCCATCGCCTCGTCAACGGTCATGAAAGCAGGTGCTTGATTATGTTTCGCCTTCAAAGGCGCCTCTTCGGAAAGTACGGAAACCGCAGGCTCTTCCGCATTGGATGCATTGGTGCTTTGCATGCCTACCCCACCGGTCTGATCCGCCCTATCAGAATTATGCCTGTCCTTTGTCTGGTATGATGTCGGGAAGCCATCAGGATACATCTGTGCCAGAGTAATTTCCTGCTCCTGCTCGGGCAATGGGAGAGGATTCAGATCATACCATGAAATTTCCAGGTCGTCTGTTTGATGCTTGTCGGTTGATTGGGCAAGATCGTCCCAATATGTTTCTTCGTCCCGGATACTGCCTCCGGAAGCACTGTACCCGTTGTTTTTGATGCCACTCTCCATAAGCGGCCCATCGCTCACAAATTCATCCCACGCTTGCCTGAGCAGGTCAAAATCCTCCTCCGTCATGCGCCCATCGCCGGGAGATTGCACGGGAAGCGGCAATCGCCCATTTTCCCCCGCCAGATAAGAAAAGTCTTTCGGAAAGAACGGGAGGGGGTATCTCCCCCGTTCCCGTATTGGATCGGCTGATTCTTCTTCCAATCTCCGTATGGACCTGGCATATGCCTTCCTCCTTCGTATTGCAATCATCCCGGTCAGGCTCCGCGCATCGTGCCGTATGGTCAGCCGGTATACCCATACAGCCCCAGGGTGCGCAATAGGGCATCCCTGGCGGATTTTTTAAGATTGAGCTGATTGATGTACCGGATGGCCGCCTGGGGGCTTTGCCGCAGCTGTTCCCTGGCCGCAGCCTCCTGGCCGCCGGTATAGCCGAATTTGTTGGGCTTGCTGTTGCTGGCACTATGCTCCGACAGCCAGTTGGACTGGGCCTGGTCCGCCTGGGCCTGCTGGAAGGCATAGTTCTGATCAGCCTGGGCCTGCTGGAAGGCATAGTTCTGGTCAAACTGCCATTGGGCCATATCATCCTGATGCAAGGCATGGCCCTGGTTGAAGGCGCTGTCGGCGGCAGCCATGGCGGCGTTCAGACCGGTGTAGTAGTTGTTCACGCCGGCCTGGTATTGGCCGAATGCGTTGTTCTCCTGGCTCTGCAGGGCGGGAAGGTTGCCGAGCATCTGCTGGCCCTGCTGGTAATAGTTATTGGCGGCCTGGCCATACAGCTGCGGCACGATGCTGTTAAGCTGTGCCAGGGAATTCTGGTACGCCTGGTTCCCCGCCGTGGCGGCGTAGCTGTTGCCGTATCCCCCGGTGAGGGCAGCCATCTGGCCTGTTACATCCCTGGCGGCCGTCCGTCCCTGGTTGGTATAGTTGTCCTTGTACTGCTGGTACAGGGGATCGGCGTTCATGTCGTAGCGGAAGGCCTCCCGGTTCAGGATGCCATCCAGCATCTGGTCGATCTTGGAGGAATAGGCGCTTTGGTAATCCTGGGGCTTGTTCTGCTGCCACTGGGAAAGAGCCTCCTGAGCGTCCAGATACTGCTGGCTGGGCGTCCAATCTGGTCTTGCCGATGGCGCGGCCTGGTCCTTGACAACGTCATACAGGGGCTCCTCCAACTGAAACTTTTTTTCATTGCCGGTACCGCTTTTAGTATACATGTACTTTCCTCCTTCTGTGTGATTATTCGGCCTGCGCCTTTTGGTATGCTCCGTCGGGGTCAAGGCCGGCATCCTTGAGCGCGGCCCGGTACAGCACCGCCTTTTCCTCGGCCTGTGAAAGGCGGGCCTGAAGCTCCGCCTGCTCCGTCACCTTCAAAAACGTCAGCGCGTATTCCTGTATGCAGTTGATTCCGGTCTGTACCGACTGAAGTACACCTTGTTCGTCGTAAATCTCCCAGGGATTTTGCAGCATGGCCAGCAATTGCTCCTCCGTTATGTCCCCCGGAAGCGACACCCTGAAGGAATCCACCAGTACGCCGTTATGGCGCGCGGGCGCGCCATAGATGCCAATGACCTCGATTCCCTGGCCGCCTGCCACGATTTTCATCTTCCTTCCTCCTTTTTCCTTATGGCATTCCCTGTTTCATGACGCCGCCAACACTGATCCAAACCGTGCCAAACCGCATGACGCCGCCGGCGCTTATATAGGGCGGGGCCAGCTTCATGATCCCGCCGGCGCTGACATATAAACTCCCGTCGCTATAATCCCCTTCGATGAGTACGTCGTAAGTCGAATCATTGCCATAGAACGTGACATAGATGGAGCATGTCATGACAAGATACCACGTACCATTAAATTGCGAAAGCGTATGGAGCATGCTTGCAGGAAAGATGATCGTCTTCCAGCCTGTGCCGGAACCAAAGACCGGCATCAATCCGAGGTCGACCATGTCCGACAGATGGCTAGGTAGCAGATTTGCATTATTTGTTGCGTAAAAATGGAAGTAACCACCGCCACCAGTGTTTGTCTTGTAAAACTTGATGCTAAGTGAGTTAATCGTTAGCCCTCCAGATAGGCTGTTGAACTGTAATCTACCCGGTCTTACGTCAGCCGTCAATTCCAGGGGGTTGTGACTTGCCCATGATGCTGAGGGCTGCTGATTATAATTCGAATACCAAGACGCTTGGCAGGATTGACTAATTGCACCCATGATCGCGCCCCCTATACATGCTTGATGAAGATGTACCCATCAGGGAGCGAGGGAACCGCGCCGGAGCCGTATCTTAATGTATAGCTGTCGTAAAATCGGCTCCATGGATTCCAACCGGTGGAGTCCGTGCTTCTGCGCCCTCCGCGCCAGTATGCCTCTTTCCCGTTGCTGTTCATCAAAATTTGCGCGGCGCGATAATTCCCATGGCGTCGGCCCTTTTTTGCCAGGCGTCGCGGTACCTGCCGCGGATCATTTCCTCAAACTCCGTATCCAGGGCGTCACCGGCGCTTTCGCCGCCCATGCTTTCCCCTGCCTTGTGAGGCTTGCCTTTTTCCGCCCGCTGGATGTTTTTGTACTTTAAGGCGCTCTCCTTTTCAGGCGCCTCCTTCCCGCCGGGATAAGCCTTGGCGCTTTTTTCGTTTCCGCCTTCCTTACCCGGCCTGGCGCTTTGGATGTTGCGGTACTTGCCCGGAGCGGTTTTGACTGAACCTTCCCCTTCCGCCCCATTGGCCGCTGCCGCTTCCCCGCCGCCCTCTCCCCCTAATCCTTCCGCAAAATACTGCAAGGCAAGGGTCATGGGGCGCATACCGGTTTCCTTCATATTTCCCTCCCGCCGTCTCTCCGGCTTGTCTTCCGCCGAACAAAGGCCAATGCCCTTCGTGTTATGCGAACTTGTGTTCGGCTTTCATGTATAGTGTATCAGATGGATGGCATGCTTCGCTCCCCTGTTTTGACACTTTTCCAAAAAAAATTGTGTGCATCACTGGGATGCACACATTGGGCGGGGTGATGGATCAATATAAGCAGGGAGGTGATTACCTCCCTGCCCTAAAAACTTTCCATTCTATACCATTTTAAAATATAGATGCATTGATGGGCACTTGCTCACAGCATATAACAAAACTCCGCACGCTGTCATCCTTCGGGCGCGGCCCTCAGGATGACAGATCGCGGGGGTGGAGTCTCTTTCAGAGTCCATGCTCATTGATGCATGAATGCTATTTATAGATACATGCCGGAAAACGCATTGCTTCCCGGCCCATCTAATATCCCCTACCTGATCCCGATCCCGTAGATCCTGCTCTCCTCCCTGCCGCTGGTGCCTACCACCAGCGTATTGTTGTACACGGCCGGGGAGCCGGTGACGGAACCTTCCAACTGAATGGTGTTAAGCACTGCGCCTGTCTGCCCGTGTAGCAATTGCAGCTGGCCTCCGCTGTCGCCCGCAATGATCCAGGCGCCGCCGTCTTCGCTGTACACGGCTACGGGTGAGCTTACGCTAAAATGGTCCATGGGCCTGTGCCAAATGATATCCCCTGTCTTTTTGCCGAAGGCGATCATTTGCCCGCCTTCAGGCGTATGGGCAATGGTAAAGACCACCATGTCACCGATATCGTTTTGCCCAACCAAGGGCGATGCCATGCACCCGCCCGTTTCGCCGGGGGCGGGCGAGACCTCCGCCGTGTAAGACCAATCCTGCTTACCGGTCAGCGCGTTCAGGCGGCGGATGGTGCAGGCACCGCTTGCGCCTCCGCCTGTTACAGTATTGCCCGTGTACAGCGCCAGCGTGCCATCCTCATCAAAATCCAGGGCAAGGGCGGCGGTACTGCCGCCCAAATCCACGGCCCATACGGGCGACATGGTATTCACATCCACGCACTGCAAAACGCCCGCTTCACCGGCCAGGTACGCATAATGGCCATACATGGCCACGCCGCCCATCAACCCGGTCTGAACATTCTCCCGCCCGGCGGCCTTTGCCTTGTACGAAACCCTTTCGGGAGTGATGTCCAGCCAGGCCCTTGTTATGTCAAAGCTGGTGTTTAAAAAGACCGTATAGAACAAGCCGTTTTCCCCGGCGACGAACAGGGTGTCGCTGTTCAGGTCTGTAAGGGAGGAGCCGGGAAAAGCGCCGCTTAGAAGATCGGCATTTTTATCCCGGCCACTCAAAAACATCAATTGCTTCTGGTCGATGAGGTTGAACAAATAGAAGCCGGTCTCCTCCGTCTTATCGCCAACACTGCCGGTGCTTTGGCCCGCCGCCAGCATGGGCAGGCCCCGGGGATCGACGGAAACGGACCCCGCCATGGGATAGCCGATATCAATGGGCTTGCGGGTGGGCTTCCCGTCATAAAGATCCAGGAAATAAATATTCCCGTCCTGGGAGGCGAAGATAACCTCCTTCATCGCGGCGGTGGTTCTCTTTTCCTCCGTAAGGTTCATCATCTCCCGGATCTCCTTGGGCCATTTGACGATAACGGGCTGGCTCCCGTATCCAGCACCGTGATAGGGGCCGAGGCCGCCCATGGGCACGCTCCAAACGGCTTCCAGCCTGTTCTCCCACACCACCACTGTACCGCAGGCGGCATTCTGGCGGAAGGGCCCGCCCCTGAAGGTAAGCACGGCGCCGTTCCAGGCGGCATAGCCGGCGGGGCCGTTCATATCCGCGGGAGGCCGGCGTTGATATTCAGTCACAGGCTTTCCGCCTGCAAATACGGCGGAATCAAGCGCAAGGGAGCCGGGAATGAAAGCGCCGTCCATCAGCTCCCTCGTCCATCCGTGATATTCCGCAAGGGTGATGCTTTGGAAGTTTGACCCCCGCCAATATACATCCTTGACCTTGCCGATATCAAGGGCCAGATGCGTATCCCCGCCGTTCAAACGGGTTACTGTGGTGCAGCCGATTACCTCTCCCCGGCTATTGAGAAGCGGGCCGCCGCTGGCATCCATGGGCATGGGAGCCGCGTACTCAATGCACGGCAGGCCGTTTTCCTCATACAGGGCAACGATGCTGCCGACGGCTACGGCGTTCGCGTCCGCCCTGTAGCTTAAGATGGCCGTCACCGGCTGGCCCCTTTGAAGCACTTCCTCATCCATCAGCGGAAGGGGCGTCAAATCCGACGGCTTGAAAAGCTTCAAAAGCGTAATGCCCTTTTCGGAATCCGCCGCATAGACCCTGCCGGCCGTATACGTTTGGCCCGTTTCGCTGGTGGCCACGATTCGGCTGGCGTTTTGAATCATGCGGTAATCGGTCACAAGGATGCTTTTGTCAAAGGCGATAAAGCCCGTGCCGGCCGCGATGGGCTCGCCTGCCGTGTAGAACGCTTCCACCTTCAAAACAGAGCCTGCCGCAAGGCTGATTTTGTCCAGGCCGGCCTGGACGCTTTTCCCCAGGGCAGGCGGGCAGGATAATAAAAGCGCCGCGGCCATGAACAACCCGGTCAGTTTCCGAAGACTGCCCACTGTCTTTTCCCCCTTGACGGCGGAATATGGGAATGCCCAGTCAAAACGCTGTTCCCTGTCCCCCGCTATTTCAACTCAATATACCGCACGGCCCATTCCTCCATGGGAACCTCAATGGTCCTGCCATCCTTGGTACGGTACTTGGTAACGGCGACCTTGATGTATTTCACGCCGTCGTATCCGTCAAGCAGCGTGTAGCCCGGTGTCAGGGAGCCCCTTGGCTTGATGGTCTTTTCGAATTCCGCTTCCAGGAAGATTTCTCCGCTGCCCTTGCGCGCGATGGGGTCGCCGTAAATATCCTCGCAGAAAAACGTGAGGGTAAAGGCGACCACCGTGGTCTTTTCGCTGCCGTTGACGATTTTGGGGTTCACCCGCCAGTACCCTTTTTGCTTGTTCCAATCGGCTTGATTGCCCACCCTGACAAAGTAATCCGGATCGATGTAGGGCGTGGGCGTAGGCTTGCGCGTGGGGGCCGGCTTGGGGGTGGGCTTGGCTTTTGGCATTTTGGCAGTAACAATGGCGGACGGTTTCGATATGCTCTCTCCCGCTACAGCGCTTACGGTATAATAATAGACAATGCCCAGAATGGGGCTTGTATCCAAGTACTTGCTTGTCGTCACAATGGTCAGGGGATTGTATTTCCCTGTTTTTTGTGTGGAACGGGAAACGACATACCTTTCCGCGCCTTTCACGGCACTCCAGGTAAGGGTGGCGCCCGTCTGGCCCGTTTTCACCTTTACGCTGCGGGGAACCGCCAGCTTCTCATCTTCCGTGTAGGGCGGCATCACCGATATGCCCGAAGGCATGAGCGACTTCAGGCCGTCCCTTGTGCAGGTCACCTTGTAATAGTACACCTGCTGGCCCATCCTGGTATCGGTATACGCAAGGCCGGTGACCGTTTTGATCAGTACGAACCCATCCCTGGGCGACAGGGAGCGGTAGACCGAATATTCCTGCGCGCCTTCCACTTCCTCCCAGGTAATCAGAATGTCCCCCCCTGTCCAGGTGCCTTTCAATTTGCCCGGGACAGGCGGCCTTGTGCCGGGGGCGGGGGTTGGGGTGGGGGTGGGAGAATCGCCTTTACCGGGCGGTGAGGTGGTTTTCGGGCCTTTGGCCGATGCGGTCCCCGGAATGGGGAAAGTGATGGGACCGTCCTCCGCCTTGCCGAAAAACGCGGGGAAGGTGCGGCGCGCATTTGTCCAGCCTGCTTCCTTGAGGCGGATGATTTCACCGATATCCACCGCCAGGTTCATGTTCTGGCCGCCTGAAAAGGATTTGGCCGTAATGCCGATCACCTGGCCCCTGTCGTCAAATAGCGCCCCGCCGTTGGACCCTTCGGAAATAGGGGCCGTGAACTGGATGAGGGAGGCGCCGTTTTCTTCATACAGGGCGCTGATGTTGCCCAGGGACACGGTGTTGGTAACGCCCTGTGGGCTGCCGATGGCCACCACCGGCTCGGCCCGGCGCAGCCCTCCGCCCGGGGCCAGGGGAAGGGGTCTCAGGTTCGTGGGGGAAAAGAATTCCAAAAGGGCGATGTCCTTTTTTTCGTCCGCCGCGACCACCTTGGTGACCAGGTATTCGCTGCCCGTGTCGCTTAAGGCCATGATCCATTGCGCGCCCTTGATGACACTGTAGTTGGTCACCAGGGTGTAACTGTCAAAGGCCACAAAGCCGCTGCCATTTGCAATGAACTGGTCCTTATCGTCAAAGACCGCCAGCATCAGCACCGACTGCGCCGCCTGGTTGATGGCCTGAAGATCCGTCCGGAAGGAGGCGGCCAAAGCCGCCCCCGCAAAGGCGGTCATGAGGATTACAGCAAGCGCCGCCAGGATTCCTTTCAGCTTGCCCATGGCCAAGCCCTCCCTTATTGCGTTAAAGTGCCAGCCTTAGTCCAAAGACCAAGAGGAGAACTTCCACTCCGACTCGGGGATACTCACCGTCTGGCCGTCAAGGAAGGTAAAACCGGCCACCGCCACGTGTACGTACTTTACATTCTCGTATCCATACAGCCAGGCATAGGAAGGGCAGATGTATCCTCCCGGATCGATGGCCATATGGAACGCCTGCAAGTAATACACATCAAACGTATCCTTGCGCCAGACCGTTTCCCGCGCGCTGTCCTGGCAGAAATACGCCAGGGTAAAATCCGTGATCGTCCGGTAATTGCTTTTGTTGAACAAATCGGGCGCCAGCTTGGGATAGCTCAAATATGTATTGATAAATCCGTATTCGCCGATTTCAAGGGCATAGGCCGGCTCATCGGCGGCCTTGGGGAAGGGGGTTGTGGTGGCCGCGGTCATCAGCACGCCCTCGGGGAGGGAAAGTTCCGAAATGTTGCTGTCAGAAGCTGCCCTGACCGTGTAGTAATAAAAGACTCCCGGTTTGACCCCAAAGTCCGTAAAGCTTGCCGTTTTCACCCAGCGCTTAAGCGTAAACGGTCCCGAACTGCTTTCTCCCCGGAAAACGAGATAGGAGTTCGCTCCCGGAACGGTCTTCCAGGTAAGGATCGCCCTGCCATTGAAGGCGGATACCTCAAGGCCTTCCGGGGCCTTTAAATCCCCCTTTTGCTCATAGTGGGAGAAGGCAATGGCAGTTTTGGACGAGCCGGTCTTCTGGCCGCTGTCGTCCAGGCGTATATTCAGCTTGTACATGAAGACACCATAATTCATCACTTCGGGGCTGGCATCCAGATAATAGGTTTCGCCGCGGTCAACCGTATCCAGATATTCGTACTCCTTGTTACCCACGTACCGATAAATGGCATAGTCCTTCGCTTGCGGAACCTCCTCCCAGCGCAGGATCACGCCGTCATACGTCCACATGGCCATCAGTTCGGGCTCCCCGGCCGGCGCGGGTGCCGGCGTGGGCGTGGGGGGTGGCGTATGCGTAGGGGCTGGCGTAGGGGCAGGCGTAGGGGCCGGCGTTGGGGCCGGCGTAGGCGTTGGCGCGCGGGTGGGGGTGGGGGTTGCGGGAAGCTTGCACCGTTCCCAATGCTCCTGGAAAGACACGCGCGGGCTTCCCCATCCCGCCTCCTTCAGGAGGACCACTTCCAGGATATCCACCGCCAGGTTCATGTTCTGGCTGTCGATGTAGGATGCCGAGGTGATGCCAATCACCTGCCCCGCGTCGTCAAACAGCGCGCCGCCGCTGGAGCCAGGGGAGATGGGCGCCGTGAACTGGATGTAGCGGACGCCGCCGTCCTGGTACAAGGCGCTGATGTTGCCCAAGGATACGGTATTTTTCACCCCCTGGGGGCTGCCGATGGCCACAACCGGCGAGGCACGCATCAGCTTGCTCTTAGGATTCAGGGGAAGGGGCTCCATGTCCGTGGGCGAAAAGAACTCCAAAAGGGCGATGTCCCTTTGTTTATCCGCCGCGATCACCTTGGTCAAAAGGTACTGGTAGCCCGCGTCGCTTGTCGCCAGAATCCAGTCCGCGCCCTCTATTACATGGTTGTTGGTCACCAGCGTGTTTTCATCAAAGGCCACAAAGCCGCTGCCGGTGGCAATCCGCCGGTTTGATTTATCGAATACGGACAGCATCAAAACCGACCTGGCCGCCTTTTCGATGCCGTCCAGATCCAACTGAAAGGATTCCGCGCAGGCTGCCGCCGCAAAAAAAACAATCAGCAGCGCGAGGATGAAGACTACCATCCATTTTTGCAACCTGCGCACAGCATTTCCTCCTTATGCATTAAGATGATCCGGCTGCCCCGCCTTTTTGGGCCTACGGCATCACCCAATAGCCGTACACCCAATCCTGCGGGGGCACATTCGCCACCGTGCCGTCTTGAAAGGTGATGCTGGATACCGACACCTGCAAATACTTGACATTGCTGTACCCGTACAGCCAGGCAAAGGTAACATATGCCGCCTGCCCCGGCGCAAGCCCCAGATCGTACCACTGGGAATAGTATGCTTCACCCGTATCCTTTTGCAAAACCGGCATCCTTTTGCTGTCCTGGCATGTGTACGTCAGCGTCATCCCCGTTACCGTGCGGTACAGGCTTGTATTTATCAACAGAGGCGAAAACCGCGGATACCCAAGGTACGAACTGATGTAGCCATTTTCACCGATGATGACGGGATAGGCGGGCTCATTTTCCGGTATGACATCGGGAGCCGGGGCCGCCGCCGGTATTTCCATGCGCGCAGGCTGGGAGAGGGCGGAAAAGCGGCTGCCGGATACGCTTCTTATTTTATAGTAATAGGTTCCTCCCGGCTTCGCCTGGCGGTCGGCAAAGTTTGTCTGCTCCACCCATGCTACCGGTATATACGTGCCGGTCAATGTTTCGCTGCGGTAGACGCCGTACGTATCCACGCCGTGAACGGAGCTCCATAGGAGCATCGGTTCCCGCTGATCCATATAAGCCTCAAGGGCCCCCGGCGGCATCAGATCCTCCTTGGCTTCCATGAAGGATATCGAGGTCGCGCTTTTGGAAAAGCCATACTCCTCCCCGTCGTCGCTCAATACCACAATGAGCTGGTATTCGTATACCATATCCTCCAGCGCTGCTTCCCTGTCAAGATAATACGTCACGCCCTGCTTAACGCTGCCTAGATATACGGGCTTGCCGTCCTTCCAGCGGTAGATTTCATAATACTTTGCCTGTTGGGTATGCTCCCAGCGCAATATGCTGCCATCACGGGTCCACATGGCCATCAGATCGATATCCGCAAAGGCTTCAGGTGACGGCGCGGGGGTGGCGGAAGGAGCGGGTGTGGCGGTAGGCGCGGGTGTCACGGCTGGCGTCGCAAAAGGATCGATTTTCCCTGCTTCCTCCCCGTTATACTGGCCGCCGGGTATGCCGTCCAGCAAATACGATTTCAAATGGATCAGCGCCACGCCGGCCGCGTCGCCGTACTCGCCATCCTTCAGATAGGGGTACGCCGCGTCCAACAATTCATTCAGCCTGGCATCGGTGATATAGCGGATCATCAGGCCTGTTGTTGAAACGGTGGCCTGATGATTGTGCATATCAATAAAGAACAAAAATCCGCTGAAATCGCCGCCTTCGCCAAACCCGTTGCGGTCATAAAAATCATCGGCAAACTCCTGGGACCTGCCTGTTGCCGCGGCATATGACGTCAGTATGACGATATCCATCTTGTGCTGCTGGCGGAACAGGGCAATGATATTTTCATAAAGCTCTATGTTGTTTTCCGTCATAAGCCCGGCGTCGTCAAACACCCGCCTTGTACCCTCGCCAAGGGGGCTGGCATTTGATGGGGCGGGGGTTGCCGCCGCGGGCTCCTTTGTTGCCGTTGGCTCCGGCCCGGCGTTTTCCCAATACGTCTTTAAGGGGATGGGGCTTGTGCCCCCGGCCGCTTCCATCAGGCGGATGACCTCGCTGATATTGACCGCCAGATTCATGTTCTGGCCGTCAATATACGTGGCGGTGGTGACGCCGATCACCTTCCCCTGGCTGTTCATGAGAGCGCCGCCGCTGGAGCCCGGGGAGATGGGCGCCGTGAACTGGATATGGGAAACGCCGTCCTCCTCATAGACCGCGCTGATAACGCCCGTGGAGATGGAATTGGCAACCCCAAGGGGCGTGCCGATGGCCACCACCGGCTCGGCCCGGCGGACGCTGCCCGTTTCATGAAGGACGAGGGGTGTCAAATCCGCTGGCGTATAGAATTCCAGCAGGGCGATATCCTTCTTTTCATCGGCGGCGATGACCCTGTTGATCAGATACCGGCTGCCGGAATCTCCGCTGGCCACAATCAGATGCGCGCCTTCCATCACGTGGTAATTGGTCACCAGCGTGTTTTCGTCAAAGGCCACAAAGCCGCTGCCGGTGGCAATCCGCTGATTTGCTTCATCATATACGGTCAGCATCAAAACCGACTTGGCGGCATGCTCGATGCCGTCCAGGTCGGTTTGAAAATTTCCTTCGGCTGCCGCGGGCAGGGCAAGCACAAGCGCCGCCAGCAAGCAGACCCAGATACACTTCCGCAGCCTGACCAAAGCCAATCCCCCTTATGAAACAGGGTATGCAAATGCCGTGCCATCATAAGACAGTTCTGGTCGAAGTATACCATTTTATAACAGGCGGTGTCAATGCGCGACGGGGCCGTACGCCCTTTTGTGAAGGATGATGAAGCGCCCGGCGGATAAATGCACACAAACAGGCCGTATCGCCTGATGATGCTTCCCGGATGAAAGCCTTGAAGAATGCCGCTTTGGAAAGTATAATGAAAAGGCATGAAACGTGGAACAAGAGCGAAAAGGGGAAGCGGATGCTGATTTATTGGCTGTATTTGCTGCTGGCGGTTGCGTGCGAAGTCCTGGGCACAACCTTCCTGAAGCTTTCCGACGGCTTTACAAAGCTTGTGCCGTCGATCCTGGTCGGGGTGTTTTACATACTCACCTTTCCCTTTTTCGCGCTGCTTTCCCGTGCTGCGTTTGAGGCGCGGCGTTCAGCAAACCTGTCAGCTCTGGTATGATTTTCTGAAGGAGCTTCCGGCCGCATTCCACCGCCAAAAGGTGATTGGCGTTACATTTTTCTACAGCATCATCCTTTTCTTGACTTTCTTTTCCATGGCAGGTATGATAGATCGACACAGGAATACCGTGGACACCAGGACACGGCACTTTTATTTGTGCCGCAAATGCACGAACCGGAGGAATTTCATGAAGAACCGCATCAGAATGGTCCTTGCCCTGACCCTCGCCCTGTTCCTGGCAGTGCTTCCCGTCCTCCTGCCAGCGGAAACGGCGGCCGTCTTATCCGCCGCCGCCGAATGCACAGTGCATATGCCGGTGCCCGGCATCACCTTCCCCCCATCCTGCGATGTGGCAGGATCTCAGGAATATGTTTGCGCGGTATGCCATATCTTTTTATACTATCAAAGCATCCCCGCCCTAGGGCACACGCAGGGCGCCCCCATTATCACCCCCGCCACATGCTATATGACAGGCTCGCACCGTGTGTATTGCACCACCTGCGGCATGCCCATTGTCATGGATACCCTCCCCTTGGCGCCCCATACGCCTGGTGAGCCCTGCATCTTCCCCCCCTCCTGCACGGCGTCAGGCTCGGAAGACGTGTTTTGCGACGTCTGCGGTTTCCAGCTAAGCACAATTCCCATCCCCATGCTGCCCCATACGCCGGGATCCCCCATAATCACCCCGCCCACATGCACGGTGGACGGTTCAGTCCAAGTCCATTGCACAATCTGCTTGGCAGGCATAAGCTCCGATATCATCCCCAAGCTGCCCCACATGCCGGGATCCCCCATAATCACCCCGCCCACATGCACGGTGGACGGCACATCCGTTGTGCTTTGCACCGCCTGCAGCGCACCCATAAGCGTCGAGCCCCTTTCCGCCACCGGCCACACGCCCCATGTCAGCGCGTATGTTGCGCCCACATGCGTATTCAACGGTTATGAGGAAGTATCGTGCGCGGACTGCGGCCTTTACCTGGAAGGTACGGCCCTGCCGTTTCTGGGCCACACGCCCTATACCACCCGGTACGTTCCCGCGACCTGTACGCTCAACGGAAGCGAGGATGTATCGTGCTCCGTCTGCTCCGAGCTTTTGTACACCAACACCTTCTACGCTACAGGCCACACGTCCGGCGATTGGGTAACCGACACCTCCGCCTCCTGCGTTTCGCAGGGTTCGGAGCACCGGGATTGCGTACACTGCGGCGTGTTTATGGAAAGCAGGCCGGTTCCCCCGGCGCCCCATACGCTGGGGGCCATAACGGTAACCACGCCCGCCACCTGCCATTCCCTGGGCCGGGAGGAACAGCGCTGCACCGCCTGCGACACCGTCATCCGCGAATGGGATATTCCCATGTCAAGCCACACGGCGGGTTCCTGGGCAACCGTCACCGCCGCCACCTGCACCGCGGAGGGCGTAAAAGAGCAGCGCTGCACCGCCTGCGGCGGCCTGCTGGACAGCCGCGCCATACCGGCCACGGGCCACGCGGCGGGTTCCTTAGCAACCGTCACCGCCGCCACCTGCACCGCGGAGGGCGTAAAAGAACAGCGCTGCACCACCTGCGATGCATTGCTGAATACCCAGTCCATACCCAAAATCGCCCACACGGCGGGATCATGGCAGACCGCCGCCGCCGCCACCTGCATAAAGGCGGGAAAGCAGATACAGCGCTGCACCGCCTGCGATGCATTGCTGGATACCCGCCTCGTCGCCGCCCGAGGCCATACGCCGGGGGCCTTTGTCACCGTGATCAGGCAGACCACCGGAAAGCCGGGGCTGGAAGCATGCTACTGCACCGTATGCGGCGAGCAGCTTGACACCCGGGAGCTGCCCGCAAAAAGCGAGCCCCAATCGGGCAGCCCCGCCGCCCCGCCCGGCGAGCCGATGGAAGAAACAGCGCCCGGGCTTGCGGAAAAATACCCGGCCTACACCCCCATCGACCTGACACGGCCCCAGGTGCTTGAATTCCCCCTGGTTGCCAGGGGCGGCTATGTGGTGGGCACCGTCACGGTGACGGTGGATGAAAACGGCTCGGTCACCATCGCCTATACCCTCACCGCCAAGGGCGCGGCCATCCTGTCAGGGAACCTGGCCTTTCTCCCCCGGGGCGGGGATGTAAGCGGCCTTGCGCTGGGAGACCTTGCGGAAACGGCCCTTGACCCCGCTGCCGGGTTTGCCTGCACCCTGCCTTCAGATGCCATTCCCCAGTCGGATGGCGTGGCCCTGCTGCTGTTGAACCTCTCGGTGGATTACGATGTCTACGCCGAGGGCGTTACCGAGTACCGGCCGGAGGAAGCATAAACAGCCATGCCGTTTTGACAGAATGCATCATGAGCGCTTGCTCCCCGCGTGGAACAAAGCTCCGCACGCTGTCATCCTGAGGAACGCAGTGACGAAGGACCCTGACGTATCTTGTACGCCAGGGTCCTTCGCCTGTTTCAGGTTAACGGCCTTTAAAGCCGGGCTCACTGCCGGCGCCCATGCGCTTTCATTTTTCAACCGCATAAGCCGTCCCAGAGGGCCATCCCTCACCCGTCCCGGCCCTTGTAAATTTTGTGCCGGTACCAGTACGCCCCCTCCGCCGTCAGCACCAGCGTGTCGGTACCGCCGCCGCAGATGGGAACGTCGCCGATAAACCGGTCGTATTTCACCGTCAGGTCCACCAGGAATTCGCAAAAATCGATGCCGTCCTTCAGCGGCATCAGGTCCCATACAAGCTCGGGCCGGGGCGGCGCCATTAAAAGCCTTGTAACGGCTTCCTGCTTGCCGCTCCACATGGCGCCCCACTGTACCTTTGAGGAGGCGTCGCTAAAGTTCATCCGCCTCAGCTCGCCGCCGCTCAGGCGGTACACATAGGGGACATCCTTGTCATAGCCGCAGATGTGGAAGGTGCACCCGGTTTTTAAGCCGTAATGGCTTTTGAGCCGCTCCGCCACCGCCTGCACGTTGTCGTTTTCATATACCAGATCCGTTTCAAACTTGCGCAAATATTGGCAGATCAGCATGCCGTCAACGGAACCCTCCCCGCAGGCGGAGATGCCGGCCTTCACCTTGCCCAAAAGCACCAGCTTCTGCGCGCTGTCGCTGGAGGTGTACATAATCATCCCGCTCTGGGGATTCAAAAGGTTCGTTTTTGTCACGGTCATCCGGCTGTCCGCCGACATGACAATGCCATCCGGCAGATAGGCCGTACAAAGGATGGACATGAAAATAACCCCTTTCCACAGGCATTATATGGCCGGGAAAAGGGGGGAGTTCGCGGGCTGCCTGTGTGCGGCGGCCAAAGGCATAAAGTTTGGCCTAACCGCAATGCTAAAGGTATGGAAGGGGGCGGCTTTATGAACAGGGAGCAGTACAGGCAAATGCGGGAATTTGAAGTGGAAAAGCAAAAGGCCGAGGCAGACAGGAAGCGGAATGACCCATCGGTTTCCCAAAAGGAGCGGAACCTTGGCGAAAGCCAGTACCAGGCGCTTTTAAAGCAGCAGGAGGATTGGGCGCATGTCGGCTTCTGGACGGAAAACGAGGAAACCGCCTACAAGCTGAACTGTGAGCAGTATCAAACGGTCAAGGGCAGCTACAAGCATTCCTCAGTGTAGCATCCCTGTTCTGAAAGCCTTGAACACCGGCTGGCGCATACCGCCCCCGGAGGTACGCATCATGTACCGCACCGTGCAAAGGGGCATATACGAAAACCATAGCGCATCCTCATGGCCGGGCGGTGTTTGGGAAAAGGGCGAATGCCGGCCGGTTTCCATGGAACGCACCGTTTGGCCCGGCACGCCAAGGGTCACGTGGCCTTCATACACCAATTGCCCGTTCGCCTGCTTGCCAAGCACCAGGCTGACAAGGCTGCCCTTTAGGATATAACCGCAGGCAATAAAATCCTCGTCTATGAGGTTCTTGATTTTGATCCAGTCCTTCGTACGTGATCCTGGATGATATTTACTGTCTGTTCGTTTTGCTACGATGCCTTCCAATTCCATGGCTGCCGCATTGTGATATAGGGTTATGCCTTCCTTTGGTGTAAACCTTGATACAGCCAGGCGCGCCGTTTCCCGAACAGCCCCGGCAAGTATGTTTTTCCTTTCCAACAGGGGAAGGTCATAAAGCGCCTTCCCGTTCAGATACAGGATATCATACGCCACAAACGATGCGGGATATTGGTCCTTGGCAAGCTTGATCTTGAATGGATTCGTTGACAAAGCCCGGCGTTGAAGCCTTTCAAAGCTGGGCTTACCGTTTTCCATAACCACAAGCTCCCCGTCAAGGATACACGGCCTGTCTGCCTGTAAGTGAATATCTGCAAGCTCCGGAAAAAGATGCGCAAGCGCCATGTTCTCCTTGTTCCTAAGGTCTGTTGCGCCTTCCTCCAGATAGGCAAGGCTTCTTATGCCGTCCAGTTTCAGCTCAAAAAAGAAATCCGGGGAGTCAAAGGGCTCCCTCTGCTCCGTCAGCAGCATGGGCTGCGCACTGCGCGCCTGAAAAATATCAGCCATATCAGCTCATCCATGGCTGGCGCTTCGCGCCCTGCTGGCCAAGGCTTTTTTGCAGCGCCTCCATCAAATCCACCACATTGTTTTCCTTTTCCGTGGGCGCCACAATTTCCTGGCCGCTGATTTTCCGCTGGATGGCCTCCCGCAGCTTCTGCTCATAGGTGTCATGGTACAGTTCCGGCTGATAGCTGCCCCTCATGTTTTGTATCAGCATCTTGGCCATTTGCAGCTCGTTTGCGCTGATCTCCACCTGCATGGCCTGGGGAATGGGCTTCACCTCATCCATGAAGAAAAGCGTCTCCAGCAGCAGCCCAAAGCGCATGGGGCTGATGGTGAGCATGGTCTCCTTCGTTCCGATCACGGTCCTGGCCACCGCCATCACGTTTTCCTGCTCCATGGCGGCGTGCAAAAGCTCAAAGGCCTTGTTGCTGCCGTCCGGCGTCAAATAATAGGATTTGTCAAAATAGACGGAAGCAATGCTTCCCCTTGGCACAAACTGAAGGATGGAAATGGATTTGTCCTTTTCCGTCTTCATGCGCTCGATTTCATCGTCCGTCAGCACCACGTACTTGCCCGGCTCGTACTGGTATCCCTTCACAATTTCATCGGAGGTGACCTCCTGGCCCGTGTCCTCCCTGATTTTTTTGTACCTTATGCGGGCATGGCTTATTTTGTGCAGTTGGTTGAAGCTGACACCGCCCTCGGATATGGCGGTGTGCAGCGATACCGGAATATACACCAAACCGAATTGAATGGCCCCCTTGTGCGCCGTGGCAGGCATAGCAAAAACCCCCGCTGCTGTTTTTGCTAGTTTGCGGGGTTGGGCACAGTTTTAGGATGGGAGAATGTGGGGATTTGGGCTTGCGGAACAGCAAAGAAGGCGTATTCTTACCGCTTGCTTTCTCTCTAGCTGGTCAATAAAGCGTTCGTATTGTTCCGAGTACTTGCTCAATTCAGCGCGCCTTTTTTTCCACGAGGGAAGAATGTTGTCAAATTTGTCCGTTTTGACACGAATGGGTAATCAATTTACTCAAACGGCTGTCTGTCGGCATGACAATGCCATCCGACAGATAGGTTGTGCAGAGGATTGATATGTAAATAGCCCCTTTCTACACGCATTAAATGAGCCTGGAACGGGAGGGGCTAGCAATCCCTCGTGCGCCCCACACATACGCCTTAATTGGTGGCACGCTTCGCACGTATATATTCATTTGAAGTTCCCGTAACACTCGTTACAAGTTATGGGCATCGAAGGTTCTGTTGGCTGGGAAGTGCTTCAGGCCAAATGTATACTTTCTGTATCTAAAGACATTACTGTTTAGCTGTACTATTATTTTTTTGATCATATGACTCCTTTGCTTTTTCCAACATAGCCATAATTACTTCAAAGTTATATACTATAAATCTACCCTTAAGATTAGTTTGCATGTGAAGACGCTTGTTAAAATTATAATTATGCCATGCCTTGTCCAGTATTTCACTGCTTACTATTTTGTTAACTACAAGCCTGTTCAAAGATTCGTAGAACCTATCACTTGCATGAGCAATATATTCCTTTTCTAAGTCAGTTGAAATATGATTTGCAAAATCGATGACATAATCAGCCATTTCTTCAGTCAACTTTTCAATAGTGTTTATATCTACAAGCTCATCTCCTTTATCCACTAACTTTGATACATTTGTTGGATCGATCAAATCCCTGATAAGTCCAATAATGCTAAATAACGTATAGAGCGAAAACCACAACAGCAATGCAAACGATAATAATGTCACCAAGCTAAATGTATCTGATGGGCTTTCATTTATCATACTCATTATAGACAATATAAACACAATGCAATAACTGATACCAGTCAATAGTACCTTGCGAAAATAACCCCCTCTAAGCCGTGTCGCGATATATCTATCCTCTTCTTCAGTACTAGACAATCTATCGATATATTTTTCGACTTTTGTGGAGAAAAATATGTAACCTGCTAATATCAGGCCGTACAAACCCGCGAGCGATTGAGATATTGTAGATGCTATATAGTAAATTTTAGTAATATCATGAAATGACGTATATGCGATATATGTCATTATTAGCACAATAAGTGTTATTGCCAGAGTTGATATTCGCGATAGCCAAACGTTATGAAAAAAATGTTTTATTTCATTAATTTTCGAAAAAAATCTGAACTTAGTCATGTCTATTTCCCCTCCATTAAAACCTCTATGTTCTAACTATAACAAAGCAATCTAAAGGTTTCAAGATTTTTTCCTACATAATTTGGG
Organism: Bacillota bacterium; assembly: GCA_023411395.1. Classification (GTDB taxonomy): domain Bacteria; phylum Bacillota; class Clostridia; order Christensenellales; family Aristaeellaceae; genus JAEWAH01. Next base: position 26,071 of record JAEYOV010000077.1, read on the forward strand.
ATCCCAAAGGGATTCTATCCCTTTGGCAGGGGTCCAGGGGGCAGCGCCCCCTGGCCTTCCCATCCCCCTGGCTACGCCATCGGATCACTCCGCTTGGCCGCCTGCATCCTGGCCTTTTGGGCGATGCCGTCGGCCGGCTGTATGCTTTGAAGCCCGCCTGCCTGCAAGTCCGCAGGGCGGCCCTTTTGCTGGGGCGGCTTTTTGGGCGGAGGCGCGCCCATTCCGGCGGCCATGTCAGCGCCTTCCGGCCCCAAAGGCGCGCCGGGGCCCATTCCTATTCCAGGTGCGCCGGGGCCCACCGGCCCTTCCGGCCCAGCCCCCATCGGCCCGCCCGGCCCGGCGCCCATCCCGCCCGGTGCACCCATCGGCCCGGCCTGCAAGCTCTGGATCACGGTCATCAGCTTCATCATCTGCTCCTGCATCTGCTGGAGCTGCTTTTGCATGCCGCCGGCTTCCGACACCCTTGCCATAATTTGATCCTTGCCGTCAAAGTCCATCATCTCCATGCAGGAGAGGGCCTGGTCGGCCATTTGCGGGTTGAAAAAGCCCATGCGGTAAAACTCCAGGGCCATTTCGTTTTGTGCCACCTTGCTGTAGGGATTGCTTTTTTGCGGCCTGACCAAGATGTCAAACACCGGCAGCCTTTGGCCCATGGCCGTGCCGAAATCCGTGCCCTGGCTGCTTAGGAGCATGGCGGCATTGTCGAAGGTCACATAGCTTTCGCCGCCTGCGGCAATGATGCGGAAGGTGCGGGGCAGGTCGTAAAACTGGCGGATCACTTCCAGCGCCATGTTGCACACCGCCGTGAAGGCGCGATAGGAGCCCTTGAGCATATCGCGGGAAAGCTTGCTCCCCGCCTCCTGAAGCGCGGCGATGGCGCTGGCCGCGGTGACGCCGCCGGTGGTGCCGCCCTGGGAAAAGTCGCGGTTGCCGCTGGTTTCCTTCAGCTCCTCAATCAGCGCCTGATAGGCGTTCATCACATCGCCGCCTATGGGCGCAACGGTAATCTCCCGCACGCTCGCTTCATCCAGCGCGCCCTCGGTATGCACCAGCTCCCTTGTCCAGTCGGCGAACTCCTTTTCGTTCACGCTGCCGCTGGTGCGCACGAAAAAGCGCTTGGTGGCCCGCATGCGGGCGTTTTTCACAATGCTTGCGCCAAGCTGGTCAATGCGCTCCTGGGTATCCTTCATCAGATCGATATACCCGAACCCCGCCGGGCTTTCCTTCAGGGGGAAGAGCACGTCCACCACGAAGGGATACTTCCCGTGGGCGTAAAAGCCCGATTCCCTGCACGCCGGATCGTCCTCGCTGGCGTACAAAACCTCCCCTGCGCACAGCTTGCAAAAGTGCAGCACCTCGCGGCCGTTCTTCAAAACCTTGTAGTACCAGTCCACCACCAGGCTGGATTTTCTATCGTCCACCGGGTCGTCCTTGTCGTACTCGGCCAGGCGGAACCCGCTGCCCGTAAGCTTTCCCTCCAGCTTGGGATACAGGCTTATAAGCGTTTCGTTGGGGTGCTTCTCCACGTGGAACAGGTTGCGGCTTAGCTGGATGTCGCGGACGCCCGGCTCCCAGAACAGGTTCAAAAGGTCGATGTTGCGAACCTCCACATCGCCCAGGCCGTTTAGTTTCCTTTGGTTCCAGAACACGCCGTACACCGCCGCGCCGGCTTGCAGCTTGTGAAACCAGGCGTCCGACCACACCGCGTCAAACCCGTTCTGCTCCAAAATCACCGGCAGCACCTGGGATAAAACCTTGGCCGCGTCCTTGTCGCCCTCCTCCCTGGGCAGAACGCTGGCCTGGGGAAAGTTGTCCATGGCGTCGGCATGCTTGTTCAATACGCTGTTGAGCAGCCACGCGCTGCGCACCTGCGGCGCCGCCTCCTCCCCCTGCCTTATATCCCCGTGGCGCATCCGCCACCACTTGTCGTTCTCCACGATCCGTGTTTCCAGCCGCTGCTTTCCCGCCTTGTACTCCCTAAGCGTTGCCATCGCCTCCAGCACGCGGGACTGGGGGATGGAGGGTTCGCGGGAGGCGCTGCCTCCCGCACCCTCCGCCCAAGGGATTTCATCCCTTGGGAATCCCATTTCATGGGATTCATTCAGGGAAATAGGGTCCTTGCCAAGGTTCTTCAGGCCGGATGGGGAGAGGGACGGGTAGAGAAGCTCGGGGGTGGGTTTGTTTAGGGGCGGGAGTTGGGGAGAGGGAACGGGTATACCGGATGAGCCAGACATGCCGGGCGCGCCGCCCATGCCGGGCATACCGCCCATCGTAGGGCGGGGGTTCCGCAACCCCACCCCCGCCTGTGGCGGAAATGGGCGGGGTGAAGGAAGCGGCTGAAACAGAGCGCTGGCCGCGGGAGCGCCCGGCGCGACAATTGAAGCCGCCGGAGCAGCCCCCGCCGCTCCCGGCATTCCTCCCATGATATCGCCAGGCATCGGCATCCCACCCATTCCGGGCGCGCCGCCCATGCCGGGCATACCGCCCATCGTAGGGCGGGGGCTTGCCCCCGCCGCTCCCGGCATTCCTCCCATGATACCGCCGGGCATCCCTCCGGGCATCGGCATCCCACCCATTCCGGGCATACCGCCTGCCGTAGGGCGGGGGCTTGTCCCCGCCGCTCCCGGCATTCCTCCCATGATATCGCCGGGCATCGGCATCCCACCCATTCCGGGCATACCGGCCGCCGCGCCGGGCGGCATGATCCCCGCCTGCGCCGCCTCCTCCAATTTCCTTCTTTGCATTTCCCTGACCTTGTCATTGGCGTTTGCTTTCATGAAATAAATCCTCCTTTTCGTTGTTCCGGCTGTATTATCTATTGCGTATCCTGCTTTTTGGCATCAAGAAACCAAGGGTGGGGGTATGCTCCGCAAAAGCGGCCCCCTCCCAGAGAAAGATTTGTACGGCCGGGACTATATCAGCCCGGCGTCACCGTTGTTTGAACATGCGTCTGATGCGCGCCTTCCCCTTGCTCATTTGGCATTGGCCATGAGAGCATGCCTTTGGAAGCACGCGATTGCTTTCCGGTCACGCCACACACCAAATGGCCAAAGCGGTTGCTGCGCACGATTTTTGCCTTGACCTCCTTAACAGGAACGCCCTGGCGGATGGGCTTTGATTCCATGGTGTCGCCTCCATCTTATGACCTGGCCCCGGCCTATTTTTTGTCTAATCCAGAAACGTGCACATGCTGAGAGAAGCATTTAACGACTTCGGGTGAATGGCGGAAACGGCGCTCTTTTTCGCTTTCGGGTATGTAAACGGAAGATGGCTCCGCGTCCACATCCACTTGTAAATAACTCCAGGTGGCTCCATGCACAACCTTTGCGCTTTTGATCAGCTCCCAGGGAACATGGGTGGCTGCGCCCTTCCTTACAAAATACACCCCGTCCTCCATAAGAAACCTGAAATTGTTCCGCTTTATAAGGAGGTAGACCAGGCCCCCCACGATCAGAAGGGCTTCTCTGGGAAAGATCAGGCCGCGAAAATTTGTGAACATCTGTGAGCTTTGCGCCAACCGCCCCACGTACATCCACAATGCGGCAAAACAAACCGCGGAAAACATCATCATATGTTCCCGGTGCGTGCTGTAGATTGGCTTCCCCTTGATCTGCCGCAGCGGGATGGTCTTCAGGACTGGTTTCTCTTCCAAGATATTGCCTCCCTTGCGTTTGCCCGGCCCGTTTTCTGTTCGCGCCCCGTCAGGTTTCCATCCGCCCCGCGCGCTTCCTCCTGCGCTTTTTCCACCGTTCATCCCCCGTTACGTGCACATGCTGCAAAAAGCATTCCCCCGCCTTGCGGGAAAACGGAAAGCGGAATCCCTTGTCTTTGGGGAACACAATGGGTGTGTCCGTCGCTTCATCCATCAATCCCTCTGCCAGATCGACCCTGATATAGTCGGGAAGGTCCCTGACGATTTCGGCGGCCTTCACCTCGTCCCTATTCACCTTCATCCTTCCACCTGGTTTGGTGTGGCGTACATCATGTATGTGTTTCTCTACAGGCGGCGCAACCATATGTTTATTGCAGAAAGCGGCCTGTATATTGTAAAGCGTGGCTATGCCATTTACATCCCCTGGGAGAAGGTTATCGCCCATCGCCAGCCACAAAACGTACGCAAGATACATGAGAACCAAAGACCCCAGCATCATGTAGTGGCCCGTGAGGGTGCTGAACTCCTTCTTCGCCTTGACCTCCCGCATCGGTATGCCTTGGCGGACAGGCTTGTCATCCATACGAATGCCTCCTTTGCTGCCGCGCTTATCTCGCCCGCGCCCGTCAGGTTTCCATCCGCCCCGCCCGCTTCCTCCTGCGCTTTTTCCACCGTTCATCCCCCGTTACGTGCACATGCTGCAAAAAGCATTCCCCCGCCTTGCGGGAAAATGGAAAGCGGAATCCCTTGTCTTTGGGGAACACAATGGGTGTGTCCGTCGCTTCATCCATCAATCCCTCTGCCAGATCGACCCTGATATGGTCGGGAAGGTCCCTGACGATTTCGGCGGCCTTCACCTTTTCCCAGGGGATGTAAATGGCATAGCCCCGCTTTACAATATACAGGCCGCTTTCCGCGAGGAACATATGGTTGCGCCGCTTGTAGAACAGCAAACAGACAGCGAGCCCCAATTGTAGCAGCAGGATAGGATAGAAGAGACTCAGCCCGGCTCCCCCTAATGTGAAAATGACGATGTTCACGGCAATCAACTGACATATATTGATTATCGCCGATATAAAACCGGCCCAGAAAGTACTGTACACCGGTTCCTCCTTCACCTGCCATAGGGGAACGCCTTGCCGGACGGGTTTTTGTTCCATCATTCCGCCTCCTGAACCACCGGTTGTGTCTGCCTGCTTATCTCACCCTATGCGCGGCTTAAGCGCCGTTTCACCGGAATTCCAATACCAATCTATTTCGGGGCCGCCCGCGCGATTTCCTTTATCTTACATGCCGCACCGCCTTTCTTGCAAGCGATTTCAATACCTCCTTCCGTCACCCTTCGGGTGACACCTCCCTCAAGAGGGAGGCTTTCCAAAAGGCTCCCTCTTGAGGGGGCTGTCACCGGAGGTGACTGGGGGAGGTTCGTGCCACCGCCATAACAGAAGGAGCGCCCGATAGTAGAAGGACGCAGCCCCGAAGAACCTTTGGCCGGAGATATGATTCTTCACGCAGTGAGGGATGGCACGCCGGGAGGGACGTCTTTGGGAGCAACGAGGGGGCCGTTCCGCAAGCTCAATCGTCGCGCTGGTTCGCTACCGCTCCCATCGCTCGTTTCGCTTGATTCCTTCACCTCGTTTCATCCGCCACTGGCGGCGCTCGGCTCACTCACCTCGTTTGTAATCGTGTCGCCCGGCTCTGCCGGGCGCGCGGGACGCTTGCGGAGCAAGCATTCCTTACACGATTCACTGGCCGTAAGCTTAGGGTGAGGGGATTTATCCCCGAACCTGAAGTTTTCAAATGATGAAGTCATTTGAAAACGAAACACTGACCAAACGAAGTAAAGGACAGTGCGAAAGCTTACAAGGGAATCGTGCGAAGTCGATCAAAGACGGCTTGCCGTCTTTGATCGAATGTCCAGCGGGTCCGGCTCCCTTCTGGTATGGACGGGGGCGGCGGGGGCGGTGACGGGGTTTTCCATGAGCACGTAGCGGGTCATGTCATAAATGTGATCCTCCCCTCTTGTGTCAATGTCCTCCGGGTCACGCTCGTCGTAAACCAGGGCCGGCACGGTGCGTATGAACTGGCGGCAGGTATTGAACACGTAAAACTGGGGAAAGCCCTGCCCGTCAAAGCGCAGGCGGTAGTGAAGCTGCATCTTGCCGGCGATGCGGCTGTGGTCGCCGGGGGTGAAGTACACGTGCTCCTTTTCCATGAGGTCGGCGGTGCTCTGGCCGGTCAGGCGATGGAAGATGGCCGGGTCTGCCACGCCGCGAACCGTCCTGTCCTTGAGCATGGGGTCCGTCTGCTCAATCTCCCGAATCTTGGCCGCCACCTGGCTGGGCTCCATCCGAAGGCCCACATCCGGTGTGCCGGTGAAGCCGTAGTATTCGCGGATGTGGTACACACGTCGGCTTTCGTCCACCGCGAACCAGCCCACGGAAAAGGGCTTGGCGTAGCCCCAGTCCAGACCCCGGTACACGCGCCAGTGGGCGGGAATCTCAAAAGCCGGGATGACGTGGGTGTTCTTGCGGCTCAAATACCCGGCGGGATCGTCGCGCCATTCCGTGAAAACCTGGCCGGAGAAGGTATCCCAGGAGCCGTTCAGCAGCGCCTCCCTCACCGCGTGGGGCAAAAGCGACAGGCTGGCCATGTAGCCGGGATCGTTTTTTATAAGCGCCCTGTTGTCGGTGACCCGGGCCGGCACAAAGATGCGGCTGCGCACGGCATGAACCGTGTTCCCGGCTTCATCCAGGTATTCCACCGGTGTCTTGATGGCGGTCATGGGCGGCGCGGGGCTTAAAAACCTGTCACGCACCCAGCCGTGGCCGATGCCGCCGGGGTTGGTGGCGGCGCGTATGTACACCCGGGTGCCCGGCCCGCCGGGGCGGTTGCGGCTGAACAGGTACGTGTACTCATCCAGGGTAAAGTGGGTCAGCTCGTCCACGGCGATGTAGTCAAACCGCTTGCCCTGGTAGTGCACCCGGTCGTCCGGGTGCTGCATGGAGCCGAAATGGATTTTCGCTCCGCCGGGAAAGTGCCAATAGTGCTCCGAGGTGTGGTAGCGCGCCCTTGGAAACGCCGCGGGATATAATTCCCGGCTCCGGTCGATAAGCTCCGATAATTGCGGAAACGTTTTGCGCAATATCAGGCCCCGGTAATGGGGGATGTGCACCTGGCGCAAAGCCTCCATCAAAAGCGCGTCGCTTTTCCCGCCCCCGGCCGCGCCGCCGTACAGGGCCTCGTATTCCGGCCGCGACATGAATATGGCCTGCCGGGGCTGGGGCGACCAGACGGTGTTTTTTATAGCGGGGCTCATTTCGTTTCTCCTTTGCGTTGGTGTAACCGGATGGATGTCCGGCGGCTTGTTTTCGCTTCCGGCGGGTTTTCCGCCGGTACAGGCGGGCGATTGATAATCGCCCCTACGTCATCTGAAGGTATAAGTTACCGCCTAATTCCCGCTATCCGGCACATCGGCAGGCAAATCCAATATTCTCCCTGCGCCGTAGGGGCGATTCTGGGCGCCGGGTACGGCCCGGCCATTCACGAATAGCTCGGGCCTGGGCCAGCTATGCTGACCCTTCATCGCCCGCCCGGCATCGCATAGCGCCTGCAACGGCCTGCCGCCCAACTCCCGGACACTGTCCCTCTGATGGGTGAAGCCCCGAAGAATCTTTTCCTGCCGGACAATGGGCGCCATGTTGATCCAAGATCCTTCGCTGCGCCCAGGATGACAGCGGGGGGGGGAGTACAGTTGGCAGTTGTTCATGTTCCCATACACATATGCCCTTTAGGAGCGCCCCTCTGGGATATATCCTTATCCATATTGAAAGTTTTTGGGGATGGGTCCGGGAAGGCTCCGGAATCCCGCCCCCGCCAGTGGCTCCGTAGCCGAAGCCGCCCCCAGTGGGGGCAATAGGCGAGGCGGAGGAGGCTGGCGAAAAGGAGTAATGCGAACGGCAGTGAGCAGTGCGACTATTGAGCCAGATGGAGGGCAATAGGCGGGGTGGAGGAGGCCGGCGAAACGAGCAGTGCGAGCGTTAGCGATGCAGTGCGACGATTGAGACGGCTGGAGGATTTTTTTAAAAAGCCCCCTTCCCGCCATCCTTTTCCGTTACATCCTCTTCCCCGTCCCCCGGCAGCACGGCGGGGATTTCCACCACGCCGCCCAGGGTATCGCCGGAGGGCGTGAGGTACTTGTCCCAGCGGTCGATGACATCTTCGGCGGCCTTCATCACATCCCGCAGGGAGGGCGGAATCTTCAAAAGCTCCTGGGCCTCCTGATCCTCCACGATCTTTTTGCCGTGCTCGTCCAACCGCTCCCGGCGGGTTTTGGTCTTTACAACCTCAAAATCGCATACGGAATCGTCCCGGCGCACGATCTTCGTTAAAAGCTCCAATATCTCCATGGGCGTTGCGATGCGCTCTGTGGCCAGCAAGTCCGACCGCTCCTTCAAATGGGCGGCCACATCCCGCTGCGCAAGCAGCTTGCGGCCGTAGTCCGCGCTATAGCCGGCCGCCTTGGCCGCGTGCTCCGCGCAGGGGTCGGTCAAGTACGCATCCACAAACCGCCGCTTGCGTTCCGACAGGGCCAAGCATCGTTCACCTTCCTTCCATTACTGAATATAAGAACACACGTTCTTATCCGCCCAAGGATATTATACAAAAAAACGGATATGGATTTCTCCCCACTTTTGACACTTGCACACATTTTGGCAAAATAAATCCTTGCACGCGCCCGCATTTGGCTATTCTTTCCGTTTCTGGTAGAATGATCAATAGATGCGGATATCAAAAAAAATCCCGGAATACAGTTTCGCCCTGTCGCTTTTTGACCTGCCGCCTTGTGTTATATGCAATGGGAGGTGAAATCATGGGAAATCCCCGGCAAACGGAATTGAACGTGCAGGAGGTCATCCGCCGCCATTCCCTTATGGTTTACCGCCTGGCGTATGCGCGCACCGGATCAAGGCACGACGCCGACGACATCTATCAGGATGTCTTTTTAAGGTTTGTAAGCGCAAGCCCGGCCTTTGCGGATGCAGCGCACGAAAAGGCATGGTTCATCCGCGTCACGGTCAACCTGTGCAGCAATTTCCTCAAAAGCGCCTGGCGGAAAAGGACCGTGGGCCTAACCGACAGCGCGGGCTATATGGACGATATCCCGTTTGAGGAATACGGCGGCCTGAAGGCCGCGCTGCAAAAGCTGCCCGAAAGGAGCCGCACGGTGATCCACCTGTATTATTTTGAAAATATGGCGGCGGAAGACATCGCCAAGGCCCTTCACATGCCCGCCTCCAGCGTGCGGGTCATGCTCAGCCGCACAAGAAGGAAGCTGAAAACCTGCCTGACAGGGGAGGAGGCCTTGCAGCATGTTTGAAAACGAATACCGCGCCCTGATGGAACACATTACCCCCGGCAAAGACCTGCAGGTGCGCACGGAAGCGAAAATGAAGGAACTGCTTCAAAAGAAACAAAAAGCCCCCCGCTTCCGCAGGGGTACGGTTCTCATGGCGGCGCTGATCCTGCTGGGCGTGATCGGTGTGTCGGCGTTCGCCCTCACCCAGGTCAGGATGATGGACTGGTACGGAAACGAGATCGTTAGGGAACCACTGAAGCATCCGCTGAGCCCGTCTGCACGGGAAGCGCTCATGGCCCGCATGGACAGCGCTCCCGACGATGAGCTTTGGTTAGCCGAGTACGCGAGCGGCTGGCAGACATGGCATTATCCCAGAGAAGCGTTTACATCCTTTGAGGAGCTGGAAAAGCGAATCAAATCGTCGGACGCTGAGCTTCTGGTTCCCACGGTCATCCCGGAAGGGTTTCACTTTGTCAGCGGGATGATATGGTTTTACGCATCCGACATGACCAAATACTTTGGGCTGATGCCACTTGGGGAGGAAACAACCGCCGAAGGCATCACGATTCAAAAATATCAAATTCCGGATGCCGCAAGGAACTATATAGAAAGCTACAGCATGAGCTTTCAAAACGGGCAGGGCATTTGGTTCCACATCAAATGCAAGCGCGAAGACGCATCTTCCAATTATTTCATCCCGGTAGAAGAGGACGAAAGCAGCGAGCCTGTAACCGTTGCGGGAATGGAAAAAGGGTTCCATGTGTACGGTCTGGACCGAAACACCCATGCGCTGTACCTTAGAAAAACGGACATGCGCGCAAAGATCCATTATCATTGGCCTGTACCCCAGCTCGCATCCGAAAGTTTTCGGGTATTCGGCGGCGCAGAATACACCCTGGATGCCAAGGGCATGGACAAGGACCAACTCATCAAAATCGCGGAGGGCCTGCAATAAATTTTCAATCAAAGCTTTTGTGCATCGCTGACATATACTTGCCAATTTAAGGACAAGCATAGGGCGGGGACGGGCGTTATCCGTCCGTATCATGTACAGGTCAAGATGAATGGTACCGTTCATCCGGCGGGAGCAAGCCCCCGCCCTACGCCGAACCCATACCGCATGCATGTTTTGGCACAGTATCCGCCGCCAAGCCAAAGGGGAGAGGATTTTCGCAAATCCTCTCCCCGTATATTGTGCATCCGGGCCTGCTTCCGCCTTCCGCCTGACGCCCCGGGGGCCGCAGCTTCCTGCGTCCCCCGGCGTGTGCACGGAAGCGTTTGCACGCCGCGCCCGCGAAGGCGGGACGGAAGCGGTCCGTGCTGCCGGGGCCCGGATGCGGGAGAATGCGCAGCGAAACGCGGAATTGCCGCGCTGAAAATGCATCAGGGGCCGTCCTGTGCGCTGCCGGGCCTTTTGCAGCCCTTGGCCGGCCCGGATTTTCAGCAGCAAGCGCAGCAGGGGTCGCAGCAGGGATCACAGCAGCGGCCGCAGCACGGATCGCAGCAGCGGTCACAGCAGGGATCGCAACAGGGATCACAGCAGAAATTGGGGCAGGGCTGCTGCCACTGATAGGGATAGGAAGCATACGATTGGCAGGGATAGGAAGCATAGTACTGGTTATATGCGCCATACGCGAGATAGGATTGATAATAGGCATCTTCGTACATATTGAATCCTCCGTATAAAAAAGTGGCCCATTCATACTATATGCGGCCACCGGAGGAAAGTGAGGCAAGGCGCGGAGCGGCATGCGGTTCACCGGGTTCCCTTCGCCGCGCCTCAGCTTGCGGAAAGCGCGTACAGCAGGGCAACGCCGCAGCCGATGATGAACTGTTTTGTGCTGATGATGCAAAGCCTGTGCTTTTTGCCCTTGCGTTCAATGGCCAGATTGGCAAGCAGCAGCGAAACCGACCAGCCTATAATGGGGCTTACCGCCAGCCCAAGGATGAATAAGACGGATGCAGTCAGCGCGCTTTCCTTGTCCTGTATCATCGAAAGCCCGAATTCCAGCAGCGGCACATGCACCCCAAAGATCAAAACCACCCACAAAAGCGGCGGGAACATGGCAATATCGATGGGGCTGCCGGTGAAGGCAAAAACAAGGCAGGTAATGCCAAGCAGCAATGCGCTGCCGCCAATCGGCCGCCCTACGGTGCTCAAAGGGATCATGAAGCTACGCCATATGCTGGCGATATGCGCGCCGCCCAGCAGCGTGCCCGCAAGATTGCGCAGGGAGACCACCAGAAACGTATCCCGCATGTGGAACAGGGATCTTGACGCCTCCCTGGGATAGTTCATCTCCTGCAGGCTGCGGACCGGCAGTACATCGATGGGCCACATGACCATCACCAGCAGAGCGTAGGGAAACGCCCTGAGAAATGCTTCAACATTCAGCCCCATGCCGGTCCCCCAGAATTCCGTCCACCACCATACGGGCTGAAAAACAGGCAGGGCGGCAGGCGTTGTAACGGTTGGATAAAGCCCCATGGCGGCAGACAGAAAAAGCGCGAGCGCTGCGCACAGCGGAATGGCCAGCCATTTTGCATTCAGCCTGCTGATGAAAACGTATAATACTGCGCACGGAACAATTAGCATGGCCGCAAAGCCGTTTACCCCTGTGCCGCTTGACCAGGCGCCAAGGTTTTGAAGGGAGCTTGTAAGCCCCATGACGGCAAACAGCAGGATGATTCCGCCCCGGGTTCCCGGCCCCGTAACGGATACGATGATGCTGAACACATTGAAAAACGCGAACAATATGCCAAGTACGCCGATGAGTATGCCCAGCGGCATGGGATGCACGCCCTGGGCGGCAAACACCGCCACCAGGGGGATCATGGGCGCCAGGCTTCCGGGGGGCGCGGCGGCGGGATTCAAAAACGCGCAAAACAAAAGGGTGAACACGCTTGCGACAAACAGCTCCAGGCGCACCATTTCCGCTAGATGGGGCGAATCGCCCGTTCCAAGGGCGCCAGTCCAGGCAACGACGAACCCTGAGATGAGGGCAATCTTCCCGATGGCCCCCGATAAGGCGGGTATGATATCTTCCCGGCGCAGCGCGTAATCCCTGAAAGGAAGGTTGATCCGCCACCTTTTGGGCGAGTTGGCGATTAACGCCTGGTTAAGGTCCTGCCGGCGCTTTTCGTCGTTCATCGTCGTCTCCAATCCATTGCTTGTCCCGTTTAGTATAACCTAAAATCAGAAAGGCTTCAACAACGGAAGCGGACCGTATCATGGACCCGGGCCATGCAGCCGCCACAGTGCCCGGACAAAATCGTTCGCCATTGCGGAGGGCGGCGTGTAGGCGGGGTGTGATCGGGGGAACCTCCTTTTGAAAAAGGAGGTTCCCCCTACCCCGACGGTCTCAATCGTCGCACTGCTCATTGCCATTCGCATTGCTCGTTTCGCCCGTTACCTCAGCTCAGCCTGATGCCCTCCATCTGGCTCAATCGTCACGCTGTTTCGCTACCGCTCACATCGTTCGTTTCGCCATCCTCCTCCACCTCGCCTATTGCCCCCACAGGGGGGGCGGCTTCGGTTCCAGAGCCACCGGCGGCTGGGCTTCGTCACCCTTCCTGGAAAACGCAGCGCCGGATTGCCTAATAGGCACCCAGGCGCTTTTTGTTAGGGCAAGCCGCCGGAGATGCTATGCAATTGTTTCCAGATGCTGTACAATAGTGCCTGAATACAGATTGCTCAGGATGCTTTCCCGCGGGAGCCATAAATGCCGCCGGAACAGGGTTCTTTCAATGGAACGCGTTCCGTTTTGGCCGGGCTGCGGCTGGCATGCGCGGATTCTTGGAGGACAAGCCATGATCTTTGAAAATGCCTTTTACGTGCTTCAGGTGGATGTGGAAAAAACGAAGGCGTTTTATGACGCCTGCGATGAATACGGCTGCGATTGCCCGAATTTTATTGCCGCCGCAGACGCCCTTCCCGAGCGGGCGAAGGCGTATTTGAAAAGCCTGGGCGCGGACTTGCGCAAGCTTGTCAACGTGAACCGTCTTTTTGTCAAAAACGGCCGGGCCTGCTACGACTGCACGATCCGGCTGGCCGGGCGCATCCTTGAGGACAATTCGCAAAACGGGGAACGGTTCAAGGACCGGGCGGCTTTTGATCTGGAGGATGCCCGCACCGGCGGCATTGTGATGCATGTGTGGGATCAGGAACGATTTTTTTACCCCTGCCAGGGCTTCCCCAAGCCCTGCATGGAAGGGGAATTCTTTCTGGAACTGCCCTGGGTTTTGGATGAACCGCCGGAAGTGTGAATGTATACTGCTGCCTTGCGCAAGACTTTTGATTGAGACTTGCATTATTTGTATGCGTTGGATATAATGATACTGTGACGCAATAGCACAACGCCATGCATCAGTTGAAGAAGAACGAGCATACTTTCCGTACGGAGGGTTGCTTGTGAGGAAAGGAATGTGTGGTATGGAAAATATTTGGAAAAATGGCTCCAGATCGGGGAGGCGTTTTTATTCTGCGGGTGAACAAAGCGGCAGGCAGGTACGCGCAAAGGTATCTGCCTCAATCACTTCCAGCTTTGTGACAAAGGTTGCGGAAGCAACCCGCGGTTTATCCGACAGCCTTGTAAAGCCGCTGGCGGGAGGGGACAAACGCAAGTGAGCATACAAGGAGATACGAATCTGAACAATAAGCTGATTGACGCCAAAGGTGAAGCGGGCGCCAAAGACGCGGAGCGCGACAGCGGCGAAATGCCGCCGGACATTGCGGAGGTCGTCGAAGCCTTGCCGCCTGAGCAGCAAACCGCCATCCGGCTTATGATATCCACTTTTCAAATGACCGGGAGGAATTCAACCGAATCCTTGATTGCCAAGCAATTCAAGCCGGAGCACATTACCGCGTATCTGGATGGGGCCAGGGAAAATATGCAGCGCGAGTACCAGGACAAGCGTGAAAACAGAAAAAGCTTGTTGATTGGACTGGGCATGGTGTTGCTGGTATTGTGTGTTCTGATTATCGTATTCAAAGAAAATATCGTGCAGTTGAAAGATATCATCATTGCCATTTTGGGATTTGTCGGAGTCGCGTTTGGCGGATACGGTTTCGCCAAATCAAAACAAAACGATGGCTAGTAAAGCCTTTGCGCCCAAGAACCGTTCGGTGAGAACTGAACGGTTTTTGCTTTCCATGCTGCTGCTTCAAAAAGAAAACGCGGCGGTGATCAACAGGATCGATAATGTCATGGCCATATATCAGCAATGAAGGGGCGGTATGATAAAAATGGGCTTTCCAGGGCCCTTCATTCAGGGAAGGATGACAAGCCGGCATTTCCAAACGCGCCAAGGGAGAGGATATGCATCCCCTCCCCGTTTTTGACAAAGCGCTTATATCAACTGCCGGCAGGTTATTTCCTGGGGTACTTGCAGGGATCCTTGCGGAAATCCAGGCAGGGGTTCTTGCGGGGTTCAGGGCAAGGCTTCTTTTTATCATCCTTGCGGGGCTCGCGGCAGGGTTCCTTGCGGTGATCCTTGCAGGGGAAGCAGCAAGGGAAGCAGAAGCACTCAAAGAAGCACTCGCAGCAGTCATCCCAGGCGCCGTCGTAATCCTCCTCATAGGCGTCATACTTGCAATCCTGGTAGTAATCCTGCTTGTAATCCTGGCAAGAATCTTTCTTGGGCTCCTGATAAGAATCGCAATAGGGGTAGCAGCGAAGGTTTATCGGACAAGGATAGCTGTCATTGGCATACATTCAGAATTCCTCCGTAAATAAAGTGGGGCCCTGTAGTACTATATGTTACGGGTTCCCGTACGGTGTAAGCGCGGCGGATAAGCGGGCCGTACAGGAAAAGGCGGGAGGGAGGAACAAACCTCCTTCCCGCCCGCAGATGGACAGGGCCAAAGAAATAACGTAATCCCGCCGCCGCTTTTTTAAGCAGGACGGGCGCGGTGCGGCCCTAATTACCAGCCGCAGCCGCAGTCCGGCTTTTTCCTTAAGGGTTCGCACGGCTTCTGGCAATGCCTTTGGCCGCAGCCGATATCCTTGCAGGGGAAATGGCCATGATCCCTGCATTTCTCCTTGCGGGGCGGGCATTTTGGAAAGCATTGGCAGCAGAAAACGCATGAACGGTCTTGGGGATGGGAAAAACGGGTATCGCCGTACATTGAGGATTCCTCCTTCGTTTCATGGGGCCCATTTCAATTTATGTATGTGGGCATCCCGCGGTGCTGGAAAAATAAGGCAGGCTATTCGACACCCTGTAGCGTGCCTGCCATAGCAAACACGCCCCAGACTGTAGACATATCTCCCGGGAGGCATCGGAGGGCCGCTTTCCATCTGGCTCAATCGGCGCATTACTCACTGTCGCTCGTATTGCTTGTTTCGCCAGCCTTCTTCGCCTCGCTTCATCCGCCACAGGCGGCGCTTCGGCTTCGAAGCCCTCCGATTGGATATCCGAAATCAGCGACATGTGCGGTGATTTCGGAAGGAATTTCGAAGAAATTCCTACCTTGCCCGAGCAAACGGCCGCAAAAACCGCAGGTTTTTTGCAGTGTAGCGAGGGAAAAACCTCGACAAAGTGGCGCATGCCACTTTGTCGACACCCTGTGGCGTGCCTGCCATAGCAAACACGCCCGTAGCTTTCATGCTCCGTCCGGCCTCCGCCCGTCAGTTTCCGATGGGGTCTTCAATCATCGTGGCTACCCGGTAATCGTGGGAATGTCCGGCATCCACGGTTGTAACGCCGTCCAGGAAGTGAACGTGCCTGTCGCCCACCCAGACGGCTCCGCCGGTTACGCCCCAGGCTTCATGGAAGTGGCCCTGGAAATAGTCCGTGCGGAATCGTACGTCATGAACGTGGTCGCCGCCTGAAACAAACCGCGCCTCGCCTGAAACGGTGGCAAAGCGGTGGCTGTGGGGAATCTGCCCCGCGATCTCCACGCTGCCCTGCACCTCATGGACATGGAATTGGAAGTCGGGGCTTACATCCCCGCATTCATGATGGTGCTTCCTTTTTGTGAACTGAACCCGCTTGACAACGCCGACATCCGACAGCACCCGGGGGATGTTGTCGTCGATGAACATCCTGATTCTGGGATTGCAGGGGTCCTCCTCGATACAATTCAAGAAGCGGTTTGAATAGAAATCAAACGCCGGTTCCACACCGAAGAAATTGTCGCTTCCGTAAATCATTCCTATACGCTCCTTTGTTCATTGCAGGTTTTCTTAAGAAGAGTATTGTTCTATAGCAATCTTTTGGCAAAGATGATTGGCGTCATAACCACTATCAGAATATGTAAAACGCAGGATGGCGTTCCTTGCCGCGGCCGGACAGGCCTCACGGATTGATTATGGTTGTAAAATCAACGGACGGCGAATGCAATTCCAAAATATTTTAATCAGTGAAGTTTTTCAGGGAGGGGCGCGGGGGGGGGGGGGTTTTTAAAAAAAGCCCCCCCC
>JAEYOV010000040.1 GCA_023411395.1 Bacillota bacterium
GAGCCGGCGTAAGGTTTAGGCGAGATGAGCGAGGGGAGGGATAACAGTGTCCGAGGTACGTATCCGCGAGAATGAGTCCCTGGAAAGCGCATTGAAGCGGTTTAAACGTCAGTGCGCCCGCGCAGGCGTTCTGGCAGAAGTTCGCAAGCGCGAGCATTATGAAAAGCCCAGCGTAAAGCGCAAGAAAAAAGCAGAGGCTGCCCGTAAGCGCAAGTACTGATTTTTCATGCCTGGCCCTTTCCCCTTGGGGAAAGGGCCTTTTTTGTTGTGTGTAATATCCGCAAGACGTGTCCTGGCATGAACAACTTGTGAATTCGCATTTCCAGCGCAAATAATCTTTCGGAAGCATTGCAGTTCGTTTTTCTTTTTGATATAATCTATGCAGAGCTGTTTGAAAAGAGGCTTCCATGGAGTACGCCTTCCTTTTGTGGCCCCATGCCAATCCCAGATATGTAACATCTCTGCGAAAGCTGGCTCTTCAGGAATTGCATTGCATGCTCAAGGCATGCGGCATCCCGGCTGAAATTTTGTGGAAAGAACTGGGCGGCGCTCCCTGGCTTCACGTCTCCTGCACCTCTCTTTCTTCCTCCGCTCTTCGTTTGATTTCCGGCCATTCTTCCATTTACATGGGCGCCACGCTGGAAAACGGGCTGCTTCGTCCGCTGGACTACAAAGCTGCCGAGTATCTCCCCCCGGACATGGCTGAGGTGCTCAAATACAAGGGAAAGACAAATGCCGCGTTCACCGGGCTGATGCTGAACTGCGCTCTGTGCGCCAGCGCGTTTGCTCAATCAACGGAACCGCTTTTTGTCATGGACCCCATGTGCGGAAAGGCCACCTCCCTGTTTTGCGCACTGAAGCTGGGGCACAACACGATCGGCGTGGAAACGGACGGAAAGGATGTTCAGGAAGCCGCCGGCTTCATCAGCCGCTACCTTAAGCTCCACCGTATCAAGCACAAGGTCAGCCAGGGAAGCCTGACATTGCCCGGCGGGAAAAGCGCACCCTTCACCGCCTTTAAGCTTGCGGATACCGCTGAACATTATCAGGCGGGTGACACGCGAACTCTGAAATTGATCCATGGAGACACGTTGCATTGTTCTGCCATGCAAAAGGCACAAAGCATCCATTTGATGATTGCAGACCTGCCTTACGGCGTGCAGCATGCGCCGCTTAAGGGACAGCGCACGGGCGGCTTTCTTTCCCTGCTGGAGGATGCGCTGAAAGGCTGGTACCAGGTGATAAAGCCCGGCGGGGCCATTGCCCTTTCTTTCAATACATACACGTTGAAAAAGACAGATCTGAAAAAGGAACTGCAAAAAGCCGGATTTCTCGTACTCAGCGATGCACCGTACGATGACTTTGAACACTGGGTGGAACAAGCCGTACAGCGGGACTTGGTGGTAGCCATCAAAGAATAATTGTCTATTCCGTGCATAAAACGCATGTATTCCGCATAGCGTATTTACATGCACATCTATGCCTGTTTACGCCCTTACACGCCATATTTGAGGAGGACATATTGCCCATGCTGGATCTTCAATCCATGACTGTTCTATCCCTTAGAAAACTTGCCCGGGAAAAAGGCATCAAGCTCAGCGCCGGCCTTGACAAGGAAGGCATCGTGGCGCGCATTGCCGCGGCCCTTTCGGAAACCGCGAATGTACCTGTTCAATCCGGACAGCCCGACTCCTCAAAGGAAGATGCCGCCAACCGGGAAGCGGCTGCCGCCGCCAAAGTAGAAGACGGGGATGAGGATAAAGAGGAGGCGCCCGCTTCCCTCCGGTCTTCCGCCGCCCAGGTAGACAACGCAGACGAGGCGCAAGAGGAAGCGCCCGTCTCCTCCCGGCCTGCCGCCGCCCAGGAAAAACCCGCCGACGGGCTGCAATACCGGCCGGCGTGGACCAATCCCCAATACAGCCGTTCTTCCACGGGACCTGTGTATTCCACCAAGCCCGCCTGGCAGGCACGGTCCATCACACCCACATCACGCCCCGCGTCCTCCATGCGCCAGGAAACCGTTCGGCCCGCACCGCCCCCCCGCCCGGCAGGATATGCGCCGCGCTTTGGTCCCGACGCTCCTGACATGAGCGAGAATGCCACCCCCTCACCCGCCCGGTTCGGCCCATCCGCGCCTGTCCGCAGGGAAGCCGCTGATCCGGATCAGGACTCCTACCGTCCCGCGCCCCGGACGGAAACATTCCGCCCCGCAACCCAGGACACATACATGCGGCCTGCGCAAAGAGGCGAAACGCTGCGCCCCGCCTACCGGCCCGATACCTACCGGGAGGACGGCTACCGCCAGGACAGCTACAGGGGCGACGCGCCTCAGCCCGATAATTACAAGCCGGAGCAATTCCCTAAAGAGCCTTACCGCCAGGAATCTTTCAGGCCCGACCCATTCCGGCAGGAATCTTACCGTTCCGAACCTTTCCGCCAGGAGCCATACCGGCAGGAGACGTATTTTCGGCCCCGGCGGGATACGGGCTATTACAACCGGGAGCTTGGCACCTCCAACCCAGCCGTGCCGGAGATGCTGGCCACCGGCGAATGCGGCGACGGCAGCGGCATTCTGGAAATCCATCCCGAAGGCTACGGGTTTTTACGGGCGGAAAATTTCCTGCCCGGCAGCAAGGACGTGTATGTTTCCATCGCGCAGATCCGCCGCTTCGGCCTGCGGACCGGCGACCACATCACCGGCAAAACGCGGCCCCAGCGGGAAGGCGACAAGTACAGCGCGCTTTTATACATCACCGATGTCAACGGCATCCATCCCGATGAACTCAGGGACAGGGTTTCCTTTGACGACCTGACGCCGGTCTATCCCAGCAAACGCATCACCCTGGAGAACAGTGCCGACAACTCCGACCTGGCCATCCGGCTGGTGGACCTGATCGCCCCCATCGGCTTTGGCCAGCGGGCGCTGATCGTGGCCCCGCCCAAGGCGGGCAAGACCACCATCCTTTCCAAGATCGCCAATGCCATTACCCGCAATTATCCCGATGTCCATGTCATGGTGCTCCTGGTAGACGAGCGCCCGGAAGAAGTGACCGATTTGCGGGAATCCATCCAGGGTGAGGTGCTGGCTTCCACCTTTGACGAGATGCCCGAAAACCACATCCGGCTGGCGGAAATAGTGCTGGAAAGGGCGCAGCGGCTGGTGGAGCAGAAAAAGGACGTGGTGGTGCTCATGGACAGCATCACACGCTTGAGCCGCGCCTACAACGCCGTGGCCCCGGTAACGGGCCGGGCCATGTCCGGCGGGCTGGCCCCGGGCGTCCTGCACAAGCCCAAGCGGTTTTTCGGCGCGGCCAGAAACGTTCGGGAAGGCGGAAGCCTGACGGTGATCGCCACCGCCCTGGTGGAAACGGGCTCCCGGATGGACGACATCATTTTTGAGGAATTCAAGGGTACCGGCAACATGGAACTGGTACTGGACCGGGAGCTTTCCGAAAAGCGCGTCTTCCCCGCCGTGAACCTGCAAAAGAGCGGCACCCGGCGCGAAGAGCTGCTGCTTTCCCAAAAGGAACTGGATGGCATCCGCTCCATCCGGGGCGTTCTGTCCTCCGCCAACGCCAAGGACGCCACCGAACAGCTTTTGTCCATGATGGAAAAAACAAAGTGCAACGCCGATCTGTTCGCAAGGCTGCAAGATTGGATCACCATGTGGGAAAAGAGCGGTTACGTACTGCAGCGGTAAATTGAGAAGATTCTTTGCGTTTTATGAATGTTGCGCTTGCAAACTCATTCAGCCTATGATAAAATACTCCATGCGGCCATAAAAGGCCAAGAAGCGCATGCGCAAAAGAGGTGAAATCATGAAAGATAAAATCCATCCCAAGTATGGGACAGCCACCGTTCGCTGCGTGTGCGGTGAAACGTTCGAAACCGGCTCCGTAAAGAAAGAGCTGAAGGTGGAAATTTGCTCCAAGTGCCATCCCTTCTACACCGGCAAGCAGAAGCTGGTGGATACCGGCGGGCGCGTCGACCGCTTCAAGAAGCGTTTCGGAATGTAACCCATCGTTCCATAAAGAAGCAGAACGGCTTGCCGGCCTGCTTCTTTTTTCTATGACTGTCAGAAACTAACGGCAGGGATATACGCAGGCTGTGTCGAATGATTGTATATTGCCTGTGTTCGTTCCAGGCGGAAAGAGGACTGATGTTATGCGTAATTCTCCCGCACAAAAGCGCGTGGATATCGGCGGCCAGGCCGTGATGGAAGGCGTTATGATGAAGGGGCCCGAGGCTATCGCCGTGGCGGTGCGCCGGCCCAACGGCACCATTGTGGTCAAGCGCGACACGTATATCCCGCCCTCCAAAAAGCACAAATGGATGGGGTACCCCTTCTTCAGGGGCATTATCGGCATGGGCAGCATGCTTTCCCTGGGCATGAAAACGCTGCAGTTAAGCAGCAATATGCTGGGGTTGATGGACGAGGAACCGTCAAAGTTCGAAAAGTGGCTGTCCAAAAAGCTCGGCAAGGGCATCGACAAAATCGTCATGGCCACCGCCGCGGTGCTGGCCATCGCGCTGGCCATCGGCCTGTTCTTCGTGGTCCCGGCACTGGTGGGCAGCTTTCTTAGGCAAAACATCGAATCGAAGGTGGCCATCAACCTGCTGGAGGGGCTGACCCGCATTTTGATCCTGATCGGGTACATGATCTTTTGCGGCACCATCCCCGATGTTCGGCGCACCTTCCAATATCACGGCGCGGAGCACAAAACGGTGTACTGCCATGAAAACAACCTGCCTTTGACGCCAGAGAACGCCAGGCAGTTTTCCGCGCTGCATCCCAGGTGCGGCACCACGTTCCTGCTGATCGTGTTCGTGCTGGCCATCCTGCTGTACACCCTGGTAGGCTACAACGGCAGCAATTACCTTTTGAGGGTCTTGAGCCGTCTGGCGCTGCTCCCGGTGGTGGCCGGGCTCAGCTATGAAATTTTGAAGGGTTTGGCCCATGCCAATGGCAAATTGGTGAAGGCGCTGCGCTGGCCGGGGCTGATGATGCAAAAGCTTACCACCCGCACCCCGGACGACAAGATGCTGGAAGTTGCCATCGCCGCCATGAACGCCGCGCTGTACGGCCTGCCGGAGGGCGAAAAGACGAAGGACGGCTATACCATCGTAAACGCCGCCCCTGAGGCGGAAACCGCAAAGGCATGACCATCCTTGAAGCCTTGAAAGAAGCGGTGGCATCGCTTGAAAAAGCAGGTGTTCCCGACAGCCGCCTGGACGCGGAGTATCTGCTTGCCCACGCGCTGGGTACCGGCAGAATGGCGCTGCTGCTCAATAACTGCCGGGAGCTTTCCCCTTTTGAGCAATCCTCTTTCGATGCGCTGCTTACGCGGCGCATGAAAAGGGAGCCGCTGCAGTACATACTCGCCAGCCAATCGTTCATGGGATTTCAACTGTACGTGGACGAAAGCGTGCTGATTCCCCGCCCGGAAACGGAACTCCTTTGCGAACGGGCGCTTGTGTGGCTGAAGGAGCGGAAATTGGCCTCTCCCAAAGTGCTGGACCTGTGCACCGGCAGCGGCGCGCTGGCTGTTGCCATCGCCTGCCTTGAGCCTCATGCGCAGGTTTATGCTGCAGATATTTCCGAAAAAGCGCTGGCCGTCGCAAAAAAGAACGCCAAAGCGCAGCATGCGGAAGTCGCGTTTTATCAGGGCGACTTCCTGTCGGCGGTATCCGGCCTGCAATTTGACCTGGTCGTGTGCAATCCCCCCTATATCCCGACAGCGGTGTGTGAAACCCTTCAGGCGGAAGTGCGCAAGGAACCCCGGGCCGCCCTGGATGGCGGCGGGGACGGCTTGCGCTTTTACTTCCTTCTGTCCGCCCAAGCTCCCGCCTTCCTCCGCCCCGGCGGGGCGCTTTTTTGCGAGGTGGGGTTTGACCAGGCCGAAGCGGTGAAAGGGTTGCTTGCCCCATTCTTTGAGCAGACGGAAGTTTTCCATGACCTGAGCCATATTCCGCGGATCGTATCCGCTGTTTTCCCCAAATCCCTCTGAGGAGGATCCCATGTTCGACAAGTTTGAATGGATGCAAAACCGTTACGAGGAGCTTTCTACCGCCGTCTCCCAGCCCGACATCATTGCCGATCAGGCGCTGTGGCAAAAGCTTTTGCGGGAGCATGCCCAATTGGAGCCATCCGTGCGCGCCTGGGAAGGCTACAATCAACTTTTGGCGGAACTGAGCGACGCGCAGGCGCTCCTGAAGGACCCGGACCTCGCGGATATGGCCCAGGAGGAGCTTCGCTCTCTTTTGGACCGCAAGGAGGAAGCGGAGCGGCAGTTGAAATTGCTGCTATTGCCTAAGGATCCCAATGACCAGCGCAATATTATCATGGAAATACGGGGCGGCGCCGGCGGCGAGGAAGCAAGCCTCTTCGCGGCGGAGCTCATGCGCATGTATACCCGCTACGCCGAGCGCCACAGCTTTCGTGTGGAGCCGGTGAGCATCAACGCAACGGAGCTGGGCGGCATAAAGGAAGCCGTGTTTTCCATGTACGGCAGCGGCGCGTTCAGCCGCCTGAAGTTTGAAAGCGGCGTGCACCGCGTGCAGCGGGTGCCGGCCACCGAGTCCTCCGGGCGCATCCATACCAGCACCTGCACCGTGGCGGTTTTACCCGAGGCGGAGGATGTGGAAGTCAACATCAGCCCAAACGACCTGCGCATAGACGTTTATCGCTCCACGGGCCATGGCGGCCAGTGCATCAACACCACCGACTCGGCGGTGCGTATCACCCACCTGCCCACGGGGCTCGTTGTCACCTGCCAGGATGAAAAGAGTCAAATCAAAAACAGGGACAAGGCCATGAAGGTCTTGAAATCCCGCCTTCTGGAGCGCATGCAGGCGGAGAAGGACGCGGAATACGCCCAAAACCGCCGGGGGCAAATCGGCACGGGCGACAGGAGCGAACGCATCCGCACCTACAACTTTCCCCAAGGCCGCGTCACCGACCACCGCATCGGCCTCACCCTGTACCGCATCAATGAAATCGTCGACGGAGATCTGGATGAAATCATTGACGCGCTAAGGATGGAGGAGCAGGCGCAGCTATTGCGTCAACTGAACCAGGAGGCATAAACCCCTTTCCCCCCGGCATACCCTGCATGCAGGGAAAAGGGGGAAGAGATGTTGGATTATGGAACGATGCTGATCCTCAGCGCCAGTGCCGGTTTTCTGGGGACGGGGCTGGGCGGGCTGATTGCCATCCTTCTGCCCCGCCTATCCTCCCGCGCCATCAGCCGCATCCTGCATATAACCTCCGGGCTGATGATTTCCATCGTATGCTTTGAACTGTTGCCGGAAGCGATACTATTGCATCAGCTTACGGCCATTGTTTCCCTGCTGGCCGGGATTTTTTTCATGCTCGTGTCCGATATGTTATTGACGCGGTATGAGCGGCACAGAGGCGGCAACTCCCTTCTGCGATCCGGGCTTCTGATAGGCATCGGCATCGCGCTGCACAATTTCCCCGAAGGGCTGGCGGTGGGCGCGGGATATGCCGACGCCCCGGTGTTCGGCCTTGCGCTCTGCCTGGCCATTGTACTCCACGACGTTCCGGAAGGCTTGGCCATGGCGCTGCCCCTAAGGGAGGGCGGCATGAAGCTGTACCGTGTGCTGCTGGCTGCCCTGTTCAGCGGCCTCCCCACGCTGGTGGGCGCCTTCGTCGGGCTGTACGCCGGCGGGTTCGGGCATCAGGCGCTGTCCGCCTGTTTAGGGTTGGCCGGCGGGGCCATGCTGCAAATCACCTGCGCCAGCCTTTTGCCCGAAGCGCAGAAAAAAGGCACCGGCCGCCTGGAGACGCTGCTTTTGTCCCTTGGCATCGTTTCAGGGTGTTTGCTGGCATTATGGCTATAATAGTACAAATGAACTGCAAGGAGCCTGTTCTTGATGGAAACCCGCTGCCTCCCCCCGACCGAAGAAGCCATTTTTTGGGCCGCTTCCCTTTTGCAAAAAGGAGAGCTGGTGGCCTTTCCCACGGAAACGGTATACGGCCTGGGAGCCAACGCGTTGAACGAACAGGCTGTTTTATTGATTTTTGCCGCCAAGGAGCGCCCGGCGGACAACCCCCTCATCGTGCATATATCCGCCAGGGCGGACTTGACTCCCCTGTGCCATCCCAATGAAAAGGCCCTGAAGCTGATGGACGCCTTCTGGCCCGGCCCGTTGACGATACTGCTGCCTAAAACGGACGCCGTACCCAAAGCCACTACGGCCGGCCTTGACACCGTGGCCGTGCGCATGCCCTCCCATCCCGTGGCCAGAGCCCTTATATCCGCCTGTGGCTTCCCTGTGGCCGCGCCCAGCGCCAACCGCAGCGGCCGGCCCAGCCCCACACGGGCGGAGCACGTTTTAGAGGATATGGCAGGCCGCATCCCGCTCATTCTGGATGGCGGTCCCTGTAATGTGGGCCTGGAATCCACCGTGGTGGACATGACCGGAGAAATCCCCCTGGTGCTGCGCCCCGGCGGCGTCACCCCTGAAATGATCGGCAGCATCATAGGCCCCGTGGAAGTGGCCGGAAGCGTTTTGCGGCCCCTTGCGCCGGATGAATCCGCCCTCTCCCCCGGCATGCGCCACCGCCACTATGCGCCCCAGGGGATGCTGACGCTGGTTTCGGGCAGACCGGAAAATGTAATCGTTGCCTGCAAAAGGCTGTATGACGGCGCCGTCCTGGAAGGGAAATCCGCCTGCATACTGGCGCTTTCGGAACATATACCGGCTTATGGCGCAAGATATGTTCAGGACATCGGAAGCCTCCATCATCCAAAGGAGGTGGCATCGCGGCTGTTTGACGTATTGCGACGTATGGACCGGGAAGGGATTGAAGCCATATTCAGCGAGGTGGTGGAGGCCGACGGCCTCGGCCTTGCCATCATGAACCGTCTGGGCCGCGCATCGTCCTTCCGCATGCTCCATGCCAACGATGGATAACCCGCGCTCCCGCGGTGAAGACTTCTTCTATCTGCACTTCAAGGAGGTCGCATGGCCCATATCCTGTTCCTGTGCACCGGCAATACCTGCCGCAGCCCCATGGCAAAATGTCTGATGGAGGATCTAAGCAAGCAGCTTGGCCTTGACATCACCTGCGACAGCGCGGGGCTGATCGCTTTTCCCGGCGCGCCGGCATCCCCCGGCGCGCAGCGGGCCATGGCCTTAAGGGGACTATCCCTGCGCGGCCACCGCGCCAAACGGATCAGTGCCTCTTTGGCACAAAAGGCGGATGTGGTGCTTTGCATGACGGAGGCGCACCGCAGGGAATTCATGCAGCGCTTTGCGCAGCATGCCCACAAAGCGCAGGTATTCATCCGCCCTGTATCCGATCCCTTTGGCGGCAGCGACAAGCTGTATGAGATGACGGCGGATCAGTTGGCCGCCTTGCTTACGGAATGGCTCCAGGAACATTGATTTTCCTGAAAAATCTTGATTTGGCCTTGACAAGCCATGGATAAATATTATATGATAGCGATTGGCATCAATAGACTCCGCTAGCCCCGGGACTATTGACAATGGCGGGCACATGCGACCATCATGGCTCCCGCGAACTGATAAGACCTAATCCAAGGAGGAATACCTTTGAAGACCTTTATGCCCAAAGCCGAGGCCATCCAGCGGAAATGGTATATCGTCGATGCCGACGGGCTGGCGCTGGGCCGTTTGGCCAGCCAGGTTGCCGGGATTCTTCGCGGCAAGCACAAGCCCATCTATACGCCCTTTGTGGATACGGGTGACCATGTGATCATCATTAACGCCGACAAGGCGGTCCTCACCGGCCGCAAGCTGGATGAGAAAATCTATTACAAGCACACCGGTTATCCGGGAGGCCTGAAAGAAATCGTCTACCGCAAGCTGATGGCCGACAAGCCTGAGTTCGCGGTGAAAAAAGCCATCGTGGGCATGCTGCCCAAGGGCCCCCTGGGCCGCAAGATGGTGACCAAGCTTCGGGTATACGCTGGCACCGAGCATGGCCATGAAGCGCAAAAACCCGAAATACTGGAACTGAAGTGACGCGGAAAGGAGCGTAAAACAACATGGCTCAAGTAGATTTCAATGCCGTTGGCCGCCGCAAGAAGGCGGTTGCCCGCGTCCGTTTGGTGCCGGGTGAAGGCAAAATCGTGATCAATCAGCGGGATATCGACAATTATTTCGGTCTTGAAACATTGAAAATGACCGTTCGCCAGCCCCTTGCGCTCACCAACGCCGCCGGAAGCTTTGACATTCTGGTGAACGTGGTGGGCGGCGGCCTTACCGGCCAGTCCGGCGCGATCCGCCATGGCATCAGCCGCGCGCTGTGCAAGGCCGACCCCGAGCTGCGTGCCTCCCTGAAAAAGGCCGGCTTCCTCACCCGTGACCCCCGGATGAAGGAACGCAAAAAATACGGCCTCAAGGCTGCCCGCCGCGCCCCCCAGTTCTCCAAGCGCTAAACCATATACCTATCAGCCGCCGCGAAAACGGCGGCTTTTTTGTTCCTCAAAGCAAAAGGATTTGCAGGACTTTTCCAGGCGTTATAGAATGCAGCAGAATATATCGTGGAAGGAGATATGCAAATGGATTTTCGACAATTGGCCGCCGCCAGAAGAAGCATCCGGGATTACGCCGGTACACCTGTGCCCGATGAACTGATCGTCCAACTCCTGGAAGCCGCACATTGGGCTCCCAGCGCCGGAAATTTGCAGCCTTGGCGCCTTTTTGTGATAAAAAGCAAAGAAGTGCAAAGAGAAATCTGCGAAAAGTGCTATCCCGCGCCATGGATCAAAAAGGCACCGCTGCTCATTGTTGTAGCCGCCGACCAATTTAAATCTTCCTGGCGTTATCATGAGCGGGGCGCAGAGCTATATTGCCTGCAAGATACCGCTGCCGCCATCCAGAATCTTTTGCTGTGCGCGGAAAGTTTAGGGCTGGGTGCCTGCTGGGTAGGTGCTTTTTCCGAGGAAGTCTGCAGTGAGATACTTCATCTTCAAAAGGACGTGCGTCCTGTTGCTATCCTCCCCATCGGATACGCGGCGGAGAAGCCCGCACGCCCGGGCCGGGAGCCATTGGAGCATTCGGTCACATGGATTGAGTGATATTGATTTCCAATCATTGTTATATGATCTCACGCTTGCGGGGCCGCTTTTGCATTTTCCAATAATATCTCCTGTCCACTTAACGCTTCCTGACAATTCGTCATAGTTGCTGACAAGCATTTTTAAGTTGAATCTGTTATGCTGAAAATCAGGGGAGGTGAGATTGTGATCTGGCTTGATAAAATTCAGGAAGCGATCAATTATATTGAGGATAATCTGTTTGAATGCATAAGCCCCGAATCGGTAGGCAAGGCGATTAGTTATGCCGTATCCTCTTTTTCGAATATTTTCAGCGCAGTCACCGGGTATTCCATAGGCGAGTACATTCGATTCAGGCGTTTGTCCTGTGCGGCGGATGAGCTTGAAAAAGAAGCGGTCTCTGTTACGGAAATTGCGCTGAAATGCAGATATGAAACGGTTGAAGCCTTTTCCAAGGCCTTTAAGCGTTTATTTGATACTTCGCCCTCCCAATACTCAAGGTCCGGATTCAAATTCCACAAATTCTCCCCGATATCCATTGATTTCAAGCTAAAGGGAGGATTCAGCATGACGCGCAACCTCATACCGGGCCTATTGAAAGTGGACTGGTCGGATCATCAAAGGCAGAACGAGTTTGTCAACAGCGTTGTTTCAGCACTGAACGCTCTTGGTGAAAAATTGGATTACGATTATGTTTGCGCCGCATCCGGCAGCGCGTTTCGTACTTCCTTTTCGATGCCGTCCGTGTGCCCATGGAACCACGGCAATTACCATGTGATCCACACGCCCGGCATCATCGAGCACACCTTCAAAATGCTGGGATACCAAATTTCGCATCATATCAGAGGCGATTTTGATGGAGACAGCAGGCTGGTCATGGACAGCATAGACAAGGGCGTGCCTGTTATTACGCTGGAAGGCGTAATAAACTGCGCCGACGCATGTGTGATTTCCGGGTATGACAACGACGGCCGGACGCTGCTTGGGTACAATCCGTTCATGCATGTCGAGGAGGATCACAAGGAAGCGCCGGATGATACGGGCTATTTCAGAAAATCGGACTGGCACAACGGTTTTTTTGCGAAGGAAAATGGCCGTATCCTCATCATTGAGGGCAAGCGCAATAAGCCCGATTCCAACGCCGCATTTTCCGAAACCATGAAACTAGTTTCCCGGCTCATCCGGGAAGAAAATCTGGCTCCGGGCCAATACAACGGCCTTGCCGCTCACAAGGCTTTTGCCATCGCGCTGCTGCGCTACGAGTGGGATGACAATTTTGAGCCGTATCTGAATGTGATGTGCAACTATAAGCAGTATCTGGACAGGCAATACGCCACTCAGTTCCTTCAAGATAATGGAAGACAGGATTTGGCCGAATGTTACGGGGAGATTGCTGAGCTTGCCGGGGAACTGGGAAATATCATCCCGCAGGATTTTTCGGCGTTTGACATGTTCAGCGATAAAAATAAGCTAAGGCCATACAGTGATGTGCTGCTGAAAATATGCTCTCTGGAAGAAAAAGTGCTGGCCCTGCTGGAGGCACGGTGATGAATGTAAATTCAATCGAAACGAAAGAGGCTTTACCGAAATGAGCCGGTAAAGCCTCTTTCGTTACACCATCTCAATGTTTCTTCTGCAGCTTCTCCCCCGTCCATCCAAGGGCCTTGAATATTTCCACCACAAGTATGGGCGCAACGGACAGCCCGGCCACGATCAGCCATTGCAGGGGCGACATGGGCACAAGCTTGAAGATATTCTGCAGGAAGGGCGTCAGCAGCACCGCCAATTGTAATAGCAGAGAAGCGCCCCCGGCAAGGAACAGCCACTTGTTTCCCGGGCCCTTGGAGAACACCGAGTATATGTTGCTTCGCAGATTGAAGGCGTGGAAGATCTGCGTGCCGGAGAGTACGGCAAAGGCCATGGTCTGCCCCAGCGCCACGCTGGTCTTCTGGCCGATCAAAAAGGCGCACAGCGTAAGGACGGCAATCAGCGCCCCCTGATAGCCCAGGCGGAACAGCAGCGGTTTTTCGAAGATGGCGGATTTGGGGTCCCTGGGCGGTTTCTGCATCGTGTTCTTCTCCTCCGGCTCCATGCCCAGGGCCAGCGCCGGGAAGGTATCCGTGACCAGGTTCACCCACAAGATATGGATGGGCAGCAGCGGCGACGCCCAGTTGAGCAGCGTGGCCACGAAAATCGTCAGTATTTCCCCCAGGTTGCAGGAGAGCAGGAACTGAATGGCCTTCAATATATTGTTGTAGATGGTGCGGCCCTGGGAGACGGCGGACACGATGGTGGCAAAGTTGTCGTCCGTCAGGATCATGGCGCTGGCTTCCTTGCTTACCTCGGTGCCGGTGATGCCCATGGCGATACCGATATCCGCGCGCTTTAATGCCGGGGCATCGTTGACGCCGTCACCCGTCATGGCCACCACATCGCCCCAGGACTGCCAGGCCTTTACGATGCGCAGCTTATGCTCCGGCGAAACGCGGGCGTACACGGCGATGTTGCGCACCTCTTCCCGCAGCCTGTCTTCGTCCATCCGGGCGAGTTCCAGGCCCGTTACCACCCGGTCGCCCTTGCAAAGAATACCAAGATCCCTGGCGATGGCCGCCGCCGTAGCCTTGTGATCACCCGTAATCATCACGGGCTTGATGCCCGCCTGGCGGCATAAGGTAACCGCGTCGCGGGCGGTGGGCCTGGGCGGGTCGATCATTCCCGCCATGCCCAGGAAGGTAAGGCCCCTCTCATAATCCGCCTGCTTGTCCCCATTGGAAAGCGAAGGCGTTTCCCCCATGGCGAAGGCCAGGACCCTAAGCGCCGCGTCCGCCATTTCCCGCGCGGTCTGCTGGATGCGCTCCACATCCTCACTCGTGATGGGCCGCACCGCGCCGTCCTGGATATGGGTGCAGATGTCCAGAATCTCATCCAGGCCGCCCTTGGCAAAAATCCGGTATTTTTCCCCTTCCTTATGGACGGTTGCCATCCGCTTGCGGTCGGAATCGAAAGGAACCTCGTCAGCCCTTGGGAGTTTTGCCTCCAGGCGTTTCTTTTCATACCCCAGCGCCTTGGCATAATCCAAAAGCGCCGTTTCGGTGGGATCGCCCAGGAAGGTCTCCTTTCCGTCCACGTTCCCTTCCTGCCCGTCGTTGCACAGCACCATGGCCGTGCCAAGCAGCACCGCGGCGCTCTGGCGGCGGAAGGTTTGGGCATCCCCAGCCTCAAAGGGCGCGCTGGCAGCCACCACAGTCATGCGGTTCATGGTGAGGGTGCCTGTTTTGTCGGAACAGACCACCGTGGCGCTGCCCAGCGTTTCCACGGCGGGCAGGCGGCGGATGATGGCGTTCCTGGCAATCATCTTCTGCACGCCGATGGCCAGAACAATGGTGACGATGGCCAGCATTCCTTCCGGAATGGCAGCCACGGCCAGGCTGATGGCCGTCAGAAACATTTCCCCGGCGTCTTTGCCATACAGCACGCCGATCAGGAAAACAACAGCGCAGACTGCAATTGCGGCAAAAGCCAACCTCTTGCTCATGCCGGCAAGACGGCGTTGAAGAGGCGTTTTCACACCCTCCTCCTTGTCCAGCATGCCGGCGATGCGGCCAAGCTGGGTATGCATGCCCGTTTCCACCACCACGCCCTCGCCACGGCCATAGGTGACAAGGCTGCCGGAGAAGGCCATGTTCCGCCTGTCGCCAAGGGATGCGTTCTCCTCCACCTCGCCCGCCTGTTTTTCCACGGGCGTGCTTTCCCCGGTCAGGGCGCTTTCCTGGGTTTGCAGGTTCACGCAACTGTACAGGCGGATGTCCGCGGGCACATAATCGCCCGTTTCCAATACCACCACGTCGCCGGGCACCAGCTCCCCCGCGGGGAGGATATGCATCTGCCCATCCCTGCGCACCTTGGCGTGGGGGGAAGCCATTTTCTTCAGCGCCGCCAGAGAGTGCTCCGCGCGGTTTTCCTGGATTACGCCCAATACGGCGTTGATCACCACAACCAGCAGAATGATGATGCTGTCCGTCCACTCGTGCAGCGCCACGCCCGATATGATGGCCGCGGCCAAAAGGATGATCACCATAAAATCGGCAAACTGGCTGAGAAACATCTGAATAACGGTGCGCCCCTTTTGGGCGCGCAGCTCGTTGGGGCCATGCTGCATAAGCCGCTGATGGGCGCCCTCCCGTGTAAGGCCTGTATCCTGCCGTACATCAAGCTCCTGAAATACGGACTCCATGCTCCTGCCATGCCATTCCATACGGATTGCTCCTTTCGGCAAGCCAAATATACCAGCAAGCCATCCTATCACAAAGGTTAGGATGGCTCAAGGGCGGATGGTTCAAAACCATGGAATGAAGACCGGAAGGTCATTTTCCGCGTTCCACCGCACCGGTGGATTATGCCAATGGAGCGTATGTCTTACATAGTAGGACATACCCGCACCCGAATCCCAGGTCTATTCCCCTTCATTCAATTAACCAGACCGGGGCCGGGCAGGAATTCGCCCGGCAGATAGATTTCGCCCGCCAGCGTTTCCGGCTGTGCTCCGGCCACATAAAACCGCACTCTGGATACGACGGGGTTCTCGCACAGCGTGTTCACGATGGCATAGATCATCTGCCGCTCCCCGCTGCCTGTGAGGGCGGAGGATGATGCCCGGACAGCATCGGAAAAATGCACCAGCAGCGTATCGTTTTCAAGCCTGATGCCCAGCAGATCCGCATCCTTCAGGCCCCCCGGGAATACACCCTTCAGACCCGCCACGGTATCGTACCCCCTGGGGCCTTCGCTTAGCTGCAGCAGCAAATACCGCGGGTTTTTGGCCCAATAGTATGGCACAGGCCGGTTCACGACTGTAAGCTTCCCGTTCTCCGCCGCAAAATACAGCCGGCAGTAGGCCAACAGAAGCACACCGTAATCACCGCGCCGCTGCAATCCATTCTGAAAGGCAATGGTCTGCTGGGTATAGACGCTGCTGGGCGTTACATCCTGAATCGGGGCCGGGTCGTCGCCAATATACACCTCCACCGCCACCACGCCCGGCAAAAAGGTGGTCAGCGTATAGGTGAGCGAGGCCATGCAGGCGGACCGTGTAACGTCGCTGGCAATCAAGGCTTCGTTCAGGTCCTGGGAAAACCGCAGCGTCACCTTCCGGCCGCCCCCGCCGGATATGTCCGAGACGGCGGGCGCCCCGGTAAGCAGTTCTGTCAGGTCGGGCAGCGTGGGTACGTTGCCCAGGTATTCCGCCCCCAGGGACAGCTCCTGCAAAAGGCCTGTCACCAACTGGGCGGGCGTCTGCCCCTCAAAGGAGATATTGCGCACCTCCGGCAGGATGCCGGCACCCATCCTGGCGGGAAAATACAGCGTGGCCGTGGTGGAGAGCCTGCGGTTGGAAGCGTCCTCGGAAAGCGGCACCCGCTGGGCATCCGCCTGCTCCCACAAAGCGTTTATATCCTCCCCGGTGCGCCTTCTGAGCGTACCCATGGGCAGGCTGGCGGATACATCCAGCACCACCTGCGCCCCCGCCACCAATACGTTTACATACCGGATGTCGGAAAACTCCGTCAGGGTGTTGGCAATGGCCTGGCATACGGTATAAAGCTCCTTGGGTTCCAATTGATGGGCCGAAGGGGCCAAATTCACCGTAGCCACATCCCGTGACACCTCCACGGGATTGGTTCCGGCCAGTTGAAGCCGCACCGATTTGGACAAGGGCGATGCCGTTTCGTTGCCCGGATGATTCAAAAGCGCCCTCAAAACCGCTTCGGCACCGTGGCGGCCCGCCGGAAGCGTTACTTCCACCTGCTGGGCGATGAGGCGCACGCCGTCCACCCTGGGCAAAAACAGTGTCGCCACCGTATCGTATTCCAATCCCGCATCGCCGATGGGCGGCTCGTACCTGATGGGCGGGGGCGGCAGCGTGGACAGAATCTCGCCGGTCTCACCCGAGATGACGGGAATGGAGGGCTGGCAGCCGGTGAGCGCCAGGCATGCGGCTATCAGGATTGCCGCCAAACAGCGTTTCGCACGCTTCATTGCTCTGCCTCCCTTCCCGGTATCAGATTCATCAGAGCCAGCAATTGCTCATAGCTGATTTTCCAGATTCCCCTGTCCCGAAAGAGCGTCACGGGATAGGCGGAAAGCGGCACCGGCTGTCCGGCGCCCAGGACCAAAGTCAAGTCGGCGCTTACCACCGCCCGGCTGCCATCATGGGACACGCACCCCCCCGTTGTATCAAAGCCGGTAAGGGCTGCCGCCCGGTCCCACTGCAAAAACGCAATATCCGTGCCCGGCCGCGGCTGGCTGTTTACCGGATTAAACGCAGCCACGTACAGATACAGCCTGTTCCAGTCCTTCTCCTGCCAGGCGGTCAAAACCCTGCGGAGCGTATTTTCCTGGGTCAAGAGCAGCGCCTCCTCCCGCCTGAAGGGGGAGGCAAGCCCGCCGGGGAGATCCTCATCATGAAAATAAGCGTTCTCCAGCCGCAAGCTGGTGGATACGTCGCTGCGCTGCTGCACCAGCACCTGTACGCTGTGGTAAGGGAAGTTTTCTGTAATCGAGGCCGTCAGCCCGGCCATGGCCAGCTTTCTGCGAAGCATGACCTCCCGCCGCCAATCCTCCCTTGACTGCCAGTCGTAGGGTTCGTCGGCATAAGGTCTGAGCAAGGCTTCATTGAAGGTAACATACAGTACCTCGTCCTGGGAAACGGTGTTTAAAACCTGTACATTATCGGGGAAAAGACGGATAAGCTCCGTCGTACCCGCGCCGGGGCCATCCAGAAGCGCCTGCACCAGCGCCTTTTCCGCCGGTTCGTTTTGGGAAACGGAAAGCAGCCTGGCTTCCCCTGCCAGCATGGGTTCCCTGCCGTAGCGGAAGTATAGCGTCACCGTTTGGGCATCCCGGTTGTTTTCATTGGCCAGCGGGCTGTGGAGCGCCGCCGTGACGCCGGGCATGATGGTAGCCTCCGCCTTTTGCAGGGGATCGGGCAGCAAAGCGGCACAGCCGGAGACAAAAAGCAGCGCCGTGAGGCAAACAGCCAACAAGAAACGTTTATACATGGCGCTCCTTCCTTTCCTCATCCGCTGTGGGCGGGCAGCTCCACAATGAAGGTGGCACCCTGCCCCTCCTCACTTCTGACCGAAACGGTACCCCCGTGAAGCATTACGATCTGCCGCACGATGGAAAGGCCCAGCCCCGTGCCGCCCGTATCCCTGGACCTGGCCTTGTCCACACGGTAGAACCTGTCGAAGATATGGGTCAGGTCATCCTTGGGAATGCCGGGGCCGTTGTCGCTGACGGTGATGGTAACTTCCTTCCCCGCCTTGTAAAGGCGCACCTGGATATGGCCGCCGGGCTGGGTATACTTGACGGCGTTTTCCGTCAGGTTATAAACCACCTGTTGAAGCTTCGGCCCGTCGGCATACATCTCGCCTTCGTCCTGGATATCCGTCTGTATGGTCTGCTGGCGCTTTTGGGCCATGGGCGTCAGCCGGTGGACGGTATCCCGCACAAGGTCCGACAGGCGTATATTCTGCCGGTTCAGCTTCATGCTCTTGGTGTCCATCTGGGTAAGCGTAAGCAGGTCGCTGATGATCAGGCTCAGCCTGTCGATCTCCTTGTTGATGTCGGTCATGAACTCGGTTCGAAGCTCCTCCTCCATTTCCGGCTGGTAAATGAGGCTTTCCAGCAGGATCTTCATGGTGGCCAAAGGTGTTTTCAGTTCATGGCTGGCGTTGGATACAAACTGGTTGCGGCTTTTGTCCAGCGCCTCCAGCTTTTCGGACATGGTGTTGAATGTTTCGGCGAGCCTTCTGAGTTCCCCGGAGCCTTTCACCGCAACCCTGGCGGAAAAATCGCCCCTGCCCATGCGCTGGATGCCTCTGGTAAGCGTTGCGATGGGCTTGGTGATCACGCGGGAGAAAACCAGGGCAATGACCAGAACCACGAAGGCAACGACAAGGAAATACAGTATCATTTGGTCCTGGAGCTGGTACAAGCCCTGCATCATGCTCTGGACCGGAGAGGAAAAAAGCAAGACCCCTATCACTCCTTGAGGAGTATTCAGGGCCGCGGTGCAATAGCTCACCCATTCGACGCTGGTATTGAGCGGGCGCAAAAATGACAAGAGCGTGCCGCCGGCCGCATCGCCCGTTCCGGTAAGGCGGTGCAGGCCATAATCCACCGGCTTTCCCTGCATGAGGATACCCAGCACCTCCGGGTATTGCAGCCGAACGCCGTTTAGTTCCGAAAAGCTGTCAAACTGCACCTTCCCGTCCACATCCAGCACCATCAGCCGCCCGCCCAGTTCGCCCCCGGCCTCCTTCAGCCGCTCGGTGAGCGCGGCGGCCTGGGCCGTTTCCAAAAGCGGCTCAAGCTGCCCCGCCAGCTTTTCCACGCTGATCCTGTCGGACCTGATTCGCTGCTCAAAAAGATAATCGCCAACCAAACTGGTCAGCGAGGTTGCCATCACGTAGAAGGAGCCCCCGACGATCAGCAGGAAGGCGAGCAGTATTCTCCAGCGGATGCTGGTGAATGGGTTAATCCTTGTCGGTGAAATAATAGCCAACTCCCCATTTGGTGAAAATAAACTCGGGCTGGGCCGTATTTCGCTCTATTTTCTCCCTCAGGCGCCGGATATGCACATCCACCGTGCGGGCGTCTCCCGTATAGTCGTATTTCCAAACCGTTTCCAGCATCGCTTCCCGGCTGAAAACCTTGCCGCGGTTGTTGATGAAAAGCTGCAAAAGATCAAACTCCTTGGCGGTGAGCTTGACCTCCTTCCCGCCCAGGGTTACGGTACGGTTCACTACGTTGACCTCCATGTCCCTGACGCGGATGATCTTCTTCTCCTCCGTGCCGGTTAAATGGCTGGCCCGGCGCAGG
The DNA here is from genome assembly GCA_023411395.1 of Bacillota bacterium. Taxonomy (GTDB): domain Bacteria; phylum Bacillota; class Clostridia; order Christensenellales; family Aristaeellaceae; genus JAEWAH01. Next base: position 19,932 of record JAEYOV010000040.1, read on the forward strand.
ATCGTTTTGATCCTGGCCTTTACCTCCAGAATGTTGAAGGGCTTTGTCATATAATCGTCGGCGCCGTACTCCAGGCCGAGAATCTTGTCCATGTCTTCACCCTTGGCGGTGAGCATGATGATGGGGACGCTGGAATATTCCCGGATGCGCTGGCACACGGCGATGCCGTCCAGCTTGGGCAGCATCACATCCAGCAGCACCAGGTCAAAATCGCCGGAGAAGAATTTTGAGATAGCCTCTTCACCATCGGCGGCTGAATCCGTCTCATAGCCCTCCTGCTCCAGGGTGTAACGCAATCCCTTGAGAATGAGGGGTTCATCATCCACCAACAAGATCCGCTTCGCCATGGGCTTCCATCCTCTCCGCGCCATTCATTTTTTCCGTTTCTTATACATTCTACTTTTTTATTGCGCAAAAATCAATAGAAATTGACCAATACGAAATAAATCTTGCAGGAAGACACTCATTAAATCGCTTTCGCTTCCCAAATACGTCTTTTCAATGATGCCCTTTTGTCAAACATCCTTCATCAATCCTTTCAAAACACACACAAAAACAATTGACTTTTTCATCCATTTTCCTGTATACTACGTTTTGCAGTCAAATTTTCCCGTCCGGTGTTCCCGTACGGAAGCAGTGAATGATATCTAAGCGTAGCGATGACCGGCCCGTTCCCAATGCGCACAGCTTTATACGCACTTGAACACACATGCATTCTCCCCTTGCTTTAACGATGTGCGAAAGCGCCGCCGGCTGTGGCCCTGCCGATGGCTTTTCCCGCCCGAAGGGAGACCTTCTATGCAAAAAAACCATAACCGCCTGCTCATAAGGCTGGTGGCAGCCAATACATGGACTTATTCGGGTGCCGTTGTGTGCACCGTTTTTTCCGTATTGATCAATTTTATTACGCCGCTTTTGCTGGCCGAAACGGTGGACAGCATTCTGGGCACAGAGCCCAGCAGGCTGCCCGGCTTTTTGCAGGGCTTTTCAGCCACGCTTGGCGGCAGGGAATACCTGGTGCGCAATCTGTGGACCGTGGGGCTTGTGCTGGTGCTTTTGAACGTGGTCAACGGTGTTTTTACCTACTTTAAGGGGCGCTGGTCCGCCGTGGCCAGCGAAAGCATCGCGCTGTCGCTCCGCGACCGGTTGTATGCCCATCTGCAGCATCTGCCCTATTCCTTCCATGTAAAGGCGGAAACGGGCGATTTGATCCAGCGCTGCACCAGCGATGTGGAAACGGTGCGCCGCTTCCTTTCGGTGCAATTGGTGGAAGCCGTGAACACTGTTTTGATGCTTTTCATGGCGTTTTCCATCCTGTGGAACCGCAACCAGATGATCACGCTGTACAGCATGGTCATGATCCCTATATTGTTTCTGACCGCGTTCATCTTCTTCAAGAAAATTACCACCCATTTCAAGTATGCCGACGAGAGCGAGGGCAAGATGAGCGCCGTGCTCCAGGAAAACCTGACCGGCGTGCGGGTGGTGCGGGCCTTTGGCCGCCAGCAGTATGAGGTGGAGAAGTTTGACCTGGCCAGCGAAGACTACCGTGGAAAGGTATTCAGGCTGATAAAGATGCTCTCCGTCTACTGGAGCTCCGCTGATCTTTTGAGCATGCTTCAAATCATGGCTACGCTGCTTCTATGCATCTGGTATGCCATGCAGGGTGCCATCACCGTGGGCACGATGATCGTGTTCATAAGCTATGTGGGCATGCTTTTGTTTCCGGTCAGGCAATTGGGCCGTATTCTCAGCGACGCGGGCAAAACAAAGGTGTCCATGCAGCGTATCCGGGAGATTCTCGATAATCCCGTGGAGGCGCCCGAGCCGGATGCACTCCGCCCGCCCATGGACGGAGACATCGTGTTTGATGACGTGGTCTTTGCCTATGATGAGTCGCGGCCCATTCTCGACCACCTTTCCTTAACCATCAAGGCGGGGCAGACCGTGGCCATTTTGGGCAGCACAGGCAGCGGCAAGAGCACCATGGTCCATCTTTTGCAGCGGCTGTTTGAGCCGCAGTCCGGCCGTATTTTAATCGGAGGCGTACCTATTGATAAAATTGACCGCAAGTACCTGCGCAGCCGCGTGGGGCTTGTATTGCAGGAGCCGTTCCTTTTCAGCAAGACGATCCGGGAGAACGTGGGCATCGCAAAGCCTGCGCCCGCCCAGGAGGAAATTGAAAAGGTGGCGTCCATCTCCTGCGCCCACAGCTTCATACAGGAGAGCGAAAAGGGATACGATACGCTGGTGGGCGAACGGGGCGTGACGCTGTCCGGCGGGCAGAAGCAGCGCATCGCCATCGCCCGCACGCTGATGAAGGACAACGATATCCTGATTTTCGACGACTCGCTGTCCGCCGTGGACACGGAGACGGATATGCAGATCCGCGCCGCGCTGAAAAACCGTTCCAAAAAGGCCACCACCATCATCATCAGCCACAGGATCACCACCTTGAGCGAGGCGGACCATATCCTGGTGCTGGACCAGGGCCGCCTGGCGGATCAGGGCACCCATCAGGAGCTTTGCGCCCGCCCCGGGCTGTACCAGCGCATCAACCAGATTCAAACCGCCCTGGAAGAGGAGTTTACCCTGAGCCAGGCCAAAGTGAAAGCCGAGGTGATGTGACATGCAGTTTCAGGAGGAGATGGATTATACCAAGGAGTTTGACCTGAAGCTCTGGAAAAAGCTGCTGGGCTACGCCAGGCCCTATCACAAAAACCTGATACGCATCGGCTTTTTCATGGCCATCTGCGCCACTGTCGACGTAATTTTTCCCCGGATGACAGGCTATGCCATCGACCACATCATCAAGGGCCAGGAAACGCAGAATCTGCCTGGGTTCATCGCCCTGTACGCAGGCCTGATGCTGCTTCAGGTCGTATCGGTCTACATCTTTCTGGTAAACTGCGGCCGGGTAGAGTCCGGCGTATGTTATCTCATACGCAAGCTGGGCTTCCGCAAGCTGCAGGAGCTGCCTTTTTCCTATTATGATACCATGCCGGTGGGGTACCTGATGACCCGCATGACCTCCGACACCCAGCGCCTGGCGGACACCATCGGCTGGTCGCTTCTGGACCTGGGCTGGGGCTCGGTTTTCCTGACCATGTGCGGCGTACAGATGTTTATCCTCAATTGGAAGCTGGCGCTGATGGTGATGCTGGTGATCCCGCCCCTGGCCTTCATCAGTTGGAAATTCCAGCAGAAGATACTGGCTGCCTACCGCCAGGTGCGCAAAACCAACAGCCAAATAACAGGTTCCTTTAACGAGGGCATCATGGGCGCCAAGACCACCAAGACGCTGGTGCGGGAGGACATGAACACCAAGGAGTTTCAGGAGCTTACGGCCCAAATGCGTAAAAGCTCCGTTCGTGCCGCCTCCCTGTCCGCGCTGTACCTGCCCATTGTCGTTTCCCTGGGTTCCCTGGCCACCGCCTACGCGCTGTGGAAAGGCGGCTACGACGTTTTCACCGGCGCCATGACGCTGGGTACCGTGCAGGTGTTCGTCAATTATACGATACAGTTTTTCCAGCCGGTGCGCGACATCGCCAGGATTTTTGCCGAGCTGCAAAGCGCCCAGGCCGCCGCGGAGCGGGTGGTCACGCTGCTGGAAACGGAACCGGATATTGTGGATTCCCCCGAAGTTGTGGATGCGTTCGGCGACAATTTTCATCCCAAACGGGAGAACTGGCCCGCCTTAAAGGGTGATATCGAATTTCAGAATGTTTCCTTCCGATATAAAGAAGGCGAGCAGGTATTGCAGGATTTCAGCCTGCGCGTCAAGGCCGGGCAAACCATCGCGCTGGTGGGCGAAACAGGCAGCGGCAAGAGCACCATCGTCAACCTCATCTGCCGCTTCTACGAGCCTACGGCCGGCAGCATCCTCATTGACGGCGTGGACTACCGTAAGCGCAGCCAGCTCTGGCTGCAGAGCAACCTGGGCTATGTGCTCCAGCAGCCGCATTTGTTCAGCGGTACCATCCGCGACAATATCCGCTACGGCCGCATGGACGCCACGGACGAACAGATTCGCAAGGCAGCGCAGATGGTGAACGCCGAGCCCTTCATCCTGCGCCTGGAAAAAGGCTACGATACCGACGTGGGCGAGGGCGGCAACCGCCTGTCCACGGGCGAGAAGCAACTGATCTCCTTTGCCCGGGCCATCCTTTCCGATCCGGCCATCTTTGTGCTGGACGAGGCCACCTCCTCCGTAGACACGGAAACGGAACTGCTCATCCAGCAGGCCATTCAGCAGGTGCTCGTGGGCCGCACCAGCTTCATCATTGCCCACCGGCTCTCCACCGTGCGCTCCGCCGACCGCATCCTGGTCATACAGGATGGCAAGGTCATTGAGGAAGGCAGCCATCCCCAGCTCATCGTTAAAAAAGGCTATTACTACCGCCTGTACACCAACCAGTTTGAAGACGAGCAGGGGTTGCAAATCCTGCAAACCGCCAGGGACGCTGTCCCTGGACCCTGCCAAGGGGACAATGTCCCCTTGGAAACCCCATTATCCATGTAATATAGACATAAGTGTGATGTATTGCCTCCTTCCATTTGGCTGGGATATAATGAACAGCGGGTGGAAGGATGCATTATTCTTTTTGTTATCTATCTGTGTATTAGACAGGATCGTCCTAAGTAAATGAAAATGGGGATTCCAAAGGGGCTTTACCGGCTGGTTCAATCGTCGCATTGCTTCGCTACCGCTCGCACTGCTCGTTTCGCCAGCTTCCTCCGCCCCGCCCATTTCCGCCACTGGCGGGGACGGGGCTACGGAACCCTTTGGCGTGTCCAGGAGCGGAGCCCCTGGGGAGGTGAGGATATGGGCCGAACGGTCATTGTAGCGGAAAAGCCCAGCGTGGGCCGGGACATCGCTCGGGTACTCAAGTGCCGGGAGAGGGGCGAAGGCTGCCTGCTGGGGGAAAAATACGTAGTCACCTGGGCCATCGGCCATCTGGTGGCCCTTTGTGATCCTGATGAATTGGATGAAAAGTACAAAAAATGGCGCATGGCGGACCTGCCCATCCTGCCGCAAACGATTCCTTTGAAGGTGCTGCCCAAGACGAGAGGCCAGTTCCGCATTTTGAAAAAGTGGCTGTGCGCCAAAGAAACGGACCGGGTCATCTGCGCCACCGACGCCGGCCGGGAGGGCGAGCTGATCTTCCGCTTCATCTATCAGGAGGCCGGCTGCGTCAAACCGGTGGACAGGCTATGGATCAGCTCCATGACCGATGAAGCCATCTTGGAAGGCTTTGCGGCCTTAAAGCCTGGTTCGGCCTATGACAACCTGTTTGTCAGCGCCTCCTGCCGCGCACAGGCGGACTGGCTGGTGGGCATGAACGCAAGCCGCGCCTTCACACTCACGTACAACGCGCTTTTGAGCGTTGGACGCGTGCAGACGCCTACCCTGGCCATTTTGGTGAAGCGACATCTGGAGATCGCCTCCTTCAAGCCGGAGGAATACCATACCGTCACGGCTGACTTCGGCGATTACCAGGGTATGTGGTTTAAGGAAGGGCAGGAGAACGACACCCGCATTCCTACAAAGGAAGCCGCGGAGGCCATTGTCCAATCGGCAAAAGGCAAGGAAGGCAAGGTTCTTCTGTCCGAATCCACTCCGAAACAGGAACTGCCGCCTCAATTGTACGACCTGACCACATTGCAGCGGGACGCCAACCGCCTTTTGAGCTTCACCGCCCAAAAAACGCTGAAGGTGGCCCAAAGCCTGTATGAAACCCACAAGGCCATCACCTACCCCCGCACCGACAGCCGCCATCTGCCGGACGACATGGCCGGCCCTGCCAAAAAAGCGATGCAAAGCCTGCCGGATATATATCAGCCCCTTGTTCCCGGTGCTATGCCGGAGGGAAAACTGGCCCACTCCCGGCGCATTTTTGACAACAGCAAGGTCAGCGACCATCACGCCATCCTGCCTACACCGAAAAAGACCGATATCAGCAAGCTGCCGCCGGATGAAAAAAGGCTGTTCGACCTGATCGCCCGGCGGTTGCTGGCCGCCTTCTACCCCGCCCACACCTACGACGCGCTGAAGGTGATCACCGGGGTGAATGGGCATACCTTCCGCACCACAGGCCGGGCCGTAAAGGAAACCGGTTGGAAAAAGGTGTACGAGGGGATTGAGAAATCAGCCCGGGAAGAGGAGATTCCTCTTCCCGGCCTTGTTCCCGGCGATATACGCACGGTGCAAAAAGCCTCCGCCAAAAAGGAAACCACCAAGCCCCCGCCGCCGCATACGGACGGCAGCCTGCTTTCCGCCATGGAGCATGCCGGCCGGGATATTGAGGACGAGGAATTGCGGGAGCAGATGAAGGGCAGCGGCCTGGGCACCCCGGCCACCCGTGCCGCCATCATCGAGCGGCTGGTGGCGGTGGGCTATATCCAGCGCAAGGGAAAGACGCTTATGGCTACAGAAAAGGGCGTTGAGCTGATCCGCGTCGCCCCGCTGGAGATTTCCTCCCCGGAAACCACGGGCCGCTGGGAGCTGGCCTTAAACCGCATTGCCGAAGGCAGCCAGGAACCGGCTCCTTTCCTGGACGGCATCCGCCGGCTGTGCGGGTTTCTGGTGAATTATGCCCGGGAGGATTCGAAGTCCGCCAGCTTTGCAAGGGAGGAAGGCACAAAGGGCAAGGCCCGTACCAAGGCCGCCATTCCGCCTATTAAGGAAACTGCATGCCCCGTGTGCAAGGAAGGCGGCGTAGCGGAGAATACCAGGGCCTTTTACTGCACCCGGTACCGCCAGGGCTGCAATTTTACCCTCTGGAAGGATTGCCTTCAAAAAAGCGGCGGGCCGGTGCTCAGCGCAAAGCTTGTTTCCATGCTTTTAAAAAGCGGCAGCCTTGCGGGCAGCACGGGCAGCATGACCCTTCACGAAGGCTTTTTGAGCTTTACGCCCAAGGGCGCCGCCGCCCCATCCATGAAGGTGCCCATCACCTATATAAAAGGCGGGAGAAAGTAACAGAGCAATTGCTTATGACCTCGGCACCAGTAATTGCTATTGATTTCAGACAGGCAGGCAACAAATTTCCGGGGATGCATTGAAGGGGTGGAACTCCATCTGGCTCAATTGTCGCACTGCTCACTGCCATTCGCATTGCTCTGTTTCGCCAGCCTCCTCCGCCTCGTTTCATCCGCCTCTGGCGGCGCTTCGGCTTTGGAGCCTTCAATTGTAATCGTGTCGCCCGGCTTTGCCGGACGCGCGGGGCGCTTGCGTAGCAAGCTTTCCTTACGCTTTTCACCGACCGCGATCCTGCGCCAGCCGAGCAAAGCGAGGGATGGTGCGCGGGATCGCAGGTGAAAAGTGCAGGTTCGAGAAAATGACACCGTCATTTTCTCGAAGGAGAAAGTAAATCCCCACCTTGCATCTTGCCAGCGGATGGGATAGAATATTTATGGGCCATACATCCAATACATCCTTACCCAACATCCATACCCAAGATGCCGGATGCGCCGCCAGAGAGCGGTGCGTACAAATGCCTTCATATACGGGAAAGGCTGGTTATACCTTTCATGAATAAGCCCACATGGGGCCGGATGCTTCGCTGGCCCCGCTCCCGAGACTTGTTCGATTCCACCGGCATGACCGACAGTCTCCGCCACAACCTGTATCTTGTAATTTTCAGCGCCATGTTCGGCATGGCCATGAATATCATTGTCAGCGGAGCGGCCTGGACCGGCTTTCTGAGGGATGTTGTACACGCGGATGATTTTCAGTTGGGCTTGATAGCCGCCATACCCGTGGCGGCGAACACCTCCCAATTGCTTATCAGCTATATCATGGAACGCAAGCGGAACCGCCGCTTCCTGCTTCTGTTCTTTGGCATCCTGGGCCGCTCCCTCTGGATCCCCATCGGCCTGATTCCTTTTTTCATTCCCGAAGCGGCAGGATCCTTGCGTTCATGGGCCGTGGTGGTGCTGGTGGCGCTGATCGCGGGAGGCAACTCCTTTGTCACCCTGGGCTTTAACAGCCTGATGGGCGACTTGATCCCCCTGCGCATCCGGGGCCGGTATTTCAGCGTACGGCAGCGGCTGTTCATGATATCGGGCATTGTTACCGGCCTTGCGGTCTCCTGGATCATGGACAGCACCGGCATGCTGGGCTATACCATTGTGCTGGTGGCCGCGGGTGTCTTCGGCATGGCGGATATCTGCTTTTTCTTCTTTGTGGACTGGCCTGCCATGCGCGCGCCTTTGCCGGAGGAAAAGCAGGAAAGCTTCCTGTCCATGATCATCACGGTGTTCCGGGACCAGAATTATATGCGGGTGGTCATTGCCTATACGGCCTGGTTTTTTGCCATCTTTGTGGCCGCACCGTTTTTTAATGTATACATGCTGGAAAACCTCGGCATGGATTATACCCAGATTACGCTCTATAACCAGATCACTTCCAATGTGATGATGGTATTATTTATCTCCCGCTGGGGCAGGATGATGGATCGGTATGGCAACAAGCCCATTGTACAGATCGTGACCCTGGCTTGCACCATCCCGCCGTTTTTATGGATTTTCACGACGCCGCAGACGACCTGGTTCATCATATTCCTCAACCTGATCGGCGGCACCTTCTGGCCGCCAATCGACCTGGGACAGCAAAACCTCTCCCTCAACCAGGCTCCGGAAAAGAACAGGTCCATGTACCTGGCGGTGTTCTTCGCTACCGTCAACCTGGTTGGCACCGCTTTGGGCAATGCCGTGGGCGGCGCGCTGGTGAAGGGCGTATACATCCGTATGGAGGAGATGAAGCACGTTTTCCTCGGGGTGACGCTGAACCGGTATCACCTCATTTTCCTCACATCTGCCGCGCTGCGCCTGATATGTGTCCTGTTCATCCTGCCCAGGCTGAGGGAAGCGGGCGCGCAGGCTGTGCGCCCGGCCATACGGGAGATCACGCACAATTCCCTTACAGGCTTCAGGCGAAACTTTCTGCAGTTTCAGGCATACATCCACAGAAGAAAAAAATAGACAAAAGGAGAAAAGACATGGCAGAACAAGTAAAGCTCCGCGGAGAAATCGACGCACGCTGGCAATGGAAGCTGGAGGACCTTTATCCCACCCTCCAAGCGTGGGAAGCGGATTTTCTAAAGGCCAAAAATGCCGTATCGGGATTTGAAGCGTTCAAGGGCCATGTGGCCGGGGATCCCGCCAAGGCGGTCAAGGCTTACTTTGAAACCCACCTTATCCTGGAGCGGCTGTATGCCTTTGCCCATATGCACAGGGATGAAGACAACGCCAACACCACCTTCCAGGCGCTGACCGACCGGGCGGAAACCTTGTCGGTGGAGGCCGAGGCCGCCGCGTCCTTCCTGGAGCCGGAACTACTCGCCATGGAGGAAACAGCCCTTCAGGCGCTGATGAAGGACCCTGCCCTCTCGGATTTTGACGTATACCTGCGCACGCTTTTGCGCAACAAGCCCCACACCCTCCCCGCGGAGCAGGAGAAGCTGCTGGCCATGACCGGGGAGATGGCCGGCGCGCCTGAGAATATATTCTCCATGCTCACCAAGGTGGACATGAAATTCCCTTCCATCCGGAATGAAAAGGACGAAGAGGTGCCTCTCACCGAAGCGGCCTACGGCACCTTTATCCGCAGCGCCGACCGCCGGGTGCGCAAGGAGGCCTTTGCCTCGCTGTTTGAAACCTATACCGGCTTTGGCGCAACCCTTGCCGCAGCCTATGCCGGCAGCGTGAAGGGGGATTTGTTCGCCGCCCGGGCCAGGGGCTTTGCGACCGCCGTGGAAGCCTCCCTGTTCCCGGACGAGATTCCGCTTAGCGTGTATGACAACCTGATTTCCGTCATCCATGAAAGCCTGCCCGCCCTGAACGAGTACATCGCGCTGCGCAAGCCGGCCATGAATCTTGATGAAGTCCATCTGTACGACCTGTACGCCTCCATGGTGGAGGATTACGATATGCCCCTGCCCTACCCCGAAGCGTATCAAATGGTGATGGAGGGCCTTTCCCCCCTGGGCGCGGAGTATCAAACGATACTCAAAAGCGCCTATGAAGACGGCTGGATCGACGTGTATGCCAACAAGGCCAAATCCAACGGCGCCTATTCCTGGGGCGCCTACGGCGTGCACCCCTATGTACTGTTGAACCACCGGGACGACCTGGACAGCGCCATGACCATCGCCCACGAGATGGGCCACGCCATGCACAGCTACTACAGCAACTTGCATCAGCCCGCCCCAAAGGCCAACTATACGCTGTTTGCGGCGGAAGTGGCTTCCACCTGCAACGAGATCATTCTTATGACCAAGCTGATGGAGCGTTATGAGGGCAACCGGAAGGCGCTGGCTTACCTGTGCAACCACCTGCTGGAGCAGTTCCGCACCACGGTGTTCCGCCAGACCATGTTCGCGGAGTTTGAGCGCATCAGCCACCGCATGGCCGAGGAAGGCGAAGCACTGACCAAGGAAGCGCTTTCCAAAGCCTACCTGGAGCTGAACCAACAGTATTACGGCCAGCATTGCGTGGTGGATGATCTCATCCAGGTGGAATGGATGCGCATCCCCCACTTCTACCGCGCCTTCTACGTGTATAAATACGCCACGGGCTTTTCAGCGGCGGTGTTCCTGGCCAACCGCATCCTGACCGAAGGCGAGCCCGCCATCCGCGATTACTACAAGTTCCTGTCCGCCGGCGGCAGCCTGCCCCCCATTGAGGCCTTGAAGCTGGCCGGAGTGGATATGTCCAGCCCGGAGCCCATCCGCAGCGCCATGCAGGTATTCAGGCAAACCACCAAACGCCTGGCTGGGCTGCTGTAACAGAAGGAGGAAAACGCATGAACGGTTACAACAAACAGGAAGCGCTCCCTTTCATACTGGGCAGGATCGACGCCCGGCTGCACCGGGAGCTGTCCCTGCCACTGGAGGAACTGGTTTCGCAGGCCATTGACGCGGACCTTGCATTCATGCGCGAAAGCGGCGTCCTGAATGAAAACGGGAACGCAGGCACCACCTATTACGACGATGACGACGCCTTTGAGTACATGCTCGACACAATGGTCAGCAAAAACAAGCTGGGAGCGGACGATGCCATGAAGGTGGCTTCCCTGCTGGATGATTACATGGATGCCCAGCAGGCCTTCCTCGAGGAAAAAGGATTGGTCGATTGGGAATAAAACAAGAAACCGGCTGCCGTAATGCACTTTGCGGCAGCCGGTTTCTTGTCTTTGATTATTGCCTGCACAATACCATCATCAAATCATTCACATTCGTCCCCGTGGGGCCGGTGACCACAAGCCCGCCCGCCGCCTTGAGCACGTGGTAGGAGTTGTTGTCTTCCAAATGGGCGTCCAGATCGATCCCCATCTCCCGGCAGGTGGACGCAAACTCACCCGTGACCATTCCGCCGGCCGCGTCGGTGGGGCCGTCCGTGCCGTCGGACCCCGCGGAGAGCACCAGCACGTTATCAAGCCCGTCGATCCCCCTGGCAGCAGCTACAGCCAGCTCCTGGTTGCGGCCGCCCTTCCCGTTGCCGCGAAGGTGAACCACCGTTTCCCCGCCCAGGATCACGGCGCACGGGGGCTTTAAAGGCCGGCCCGTTTTTTGTATCTGCCTGGCGATGGCCGCAAGAAAACCGCCGGCTTCCCTGGCCTCAATATCCAGGGTGGTGGTCAGCAGCAGCGTTTCATATCCCCTGGCTTCCGAGGCGTTCATGGCTCCCCGGCACAGCTCGTTCACGTTCCCTGTAATCTCCGTGGTGACATTTTTGAGCGTTTTGGGCGTCTCCTGCGCAAGCATCTCCAGCACGGAATCGGACACAGAAAGCTTGTACCTTTTCACAATCTCCAGCGCGTCCTTCACAGTCGAGCCGTCCGGATAAGCCGGGCCGGAGGCGATGCTGTCCAGCGGATCGCCCAGCACGTCGCTCAATACGATGGAAAGCACGTGCGCCGGGGCGCAGGCAAGGGCGAACCGCCCGCCCTTCACCCGGGACAGGTGCTTGCGGATGGTATTGATCTCCACGATATTGGCGCCGCAGGCCAGAAGCTGCTTGGTAATGGATGCGATATCCGAAAGCGCAATCCCTTCCAGCGGCAGCTCGAACAGCGCGGAACCGCCGCCGGAAACCAGAAAGACCACCGTCTGCTCCTTTTTCAGCCCGCTGACTAGGCGCATTGCCTCCCTGGCCGCATGCACGCCGTTTTCGTCCGGCACGGGATGCCCCGCCTCCATGATGGCAAGACCGGGGATATCCCCCAAGGCATGGCCGTATTTGGTGATAACGATCCCGCTTTTCACCTTGTCCCCGAGCACATCCATGGCCGCCTTGGCCATCCGCCAGGCAGCTTTCCCAATGGCGATAATCACCGCTTCTCCCTGAATTTCATGCCGGTTAAGCGCCCTGATAACCGCCGCCTCCGGCAGAACGGCTTCGATCGCTTCCTGTAAAATGGCCTGGGCATCCTCACGGAGCGAATTCATATGCACACCTCTATATCGCTGTATTCTATGGAAATAAGTCCGGCGCCGCTTGCCAGGCCGCTTTCCCGGCGGCGCCGGCGTCCCATTACACCAGGACTATGGAAAGCAGCCAGATGAACAGGACCGCCACGATGCCCATCACAAGCGTCACCATGGTCTGTGTTTTGTAACCGTCCTGGGCCTTGAGGCGGCCGAAGTTGGTCACCACCCAGAAGTAGGAGTCGTTGGCATGGGATACGGTCATGGCGCCCGCGCCGATGGCCATCACGGTGAGCGCCGCCCTAACCGGCGTAGTCAGCCCCAGGGAAGCCATCAGGGAATCCGGTGCGGAGAAAACGCCCATCAGACTGGCCGTGGTAATGATGGCCACCGTGGAGGAACCTTGCGCCGTCTTGAGGATGGCGGCGAAAAGGAAGGGGAAGAAAATGCCCACACTGGTCAGGAACGCGGCGTTCTGGGAAATGAAGGTGGTAATGCCCGCCTCGGTAATGACCCGGCCCAGCACACCGCCCGCCGCCGTCACGAACAGGATGGGGCCCACGGTTTTGAGCGTTTCTTCCGAGAGCTTCAAGAAGTCGGACATCTTGCGGCTTGAGGCCAGCAGGCAGATGCTGGACAGCAGGCCCACCGCCAATGCAATCATCGGCGTACCCAGAAAGGTGAACAAATCGGCCACAGGCCCCGTAACGCGCAGAATGGAAAAGATGGAACTGATGCTCATCAAGACCACCGGCAACACGATGGGCATAAAGGAGGCAAAGGTGCCTGGAAGCTTTCCGTGTTCCTTTACCAGCTCCTCATAGCTCTTGAGCGTCTCTTCCTTATCCTCATCCTCGGCGGATTTGAGCCTTTTGCCAATGAACCTGGCGTACAGGTAGGCGGCGATCAAAACGGGGACGGATACCAGCGCGCCCATGCCGATGACCAGCATCAGGTTGCTGCCAAGGCCCAGCGCGTCTGCCGCGGCAATAGGGCCTGGAGTGGGAGGAATCAGCACATGGGAGGTATACAGCCCGGCGGACAAGGCCACCGTCATGGCGACGCTGGATACGCCGGTCTTCCTCGTGATGGCCCGCCGGATGGGGTTCAGGATTACAAAGCCGCTGTCACAAAACACCGGGATGGATATGATCCAGCCCATAAGCAGGATGGCGGTTTCAGGGTGCTTTCTCCCCACCATGCGCACCACGGCATCCGCCATTTTCAGCGCGGCGCCCGTCTTCTCCAGGAAATAGCCGATCATGGCGCCCAGGATGATGACGATACCCAGGCTGGAGAATATGGCGGAAAAGCCCGCACCAATCACACCGGGTATCTTTGTAAGGGGAATGCCGGCCAAAAGGGCCAGAATCAGCGAAGCGCCCATCAGGGAAAGGAACGGATGCACTTTGAACCTGGATATCGCCACGATCATCAGCACGATCATGACCACAAAGGCAATAAGCAGCGGTATACCCGACATGAAAAACCCTCCTTGCGTTTTCCAGCCGGGCAAGACTAGCTATCAGCGCATTGCGATCCTATATCCCATGGCCCGGTGGGTTCTCTCACCTCCTATTGTGTCCTGCCAAATTCATTCCATTCAAGAATAGAAATTCCTCACGATATGGGGAGCTTTTCCGCAAAGAAGGTGGGCAGCTGCAAAAAGCCCGGCATTGCAAGCTGAAGAATGATCACGGCGATACCCAGCACCGCCACGTAAAGCGCAAACCAGCCAAGGGAGATTTGGTTGATAACCTTCAGCATGAACCGGATCGCCAGAAAGCCGCTGATAGCGGCAGCCAGCATGCCGACGATGACGGGAACCATCTCGATCTGCTGGAAGTATCCGTTATCCAGGGCGTTTTTCCCCTTGATGAGCAGGCTGCCCAGGATGGCGGGAGCGCTCATCATAAAAGAGAACTTGGCGGCGGACTGGCGCGTCAGGCCCGAGGCAACGCCGCCCATCAGCGTGGAACCGCTGCGGCTTACACCGGGAAGCAGTGCAACGGCCTGCATGCAGCCCATGGCGATGGCGTGCTTGTATCCCGGTTCTTCCGTGCGCTTGGCATGCCTGCCGCCCCGCTTACTAAGCTTTTGGGCCAAAAGCATGAATGCGCCTGTAATCAGGAACGCAAAACCCACAAACCAGCCTGTAAAAAGGCTTTCCAATACATCGTTGAATGCGATTGACACAATCAGTGCCGGAAGGGAAGCAATAAACAAAAGCAAGAGCGTCTTTGACTTGAGTAGGTTGCGCAATATGGCCATCCAGTCTTTCCAGAATACCACGATCACGGCAATCAGCGTGCCGGCATGCAGCAGAATATCCAGCATCTGCAATACGGGGCCTTCCGCCTGATCGGCAATACCCATGAAAGCACGGGCCAGGATGAGGTGCCCGCTGGAAGAGATGGGCAAAAATTCTGCCAGGCCCTGTACAAGACCCATAATGGCGGCTTGCAGTATCGACATTGTCATATCCTTCCTTCGCTTTTCAGTCAGCGCTTATTATACATGAATCTCCCGCGCCTGTCACGCAGTAAAAGTCCTCGAAAATGAAATTCATTTTCGCGGATTTGCACTTTTCACCTGTGAGCCTTCACACGGTCCGGCTATGCCGGCCGGTGCAGCCTCACGGCCGGCGAAAAGTGTAAGGCTCCGAAGCTGAGCGCCGCCTGTGGCGG
>JAEYOV010000054.1 GCA_023411395.1 Bacillota bacterium
GGTTGGGGGGGGGGGGGGGGGGGGCCGCGTTGTACTGGTCGATATAGTACTTGGCTTCCTCCGGTGTAATGCGCCGCAATGCGTCATCCTGGACATAACCGGTGACCTTGTCCAGCGTTTCCACCAGGGACCAGGGCTCACCGCCTTGATATACCTGGCCCACTACATACACCAGTGTATTGACGGGGAGCGTGGCCAAAATGCTCTGATCGGAGCTGCTCACTTCCATCCTGAGCGCCACCTGCCGGTTGGTCAGTGCATAGCCCGCGTATTGGCCGGGCAGGGGGGTCGGGGTAACCGTCGCGGCAGGCGTAGGTGTGGGCGTGGGCGTATTGGTATTGGCAGGATCGGGCGTACGGGTGGGCATGGGGGTGGCCAGCGTTGCCTGGTAAGCGTCGCTTTCGGCCTGGGACAAAATATCGACATACATGGCCATCAGGTAACCGTCCGTACCATTTACCCTGACACGGGCCCATACTTCGTTCTTGTCATTGAACTGTGTTTCATAGACCCATACATGGAGATCCTTTGCCAGCTTCCCGCCGATGGCCGCGGTGCCGGTAGAGGGTCCGCTGCGGAAGTTCAAACTGCCGGTATTGGTCATGCCCCAGCGGTCAACGGAGGCACCCACGGGTATGGGGGTTTCCGCAGGCGAAGGGGTAGGAGTCTGCGTCGTGGTCGGCGTTGGTGTGGGAGTCATAGTAGGTGTTGGGGTCGGCGTTGGTGTGGGAGTCGGCGTCGGCGTATTTACCGGCTCTTCCGGCGCGTGATACGAGAACAGGAAAACGATCTGCTCAGGTTCCGGTACGCCGGATTCACTTACATACGCCGTTTTGGTGGATTCATCATTCAGCGTGTATTCTTTGGGGACCCGCGCGGGATCGACGCTGACCGGCTTGCTGGAGCCGGGGTTTACGGTGACAGTGGTGTTGTAGAAAACCTCGCCGTCATCGCCCATGTACAGTACCGGTACATCTACCGGAACGGGCTCGGCCTCCAAACGGAAGCGGAAGATGATTTCCTGCAAGGAAGGCGTGCCGTTTTCATCGACAAACACGGTCTTGACACTGTCATCATTCAGCACATAACCGGGGGCTTTGGTAAGATCAACGAGAATGTCCGCGCCGGAGCCGGGAACAACAATTGCTTTGCCCTGATAGATCACGGTGTCGTTTTCGTCCAAATACCTAATGGGGATCTCCACCTGCGTGACGGGGGGATCTTCTGTAATCTTGAGCTTGAACAGGAAGACCACCGGCTCAAAGGAGCCGTCCGCGTTTACGGAAGCCGTCTTGGTGCCGGAATCGTTAAGCTCGTAATCGGAGGACACCTTGCCCGTATCGACCTGGACTTCCTTGCTTGCGCCGGGCAGGACGGATACGCTGGTCTCATACAGGACGGAGCCGTCCTCCGCCTTGTATAGCACGGGTACATTCACCGGCTCTAAAGGCTTGAGCTTGAAGAAGAAGACCACCGGCTCAAAGGAGCCGTCCGCGTTTACGGAAGCCGTTTTGGTATTGGAATCGTTAAGCTCGTAATCGGAGGACACCTTACCCGTATCCACCTGGACTTCCTTGCTTGCGCCGGGCAGAACGGATACGCTGGTCTCATACAGGACGGAGCCGTCCTCCGCCTTGTAAAGCACGGGTACATTCACAGCCACCGGATCTAAATGCTTGAGCTTGAAGAAGAAGACCACCGGTTCAAAGGAACCGTCCGCGTTTACGAATGCCGTCTTGGTGCCGGAATCGTTGAGCTCGTAATCGGAGGACACCTTGCCCGTATCCACCTGGACTTCCTTGCTTGCGCCGGGCAGAACGGATACGCTGGTCTCATGCAGGACGGAGCCGTCCTCCGCCTTGTAAAGCACGGGTACATTCACCGGCTCTAAAGGCTTGAGCTTGAAAAAGAAGACCACCGGCTCAAAGGAGCCGTCTTCGTTTACGAAAGCTGTCTTGGTGCTGGAATCGTTAAGCTCGTAATCGGAGGACACCTTGCTTGTATCCACCTGGACTTCCTTGCTTGCGCCGGGCAGGACGGATACGCTGGTCTCATGCAGGACGGAGCCGTCCTCCGCCTTGTAAAGCACGGGCACGTTCACCGGCTCTAAAGGCTTGAGCTTGAAGAAGAAAACCACCGGCTCAAAGGAGCCGTCTTCGTTTACGGAAGCCGTTTTGGTATTGGAATCGTTGAGCTCGTAATCGGAGGATACCTTACCCGTATCCACCTGGACTTCCTTGCTCTCGCCGGGCAGGACGGATACGCTGGTCTCATGCAGAACAGAGCCGTCCTCCGCCTTGTAAAGCACGGGTACATTCACCGGCGGTTTGGGCGTAGGCTCCTCCGTGGGCGTAGGCGCTATGCTGGTGGAAATGTACAGGATGATGGAAGGAGAAAGCTGATTGCCGCCCCCATCATAGGCTGTGATATAAATGGCGTCTTTCGAATTTACGCCGCTGGCGTTTTTGACGTTTGTCAGCATGAGATTGCCAACGCCTGCCCCGGCATCATACTGATAATCGTCATAGCCTGGAGCATAGATGGACAGCGTCAGGCTTTGGAACGGCTCGTTGCTTGACACCTGCACCCAAAAGGCGCTGTCCTCAGTCCAGCCAAGGGCATTGGCCGTCGCGCTCTGGGTGTTTCCGCCGTCCGTCCAGGACACCGTAATTTCCAGGTTGCTCCAGTTGACAG
The DNA here is from genome assembly GCA_023411395.1 of Bacillota bacterium. GTDB lineage: Bacteria > Bacillota > Clostridia > Christensenellales > Aristaeellaceae > JAEWAH01. Next base: position 2,695 of record JAEYOV010000054.1, read on the forward strand.
CTGCCATGGCGGGTGTTGACACCCATGGGAAGGCCATGAGCAAAACCATCGCAAAGGACAGCATGCGGCGGCCAAAGGAATGATTGATCTTTTTTTTCATGGGTGAGTTCCCTCCTTGTATTGGTGGGCCATGTATACGATTGTAGTATTCTTCCGCCGGGTTGTCAATTCGGTGGCGGTTGGAAAATGTTGCGGCGGCGGCTTTTTGGCAGGATTGCACCGCCCTTTGGCGAATAACGATAGGTATGCGGTGCGCCTAAAAAGGCGCCGGAGGAGGCAGCCCGGATCATGGGGGATGAAGCATTGCGGGAGACCCCTTTCCAGACGAAGGTCGTATTTGACGGCAAAATCATCTCCGTGGAGCATTGGCTCGTCAAGCTGCCAAACGGCAGGGAAGCGCTCCGGGAGGTGGTGAAGCATCCGGGCGCCGCCGCCATCGTTCCCGTGGACGGGGACGGGTATGTGACGCTGGTGCGCCAGCACCGGGTGGCCATCGGACGCATGACCTGGGAGATCCCGGCGGGGAAGCTGAACTTTGCGGGGGAAGACCCTTTTCACTGCGCCGTCCGGGAACTGGAGGAGGAGACCGGGCTGAAGGCCGGCCGCTGGGAGCTGCTCACCCAGGTAGACACGACGCCGGGTTTTTGCACGGAGCGCATCGCACTGTACCTGGCCACGGATTTGAGCCAGCATGAGGCTCATGCGGATGAGGATGAATTCCTTGAGCTAAAACGCATTCCCCTCACGGAGGCGGCAGAACAGGTGATGGCCGGAGAGATTCGGGACGGCAAGACAGCCCTTGGCATTTTGATGGCCTGCCGCCGCCTGCGAGACTAAAATTGTTGTTTCATACAGATAACGAATCATAGGGGGACAGACTTCCCTCGTTGTCAGGAATTTCTGGGCATCAAGCCGGGAACGCTTTGCTTGTTCCCCTGAAAGGAGGTCCGAACATGGACAAACGGCGCGGCAACCCCTTTTTGCTGATACTGCTGATTCTGCTGCTCATCATCGGCCTGGTGGTACTCTTCTGGGGCGCGGCAACCTATGTGAAACCGCGCGTACCCTTTGGCGGGCCGCCGGTGATCCTTCGATACATGAATGACCTGGTATATATTCCCTGACAAAGGAAGAAGCAATGCCGGAAAGGCTTGAAATTACCATGCAACTTTTTGACAATGTCTTTGCCCGCCTGCCGGAACTTACAACAAGCAGGCTGATCCTGCGCAACATGCGCATGAATGACGCCCGGGACATATACGAGTATTCCTGCGACCCCCAGGTGGCCCGCCATGTGCTGTGGGAGGCCCATCAAAACATTCATCAGACACGGGCCTATATCCGCTATGTGCTGCGCCAGTACCGCACCGGCACGCCCAGCAGCTTCTGCATAGCGCTGAAGGAGACGGGGAAGGTGATCGGCACCATCGGCTTTATGTGGGTAAGCAGCGAAAACCGCTCTGCCGAGGTGGGCTACAGCTTGTCCCGGTCTTATTGGAATCAGGGGTATATGACCGAAGCGCTGGCCGCGGTTTTGCGCTTTGGCTTTGAAACGCTGAACCTCAACCGCATCGAAGCCCAGCATGAGCTGGACAACCCGGCCAGCGGCCGGGTGATGGAGCATGTGGGCATGCTTAGGGAAGGCACGCTCAGGGAGCGGCTGTACAACAAGTCCCGCTTTGTGGATGTGGAACTGTATGCCATATTGCGGGAGGAGTGGCGGAAATTGAACGGGCGGTGAAAACCGTTTGGAAAAACCGAGGCTCTTCCCGGCTGCAAACCGGGAAGAGCCTTTGCTTCGTTGGCGAAATTGATCAGGGATTGGCATTTTGAAAGATCATGTTCAGGATGGAGGGGGGAAGCTGGGACATGGCCATCATCAACTGCCCCATGGCCACCGGATAGGCTTCCTGTCCCCAGGCCTCCAGCTCCTCCGTGGTCATATTGCCCAGGCGCACACTGTCCTCAGGGATAACGGGCAGCGCCGCGGGCTCATAGGAAGCGGTGGTATAGGCAATGGTGCAGACCGGGTCGCTGCCGCCCATAAGATACAGGTCCACGGTACCCTCAGCCTTGGCGTCAATACTGTCACGGACAATTTTTTCGGTACCCACCAGGTCCAGGTCGACGTCCAGACCGGTGGTAGACATTTCAAAGCCCAGCTTCCAGTCATCCTGTACCGAGCTTGCGCCGGTGGAAGTCCGCCTGTCAAAAGTCACGATTATCATGTCCAACCCGATGCCTCTTCGCATCATGTCGTGTGCGTACTCCCAGTGGCTCTCGGTGATGGTGGCACCGCCTTTTTTGGCGGGCGGAACATCCTTTGTCGTGAAGGAGATAGAAGCGCCAAGCGCATCCGACAGTATGTACAGCCCGTACAGCGTTTTTACGCTATCCGCTTCCGTTTTGATATACTGCCCGCATACCAGGGTGCTGGTGGTGGTTTCCACGATATCGGCCCTGATTTCCAGCGCCTTTCTTTCGCCTTTTGCATCCATCAGCTCGGTGACGATGACAGGGTTGGGAAGGAAATCGCCCGCGGCCTTTGCGAATTCATCGGGCAGGAGCAGCAGCATCCTGCGGACCTCCTCTTTGTCGTAGGGGTCATCGCCGGCCTTTGTTGCTGAAGAGGAGGCCAAATCATTCAGCACGGTAAGGTTTTCATCCTTGACCGCCCAGTTTGTAAAAATCTGAATGGCCTTTTTCAATTGTTCCGCGGATACGGTATGCTCCTTCTTTGTGACGGCGGCGTCGTGCTTTTCACGTTCAAAAACGCCGGTTGTGATTTTCGGGTTGGACATGATGCCAGAAACCCAGGCGGCCAAAGGCTCTGCCAGGTTTGTTTGGAAGCTTACGGGATCGAAGCCCAGTGTTTCGATAAAGGAGGCATCTTCCTTCAGGGTATCCTTGGAGAGCATGATGGATGACCGGAGGCTGTCCAGCATATCGGCATCCAGCGCGGGAGCGTCTTCCATTGTACCTGCCAACAGCCGAATGTATAACGCAGCCAACTCTTCCGGCGTGAAGGAGAGCACCTGTCCCCCCAGCAGGTTGCTCATGACATGGAGCTCATCGGCTTTTGTAAGGAAAGTCGCGGAAAGGGAGGGCGTGTCCTGCAAAAACAGTGCGATATGACTGAGCGTATCTTCCCCCTGCTTTTGCTCGGAGGCCTCCACCCGCAGGACCTTCAGAAGATCGGCGATCATTGCCGAGTTGGAATACTGGTCCATCGCTTTGCCGGGAGTGAAGGTTACGGTGGTTTTTATGGCGCGGCCAGCCTCATAGGCCTGGTCCAAAAAGGAAGCCGGCGCGCTTTCACCAAGGGAGAGGACGGGAATGGCCAGCAGCGCCATTGCCAGCACGAGCGCAGTGAGTTTACGGATGTTCATGAAATTCTCCTTTCTTCCTAAAAAACCCATACAATATGGCTATTATACAATTGGATAACGTGATTGTCATTGTTTTTTTGGCGGATTTTGGACAAATAAGTTTATCTGGTGATTTGGATAAAATGTCGGCAATGGGCAAATGCATCTTGTATGCAAGCTTCAAGTTCCACAAATTGCGGAATTGCCGGCCTTCTCTCTTTTTTCAACAGAAAATTCCCAAGCAACCCAAGTTCGGGGGGGATGGCATCTACAGCCGGGCGGGCATGGGGTAAGCGATGCATAAGTCAAGAAGCCAGGACAGAGAGGGAATGCTAAAAGGTATATGACATTTCTTTGGAAATTTCATTTGATGCGCGTTCTATTGCAAGGGAACCCGCGCAGAACAACGAACAATATTATAAAAAACAACCTTAATGTTCGGGTAAATTGGAATCTGCCCGGCATTGGGAAGTAAATGAAAGCCACGAAAAATACGAAAAAAATACATTCGCGCCATCATAATTCCTTCAATAATCAAATCCATTGTGGTATCATATAAAAGAAAATTGCATATTCGGTAAGCCGGTGATGCGGTTTTCAGGTTTGCCGATCAATTTTTACTTTTGCAGAAGATGATGAAGGACCCGGTGGGCGGCTGTAGAATGGTGCGGTTTTTGCAGGCACTGAATTTGGATGAATGAGGAATGAAAATTCGAGCAAGCCAAAATTGGTATAATCCAATGTTCAAATACGCTGAGAAAACCGAAAGGAGAAGATGCGATGCGCGATGTGTTGCGGTTTGATAAATTCCGGCTTGACCTGAAAAGCGACAGCGGGCAGCGGTATAACCTGCTGGATGACATATCCTTTTCCGTGCCGGAGGGCAAGGCGCTGGGTGTGGTGGGCGAATCAGGGTGCGGCAAGAGCATTACAAGCCTGGCGGCCATGCGCCTTCTGCCGCCGGTTGCGCAGGTGGCCGGGGGCAGCATCTACCTTGGCGAAAGAGATCTTTTGAAAAAAACCGAGCAGGAAATGTACAAGGTGCGGGGCAAGGAAATCTCCATGGTTTTTCAGGAGCCTATGACCTCGCTGAATCCTGTGCTGACCATCGGGTTTCAAATTGAAGAGGTGCTCCGCCGCCACGAGCCGGAGCTTGGAAAGAAAGAACTTAAGGAGCGTACGCTCGGCCTGCTGAAGAAGGTGGGCATACCGAATCCGGAAAAGCGCATCAAAAACTATCCCCACCAATTTTCCGGCGGCATGCGCCAGCGTACCATGATCGCCATGGCGATTGCCTGCAACCCCAGGCTGCTTATTGCCGACGAGTCCACCACCGCGCTGGACGTGACCATCCAGGCCCAGGTGCTGGACCTGATGACACACCTGAAAGAAGCGGGATCGCTGATGTTCATCACGCACAACCTTGGCGTGGTGGCGGAGGTGTGCGATGAAATGGTGGTTATGTATGCCGGGCAGATCGTGGAGAAAGGGACCGTGGAAGAAGTTTTCCTCCACCCGGTCCATCCGTATACCCGGGGTCTTTTATCGGCCATCCCCACACTGGAAACAACGGCGAAGAAACTCTACAGCATCCCGGGGACGGTACCCATGGTACAAAACTTTGCCAAGGGCTGCCGTTACGCCCCCCGGTGCGGCCATTGCTCGCCTGCCTGCCTGGAACAGCCGCCCCGCGAAAGACAGCTCAACGATCACCACAGCGTGGCCTGCTATCTGGAAAAGGGGGTGGAGGATTGATGGAAAGCACCAATACCCTCCTGCATGTCAAAGGCCTTACCAAGCACTTTAACATCAGCAGCAATTGGTTTGGCAAGCCTGTGCTGCTGCACGCCGTGGATGACATGAACTTTAACGTGCTCAAGGGCCAGACCCTTGGCGTCGTGGGTGAGAGCGGCTCCGGGAAATCCACCCTTGCAAGGCTCCTGCTCAAGCTGATCCCGGCCACCTCCGGTGAGGTCATCTATCAGGATAGAAACATCCTGCCCCTGAGGGAAAAGGAAAGCGGCGCCATACGCAGGGATTTGCAGATGATATTCCAGGACCCATACGCTTCCCTGGATCCCAGGGTCAAGATAGGCGAAGCCATTGCGGAGCCGCTGAAAGAGCACAGGCTGTACAAAAAAAGCGCAGATATCAAAGCCCGCGTGGGGGACATGCTGGAACACGTGGGGCTGCAGCAGGAAATGGCAAGCCGCTTTCCCCATGAATTTTCCGGCGGCCAGCGCCAGCGCATCAATATTGCAAGGGCCCTTGCCATGAATCCCAAGCTCATTATCTGCGACGAGGCCGTAAGTGCCCTGGATGTGTCCGTGCAGGCCCAGGTGCTGAATCTGTTCAACAGCTTAAAAGAAGAATTTGATTTGACCTACATCTTTATCAGCCACGACCTGTCCGTTGTAAAATTCGTCAGCGATACCATCATCGTCATGTATCTGGGCGAAATGATGGAGATGGCGCCTGCCGGCGAATTGTTTGAGCATACCGCCCATCCCTATACAAAAGCATTGATTTCGGCAATTCCAAATCCCAATCCCACCATCAGGAAAAAGCGGATTCTGCTGGAAGGGGACATCCCCAGCGCAGTCAACCTCCCGGACGGGTGCCGGTTTTGTTCCCGGTGCTACATGGCCCGCAAGGAATGCAAGACCCAGCACCCCCCATTGCAGGAGATTGCGCCCAACCACTTTGTCCGGTGCCCCTATTATGCAGGGTAACGCGAAAAAACCTTTGGAGGTGAATGGAGGATGGGAAAATACCTCATCCGGCGCGGCTATCGCGGGCTCATCACCGTGTTCATATCTGTTTCCATTACATTTTTCCTGCTGCGCCTGATCCCGGCGGATCCTGTTTCCATGATGCTGGACCCCAAAATGAGCGCGGAAACGGTCGCGAAGATGACTGCGCAGTTCGGGTTGGATAAGCCGCTTTTGATACAGTACTTCATTTATCTCGGCCAGCTTTTTCAGGGCAACCTGGGGATCTCCTTCAAGACGCGGGAACCGGTGATCACGGTGCTTTTGCAAAAGCTGCCCTGGACGCTGATCCTGCTGTCCCTGAGCATCGCCTGCGCCCTGGCCATCGGCATACCTGTCGGCCTGAAGGCAGCCAAGCACCGCAACGGCGCCTTTGACAAGTTCATCAACGTGATCACCATGGTGGGCATCTCCATCTTCATTCCCTTCCTTTCCTTTGCCTTATTGTACATTTTCGGCTACAAGCTCCATTGGCTGCCCACCGGCGGCGCGTATACGCCGCCGCCCAAGGAGGGGCTGGCCTATCTGTACGATGTGCTGCGGCACGCGGTGCTGCCCACCTTTACCCTTTTTATCGGAAATTGCACCTCCATCATTCTGTATACCCGCAACAGCATGATTGAGGTTCAGAAGGAGGATTACATCCGTACGGCGCTGGCCAAGGGGTGGGACGACCGGTATGTGACCCGCAAGCATGCGTTGAAAAACGCCATGATCCCAACCATTACCGCCACCGGCATCATGATTGCCAGCATGGTGGGCGGCGCGATTATGACCGAGAGCATCTATTCCTGGCCGGGGGTAGGGCGGCTGATATTCGACAGTGTTTCCATGCTGGATTACCCGGTGCTCCAGGGGGCGTTTTTGATCCTGTCCGTGACGACGGTGTTCATCAACATCCTCACCGACCTTGTGCTGGCCTGGATCGACCCGCGGGTAAAGCTGGGAGGTGGCAGGGCATGAATCAGCGGACCTTCTTTCAGGCTTTTAGAAGGAACAAGCTGGGCATGATCGGCTTATGCGTCGTATTGCTGATCCTGCTGGTGGGCATTTTCGCGCCGCTGCTGGCGCAATACCCCAAGGGGTACGGCCGGGAGATTGAGGTCGCCCCCAGCGCGAAACACTGGATGGGCACCGACAACCTGGGTCTGGATGTGATGGCGGAAATCATATGGGGCGCCCGAACATCGGTATACGTTTCCGTCATGGCCGTGCTGTGCGCCGCGGCGATCGGCATCCCCATGGGCCTTGTCAGCGGATATTTCCAGGGCCGCATCGGCGGAATCATCGACTCCCTGATCGAGATTTTCATGACGCTGCCCATGATGCCCCTCATGATCGTAATCGCCGCGGTGGCCGGGGCTTCCGTTACCAATGTGGCGGTAGTCATCGGCATCCTATCCTGGCCCAGCCTGGCAAGGGTCACGCGCAACGCCACGCTCAGGACATCGGAAATGCCTTTCATTGAGGTTTCCCGCTGCCTTGGCGTGCCCAGCCGGAAAATACTGTACAAGCACATCCTGCTGAACGTTATCGGACCGGTCATGGTAAACCTGACGCTGGTCATGGCCACCGCGGTGCTGAGTGAATCGGGTTTGAGCTTTCTTGGCCTGGGCGATCCCAACACCTGGAGCTGGGGGCTGATTCTGAAAAAGGCCTGGGATACCGGCGCCCTGATCAAAACCCCCAACCCCACCTGGTGGTGGATCTGGCCCAGCATTGCCATCACGACATATGTTGTCAGCTTCAACATTCTCGGCAACGCCATCAACGATACCCTGAACCCCAAGACACGGTAACCGGCTTAAACGCGTCTGCGTTTAATCATTATCCAAAAAAGGAGCGCGAACCAGAATGAGACCTGCCTATAAGGGTTACAAAGCCTTCGATTACCTGACCCCCGGCGTGGATTATCCCGTGTACAAGCTGTCCAAGTGGAATTGGGCCGGGGAATACCGCGTGCCTCTTGACAGCCCGGCCCAGGAAAAACGGGTGAAGGAGATCGTTGACGGCAATATCGTCATCGCCACCCACGAGCACCCCTGCTATTTCCCGGAAAACATGCATGAAAGCAAGCTGTACCACAATGCCGGCCGGGAATTTTGCGCCTACGACGCGCTGGCCGAAAGCTACATCGATTGCGTGTTCGACAACATGATGGACGGCTCCGCCAATATTACCAGCAAGAGCGGCTGGAAATGGATGGACGTCGTCCACGATATCGGCATGCGGCTTTGCGACCTGCACCACCAGGACTTTCTGATCCAGTGCAAGACTGTGGCCGACATCAAAAGAGCCAAGGCCGAAGGCAAAATCGCCTGGGTGCCGGTGCTGGAGTGCTCCACCCCCATTGAAAACGAGCTGGACCGCATTGATGTGCTGTACGGCTTTGGCATACGGGTGATGGGCATCACCTATTCCGAATCCAACCCCCTGGGCAACGGCCTGAAGGAGGACACCGACGGAGGCCTTACCAAGTTCGGCAAGGAAGCCGTCAGGCGCATGAACAAGGTAGGCATGCTCATCGACTGCTCCCACTGCGGCCACAAGACCACGGTGGACACCGTCGCCGCCAGCGAAAAGCCCATCCTGATGACGCATATCGGCGCCAAGGCGCTGTGGAATTCCAAGCGGTTGTTTGAGGATTACGTATTGAAGGCCGTGGCGGAAAAGGGCGGCGTGGTCTGCGCCGAGTCCGCTCCCCACACCACCATGACCAAGACACGCAACACCCACGACATCGATTCCGTCATGGAGCACTTTGAGTACATGGCCAACCTTGTGGGGCTTGACCATGTGGCTTTCGGCGTCGATTCCCTGTACGGCGATCATGTGGGCCTGCATCACGCCTACGCCTCCAGCCTGTCCATCAAGGATACCCGCAACAACGACGTGGAGTATGAGGAAGTACCCTATGTGAAGGGTCTGGAAAACCCCACCGAAGCTTCCATCAACATCATCCGCTGGCTGGTGAAGCATGGCTACAGCGATCAGGATATCGCCAAAATCATCGGCGGCAATGTGCTCCGGGTCTTGGATCAAGTCTGGGTTAAGTAGCCTTCGAAAAAGGGACATGTCCCTTTTCCGACCTCGCACTTTTCGCCTGCAGCCTAACACATTGTCCTTCGCTGCATCCCCCTGACTATGTCAACCTGTACGACCCTTTTAGGTATGTCGAAACGCCGGAAGATGAGGGCGGCGTTTCTTCATATAAATTCTTCGAAGGAGAGAAACAAGATGAAAAGGTTCCTTACACTGCTTCTGGTAGCAACAATGGCCCTGACCATGATGGCTGTTCCTTCCCTGGCGGAAGGCGGCGCCGGTCAAGCGGGCGGCCAGCTCATCATCGGCATGGTGGGCGACCCGTACGCGCTCAACGGCTGGATCAGCAACGACCTGAACGCTGCCCTCGTGGCCAACATCCTGTATCCTTCCCTGCTCGTGTTTGACGAGAACGCCAAAAAGGTTCCCTTCATTCTGGAAGGCTACGAAGTCGGCGAGGATCTGAAGACCGTTACCGCCAAAATCCATGACGGCCTTTATTGGCACGACGGCGTGAAGTTCACCGCCGAAGACCTGGCCTTCACCGCCACGTACTGCGCCACCCATGACGTGAATTTCGGTTCCGACTATTATGCCAATGTGGACAGCGCCGTCGCGCTGGACGAACTGACCGTGCAATACAACCTCAAGGAGCCCCAGGTGGACTTCATGACCAACGTCGGTTACTGGGTGGACATCATGCCAAAGCACCTGATTGAAGGCATCGATGACTTTGCCAACGCTGCAATTCCCACCATCGGCTTTGGCCCCTTCAAGCTGGACAGCTTTTCCAAGGGCGAATACTACACCTTCTCCCGCGTGGAGAACTGGCCTTTGGCCAACGGCGGCATGGGCGCCTATCTGGAGGGCCTGACCATCCGCATTTACACCGACGCCAACTCCCTGATGCTGGCCATCAAGTCCGGCGAAGTGGACTGCGGCTCCAACGCCCTGTCCGTGGCCGTGCAGCAGCAGCTGGATGCCGAACCCGACCTGTACGGTGTGGCCCGCGTCAATTCTCTGGGCTATGGCTATTTCTCCTTCAACCGCGCCAATCCCTTTTTGGCGGACCAGGCTGTCCGCAAGGCGATTGCCCAGACCATCGACCGTGACGCGCTGATCAGCATCGCCATCCAGGGCGGCGGCGTGCCCATGTACACCCCGATTTCCCCCGTGTACAAGGATCTGAGCGAAGGCGCGGCCACCTTCCCCGCCTTTGACCTGGAAGCCGCCAAGGCGACGCTGGAAAATGCCGGCTATGTGGATACCAACAATGACGGCGTCCGCGAAAAGGACGGCCAGAAGCTGGCCTTCACCCTCACCTGCCGCAACAACACCAACAACATCGACGCCATCTCCAACATCTTCAAGGCCAACTGCGCCGAAGCCGGCATCGACATCACCATCAGCATCGTGGAACCCGCCACTTACACCGACATGGTGACCAAGAACAAGACCTATGAGATCAACTACATCGAGTGGGGCGTTATCGACGATGCGGATACGGGGCTGGACGCCATCTACCATTCCGCCGCCACGCTGAACTTCATGCAGTACAAGAACGAAGCCATGGACAAGATCCTGGAAGACGTGAAACTGGTGGGCGATTATGAGACCCGCAAAGCCATGATGATGGAATTCCAGCAGATGTTTGTGGAAGAACTGCCCTCCCTGAACGTTCTGGTCCGCATGAATGCCTATGGCTACAGCAAGCAGAAGTTTGACGGCTGGCATGCCACACCCGGCCTTTACGGCGTATGCGACGTGAAGGACCTGGTCAAAGTGCACCTGAAGTAATCTCTCCTTCACAAAATCCTTTTTAATGATCTTTCCGGCGGCCGGCGGAATTTTCCGCCGGCATGCCGGGAGGATGCTTCCTTTATCAGTACCTTTGACGACGGCTTCCTGCCGATGCAGGCAGGACGGCAAGGCAGGGAGAAACATGGGCATTAAAACTGCGTACAAAGGCTACAAAGCCTATGACTATTTGACCCCCGGGGTGGATTATCCCCATTTCAAGCTGGCCAGGTGGGACTGGGCCGGCCGGTATGTGCTGCCCCTTGACGGCGCCCAGGAGGAGCGGGCGTTAAGGCTTGCCAGGGAATGCGTGTATATCGCGCTGCATGAGCATCCCACGCTCACCCCCGACAATATCGAAGAATTGGTGGCGCTGGACCGGGCCGGAAGGGAGAGCTGCGACTATGAAGCGCTTTCCTTCAGCTACCTGGACTGCGTCTTTGACAATATGATGGATGGCACCTGCCATATCGTTTCCCACAGCGGATGGAAGTTTGAAGACATCCTGGTGGACTTCGGCAACCGCATGTGCGACCTTCATCATCAGGATTTTTTGTTCCAGTGCAAAGGGGTGGCGGATATCCTCCGCGCCCACCGGGAGGGGCGCGTCGCCTGGGTGCCCGTGCTGGAAGGCGCGGCCCCCATTGAAAACGAGCTGGACCGCATTGATGTGCTCTACGGCCTTGGCATCCGCATGATGGGCATTACCTACTCCGAAAGCAACGCTTTGGGCTCCGGCCTGAAGGAAGACTCTGACGGAGGCCTGACCAAGTTCGGCAGGCAGGCCGTGCGGCGGATGAACCAGGTGGGCATGCTCATCGACTGCTCCCACGCGGGCCCCAAAACCACGCTGGATACGGTGGATTATTCCGATAAGCCGCTTATTCTGAGCCATATCGGCGCCAGGGCGCTGTGGGACAGCAAGCGCCTGTGCGGCGACGATGTATTGAAGGCCGTGGCGCAAAAGGGCGGCGTCCTGGGGGTGGAGGCCGCGCCACACACCACCATGACCAAAACGCGCAACACCCACGATCTTGATTCCTACATGGAACACTTTGAGTATATCGCGAACCTGGTGGGCATCGATCATGTGTCCTTCGGCACCGACGGCCTGTATGGCGACCATGTGGGGCTGCACCACCTGTTCTCCAAGAGCCTGGCTACCGGGGATACGAAAAACAGGCAGGCGGACTATGAGGAAGTGCCGTATGTGAAAGGCCTGGAAAACCCCACCGAGGCTTCGGTCAACATCCTGCGCTGGCTGGTGAAGCACGGGTACGGCGATAACGACATCCGCAAGGTGCTGGGGGAAAACGCGCTTCGCGTTTTGCGTGAGGTTTGGATCTGACTTTTGCTTTCCGGTCTTGTACCGCGATGCAGATTACCAAAGGAGGCTTATGCATGGTTGACGTATTGATCCGGGGCGGCCTGGTGGTGGATGGCACCGGCGCAAAAGGCTTTGTCGGCGATGTGGCCGTAAAGGATGGAAAGATTGTGGCCGTCGCGCCCAAATTGCATATGGAAGCTGAAATAGTTGTGGATGCCGCCGGCAAGGTAGTGATCCCCGGCCTTATTGACCCCCATGTACACGAGGAATATGTGTGCCTTCTGGACGGGGCGATGGAATTGTTCATGCGTCAGGGCGTAACCACCTGCTTAAGCGGCAACTGCGGCCATTCCCTGTTCAACGCGCCCACGGAAAAGGCCATTGACTATTACTGGCTCAACGGCCTGTTCAGCGATATGCAGCGGGAAAAGTACAAAAAGCGCTTTCCCCGGTGGGAGGACTTTGAAGGCTACGCCCGGTACTGGGAGGAGACGGGCTGCAACATGAACATGGCCGTCCTCCAGGGCCACGGCACCATCCGCTGGCTCGTGATGGGCGGGGCCATCGACCGCAAGCCCACCCCGGCGGAAAAGGCTCAAATTGACGCCATTTTGAGAAAAAACATGGAGCAGGGGGCCTGGGGCGTTTCCTTTGGCCTTTCCTACGTGCCCAGCCGCTATGCCGATACGGATGAACTGTGTGATGTGGTGGATGTCATCAAGGAATATGACGGCGTGGCCGCCGCCCATTTGCGGCACCACATCGGCATGCTGCCCTGCACCGAGGAATTCATCGAGGTGGGCCGCCGCACCGGAGCGCGGACGCAAATCTCCCACTTGAAATCCGTGAATCCCGAATGCTTTGACGCCGTAAGGAAAGCCGCCGAAAGCGGCATGCGCATCACCGTGGATACCATCCCCACCTCCACCGGCCACCTGACCCGCAAGGACAGGATGCTGCAATTCATCGTGGCCGTGTCCGACACCCTTTTTGACAAGGGGCTTGACGGCGTGAAAGCGGCGCTGCACACCCCCGAGGGCAGGAAGACGGTTTTGAAGGATGCCTACATGTTCCCGGCGGACAGGAATCTGGTGTATATCGTCTGCTCCGAAGACCCGGCGCTGGAAAACCGCTCCGTGGCGGATATCGCAAAGGAGCGGGGCAAGGATCCCGACGAGGTGCTGCTGGACCTGTTGGGTGACGGCAAGGAGTATACCTTCTACCTGGGCGGCGCCTCCCGGCCCGATTTCCCCCATGTGCCCCATGTAAAAAGCATTATGGACAACCCCTATGTCTGTGTGGGTTCCGATGAATTGATGGGCGACCCGGAGGATATGGGCGGCTGGTATGAATTGCAGCGCCGCGGCGCCATGCCCATCTTCTGGCAGATGTACTTGACGGCCGGGGTGCCGCTGGAGGAGATCGTACGGCGCAACACCGGCATGATCGCCGACCATTTGGGCTTTGCCGGCCGCGGCAAGCTGCAGGTGGGCAACTGGGCCGACATCGCCGTGATCGATGTGGAAAATTTCCGCTACCCCACCCCCGATGCAATTGACTACCGCAATCCCAACACCATGGCCACCGGAGTGGATACGGTGCTGGTGAACGGCGTGGTGACGGTGGACGGGGGAGAACTGAAAAAGCCCCTGGCCGGCAAGCTATTGCGCCACGGACGGTAAGGGGAAGGAGAAAGCAGTATGGATATTGTCATTCGAGGCGGCCTGATCATAGACGGCACCGGCAAGCCGGGGTTTGTGGGGGATGTCCGCGTATCCGGCGACCGCATCCTGGCGGTGGGGAAGGACCTGCCCACGGATGGCGCCCGGGTAGTGGATGCCGCGGGAAAGATCGTAATCCCCGGCCTCATCGATCCCCATGTGCATGAGGAATGGATTTGTCTGATCGACGGCACGTATGAGCTGTTCATGCATCAGGGGGTCACAACTACGGTGAACGGCAACTGCGGCCACTCCATCGCCCCCGGGCCCACGGACAACGTGATTGAATACTATTACGGCAACGGCCTGATGAGCGGGCGCCAGCGGGAGGTGTACAAGAAAACCTTCCCCGAATGGTCCGATTTTGACGGCTATGCCAAAGCGGTGGAAAGCAAGGGGACCAATTTGAACCTTTGCACCCTCATGGGCCACGGAACCCTCCGCTGGACGGTAATGGGCGGAGCCTTTCACCGTCCCCCAAACAGGGAGGAGGAGGAAAAGATATCCGCGATTCTGGATAAAAACCTGTCCCAGGGCGCTTTCGGCATCTCCTTCGGCCTGGATTATGTGCCGGGCCGCTACGCCGAAACGGATGAGCTTGCCGCCTTCGCCAAGGTGGTGGCAAAGCACGGCGGCGTTGCGGCGGCCCACTTGCGCCATGCGCTGGGGGTGAAGGAGGCCACCGAGGAGTTCCTGGAGGTGGGAAAACGCTCCGGAGCAAAGCTGCAGGTCAGCCACCTGCGGGCAAGCTGCCCCGAGGCCTACGACGCGGCCCTTGCCTATGCAAAAGAAGGCGGAAAGGTGCTGATCGATACCATTCCCGCCACCACCGCCCACTGCCAGAGCAAGGACCGGGCGCTGCTGTTTATGATGTCCACCTGCGACGAGCTGTTTGACCAGGGCCTGGAAGGCGTCAAAAAGGCCATCCGCACCCCGGAAGGCCGGGCGCTTTTGCGCAAGGACCCCTACTTTGTAAACCGGGATCAAAGCAAAAACACGCTGTGGATGACGGGTGATCCCCAAATGGATGGCCGCAGCGTGGCGGAGCTGGCAGAAAAGCTGGGCCGGGACCCCAAGGAATACCTGCTGGATCTGCTGGCCGGGGACATGGATTTCATTCTCTGGTGCGGCGGCGCCGGCCGCAAGGATTTCGCCATGGACTCCCATGTGGAAAGCATTGTGAACAACCCTTACGTCTGCGCGGGGTCGGATGAAATACTGGGGGACCCGGAACTGCCCTACGATTGGTACGAGCTTCTGCGCCGGGGAGCCATGCCCAACTTTATTCAGGGGAACCTGAAAAAGGGGATGCCCCTTCATGAGGTCATCCGCCGCAATACCTCCATGGTGGCCGATCACTTTGATATAAGGGACAGGGGCCGCCTGGCTCCGGGCATGTTTGCGGATGTGGCGGTGATTGATCTTGACAGCTACCGTTTCCCCTCCGAAGAGGAGATTACGCCTTTGAAACCCCTTGCCATGGCCTCCGGCGTAACTTATCTGCTGGTCAACGGCGTGCCCACGCTGGAAAACGGCGCGGTGTTGAAATCTTTCCCGGGCCGTGTGCTGCGGCATGAAGGGTAGGAGGACAGGTTGGCGGGGAGGGGACTTTTTGAAAAAAGTTCTGCCCGGCTTGCTTAATCGTCGCCGAGGTTCACTTTTGTTCCCTCGGCTCGTTTCGCAAGCCTCACCTTCAATTATCATAAAGGAGTACGCCCATGAAGATCGTCTACATCGTTCCCGGCCTGATGCCGGATACGGAATGCCGCCGCCGAGAGGCGATGCTCCGCGGCTGGGCCGCCCCCGGCACCCAGGTGGATGCTGCCTGCGTCACCGAAGGCCCCAACTCCATCGAATCCCTGTATGAAGAATTCCTGGCCGTTCCCGCCGCCGCCCGGCTGGCGGTGCAAAAGGAGCAGGAGGGCTACGACGCTGCCATCATCGGCTGCGCGGGCGATCCCGGTGTGGACGCCATCCGGGAGCTTACCACAAGGATGCTGGTGATAGGCCCCGGCGCGGCCTCCTTTCTGGCGGCCGCCATGCTGGGCCACCGCTTCGGCGTGCTGACGCCGGAGGGCGACATGTGGCAGTCCAGCCTGGAACTGGCCTTCAAGACCGGTGTCAGGGACAAGCTGGCGGCGGCGGTCTCCATCCGTACGCCGGTGCTGGAAATGATGGCTGACAAAAAGGTGACCATGGAGCGCATTTTGCAGGCCGGCAGGGCCGCCATTGCGGAAAAGGCCGTGGATACCATGGTCATCGGCTGCATGACCATGGCCTTTATGGATGTGGCCAAAGAAATGGAGGAGGCCCTTGGCATACCGGTGGTGAATCCCGCCAATGTGTGCCTGAAATACGCCGAAGCCATGGTGGCCTGCGGGCTGACCCATTCCAAGGCGGCCTATCCCCTGCCCCCCAAAATGCAAAGCGGCAAGGTGAAGGATTTTTCCGGGCTGTTTGCCACAAGGTAAGGATGCGGATTGGCTTGAATGCACGCAGGGAGGGATTTGCATGGATTTTGAACAGGCGGTTTTTTCCCGCCGCAGCATCCGCGGCTTTACGGAGCAGGATGTAACAAAGGAACAGGTGGATCAGCTTATCGCCTACGGTCATTGCGCCCCTTCCGGCGGCAACCTGAAGGAGTGGCGCTTTATTGTGGTCAGGAGCGAGGAGGGCAGGCGCAGGCTCACAGAGGCCACCTATTCCGGCAACAGGGAGACCAACCCTCCCCAGCAGTGGCTGAAGACCGCCCCGGTGATCATTGCCGTTGTGGCGGATCACCAGCCGGTCATGAAGCGCTACGGGCGCAAGGGGCTTGATGAGCTGGTATATCTTGACTGTGCCAGCGCCGTGGAAAACATGCTGCTGGGCGCCGTGCACCTGGGCCTTGCCAGCTGCTTCATATCCGGCTTTCGGGAGCATGAAATGGCCGAGGCGCTGGGGCTGCCCGAAACCATGCAGGCGGTTGCCCTGCTGCCCATCGGCTATGCGGCGGGTCCAGGCGTGCTCCGGCCCACCGTGCCCCCGGAGGAAGTCACCTATTATGAAACGTACGGCCAGCGGCAGACGTAACCTGCGCTTATGAAAACGGGACGAAGTTCGCCTTATTATGAATAGAAACCATTCCGGCAGCGCCGTTCACTCAGATTTGAAGGATGTGACTGGCTATCGCATCGTATTTTGACCTTACCGAGCAAAAAATTCTTTCCTCCATCAGCGCGGGCAACATGGATGAGGTGCTGAAGAAATTCGATACCCTCGACCGCCTTTCCGGCGGCCCCGGCGAGCTGGAAGCGATCCGTTTCATTACCGGAAAGCTTGCTTCCTACGGCATCGATTTTGAGGAGCATGTATTTCTGTCGTATGTAAGCAACCCCGTTTCCGCCAGCCTTGCCGTGCTGGGGGAAGAGCCCCTCTCCCTTCCCGCCAAAACACGCGCCTTTTCAGCCGCGTGCCCGGAAGGGATCGAGGGGGAGCTGGTGTATGCACCCGCCAAGGGCGGCGTGCAGTTTGATACGGCGGTGATCCCCTGGACCCGTGAACAGGTGGCGGGGAAAATCATCGTCAGCGAAGGCGGAGGGCCGCAGCACATGGATAAGGCGATGGAGCTTGGAGCCATCGGCCTCATACACGTTTGGCCCTCGGGGGAGGATGTAATCCACGAGATGACCGCCTCGCCTGTCTGGGGCGTGCCGACGCCGGATACAGCAAGGCTGCTGCCCGCCATACCCGAAATTTCGGTCAAAAAGGCCGACGGCGAAAAGCTGATCGCCCTGGCCTCCGCCGGGAAGGCCCGGGTGCGCATGACCGCCGTGCTGGAAGCGGGTGTGAAGCAGTTGCACCTGCCGGTGGCCACCATCAAGGGAAAAACAGAGGATTATGTGCTGCTGGCCGGGCATATTGATTCCTGGTATGTGGGCGTTACCGACAACGCGGTGGGCAACGCATTGTGCCTGGAGCTGGCAAGGGTGTTCAAGCAGCATCAGGGGGAACTGAACCGTTCCATCAAGATCGCCTGGTGGCCGGGGCATTCCAACGGCCGGTATGCCGGCTCCACCTGGTATTGCGACAATGCCTTTGCCGATTTGCGCAAGCATTGTGTGGCCTATATCAATGCCGATTCCCCCGGCAGCAGGCATGGCGTGATTCCCCTGGTGCGCAGCACGCTGATTGAAAAGGACGGGTATTTTCAGCAGGCTGTAAGGGATGTGTCGGGGACGGAGCCCCAGTGGGATTTTCCCATCCGGGCAGGGGACAACTCCATGTGGGGTGCTTTTATCCCCTTCCACCTGATGCTCAGGGACAAGCCTGACAAGGATCACAGCCAGGCCCATGTGGGCGGCTCCGGCGGCGGCTGGTGGTGGCACTCGGAGGAGGACATTTACGACAAGGCCGATCTTGACCTGCTTGTGCGGGACGCCCGCGTGTTTGCCGCCTTTGCCTACCGCATCATGGCCCCTCAAATTCTTCCCGTGGATTTTGTGGCGCTGGCAACGCGCATGGAAGGGATTTTAATGGGTTATGCCGAAAAAGGGAAACCATCATTTAATATGGATGAGCCTTTTAAGAGCGTAGAGAGATTTAAAAATCTGGCGCTGGCCATAGCCAACAAAAATCCGCGGGATGCATCCGCCCTCAACCGCCTGTACAAAAACGCCGGCGGCCGGCTGATGGCGCTGATGTACACCACCGTCAGCCCCTATGAGCAGGATGTTGCCTATGATCTGAAACCATTCCATGGCTTTTACAGGGCCGCCGCGCTTGATGACAGCGCCTCCGCCAGCCTTGCGCTGTTTCATGAGACGGCCTTCCGCCGGCAGTACAACCGCTTCCTGGCCGAGATGGAGGAAGTGATGGAGGCCATGGCCTCCTACCTGAAAAATGAATAAACGGTGATCCGTCAAAAATCCGGCAAAGAAGGAGTAAGCCCATGAGCTGTGCGGCCTATGCGCGGATTGAGGCGCGTATCGACGCGGTTTTTCCCAGGCTGAAGGAAATAAGCCTTGCCATACACGGCCACCCGGAATTGTGCTTTCAGGAGCATTTTGCCTGCGGGCTGCTGGCCGCTTTTTTAAAGGACGAAGGCTTTTCCGTTTCGGGAAGCCCGGGCGGCCTTGACACCGCTTTTCTGGCGGAAAAAAAGGGCCGCGGGGAAGGGCCAACAATTGCATTCACCGCGGAGTACGACGCTTTGCCCATCGGCCATGCCTGCGGCCATAACCTGATCGCCGCAGCCTCCGCCGGCGCGGCCGCCGGCCTGATGGCTGTCATGGAGGAAATCCCAGGTACCCTGAAAGTCATCGGCACGCCGGCGGAGGAAGGGGGCGGCGGCAAGGTCATCCTCTGCGGCAAGGGTGTTTTTCAGGATGTGGACTTCGCCATGCAGATTCACCCCCACAAAATGAACATGATCCAATGCGGAAGCCTGGCCGTAAGAACCGTTGAAGCAGCATTTTTCGGGCGCATGGCCCATTCCTCAAGGCCGGAGGAGGGAATAAACGCCTTAAGCGCCCTTTTGCATACCTTTTCGGCCATCGATGCCCAACGGGCGCTTTTGCCCAACAAAACAAACATAAGCGGTATCATCGTGGAAGGCGGCAAGGCCAGCAACGTGATCCCTGATTACGCATCGGCCAGCTTTTGCGTAAGGGCATCCACGGTTTCAGATATGCAGGCGGCCCTTAAGGCGGTGGAGCGGGCGGTGAAATCCTCCGACTGCCTGTTTGGTACGGCAAGCAAAATCACCTGCGGCATATTGTATGCCGAGCGGTACCCCAACCGGCCCATGGACGAAGCGTACAAGCGCCATATGGAGGCCTTTGGGGAAAAGGTGCTTTATCCCCCCGCCAATATGAAGCTGGCTTCTTCCGACGTGGGCAACGTAAGCCTGGAAATTCCCATGATCCAGCCGTATGTGTATATTGGCAGCGCCGAAGTGCACACCATGGATTTTGAAAGGGCGGCCGCCTCGCCCTTCGCCCAGGAGCAGATGAAAAAAGCCGCCAAAGCCCTGGCCAGGACGGCATACGACCTGTTTGCCTCCCAGGAGCTACGGCAGTCTGCACGTGCGGATTTTGAAGCGAATGTTCCCAGGTATACCCGGGCTGAACTGGGATATGAAGCGTAGGTCCCATGTGATGCATCCCTGAAACGGAAAGGAAGTCTCCATGAAGCTGAACATCAACAAAAGCGACAAAACGCCCATTCACCGCCAGATCATTGACCAGGTCGGTTTTATGATCGAGAGCGGCGTGCTTCGCGGCGGAGACAGGCTTCCCACCGAGCGGGCGCTCAGCGAGCGGTACGGCGTATCCCGCGGGACGGTGAATACCGCTTATCTGGAGTTGTCCCGCATGGGCAAAATACTGACCATTCAGGGCAGCGGCACCTATGTCACCAAGGTGCATACCGATGTGGAACAGGGGTACATCCGCAGCCAGATCGACGCGCTTTTACAGGAAGCATCCGCCATCGGCATTTCCGACGACAAAGTGCTGGAGCTGATGGATCAGGAGATCCGCCGCCGCAGGCGGGGCATCACCCAGGTGCACGCCGCATGGATCGGTTGCTGCGTGGAAGTGCTGCGGATGACCGAGCCCACGCTTGCCAGCGTTCCCCTGGTGCAGATCACCAGCTTCCATATTGACGAGATTTTGAAAAATCCCAAGCTGCTGGATGATGATTTTGACCTTATCGTCACCACCGAATATCCTTACGAAGCGCTTTTGCATGCCGTGCCCATGCAGGCCGACAAGATTGTACGGGTAACGCTGAGCCTGGACGAGGAATCCACCTTTGCGCTGTCCTTGATAGCCAGGGGGCAGCGGGCGCTGATGTACAGTGTGGAGCAGCTGTTTGTGGATACGGTACGCCAGAAGCTGGATTTGTCTTCGAACCTGAAAGAGTGCAGGTACTGCGCCAAGAATGCGCCTGAAGTGAAAAAGGCGCTGGAGCAAAGTGAAGTGTTGATTCTGCCGGACAAGAGGCTTTTATACGACCAGGAGGAACTGCTGCAGGCTGCCAGGGATTTCGCGTCAAAGGGCAAGCCGGTTTTGCACATTTCCTACCACGTGGACCGGGGCAGCGTGATCCACTTTGAATCGGTTGTGAAGCAGTGCTGGATCGGAAAATGCCGCACGGGCATCACGACGCTTGCGGAAACGCCGGAATATCACAAAGGCGAAAATCAGAAAAAACTGGCGAACAGGTTTTAAGCATCAAACTGATGATTGAACCAATCCTTCATCATACCGTCACATGAGGCTGAAAGGGACGAACCAGGCCGGCTAAAGCCTCCATCTGTGCTTGTGTATAGGGAGGCTGACTGATAAGAGCCTGATGGCATGGCAGATATTTTTGAGGCAGCCGGTACTTGTTGAAAACGTACCTTGGAAGCTTTGGCAGCTCTTTTGCCATACAAATCAAATCCTGTTGAGAAAGCTGTGGGATAACGGTAGTCCTTACTTCAAAATGAGCAGAGGTCTCAAGAAGCAACCGTATCGAATCCAGCACCTTCCCACCATCGGCGGACGGGCCGCAGATTTCCTTATATCTGCTTATAGGGGCTTTGTAGTCTACGGCAAAATAATCGCATAGCCCGGCTTTTAATAGTTCCTTCAACACCTGAGGGGAGGAGCCGTTGGTATCCAGCTTGATTTTATACCCCAGTGCTTTCACGCTTTCCAAAAAGGGGATCAAATCCGGCTGCAAGGTTGGCTCGCCGCCGGAAACAACAACACCATCCAGCATTCCCGTACGCTTTGTCAAAAAACTCTCTACATATCCGGGCAGGAAGATTTCATGCGTACCGTCGATGAGCGAACGGTTATGGCAGTAAAAGCAGTTGTAGTTGCAGCCCGGTACAAACAATACGCAGGCGACAAGGCCGGGATAATCCAAAAAGGAACTTTTCACCATGCCTGAAATGGTCAAGCTTTTTACTCCCTCATGACGTATTTCTTGCGCTGGGCGTATTCCTCACGCTTCCCCGTATTGTAATTCTGCACCGGCCTAAGATACCCGACGACACGGCTCCAGACCTCCGTGGGCGCGCCGCAGTCGGGGCAGGCATAATGCTCCCCCGAAATATACCCATGATCATTGCAGATGGAGAAGGTGGGGGTCAGGGATATGTACGGAAGCTTATAATTTGAAAACACCTTTTGAATAAACCGCTTGGCGGTTTGAATGTCCTTGACTTCCTCCCCCAGGTAGAAATGAAGCACCGTTCCGCCCGTATAGAGGGATTGCAGCTCATCCTGCAGTTCCAGCGTCTCAAAGATGTCATCCGTATAGCTGACAGGCAACTGGGTGGAGTTGGTGTAGTAAGGCACCTTGTCCCCCGCGGTGATGATGCCGGCATAACGGGCTTTGTCCTTCTTGGCCAGGCGGTAGCTGGTACCCTCCGCCGGGGTGGCCTCCAGGTTGTAGTAATGGCCGGTGGTGTCCTGGATCTCCTTGATGACGTCCCGCATGTAGTTCAGCGTCCTCTGGGCAAACACCTGGCCCTCCGGAGTTGCGATGTTTTGTTCCTGCCCCATCAGATTGATACATGCTTCGTTCATGCCGATGAGCCCGATGGTGCTGAAATGGTTGTACCAGTAGCTGCCCGTGCGCTGCTTCACATCTTTCAAATAGTTGGCGGAATAAGGATACAGGCCCCTTTCCGTCTGTTCCTCAATGACCTTCCGCTTCATTTCCAAGCTGTTTTTGGCTATATGAATCTGCTGGTACAGCCGGGTGAAAAATTCCGACTCGCTTCTTGCAAGGTAGGCCAGCCTGGGCAGGTTGACGGTCACTACGCCGATGGAGCCCGTTAACGGATTGGAGCCGAACAGGCCGCCGCCCCGCTTGCGCAGTTCCGAGGTATTCAAACGCAGCCGGCAGCACATGGATAGCGCGTCTTCCGGTGACAAATCGGAGTTCACATAGTTGGAAAAATAGGGGATGCCATACTTGCAGGTGATTTCCATGAACTTGTCGGTCACCGGGCTTTCCCAGTTGAACTCTTTGGTGATGTTGATCGTCGGAATGGGAAAGGTGAATACGCGGCCTTTGGCGTCCCCCTCCATCATCACATCGCAAAACGCCATGTTCAAAAGGTTCATTTCTTCCTGAAACTCGCCATAGGTTTCCGGCATGATCCGGCCGCCGATGAATACGTTTTCATCCTTGAGCGTACGGGGCGGAACGATATCAAACGTCAGGTTGGAAAACGGGCATTGAAACCCTACCCTTGTGGGTACGTTCAAATTGAATATGAACTCCTGCAATGCCTGCTTGATCGTTTTGTAATCCAAATGATCATACCTTACGAAAGGCGCGCAGTAGGTATCAAAGGAGGACCAGGCTTGCGCCCCGGCGCTTTCCCCCTGGGTGGTGAAGGTGGAGTTTACGATCTGCCCCAAAAATGCCCGAAGATGCTTTGGAGGCTTGGATTCTACCTTGCCGGGCACACCGCCGAATCCGTTCATCAGTATCTGCCGCAAATCCCAGCCGGCACAGTACGGCCCGAAAAAACCCAGGTCATGGATGTGGATTTCCCCTGATTGATGCGCGTTTCTGATTTCATCGGGATAGATTTCATGAAGCCAATAACTCTGCGTAAAGGCTTCCCGGATATAATTATTCAGCCCGTTGATGGATTTTTGCGTATTCGCGTTCTCGTTGATCTGCCAATCCCGGTCATTCAGGTATTCCGAGAACATGTTGATGGTCGCCCCGATCAGCGCGTTGGATTCCCTCGCGGAACGTCTCTTTTCGCGATATAAAATGAAAGCCTTCGCCGTCTTCGCGTGGCCTGCCTCAATCAGCACCTTTTCCACGATATCCTGTATGCCTTCCACTTCGGCAATACCGTCGGGATACTTTTGCTCCGCGATTTTGATAACTTCCTCCGTCAGGCGTTCCGAGGTGGCAAAATCATTTCCGCCCACGGCACTGGCGGCTTTAAATATGGCCAGCACGATTTTCTCTTTTTTGAAGGGTACATAAGAACGGTCTCTTTTGATGATGAGGTTCAGCATACATTACCTGCTTTCGTGTTTTTTAAGGGGTTGCAAAAGCGAAGTCATCTTCATTATGGCATTCTTCTTTATGACTATGAATACAATTATGCGAAAAATACAATATATAGTCGGTTCTCGTCACGTGCCACAATATGTATTGTATATCTTAGGCAAACTTCTGTCAATTCCCTGGAAAAATAATCGTTGACAGAAGCTTACATCAAGACTAGAGTGAGCATAGGCCTATGAGGATGGGAGCAGCAGAAGCTTGCCTGATGAGAGGGGGAAAAGCGGATGCACACCGAAACCAAATTGACGGTTCGGTATGCGGAAACGGACCAGATGGGGATAGCGCATCATTCCAATTATCCCATTTGGTTCGAAGCGGGACGCACCGATTTTTTGAAAAGCATGGGCATGTCATACAGCGGCATGGAGAAAAGCGGTGTCCTGCTGCCGCTTTACGAAATGCATGTAAGGTTTCTAAGCCCCGCAAAATATGAGGACGAGATTCTTGTTCAAACCTCATTGCAATCCGTTTCCCGTGTGCGCGTTGTGTTTTCCTATCAAGTGCTTCGTGCCGGAGACGGCCGGCCGCTTGCCGCCGGAGAAACGGTGCATGCCTTTACGGATAAGGAATTGAAGCCTGTCAACGCGCAAAAAGCCGTTCCCTTCGTGTATTCGGCTTTGTGCCAAACCATAAACAATATATTGCGGTAATTCGATCATGAAGTCTATTATTCATCGCATTTGCTGAACATTGTTGCGGCAAAGTGAAGCTTTATACCCCACAATCTCAAAGGGCGAAAGCGGCAGCGCCTCCCCGTAAGCCACCCGCATGGCGCACCTGGCCAGCCGGTCGCCTACCGCCTGCTTGCTTTGGGGATGCAGGTCGTTGTGTTCGCCCAGGTCAAAAGCCGCCGCCATGGCGGTCTTTGAGATGCGCAGCGACTGCCATTGTTCACGCCGGAGCAGATCCCAGTCCGGCCCTCCCGCCCAGTGTGCCAGCTCGACGAACAGAAATGGGAATTCGTATCCCCAATCCGCCCTCCAGGCACGCGCCAGCGCCTCAAATTTTTCGGCATAGCGCTCTGGGTTGGCGGTATCCGATTCTCCCTGATACCAGATCGCGCCCTTGATGGCGAAGGGTTTCAGCGGCGCGAGCATGCCGTTGTACAGCCCCGTGGGCTTATAGTGGAAGGCGGTCTCCGGCTCAAGCGGTTCTCCCTGTCCGCCACGGCGGAACCGCCATACGCCATTCAGGTTGAATGATCCGGACTCGGCAGCAAGCAGGTACTGCTTGCCCGGAGTGAAGCAGCCGCCATCCTTGCTGATCACGCGCATCGTGATGACGCAGCGGCCTTCGGGCAAGGAAGGTACTACATACTCCCGGGGCGGATACCGGTAGGTGGTATTGCCCACCGCTTCGCCGTTCACATAAACCGTATCCCAATCGATAACCGTTCCGAGAAAGAGTGCCCCAGGCTTCCCTGCAAGCGCCGGCGGGATATGCAGCGTCTTGCGAAGCCACACGGAGCCGGTGCCGGTCCAAGGCGCCAAAAGATCGCGTTCCTCCCAGCCGCTGTCGTCATAATCCGGCGAATACCATTCTTCATGAAGCCCTGGATCGGCCCTGTCGATCTCGCCGAAGAAGCGCTCGGCGTTTAACGCGTCCTTCGCCTGCACCCGGGCTACATAAGCGTCATCAGCGCAAAGGCCGGCCTCACGGAGCAGATCGGGGAACTTTTCCAAAGCGCCCCGGCTCATCCAGGCGTGAATGGGCGTGCCGCCGATG
The DNA here is from genome assembly GCA_023411395.1 of Bacillota bacterium. Classification (GTDB taxonomy): domain Bacteria; phylum Bacillota; class Clostridia; order Christensenellales; family Aristaeellaceae; genus JAEWAH01. The sequence continues at coordinate 28,523 of JAEYOV010000054.1, forward strand.
GCCGACACCAGCAGGCCAATGGGTACCTGATAACGCTCATAGAGCCGCTTTGCAAAGAAGTAGCCCACCGCCGAAAAATCTTGTATGGTTTCCGGGGAAGCTCCGGCCCAGCAGCCGCCATCCAGATCGCTCTGAGGCGCATGGAAATTGAACCGCTGCGGCACGGTAAATTGCCGGATACTGGGGTTTGGGTTTTGCATCTCCTCCGGGTACATATGTTTGACGCGCCGCATGGGAAACTGCATGTTCGACTGCCCGGAGCACAAAAAAACATCTCCGACATAGACATCGTTTATGACAATATCGTTGATGGCCAGCGGGTGCGGCCCGCCGGGCGGCAAGCCGCGCATAACCACCGACCAATGCCCGCCGTCATCCGGGATCGCGTGGTATTGCCGACCCAAAAAGGTAACGGTCACGGATTCGTCTGCCGATCCCCAGAGTTTCACTTCGGTATCCCGCTGGAGCACCATGCCGTCGGACAGCAAACGGGGAAGCTGAACGCTCATAAAATCATTCTTTCTCAAAAAGCGTGTGTTACCATCAGGAAATGCCTTTTGACAGAAAGATTGGTCTTTGCGGCATCTGCCGCAAAGACCAATCCTTTGCAACGCAACAAAACATGCTTCGCTCGTTGCTGCGCTGCCAAAACTGCCTTACTTGACTTCAATGTACTTGGCGGCGCGCTCATCGCGGACTTCCTGGGCACCGGAGGCAAGCCAGTCGGCGATGCCTTCGTCCCAGACCTTGTCAAACTCTTCGGGCTTGGCGGTCACGGCTTGGGACATGAGGGTCAGGCCCTTGTCGATTAGCGTCTCATTGACGGGGCCGGCGGACTCGATGACGACCGGCACAACGATGGCGGGACGGCCGTCCTTCGTGGCGTAGGCGTAAGCGTCCATGACCAACTGGGGATCCACGGTGTAGGAATTGGCCAGCGCCTGGGAGTATTTTTCGGGATCGCCCACATCCAGGCCGTTGATCATGAAGGTGTAGTCGATATTCTGGCTGGAATTCATGATCTTCTCGCCCTCGGCTGCCTTCACCTTGGGAACGCCGTTGACGATATCATGTGTCACGCCCTCTTCGCCAACCTGCAGGAAATACCGGTTCTCAAACTTGGAGAGCCAGTTGGCATAGCGCAGCGCGCCTTCCGGATTCTTGCTGAAGGAGGGGATGAAGAAGTTCAAGCCGGCAGCGTCGTACAGGCCCTTGGCGGTCTTGCCCGCGGCGTTTACAAACGGGTCGCAGGCTACGATCTGGGCATCGGGCACGTTTACCTTCAGATCCCTCAAGAGGCCCGGGGTATCACGGAACGCCTGGTCCCAGTTGTGGACGAAGGCGCCGACGACGCCGCTCTTGATGAGGTTGTCGCTGCCTGTGTCATCGGTGTAGAGCGCAAATTCCGGGTCGATCAGCCCTTCGTTGAACATCTGGTTGAGCAGGCGGACGCCTTCTTTGTAGCCGGGCTGCAGATAGTTGCGGTCGGCCACGGAGTTGATCCAGCGGTCCTTGTCGGCCAGGTTCGGATCAATGAAGGAATCCAGCAGGGTGCTGGCGCGCCAGCGCACGTCACGGGTCATGGTGAAGGGGATGACCTTGTCCTTGCCTACGCTGCCTGGATCCTGCTCCTTGAAGGCGCGCAGAGCATTCACAAATTCTTCGGTCGTCTTGGGGAGCGAAAGACCAAGCTTATCCAGCCAGTCCTTACGGATGAAGGTGACGTTCTGGGCCACGTTCATGCGGCGGGCGGGGATGGAGAAGGTCTCGCCGGTAGCCTGGTCCTGGTTGCGGTAGATCATATCCCGTCCGGGCAGCGCCAGGTCCGGGCCCAGGAAAGCCTTCAGGTCGGGCAAGAACTCCTCGATATAGGGAGTCAGGTCGAGGATGCCGCCCTGGCTCTTGTAGTTGGTGATCAGGTCGCCGCTGTAGGTAAAGGAGATGTCCGGCGCGGTCCCCGCAGCCATCAGGTTGTTCAATTGCGTCGTCTCTTCCCAACGGGAAACCGCAACGAAGGAAATGCCGAGGTTCAGTTCTTCCAAAGCCTTTTTCTTGATCCACTCGGTGTAGAAGTTGTTGGTGGGGTCCGTTCCGCCCACGTTGCCGCGGTCGAAGATCTCGACCGTGATCTCGCTGTACGCGGGAAGGGCCGCTTCGCCTGATGCAAACGTGCCGGGTACGAGCATGAGCAGCATGGCAACGACCAAAACCAGAGAAAGAATCCTGCCTTTCATTTGTCTGCCTCCTTTTTGATTGGTAATCCAGGGTACACGGCTATGTAAAAGGGATTCACCCTTTCACTGCTCCAATGGTGACACCGGTAATGAAATATCTTTGCAGCCAGGGGTAGACGATGAGGATGGGAATCGTGGCAAACATTACGCTGGCAGCTTTGAGCCCCTCGCTGACGGTTGGGGCGGCCGCGGAACCCTCCATCTGCGCCGTATCGATGGCCGACAGGTTGTTGATGATGTTGTAGAGCTTGAGCTGGATGGGGGCATATTTGGGCGTGGTCATGTACATCAGCGCGTCGGAAAAGCCGTTCCACCGGCCTACCGCATAAAACAGTGCTAGCGTCGCCAGCGCCGAGGTGGACAGCGGCAGATAGATGCGGACGAGCACCGTAAAGGGATTGGCCCCGTCAAGCTCCGCTGATTCCTTCAAGCTGTCGGGGATGGAGTAGAAAAAGCTGCGAAGGATGATCGTATTGAAAACGCTCAGGCAGTTGGGAATGATCAGCACCAGGGGTTTGTTGAGAAGGTCCAGATTTTTCATCAGGATATAGTTCGGAATGGTTCCGGCGCTGAAGTACATTGTCATCAGGATGATTGTGTTTATGATTTTTCTGCCCTTGAGGTTGTCATAGGTCAAGGGATAGGCGCACAGGATGGTCATGGTCATCGACACGCAGGTGCCGATCACCGTAAGCAACCCGGTCCACCACAGGGAACGGGAAAACGCGGCATCCTTCAGAACATAGAAATAGGATTCAAAAGTGAATTCCACCGGCAAGAGCAGTACCCGCCGCTTGATGAGCGCCTGATCGGAGCTTAAGGAGCGGGAAAGAACATTCAGCATGGGGAGCAGGCAAATAAAGATGAGTAACAGGCAAAACAGCGCGATCAGCAAATCGATGGTTTTTGTCCGTCTGGATTTGACCATATCGCTCCCCCCTTACCAGATGCCGCGCTCGCCGGAGCGCTTGGCAAACGTATTGGCCATCACAAGGAAGAGCACGCAGATCACGGATTGGAAGAAGCCCACCGCTGCCGCCAGGGAAAACTGGTTGGAGCGGATGCCTACGCGGTAGACATAGGTGCTGATCACGTCCGCCACGCCGGTCACCAGCGGGTTGCGCAAGGCATAGGGGCGGTCGAATTCACTGCCCAGGATGCGGCCCAGGCTTAAAATCAACAGCGTCACAATGGTGGGGCGAAGTCCGGGCAGCGTGACGTGCCACATTTTGCGGATGCGGGAAGCGCCATCCACCTCTGCCGCTTCGTACAATTCCGGATTGATGCCCGTGATGGCGGCCAGATAGATGATGGTATTCCAGCCAACGCTCTGCCACAGGCCCAGGCCGATGTAGGTTGCCACCCAGAGGTTGGGAACACCCAGGAAGTCGATAATGGAGTTCCCCCTCTGGGCAAGGTAAATATTGACCAGGCCGGTATTGGGCGCGAACAACTGCAGCGCAAAGCCGCTGATAATGATCCAGGATAAAAAGTGCGGAAGGTAGACGACGGTTTGTGTGATCCTTTTAAAGCGCCTGAAGGCAAGCTCGTTGAGGATGATGGCCAGCATGATTGGCGCCGGGAATCCAACCAAAAGATCCAGAACATTCAGCGTGACGGTATTTCGCACGGCATACCAGAAATCCCGCGTGGCGAACGCCTTTTGAAACCACTTGAACCCGACCCAGGGCGATTCCCATACGCCCTTGAACATGTTGAAATCCTTGAAGGCAATCGCCAGGTTCGTCATTGGTATGTAACGGAAGATGATAAAAAAGGCCATGGGCAGAAGCAGCATCAAATAAAGCATCCAGGTGCGCTTGATGTAATTCAGGCGGCTTGCGCTTCTTACATAGCCCGGCTGCCTTGCCCGCTTCGGTGATGCGGTATTGATCATCCATACTCCTCCCTATTCATGGATATATCTGCCCTTTTCATCCCTGATCCCGGTTTTGCGCAGGAAATACGTATTCACCACATCCCGCCATTCCAGGGCGTTCTCCAGCTGGCGCGCCAGGCGCTCGGAGACCGACGCGTATACACTGGGCGGGAGAAGCGCCTTCAAGGATTCCCAAGTCCTGATAAAATCCCGAACATCCTCCACACCTTCAAAGTGTGTGTCGTAGATATGCTGTATCAGCGTTTTCCCGCTTTTCAGCCTGTAATCGTAGGTCATCCTGTGGAAGAACAGCAGCAATTCTTCGGGGCATGTGGCTACATCGCTGTACAGCGCGTTCATAAAGGGATGGTACTGCGCGGTAAAACCTGTGCCCTTCTCCGTCCTGTCCACGCCGATGGCCTTGTGGCCGGCCCGGTGGTAGGTACCCCATTTCATATATTCATAGCCATCCACGCTGGGGCCGTAGTGCTTTCCCACCGTCACCATCCAGCCGATGCCCAGGGGCGCGTTGTACTTTTCATAAACACTTCGGGAAGAGAGCATCATGCAGGACAACTTTTCCAGCACCTCAGGATCGTTCCCGAAGGTCTGCACGATCCATTCTCCGGTCACCTGCCAGGCGGTAAGCTTCGGGTCCCATGCCATCCTCCCAAAGGCAAACAGGTTGGCCTGCGCCAGTGTATGCCCCGTCCAGTTTACGTCATCGCCCGCATTGGCCACCGCCACCATGGTGTCAACTTCCCGGCCAACAAGGTCCTGGGTCAGGCGGGTATCCGACACGGGAGTATTCAAAACCTCTTCCCACTGCACCGCCAGCGCATACAGGTCGATCTGCTGGCCCGTGTACTCCTGCGTCACCTGAAACTCAATGGCCTGCCTGGTTTTCGTCATTGCGCCCAACAGCGGGGAATTGGGCTCCCTCACCTGAAAATCGGTGGGGCCATACTTGATCTGCAATACCACGTTGCCAAGGAACTTGCCATCCAGCGGGAAAAAGTGCTCATAAGCGGCCTTGGGGCGGTCTGTTTTCATATCCCGCCAGTCCTGCCTGCAGTTATACACAAAGCAGCGCCAGTAGACGATTCCCCGATGGGGCGCAAGGGCGCGGGCAATCACATTGGCTCCCTCGGCCTGGGTCCGCCCAAAAGCGGCGGGACCGTCCCGAAACTCCGAATCGGCCTTCACCAGAAAGCCCGCAAGGTCGGGGATATACCGGTAAACCGCATCAGCCGTCTCCCGCCACCACTTTTGAACGTTCCCGTCCAGCGGATCGGCGGTGGGAAGGCCGCCCAAGAGGACAGGCCCTTCAAAATGGACCGAAAGGATCAGCCGTATCCCGAACGGGCGGAATATTGCAGCCAGCCCGGCTACTTGAGGCAGCATCTCCTCCGTGACCAATTTGGCGCTTTGCCCGGTCACATTGACGTTGTTGACGGCAATTTGGTTTATGCCCACCGAAGCCAGCAGCCGGGCGTAATCCCTGATCCGGCCAGAGTCGTAGCATAGCGCGCCGCCTTTGAAAAACAAGGATTTTCCGCTGTATCCCCGCTCGACGCTGCCGTCGATATTGTCCCAATGGTTCAATATACGCCTTGGTACGGCCGGGGCCGATGCCTGCGAAATGGAAGCCGGATCGCCGCCCGCTTTCAGGCGCATCAACAAGGCATACACCCCGTAGAGCAATCCGCTTGTGTCCGCGGCCTTGATGGATATTCCCTCCGCCGAGCCGCATAGCCCGTATGATTCAGGCGCCATGGCGCCGTCAAACGATAATTCCAGTATGAAGTCTGCATCCTCACGGCAGATGCCTTCTCCAAATAGTCTGACAAGCCCGGCCCGGCACTCCTCCATCGCGAAGGACGCGGTGTCCGGGCCAGATAATTTCACAGGGGGGATGGTTGCGGCTGCTCCGGGCTGAAGCCATGCGTCATATTCACGATAGCCCAGATTCGTCTTCAATTAATCACATTCCGATCTATTTTTTAGTCAATACTACCAGACAGAACCTCTGCCCAATCGTTATAGCCCGCTCCGCCCGTGTTAATATAAATATAGCATCCGTTTTTTCGTTTGAAAATGGAGCCAATGAAGAAGATTTGTACTAATTAAAGATTTTTAGTGATTCCCCAAAGGAAATGTATTCGTAGCCGGCAAATCTTTGTCAATCTCGCCTGAAATATCAGCCATTCTATTTGCTCTTTTGGCTGGTCCCGGCCAACGGCCGTATTGACAAAAGTGCTGTCATTGCCAGCAATTCAAGGTGTGCATTCATTTTTTCGCTTACAATTTATCTCCATCAAAGAAAATGGACAAAAAGAAGGAGCTGCGCGCAAGTATGTAGAACACAAAACATGAAAATGGAAGGATGTGCCTCCATGCATTTCGCAGGACTTGGCAAATTGCGCTGTCAGGCTCCCGCCCCTCCGCTTCCCGAGTATCATTTTGGCTATTTTCTTGCCAAAAGTGACTTCAGGCTTGTATAATATCCATTATATTCGGTGATTTACGCGCTTCCTTTCCACAGCCCTACAAATTTGGCCGGGTGGTGAAAAGCCTTGTACCGTGTTGTGATTGTGGACGACGAGCCGTTCATGCTGGAAGGCATGCGCCTGATGATCGATTGGGCAAAGCATGGGTTTACCGTGTGCGGCGAAGCAGCCACCGCGCAGGAGGCGCTTCACCTCATCGACACATACAAGCCCCATCTTTTGATTACCGATGTGCGTATGCCCGGCATGCTCGGTACCGATCTTGCGGTGATCGTGCGTCATTACCATCCCGGCATCATCCTTTTGTTTTTCAGCGGATACAGGGACTTTGCGTTTGCACAGTCAGCCATCCGGTCCCACGCGTTTGGCTATCTGGTCAAGCCCATCGACAGGGACGAGGTGCACCAAACGTTGATGGAAGTCAAAAAGGAGCTGGATGCCCGGAGTAATGAGGGACAGGATGAAAGCGAGCGCCTTCCAATCCTCCGGGACCATGTGCTGCGCCGTATCGCCGGCGGCGACACGGGGGAGGAGAGCCTGTTCCGCGCAGGCGTCCTGCTGGACCTGAAGCGGGACGATCCCTGCTATTGCGCGGTCATAGCATCCGGAGACAAGCCGCTTCCGGAAGGCGCGCTGATGATGCTTTCCGGCTGCGGCGGTACGCCTTTTTTGCTTTCGCCTTATCAATGCGGCCTCTGCTTCAGGCAGATCGAACGCAATCTTCCCCAGCTTAACACCTTGCGGGAATGCCTGGCGAACAGCTTCGATATGCAAGTGCAATTGAGCGTGGGGAATGTGGACAGGGGCGCGGAAGGCTTTGGGCGCAGTCTGGGCCAGGCGCTTGATGCCATGGGTGTGCTCTTTGAAGCGTCCGGCATGCTGCGTCTGTACCGCCCCGTGGACGAGGCGGTTTCCGCCTGGATGCTTCAGGCCAACCTTCCGCAGTTGGCAAAGGCGCTTGAAAAGGACACGCCCGATGAACTATCCGGCCTGCTAAATGAATTGTGCATGGCGGCCGAACGGCTTAATCCGCCGCTGTTCGCGCTGCGGTATATGGCCAAAACCCTGGAAACAATGCTGCTGCTTGGCCGTTCACAGTCAGGCCGGCCCGCCCGGCCGAACGCACTTTTGCAGCCGCTGTGGGATATGCAGGCCCTGAGCCGGGAGGAATGGCTTTTGGCCTTTGGCAGCACGCTGCATGCTTTGCGGAAGCAAGGGGGAGAGAAGGATGGCTATCCCGCCTCCGTGCGCTCCGTATTGGATACGGTGCACAAAGAGTATTTCAGGCCGCTTTCCATTGGCAATATAGCGTCCGGCCTGCATTTGAACCCGGCATACCTGGGGCAGCTGGTTCTTCGCTGCACAGGGCAGACATTTCATGCGCTTTTGCTGGATACGCGCATTTCCCATGCCCTAAGGCTGCTGAAGCAAACGTCCCTCTCCGTCAGCGAAATTGCCTATACAGTCGGCTTTCGTGATGTGGATTACTTTTCCCGTCAATTTAGAACACGCATGGCCATGAGCCCCAACGCCTACCGGAGCGCGGAATCTGAAAAGGAGGATGCGGGATGATAAAGCCAAATATCAACGATCTGCCCATCCGCCAAAAATTTATCCTGCAATTTCTGCTGGGCGTATTGCTGCCCATTGCCGCGCTTTTGATCTACGTACTGACCAATGTAACGGCGGAGATACGCCAGAGGGAATACCAAAATGCGATGCAGTCGCTGGACAGGGTATATACGACACTGGAAACGCAGTTTTCACAGGCGGTTTCCCTGAGCAACAACGTATCCACCGACACGCAGCTAAAAGCGCTGCTGAGCCGCCGTTACCCCTCTCCGCCGGAATACTATGCCTCGTATTACAGCGAATTTCGCCCCATTATGAACCGCTATCTGTATGCTTACGTGGAGCAAGCCACCGGCATTGAAATCTATACCGACAATCCGACCATGTTCAACGGCGGATACTGCCCCAGAATCACTTCGGAGGTAAAGGCGGAGGAATGGTATCCCCGGCAGATGTCCCTTGCCCCCACGCTGATCGCCTACGTCCGGCAAACGCCCGCCACGGGCTCGCGGCTGCAGTTGAGCATTTTGCGCCAAATGAACAATACCTCCGCCTATACCCAGCTATTGAAGCTGGATCTGAACATGGAGCCCATCCACCGCATTGTGGAACAGGAAAATGCCTATCTGGCGGTTTATCTTGTGTCACCTGACGGTTCCGCCGCAAGTTACCCCGGCAGCATGACAGACATCATGGTGGCCAAGCGGGATACCATGCCGCCAGACGCCGTCGATCTGACGCGGGCCTTTGGCGGAAGCACCGCCATGAGCGGCTGGAAGCTTGTGGCGAATATCAACAAGGAGCCAGTGGAAAGAAACATCCGCAACGCTGTATGGGTGGGGCTTTTGCTGGGCGCCGCGTGCTCCCTGTTCGCGGGAGGGCTTTCCCTTCTGTTTACCCGTTCTATCGTATTGCGCAGCCAGCGCCTTTTAAGGCATATGGACAGCATCACCGCCGAGCATTTTTCCCCCATCACAAAGGAAACGGGCAAGGATGAAATCGGAGAACTGATGGAGCACTTCAACGCCATGGGTGAGCGGCTGAAGCAATTGATCCACGACATTTATGTGCTGCAGCTGCACCAGAAAAGCCTGGAACTGGAAAACGTGCGGGCAGAGCTGAAATACCTGCAGGCGCAAATCGATCCACATTTTCTGTTCAACACGCTGAACGCCATTCTGGTGCTTTGCGTACGCAACGGCTATACCGAATTGGCGGAGATCATTTCTCCCCTGTCCAAAATCCTAAGACGCATGGTGGATACATCCAAGGACATACTGCCCCTTCGGGAAGAAATGGAATTTGTGCACATGGTATTGAAAATTGAACAATTCCGCTTTGGCGACAAGCTCCGGTATGAGTCTGACATCAGTGAGGAAGCCATGGGCGCGCTGGTGCCGGTCATGTGCGTGCAGGGGCTGGTGGAAAACGCCTGCAAGCATGGCATTCAGCACGTAAGCGGCCAGGGGCTGGTCTCGATCCGCGCCAGGGTCGAAGACGGCATGCTTTTAATTGATGTCAGCGACAACGGTGTGGGCATCAAGCCTAGCCGCCTTTATGACCTGCAAAAACAAATCGCCGATCCGGAGGATATGAAGGGCAGCATTGGCCTGCAAAATATCTACCGGAGGCTGAAGCTGCATTATGGAGAAAATATCAGCCTGACGCTTCAAAACGCACAGGAACGCGGTACGCTCGTCAGCATCCGCATCCCGGTGAAGGGGGCATGAAATTATGCTGCGGGTGATGCTGGTGGACGACGAGCCTTTGGCGCTGGAAGGTCTTGCGCTGCTCATTGACTGGAAAAAGGAAGGCTTTTCGGTCTGCGCTTGCTGCACAAGCGGAACGGAGGCGCTCGAAGCGCTTTCCTCCACCGGACCGCAACTGATCGTGACGGATATCCACATGCAGGATATGGATGGGCTGGAACTGATGGCCTCCGCCCGGGAGCAGGGATATGAAGGCGCTTTCATCGCAGTAAGCGGATACAGCGACTTCGAATATGCACAAAAAGCCATGCGCATCGGCGTAGCCGGATATCTTCTCAAACCCATCGATCCCAAGGAGGCTTCGCAAGTACTGGAGCATGTGCGCAAAGAGCTGATCGACAAGGAATTAAAACATAAGCTGCCTTTGGCCACCTACCAGCAGGCTGTTACGGAACTGCTCATGGGGCAGTCTCAAAAGCACCAAACACTGCCGCAAGGCGTGTGGCAGCTCTTTACCTGGGGGGTACCTCTTGCTTACGATGTCGTTGCAGCAATACTGGATGGATTGAATGATACCGGAATTCAGGCGACAACGCATATCGTGGATGGCAAGGAATGGCTGGTTTTGTATGCCAAGGATTCCCTGGACAAAGCATCCATTGACGCATTGCGCCAAACACTTCTTTCCTGCCGCAGAGAACTGATGGCAAGCCCTGAAGCGGATACAGCGGAGCGCCTTATGGACCTGCGCCTTGCCATGTGTGCGCAATTGGACGACAGCGAAGCAGAGCTGATACGCCGCTTGCAGGAGATGGCAAGGGCCGTATCGCTTTTGCAGCATGAGACATTTCACCGCCTTGCAGACGAACTGCAATCCTTTTACGAGCTGAGAGGGAATGCTGTCAGAACACGCGCATACGAGCTGTTTCATGCTTTGTGCGGACAGCAGTTGACAGGGGATTCCGATAAGCTCGGCAGGCTTTTGTACGATCCTGCGCGAGATATCAAAGCTTTAGGACAGCTTACGATGCACCTTTTGACCCCGGACCCCAAGCGCCTGAGCGACCGGGTGAAAGCCTATCTTTCGGAGCATTATGGCAGGCAGATGACACTTGAAACCGTATCTGCGGCTTTGGGCTACAACGCCACCTACCTGGGCCGCGTCTTCCGCGAAGAAACGGGCATCGGCTTTCGTGACTTCCTGAACGATCTCAGAATACAAAAGGCCGCGCAAATGCTGGCGGCCTCGTCCCTGCCTGTCCACCAGATATCGGATGCGGTAGGGTATATGCAATACAAGCAATTTTTGACCCACTTCAAGCAGTCCTTAGGACTAACACCCAAGGAGTACAGGAAAACCTTCAGCCCTTGACGCTGCCAATGCTGAGCCCCACCACAAAGTAGCGCTGCAAAAGCGGGTAAATAGCCAGTATGGGCGCGGCGGTTACCACCGTGATAGCGGCGCGGATGGTAATCGGCGTAGTCAGGGTTGTGGAGGTCAGGGCGTCGGCGGTCGTCATCGCTGCATTCGCGCTGTTGGTGGTGGTGGCCAGCTTCATTCTCAGCAGGTATTGAAGGGTATGCAGCTTTACCTTGCTGGCGTTGTACAGATGGGTATCGAACCAGCTGTTCCACGCGCCGACGGCCACAAACAGGGCAATGGTCGCAAGCACAGGCAAACACAGCGGAAAAATGATGCGCCAGAATAGATAAAAGTCCCCCGCGCCGTCGATGCGGGCCGATTCCACCATCGCCTCGGGCAGGTTCAGGATATATGTGCGGATCACGATCATATTGAAGCAGCTCATCATGGTGGGGATGATATATACCCAAAATGATTTAGACAGCTTCAGCGCATTGTTGATCAGCAGGTAATTCGGGATCAGGCCCGCGTTGACATACATGGTTAAAACAAACATGGCCGTAATGAATTTGCGCAGCACATATTCCCGGCGGCTTAAGGCATAAGCCAGCATGGAGGTCAGCAAAATGTTCAAAACGGTTTGAATGGCTGTGCGGGAAACGGTAACGAACAGCGCGGAAAAAAAGGATTCATCCACAAAAATGGTTTCATAACTTCTCAGGCTGAAAATTCGCGGCCACAATTTGATACCGCCGCGTACGGCATCCGTCCCGTCATTGAAGGAAAGGGCCAGTGTGTTGAGCACGGGATACAAGGTTACAAACATCAGCACGCACATGCCGATGGCGTTCAATATTTCAAACGTCCTGTGGCGGTGAAAATGCCTGGTTTTTACAGGGATGCTGCTCATTATACCATCCTGCCTTCCTGGAAATCTGCCCTGCCGGTGGGGCGTGCCGGTTCTACAGCAGTGTGCTTTCGTCAAACCTTTTGACAAGGAAGTTGGCCGAAAGTACCAGCGCAATGGAAACAGTGCTCCTGAACATGCCCGCTGCGATGGCGCGGCTGTACTGCCCCTTGGTGATGCCATATTTCAGGGCGAAGATATCAATAGTCTGCGACCAGTCCATCACCAGGTTTTGACCCATCAGGTACTGTATTTCAAACCCGGCCTCCAACAAGTGGCCGATGTTCATAATCAGCAATACAAGGAACGTGGATTTGATACCCGGCAGGGTGATATAGCGCATGCGCTTGAACCGCCCAGCGCCGTCTATCTCTGCAGCTTCATACAATGCGGGGTCGATGGCGGCCATGGCAGCCAGATAAATGATGGTGTTCCAGCCGCATTCCTTCCACACGTTGATGGCGCCTACCACCCACCAGAAATACCTGCCCTCGCCCAGGAAAAACACGGGCTTTTTCGCAAGCCCCAGCTTGAGCAGCAATTCGTTGATGATGCCATCGCTGGCCAGCACGTTTTGCGCCAGGCCAACCACAATGACCCAGCTTAAAAAGTGGGGCAGATATGTTACGGTCTGCACCGTACGCTTGAAGCTCCTGCTCCTGATCTCATTCAAAAAAAGTGCCAAAACGATAGGAAAAACAAAGCCAAACACCAGATTGATGGTGGCCATGGCAAACGTATTGCGGATACTGCCGATAAACTCCGGCCGGCTGAACAGCCAGCGGAAGTTTTCCATGCCAATCCAGGTGTTCTCAAAAAGCGGCACAGCTGGCTTGTAATCCATAAAAGCCGTGATCCAGCCCCAAAGCGGGGAATAATTGAACAAAAGAATATATAAAAGCATCGGTACCGACATGAGCATCAATTGCTTTTGCTGGAGCAGCAATTTCCACTTGGATGCCTGTTTGACGCCGATGGCCCCGGATGTGGGCAGCGTTGTTGCCTTGGCACTGCGCAATGGTAACACCTCACTCTGATAACGGTTGAATGAAGGGACGGCGGGAGGGAAGCCTCCCTTCCGCCGTCCTTCATACAGTGCGGGTTAATTGGAGTTCTTTTCCACCAGCTTGAGGATCTCAGCCTGCATGAAGTCCACAAAGTCGGTGATCGGAATCTCTTCCACGCTCTTCACGAAGGCATCCCACTTGGCATCAAACTCGGCGGGATCTGCCATGATGATCTGGGGCAGGTCGCGGCGCTGAATATCCTGGAAGGCCAGTTTGGCATCATCGGCATCCTGGTTAACCGTGACGTCGATCTGCCAGGCTTCGCCGTAGGGAGCCAGGGTGATAGGATCGTTGAAGAAATCCAGGGGGATCTGCATGTTGTATTGGGTCAGGAAATTTTTGTCGTAGTCGCTCATCAGGCTGAAGTAGATTTCAGGCTGACGGTTGGGATCCCAGTAGTTGCCGTCATCCATGATGCCCTGCTTCTTGGGCAGGCTCTGCCACAGCGCGTACGCAGTGTTGGCATTGCGCCACACGGCGTTTTGAGCGTTTTCATACTGCTCACGGGTACGCAGCATGCGGCCGTTTTCCACATAGTAGCCATCGCCTTCGATGCCCCAGGCAAAGATCTTCTGCCACTCGTCGCTGAGCATGGCCTCGATCATGCTGATCAGGCGTTCGGGGTATTTGGAGTTGACAGAGATGCCGAAGCCGCGGTTGACATTGATAACGCCGCCATTGAGGTAGTGCTCCTCAATTTCCTTGCCGTCCACGTAATGCGGATCGTACACGATGGGCAGGCCCTGGTAGGTGCTGTCATACATCTTGGCGGTGTTCAGGGCATTCGTAGCATCCTGGAAGTCCCAAGCCTGGTCGAACATGCCCACCACAGTGCCGCTGGAAACTTTGGCGATGTACTGGTCATAGTTCATGACAAAGGTATCCTGGGAGATCAGGCCCTTGTGGTACATTTCGTTGAGCTTTTTGTAGTAGGCCTTGGCATAGGGCTGAATGACATACGCTTCGGTCTTGTAGTTGTTGTTGATGTCCACGATGACGTCGCCGTCATTGGGGCGGCCCATCAGGTGCTGCACGGGATTGAAGAGGCAGAAGGCGCGCCAGCTGTCGCACAGAATGGCAAAACCGGTGTTGGGGTTGCCCTTTTCATCGGTGGGGTTGGCGGCCATGTAGCGCTCGATCAGGTCAAAGTACTGGTCCATGGTCTTGATCATGGGGTAATTGTCCCAGGCCAGAACCTTTTTCTGCAAGAAGAACGCGGGGCCGTTGACATAGTTCAGGCCGTAGGCTTCGGTGTTGTAGTTGCGGCCGAAATTGGGGATCACAAACAACTGGCCCTTGTCGTTAAGCAAACGTTTGAGATAGGGCTCCAGGTGGGTATAGAGGTTGGGGGTCTTTTCCTTGCTGATGTAGGGCATCAGGTCGATGAGAGCGCCGGCTTCGATGAGCTTTTCGCTGTTGCCGCCGTCCATCAGGTCCGCATAATCCTGTCCGGCAATTTTGATGCCCAAGGTTTCGAGAAGGTCACCGGCAAGAAATTCGAACTCAAACTCGATGCCGAACTCCTCTTTGATCTTCTTGAAGATCTTGTTGTCGGAGGTGGGTTGGTCTCTGGCCTCGCCAACAAACACTGTCACTTTGATAGGCTCTTGCGTGGTTTCGGCCAACGCGGGGATGGACAGCATCGCTGCAAACATCACCAGCGCCATCAGCAGGGTAACCAGCTTACGCATATGGATCTCCTCCTCTTGTTCTGTGGGGCTTCACAAAGCCCTCTTCCATACAGTTGAGCATAGCATAAAGAATAAACGGCCGAAATGTCCGCAATCGTACTATCTACCCGAAAAACTATAGCTGACAAAATTATCTATTCATATATGCGGTATTCTCCCGCCAGCATCAGCATGCAGAAAAAGTACAGGCAGTTGTCGTAATACCGGCGCTCCCCGGTGCGGAGCGGTGTCTCCCAGAACTTGTTCACCCACCTTTTTGAGAGCGCTGTGTCCGTAGCCAGGGAGGCCGCAGCAGTGGTGGCGACGATGGCGACAGGGTGCAGCGCCGGTTCAGAAAGCGGCGTGCCGTCGATGCGGTAGGTCATGTACGGCTCTTTCCCATGAAGGAAAGATTGTAGATTATCCGCGATGGCGCGGTATTCGGGCCTTGTGCCAAACCACGCCGCGTCCAGGCCGATGTTCATGGCCACGCGGTACGCGTCGCTGTAAAAATCCCCATGACCGCGGGTAGTTTCAGGCGTACCGTCATAATGGGCATATTCCGGCGCAAGCCCTGTTTCCGGATGGCAGGCCAGGCCTAAATAGGCGCGGCTTTGCATTGCCGCCCGCTCCCAGAAGGGGCGGTCCCGTTCATCCGCCCATCGGGCAAACAGCGTGTAAAAGTGGGGCAGATGATAGGAGGGATCGGAGAAGGGCAGCTCCGGCACAAACTTGATCAGCGCGTTTTGAGGTTCCCACATGGGCTGGCCGCCCGGCACCAGCTCATGCTGGTGCACGCAATGGCGCAGGATGTCCCTGGCCTGGGCGTCGTAGTCAAGCGGCGGTTCCCCGTCACCCCAGCGGTGAGAGGCGAAAAACAAGGCCATAGCAAAGTATTCCTCACCGTCGGGGGCCGGTCCCTGGGCATTTTTTGTGCCGTCGGGCTTCACCGACCAGGCGAAATACCCTTTGTAGCGCCCATCCTTCTGCCACATATATGTTTTGGCAAAGCGCCACAGGCGGTCGAACAGCTCCTTTTCATTCCGCTGCACACACATCATCATGCCATAGCTGATGCCCTCGGTGCGCGCATCGAGGTTGCCCGTGTCCATCAAATAGCCCATATCCTTGCCCATAGGGAAATAGAAGCGTTCCGCTTCATCCTCAAAGATGGCGTGAAACACCGCGTCCAGCTTTTTATCAATCTCCCGCCGGGGGATGCCGCAGGCGGCCAGCAGATTAGGGGTGGTTTTCATAGATTGATCCTGCATAAATTATAGCTGTCCTTTCTCGCCAAAAGTCGTTTATGACCAGGCAGGCAAAAGAATATGCGAAGAAGATGCCACGGCTGCGCGCCGCCATAGCGCTTGAATGCTTCCCGGTAGGCTTGCACCCCATACCTGGCTTTTCCCTGATGTGCCGAACTGTGGCGATTCCCGCCGCCGGCGGCCGTGAGACACGCCATATACAAGGCAGCGTCTTCCTTCCATAAGTCCCGGCCGGCTTCCCATGGGCAGAATACCATGCCCGCAAAGCTTTGCCAACGCCTCTTTTGTGATACAAACCCCAAGGAATTATATATACAAAAAAGCGCCTGTCTTCCGGCCGGCGCTTTAATGTTTGCAAATCATGCCGGGATGGCAAAACCACCCGCCTATCGTCACTCCCAGTACGCGGTCACATGCATGCCGGGCAAAAGACCTCCCGGAACGCTCTGAATGACCAGCTCCACCTGATACTTGGTGGTATCCAGCACGGCAATGCCCAGGGGGATGATCCGCTTGACGGTGGCGGCGACCCTGCTTTCGCCCAGTGCGTCCACCTTCACCTGCATGGCCTGCCCCACGCGCACCGAAGGGATATCCAGTTCATCCACATCCACCACAAATTCCAGCGCGTCAAGAGGCCTTACCGTCAGCAGAAGCTGATCCTTCCTCACCTGCTGCCCGTCCTGCACAAACAGCGCGGATACCACGCCGCCGCGTGAAGAAACCGCCTCCAGGCCGGGCGGCGTATTGTGAACGGAGGAAGCCTCGTCCAGGGTGAACAGCACATCCCCTCGGGCAACCTGCTGCCCTTCCGCCGCGTGGATATTGGCAATCACGCCTTCCGCCGCCACGGGAACGGGTTTTGCGCGCTCCACCCTGCCCTCGCCTACTTTGTCCTTGGCGTTGTAGGTATCGCCTTCTCCACGGTAAAGCCGAACCTTGTCCTCCAGTTCAAATACACCGGCGGGAATCTCCACCACGTAGCCTTTGCCATCCACCGAAATGACCGTACCCAGTGTGTCCACCGGATCACTGGCGTCGCCATCATATACGCGCAACGTTTCCCCAAGCAGAAGGGCACGGTTTTTGGGCTTGTTATACGCTGTCGCGACGGTTGCCCGCACCCACTGGACATCCTTCCGGTCAATAAAGCATAGCGCTCCATACTGCATAATAACATCCGCCGCCCGGCCGCCTGCCTGTGCTTTCAAAAGGCGGATGACGCCGCTTTCCGGCGCCTGCACCTGAAGCGGCCGGATCGCGATCAGCACTTTTCCCGCCTCCGCCACATCGCCCACCTTCACGTCAAAGTCCTGCACCTGCCCGCCCACCGGCGCAAATACGTCCACCGTATCCGTTGCCTGAACGACGCCCTTGGCCCATCTTTGGGAAAGGCCTGCTTCCGGCTCCGCCAGGGCGGGAAGGGTACAAAGCGCCAGAAATAAAATAAATACGATCCATTTCCGTTTCATATATAGTTCTCCTTCCGTTATTCCACGCTCTTGAGGGCTTCCACCATATCCACACTCTTGAACTTGACGCCAATAAAAATGTTTACGATCCTGGCAAACAGCAGCGTCAAAAGCGGCGTATAGATCCAGCTTTGCAGCGCTATATAAGGGATAAACTCCAGCATTGTGGGGAAGCCGTTCGTCAGCACCCACCGGTGCAGGACGGGGCCCAGATAAAGCCCCAGCGGCAGTCCGAGGATGGCGATAATAATATTTTCCCTCAGGATCAGCCGTTTCGTCTCCCGGGGGTAAAAGCCCAGCACCATCAGCGTGGCCAATTCCCGCACCCTTTCAAAAAAGTTCAACTGCCCCAGGGTAAAGAGAACCACCAGCAATAGCGCTCCCGCGAACAGTACCATCACCAGTACCACCACATCCAGTACCTTTACCACCGCCTCGTTTCCGGTGCGCTCCTCGCCGATGGTGCGTACCTTGGCCACGCCGTCCATGTCTTTGACGGCAGCGGCATTGATGCTCCCGCCGCTCAAAAACAGCGCTGTGGGCATAAAGGGCATCAGGTCGAGCTTGCGCCAGGCGCTTTTGCCTAAGTATACGCCCTGGCCCAATTGTATGCTGATGATGTCCGTTATCCGCACAGTGGCCGCATATCCATTGGGCGCGCGCAGCCGAACGCTGTCGCCGATTTCAAGGCCCGTCTCCTCCGCAGCGCGCTCGGTGAGGGCAACGCCTTCCTCCGGCAGCCAAACGCGCAGGCCATTCCGCTCCAGGTATACCATTTCGTGCCGGTCGTTCAGCACATGCAATCCCTTGGTCTGCCACCTGCCGTTTACGAAAAGCTCACAGCTTCGCTCCATAGCGGTTTCCATCCGCTGCGCTCCCGACCTGAGATAAACAGCCTCCGGATAATCCTCCGGAACGGATGCATTCAAATCCACCCGCACATCATAGCGCATGGTGTGGGTGTAATGGTTGTTCAGCACAAACACCACCGAATCCCGCATGCCAAAGCCGGTCAGCAGCAGCGCAGAGCTGCCCACCACACCCACCATGCCGATCAAAAACCGAAAAGTATTGCGCAGCATGTTGCGGGTGATCAGCTTGGAGCTGAAGGAAAGGCGCCTCCACAGAAAAGGGATGCGCTCCAGCAATATCCGCCTGCCGTGGGCCGGGGGCCTGGGCCGCAAAAGATCCGCGGGTGCTTCTTTCAGCGCCCGGTAGCAGCTCAAAAAGCTGGCGCCCATGGCAATGAGCACTGTAAGCGCAAAGATGCCCGCCATCACGCCGGGATGCATATACAACAAAACACCCGGCATGTTGTAGATGGACGAAAGGGCCCATAGCACGATTTTCCCCAGGATAAAGCGCGCACCGAGGAGCCCTGCCAGCGCGCCCAGCGCGGATATAAAAAGCCCGTAGCTGGTATAATGAAGGATCAGCCGCCCCCGGCCATAACCCAAAGAACACAGCGTGCCGATCTGCATGCGTTGGTTTTCCACCATCCGCTTCATGGTGCTCCAGGTGATCAACGCCGCCACCAGAAAAAAAACGATGGGAAATACCTGACCCAGCGCGCGGATTTGATCCGCTTCCTCTACGGCCATCTTGATGCCAACCTTGTCATCCCGCGTCAGGACCAGCATCTGCGGATCGTCCAGCAGCTTTTGAATCTCCCGCTTGACCTGTGCGACGTCTGCGCCGGGCTCTATAAGGACCACCGTCTCCTGATAGGGCAAAAAGCCCAGTGTTCCCGGCGAGAGGTAGGCGTAGCCGAAGTCGGCAGGGTCGGCACTGAAGGCAAAGCCGTCCGAATACACCACATACTCCGGGCTGTAGCCGATGCCGCCTACCAGAAGCTCCAGGGAAACGCCTGCCGCCTCCACCGTCAGACGATCGCCCACTTCAATGCCTGAAGCCTCGGCAAACCTTACGTCCAGCACGCATACGTTCTTCCTGTCAGCCGGCAGCGCCTCTCCCTGAAAGACCATGGGGCTGTTGACGCGTGCCGTGCCGTCGCTCATGTACAGCTCCACTGAAGGCTCGCCGGCCAGATCCGCGGTGGCGCGCAGACTGACCCGGCGCTGCGCATCCAAAACGCCGTTCAGCGACGCAATATCCCGTGCCCTGCGGTCGCTCATCCGGCCCATGACCCAAATATCCGCCAGGCCGCATTGCGCGAACTGATTCCCAAGATTCTGTTCCATGCCGCGCCAGGCCGCATCGATGCCGCAGTAAAGCATCGTGGACAGCATGCAGATGAGGAATATGGCGGCAAAGGATTTCCAATTGCGGACAATATCGCGCAGCAACTTGCTTTTTAAAAGAGGCGTGCCCTTTCCCTTCCTCACCACACAATGTCCTCCATCGCCGACGGATGGGGATTGACATCCACCGCTTCCACCCTGCCATTTTTCATGCGGATGACCCGCCGGGCGGCGGGCACGATGGCGGCGTTGTGGGTGATGATCACCACGGTCTTGCCCATATCCTGGCACACATTGCTGAGCAGCACCAAAACCATGCGCCCGGTCGCAGAATCCAGCGCGCCGGTGGGCTCGTCGCATAAAAGCAGCTCCGGGTTTTTGCACAGCGCCCGGGCAATCGCCACGCGCTGCTGTTCACCGCCAGACAGTTGAGCCGGAAAATTATCCATACGGTCGGACAGCCCTACCCGCTCCATCATCTCCCGGGGAGACAGGGGACTTAAGCACACCTGCTGCGCCAGCTCCACGTTTTCCAGCGCGGTCAGGTTGGGCATGAGGTTATAGAATTGAAATACGAAGCCCACATCCAGCCTGCGGTAACCGTTCAGCTCCTTCGCGCTGAGCTTTACGATATCCCTGCCGCCGACGATTATCCTGCCGCCGGTCGCCCGGTCCATGCCGCCCAATAGGTTCAGAACCGTCGTCTTGCCCGCACCGCTTGGGCCCAGCACCGCTGCGAATTCGCCATGGTGTATCGCAAAATCCGCATGGTCCACCGCCTTAATCGGCACATCCCCCACCTGATAAGATTTGCATACGTCTTCAAAGATGATTTCCGCCATAAACAACGTCCTCTCCACTGCGTTAACCAACGAAGTGTTGAATAAATGTCGCAGACATATTATAATCAACACATCGTTGGGTTACAACGAACAGATCAGTACGGAATGTGTTGCAGCCAACAGTTGGACCCGGATTGTCGGTTCCAGATGTAACAAATCATGCGGGAGGGCGGAAGACGGACATGAAAAGCACAAAGAATGACCGGCGGACCAAATACACAAAACTGATGCTCAGGCAAAGCCTGGTGAAGCTGCTGCAGGAAAAACCCATTTCGAAGATTTCCATCAAAGAGATCTGTGAAGGCGCGGATATCAACAGAAGCACATTTTACGCGCACTATGCCGACCAATATGATTTACTGCGGCAATTGGTGGCCGAAACGCTGCAGGAGATAAATGCCTACCTGGACAGCTACAACTTCAAGGAATACGAACCGGAATCGTTTCAAATCATGAACAGGATTTTTGAATACATCGTGGAAAACGCGGAGCTTTGCAAGGTACTTCTGGGCGAAAACGGCGACATATCGCTTCAGAAAGAGATCATGATGATCGTCCAGCGGCAGGGCATGAAAGAAAGGAAAGGCATCAAAGCCGTGGATGAGGCCACGCTGGAGTACCTGTATCTATTTGGCGTCAACGGAAGCATCGGTATTGTGCAGAAATGGCTGCAAAGCGGCCTGAAGCAATCCGCCCGGGAGATGGCTGAGTTGATGATCCGGCTGACATATCAGGGGCTTTCGCCCTTCCTGCAGCCATAAAAGCATGCCTTGGCGCGCCTGGCCAGGACCTTATAATTACCGCTTTAATGCCATTTTACATATGTTTTGTTGACTTTCATCTTACAGGGATGGTATACTTCACATGTTTATGGTTTACAAAAATTGCATGGTATATGCTTCGTTGCTTATGGGCGGCCGCCCATAAGGCATAGCGTTATCACACAAGGAGGCTGTTTCATGAAAAGGTTCCTATGCCTGCTGTTGGCAATGGTCTGCTTTGCCGCTTTTTTCCAAACCGCTTTGGCGGGCTCCGTAAAAACCGTAATCAAGGATGAGGAAAACCGGCAGATTTCCGTCAAGGGAAAGGGCAAGGATGGCAATTTCCCGGTGAATCCGGAGATCCCGGGCCAAAGCCCCACCACGGGCCTTTCCTGGACAGGCAACTACATGCCCATGCTGGTGCAGATCGACAATGCCGACGGCGGCATCGGCAAGCGCGCCCCCTGGGGCGCCGCCGACGCGGATATCATATACGAAACGCCGCTTCACAAAGGCGGAGAGACCCGTCTTTCCTTCCTGTTCAGCGATGTAATCCCCAATAGCGTCGGCCCGGTGCGG
Organism: Bacillota bacterium; assembly: GCA_023411395.1. Taxonomy (GTDB): domain Bacteria; phylum Bacillota; class Clostridia; order Christensenellales; family Aristaeellaceae; genus JAEWAH01. The sequence goes on from JAEYOV010000054.1 coordinate 50,557, forward strand.
TCCGCCCGCATTACCCATGTGGAGCTGCGGGAAGAATGGGATGCCGGCTTCCTTTACTTCGGCGGGCAGCCTTATGCGGGAACAAATGTCGACGATAAATTAAGGGAAACCGGCGCCACCAAAAAACCAATCCTTTTCAGTGGAATGGTCAGTGGAAGCAAGCCTTGGAAAAAATACTATACCCGTGTCAAGAACCTTGTCAACCCCCACAATGTGGACGCCAATGTAAAGGCCATGCAGGCGCTGATCCCCGCTGATTTCAAGGCTCCCTCCAGGCCGTACCTGTTTACCGATGAGCTGCCGGAGCTTGGGGATTTTGCATCCAACATCTCCATCACCCTTGCCAAAAAGGATTACTGCTCCAGCTTCACGTATGATCCGACCGCAAACGTCTATCTGCGCTATGTTCATGGCGAGCCGTATATCGACAAGACCACAAAGGAACAGCTATCCTTCTCCAACCTTATCATCCAGCGCACCGATGTAACCTTCTACCATGGCATATCCGACCGTCCCCTGACGGTGAACATTGGTTCCGGCAACGCGGATATCTTTATCGGCGGCCGGTACATCCCCGGCTACTGGGTGCGCACCGGCATGAACCAGCGGACGGTTTTCTTCGACCAGGAAGGCAATGAAATCAAGCTGCAAAGGGGCAAGACCTTCATCAGCATGATCGACTACAGCACTCCGGTCACCTATACGGCAGAATAACTTGTAAAGAACGGCCGCCGGCAAAAAATTTCGCCGGCGGCCGTTTTTTCTTGCCATTGAAGCTTTAGGGCACCAGCCCATCCATCAGTGTCAGCAGCATGCCGTTTTTATCCATCCATTCCACCACGCCGCTCAAGAAGCCGGCGGGCAATTCCACCAGGAATGGGATAGCCGTTCGGATCATCGGCCATTTGGAGTTTGCGTAAAATTCCTGAAGGGTTGTGTCGTTCATGCAGAAAAAATCAATGCCCCGTATGTCTTTTGTTTTCCTTGGCTGAAAGCTCTCCTGCGTGCTTCCCCAGGATACCTTCGCGTCTACGGCAAGGATTGCCCTCCCCGTGTCCGGATGAAGCCAGGTCACCTGGCCATCCAGCATGGTTTTCCCGCTTTCCTGCCGCTGGTCCCATCTCAAGCCCACCGTAAGCGACTGGTCACTGCCCAGCGCCTCTGCGCCCAAGGACACGGTAATCGTTCCATTTCCCCGCATCTGCTTACCATCCGGCAGGTCCTGCCCGGCCAGTGAAAGATATGCGTAAAGCTTGCCATTCTCAAAAAGTTTCCAATCCATGGAGAGTTGAAGGCCGCTCTCCCTTTCTTCAAGTTCACACAGTCCAAAGAGCCGGAACCCCTCCCATTCGGGAAGGTCTACCTGCCAAGCGGTCTTTTTCCCCTCCCGTTTCAGGGTGTATACGGTTTCTCCACCCAAAGTCCAGCTTTCGCCCGTATCGGATACCTGGATTTGAAGCCCGCCCTTCTCCACGAGGCTTGCCGTCCAGTCGGGCAGCGCATACATAAATTCGAACAGCAGCTCATCCAGCCCTGCGTGCTGGAGCAGCCCTTTAAGCCATGCGTTAAGCGCCGGATTTTCATCGACCATCTGGGAGAACTGCACAGCCTTCTCAATGCATTCCTCCGGACTATAGGCGCGGCTTCCTGTTCCCCCCACCAATTCCGACCATTTTTCCAACATGGGCTTTATGCCATGCAAGTAGGAATACGGGTCGGTAAATACGCCGACGTACTGCACGGGTATGTCGAAATAGTGGTACATCTTCATCAGAAACGGTATATAGTTGGGCATCGTGAGAACCACAGGCTTTTCTCCAAACAGGCTGGTAGCAAGGCTTACCCTTTCCTCCCAGCCCGTCAGGTGAAAATCGATGGCGGAAAGGCCGTTCAGGAACAAATTCCCCGTAATGTCGGCCTGCCCGTTCTTAAGAACCATATGGCCCGACAGATCAAGGCTGTCCAGAACATTTTTCGTGCTCTTAATAAACCTGTCCGGCGCCTGATCAAGCGCATAAGGGTCAAGCGAAGTTTTTAACTGAAAATCAACGCCCGTCGCCTGAACGGAGTCAGCCAACGCGGATAAAGGGCGCATCGCGCCACAGATGGTCAGCGCTATCCATACACAAAACAGGGAGATAATCCTTTTCCCCATTTGCCTGGTCATTCCATAACCCCTCTTAATAAAGCAGCATATGAAAATGGATTTGATCACTGCTGCCCATTTGCTACACCCACCAGCTTGGCCCGAACCATGATACGCTGGGCATTACTGATACCCCCGTATGCCTGACAGGACAGCAGCGTCAGGGCAGGATAACCTGCGCCGCCTGTTACCGACCAATCATTCGCTTCAATAATAGCTACCTTGACCACCTCGTACTGGAATGAACCCAGATGAGAGGTATGCAGGTAGATTGTGTCGCCGACCGACAGCTTGTTCAGGTTGCGGAAGTAATCCCTGGTGCCTGTCCTGTGGGCACTGATGCAGATGTTGGCTACGGTATTCGGCTCCGGCGCCCGCGGAAACATGGCCGCGCCGATCCGCATATTCTGGTACATTTTATTGAAGGAACCGGAACGGTATGCCGCCACCTTGAGGCTGATATCCGGAATTTCCAGCAGGTAGGACCGCTTCACGCCATCCGGATCCACATCAATGGGCGCATAGCCGCCCTCATCCTCCGGCGTTTGATTTTGCCCGGCCAGGGCGGCAAACTCCCGGTGCTGTGCCATAGCGGACTTGTAATCGTCTTCAGGCAAATGCAAGGCCATCATCGCCATGTATGAGGAAAGCGTATCCATTTGCGCCAGCAGCCGGTTCCGGATCAAGGCTGCCCGCGCATCGTTCGTCAGAACGGCGGCCGCCTGATCCTCCACCTGCTTGAGCAGTTCCTCCAGATCGGTAAGTGTCCCGTAAATCATTTCCCTGGCGGCGGTAATGATCTTGTCGCCCCGGGTCAGGCCGTCCACCACCCGCTGGTTCGACAGTGAGGCCAGTGTTTCCGTATTGGTAATGGGCTGTATTTGCGTCAGCAGGAAAAATGCGTTTTCCACCTGCTTGCGGGCTACGGCCAGCGCTTCCTTCACCCCGGCATCGTCATAAGGTGCCTGGCCGGCGGCTTTCAGCGCTTGCGCGCCCAGGTTCAGCGCCTCACGCATGGAGGCGGGCTCCGCGCTTTCCGCCTTGGCGGAAGCAATGCCAAACAGCAGGCTGGACGGATCGCCCACGATCCCCAGTTCCTCGAGCAATCCGGGGGGATTGGCGGCCTCCTCCATTTCGGCAGCGGAAAAGGTGGGCGTAATGCCTTCCAGCATGGTGGAATAATCCACCGGCTTGTAATCCCCGGAATTGGGGATCACCATTTGCGCCTGGGCCTCAGCCGCTTTTTGGGCGGCTATGCTATAGTTGATTTTTTGCCAAACGAGCGGAACAGCGAAAGCAAGAACACCTGCTGCGATAAGAACCACCGCCGCCACTGCCATCCAGTTCCGCTTTCCAGGCCTCTTTTTCATTTTTGCATTCATTGGTGATGCCTCCCATCACACTGGGCGTCGGTTGTATATTCCGGAAGGATACCCACTGATTATACCATAGCTGTCTGTGCTTGGAAATGGGTTTCTCATCCTTCAAGAGTTTGTTACAGTCTTGTAACAAGAGACGGGAAAGGGGCAGTCCTCATACGAGGGCTGCCCCGATACAGTTGTGTATGAGGGTTATTTCGCGTGCTGCCTTCTGCGGTTCATGATCAGGAGCAGGACACCGGCCAGCGTCATCAGTCCGCCGAAGGGTACCATGAGCATGATCCATTCACCGGTGACCGGCAATACGCTGTTGATGGCCCACACAATGACCGTCGCCGTATTGGTGTTCTGGCGCTCAGCCGTCTGGGGGTTAATGGGATCGGTGATGTTGGTGGATACCGCGTATCTGCCGATGTTGGGCACCGGAATCTCAACGCTCGCGTCACCCTCAAGCTCGATATAATTGCCTTCGACGATGACTAAGTACTGTACCTCGCTAGGTATGACGTTGCCTTGGCTATCCACCGTGGCAGGCGCCAGCACCAGCGTTGAGTTGATGGAGTGGATGCCCGTATCCGGATCTTCATACGCGGCCTGGGATACGATGTGGGGGAATACGCTGGGATCGGTGGAGATATTTTCGACCCAGTTGTAGAAGCTGATATGGGAGTCAAATTCATCCACCAGGTTCACTTGCATGGGCGCCGTATTCGTGTTCGTCAGCGTGAATATGTAGATCCAGCGACGGTCCCGCGTGGGATCGCCAACAAACATGTCTACAACGCTGGCAGCCTTGTGCACCGTTACTTCCACGGTCACATCCGTTTCCACCTCGTTGGAGGGGATGGGATCATAAGGCGTTTCTTCATCCTTCTTGGGCGTGAGTACCGCGCTGTTTTCGATGGTGACCACATCCTCATCCACGCTGATGGCATCTACGCTGACAACGAAGGAGAGTGTGACCTCGGCAGGTGCCGTGACTTCCATAGTCTCCGGGTTGAAGGTGGCGGCAGGCATTTTGAAGTTCCAGGTCAGAAGCTTCAAGTTCGCCGCATCCTGGTTTTCGCCATACCCCGTTGTGATAAACTCTTCAAATGTAACGCCATCGGGCAGCAAGTCGCTGATGGTTACATCGAAGGGGAGCAGCGACCGGCTCTGGGCAGTCAGGGTATAGGTCATCGTCTCGCCGGGATGGGCTTCTGTCTTACTGGTCTGCTTACTGATACTCATGACCGGCCCTAAGACTTCCACTTCTACCGTATTGCTGGTGAGCGGGTAGGTGGGCGGCTCTTCCTGGCCATTCTCCGGGAACTCCGGCCAGTATGGGTCTTCGAATTCGCCTGTGGCGCTGTTCAACAGCAGACGGTAGCCCTCTTCCAGTGCCGTCAGTTCATCAGCCGTCACCGTAAAGGTGAAGGATGCCGTTCCGGGTACGAATGCACCTTCCACATAAGTGGCCGCGGGGATCGAACCTTCCCAGGTAATGATTCTGGTGAAGCTGTTGTAAATTGCAGCACCCGTACCATGATCCGTAAAGTCTACGAAGTTCTGGCTGGCAGCCAAGCTGTCGTATACTGCCGCAACTGATACTTCACGCAGCATACTGTTGGTCAGGGTAATGGTATAGGCGAACTGCTCGCCGCCCAGCACCCGGGTCTTGTCGACAGTCTTGGAGAGTTCCACGATGGGGGTGTTCAGGGTATTCAGAATCTCGCCGCTGTCAATGTACGTACGGTATCCGGCAGGTGTGGCCGTCTCGACAACGCTATAGACGATCTCTTCTCTCCCATCGTATACAGGCAGGTCTTCCCAGGTATAGGTCCATGCCGGAGTATCGCCCCCACTGAGCTGTACGGGGTTTCCGTAAGGCACCGTGCCGGCATACAATTGTACAGTGATGCTGGCCGGCCGGTTATCATTGTCCGCATCGTCCCAGGCCTTTGTGACGACAAAGGTCCTTACCAATGTGTTGACAATCTGGCCTTCCACAATGCTCCGCACGTAGCCGGCCGGTACGTCCTCGTCCTCTTCCACCACGCTGTAGTCGATCTTTGTGCCCTGGGTGTCATAGGCGAGCAGGCCGCTCCAGGTATAGGTGTCGACGTTTCCGTTGTTTACTACGCTGGGTGTCGGCTGCGGATCCGCCGCGAAGCCGTTCGCATACAGCGTCAGCACATTCCCGGTGGGACGATTCTCGTTCCCGCCGTCGTTCCAGATCTTTGTCCCGCTGATCTCCGTCAGCAGGGTGTTGGTTACGGTTCCGTCCTCAGCCACGCTTCTTTTGTAGCCGGCCGGTACGTCCTCGTCCTCTTCCACCACGCTGTAGTCGATCTCTATGCCCTGGGTGTCATAGGCGAGCAGACCGCTCCAGGTATAGGTGTCGACGTTTCCGTTGTTTACTACGCTGGGCGTCGGCTGCGGATCCGCCGCAAAGCCGTTCGCATACAGCGCCAGCACGTTCCCGGTGGGTCGATTCTCGTTGCCGCCGTCTACCCAGACCTTCGTCCCGGTGATCTCCGTCAGCAGCGTGTTGACGATCTCGCCTTCCTGTCCTTCGCTCTGCTCGTACTCGTCGGGCACACCGGTCTCTTCCGCGCTATATGCGATCAGATCCCCGTTCCCGTCATATTTG
>JAEYOV010000031.1 GCA_023411395.1 Bacillota bacterium
GTGTCTCCTCTATCTACAACACAAACCCCCCCCCCCCCCCCCCCCCCTTTCATCCCTATCCCGACTCCCTTCTTGACACCGGCTCCCGCCATGGTATACTGTTCCATGCATTGATACACAAAAAGGAGGTCCCTCATGCGGGCACTGGGCAGACTGATGACATTCCTTGGCATCGTGACCCTGCTGGCGGGCGGCTACGGCTACGCGGCCGTCCACACCTCCTACTCGCCGGGGCTTTACAGCTGGGTGGCGGAAACCTTTGTCAACATCGGCGGCCTGCGCTTCAGCCTCAGCCATCCGCAATACTTATTGCGGGGCCTGCAGGCCTTTACGGTCACCTACCGCCTGGGGCTGGCATTGGGCGGCCTGGGCGGGATCATGATGGGCGGGGTGCTGGCCGGCATGATCAGGAGGCCGTAGCGTACGGACTGTTTGAATATGCCTCAATCAAAAGCCACCGGAAGGTCAGGTCGTTCACCCGATTTTGCGCCGATAGCCAGTCCGCCTCCAAAGAAAGGCCCGTATACTGCGTCCACTTTGTAAAGTAGTAGTGGCGCAGTTTTTTTGTGAACATGCCGCCGCTGTCATGCAGCATTTGGCGCACCTGCGTAAGCTGCCTGCCCATGGCCTCCACCAGCGGGATAACTTTAAGCCTCGCCACCATTTCCGTGCGGTGAAACCACAGCATCCATTCCCTGCCGTCAAGAGCGGCCATGTCGTCATTAAAATTGTTCATGTAAACGGAGGCCGGGGAAATTACCTGATGCTTGTGCAAAAGCTTGATTGGCGGTATGGGCGACAGCTCCGCCAGCCGGGTTACGGCCCGGGCCAGCATAGCGGTGTTTTCCTGCGTGCGCCACATTTTCGTGTGGGCCAGCAGCCTAAGATGGTACACGCAGGGCCACTGAACAAAGGGCCGAAAGACGTTTATGCCCTTGTACGTTTCATACACGTCCTCCATGCGCCGAACGCCGGCCGCGAACCGGAACACATCCAGCGCCTCGTCTATCCTCTCCCGAACAAAATCATGGTTTTCCTCCCCGGCGCAGGCAAACACCCAGGCGCGCATCAGCTTCGAGCCGCCCAGATGCCACTCGTCCAGGGGCTTGCCCACCCGTTCCATGCAGCCCCTGTCAAATTCCTCCCCCCGGGCGGTGATGGCACGCAGCGCGGCCTGCACAGCGGGATGGCTGGGCTCCACGCCCTTTTCCATCAGGTACCGGATGGCGCTTTCCGGTTCGTTGGTGCCGTGAAAGTACCCGCCCAGCCAGCCATCCTCCTTTTGCAGGGCAAGGATGCGCACAACCTCCTTTTCCGCAAGAATTTTTCCTTGCAGCGCCTTCATCTCGGGGGAGGCGGTGTCCTCGTGGAAAATCTCCTTGCGTATACGGTAGGCGATAGAGGGGCAGGCCGTGTTTGCAAGCTGAAATGCAATCTTTTGATCCATGGCGCACCTCTTTCGCAATGATGCATCTTTTTCCATATTGTAACACAGAAGAACGCAAATATATATTCCCATATGAAGTTTTTCGGGGATGGGTCCGGGAAGGGGCATTTTTTCAAAAAGGCCCCTTCCCGCATACCTCCCCGTAAATCCACCCCTTGACATCCTTGTCCTTCCATGGTACTATACCCCTGCAAAATTGAACACCTTATCCAGAGTGGCGGAGGGACGGGCCCGATGAAACCCGGCAACCGGCTTTTTGCTTGGTGCCAAATCCCGCAGCGCGGCACGCCGTTAGGCAGCGTTGGCAGATAAGGAAGATCGATACGATCCAAACCGCCTGCTTGTGCCGAGCAGGCGTTTTCGTTTTTTTGCGGAAGGAGTCAAAAATCATGCGTCAATTGTTCACATCCGAATCCGTCACCGAGGGCCATCCCGACAAAATGTGCGACCAGATATCCGACGCGGTGCTGGACGCGATTCTGGAAAAAGACCCCATGGCCCGGGTCGCCTGCGAAACCTGCGCCACCACCGGCATGGTGATGGTGATGGGCGAAATCACAACCAATACCTACGTGTCCATCGACGACATCGCAAGAAAAGTCATCCTGGACATTGGCTACCTAAGCTCCGACCTGTGCTTTGACGGGTATAGCTGCGCTGTGCTGACCGCCGTGCACGAGCAGTCGCCCGACATCGCCATGGGTGTGGACAACGCCCTGGAAACCAGGGACGGCGCAAGCGAGCACGACACCGGCGCCGGCGACCAGGGCATGATGTTCGGCTTTGCCTGCGACGAAACGCCGGAGATGATGCCCATGCCCATCGCGCTTTCTCATAGGCTCACCCGCAAGATGGCGGAGCTGCGCAAGAACGGCACGCTTCCCTGGATGCGCCCCGACGGCAAATCGCAGGTGACCGTGGCCTATGAGGATGGCGCGCCCGTGCATGTGGACGCGGTGGTCATCTCCACCCAGCACAGCCAGGATGTTTCCCTGGATACGATCCGGCACGAAATTGTGGAAAAGATCATTCAGGCGGTTATCCCCCCGAACTTGTTGGACAAGAACACGAAAATCTTCGTGAACCCCACCGGCCGGTTCGTGCTGGGCGGCCCCGCCGGCGACAGCGGGCTTACCGGCCGCAAGATCGTGGTGGATACCTACGGCGGCTACACCCGCCACGGCGGCGGCGCTTTCAGCGGCAAGGACCCCACCAAGGTCGACCGCTCCGCCGCCTACGCCTGCCGCCACGCCGCCAAGAACGTAGTGGCCGCCGGGCTCGCAAAAAAGTGCGAAATCCAGGTCGCCTACGCCATTGGCGTGGCGCACCCCGTGAGCCTGTTTGTGGATACCATGGGCACCGGCATCATGCCCGATGAGGATTTGGCAAAGCTCATTGAACAGGTCTTCGACTTCAGGCCCAACGCTATCATAAAGCGGCTGGATTTGCGCAGGCCCATCTATCGCGCCACCGCCGCCTATGGGCACTTCGGCAGGACGGATGTGGATTTGCCGTGGGAGAAGACGGATATGGTGGATGTGCTGAAGGCGGCGGCAGGGGCGCTGCCCCTGCACCCCGCCAAAGGGATATAACCCCTTTGGAATCCCCATATTGGGGATAGCAGTAAGATTTTTTCATAAAGCAAGGCTGCGACGATTTGTTGCGGCCTTGTTTATTACTACTCAAAAATAGAAATGTACCGATGGTTATAAGCATAGTAGATTAAAACACGCTCCGCGCGCTGTCATCCTGAGGAACGCAGTGACGAAGGATCTTGCCGCACCATGGTAAACCAAGATCCTTCACTTCGTTCAGGATGACACGGCCGGGGGTTGGTTGAAGAAAGCTGCGGCATTTTGATGTGCTTTGCTTTTTAGGCATAAAGCCTTCCCCTGGAGGGTTCCGGAATTCCTCCCACGCTGTGGCTCCGTAACCGAAGCCGATTGAGCCAGATGAACTGGGGGTTAGGCAATTATTGAGTATGATTTCAAAAGCATAGGGTAGTGCCTAATTATTCTTTTAGGAGCTATTCGTCTTTCTTAATCCATTCTTCACTTAGGCAAAATTCTTCATTAATCTTAATAATTATTAGCGCAAGCACAGAAAGAAAAATACTATAATTAAGTTCGTGCTCATTTTCATTATGGGACTGAGTACCATGTAAATATCTATTACGTAGCTCTAAACCATTGATGAATTCAGAGCGATTCATTAAATAATTGAGATAATCCTGCTCTGGTTTTGAAAACAATGTACTTCCGTATTCGATCATGTCGTGCTTTTCCATCCACTTGACTGATTCTCTTAATTTGTAAAGATAAGTGGTGCGCAAAGTACCATGTTCATATAGTTGCTTTAAAGTCATAACTCGGCCAGCATGCATCTTTATTTTTCTTCCGTTTTCTATTTGCAAGAAACCATTTTCCTGAAGCCAAGTAACGTCAAATTTGAAACGATGATAGTCGTCTAAATATACCTCCTCATGGCAAAGTAAATCATAGAAACAATGATAGGTTTTATTCAATCGTGGGATATAGGATAGCATGGTCTGGTCCGAGAAAAAATACTGAACAGCTGACTTGTATATATCTCCTTTACCATATATGTATTTTCTGTTGAGCAAGCTTGGTACATCCTTGAAAAGCAGAGGGTCAGAAGAAATTTGCATCAAATCATGATCTATGGTCTTATATTCGCAGAATAACTTGAATTGCTTCAAAATAGATTCTATTTCTGATGCGGTCGACCTGCATTTCTCAAGAAAGCTAGCTTCACCAGATGGCATTGATACAAGAAAGCCTTCAACATCAAATTCATTTTTCAGATAATCCATAAAAAACCAAGTGAAAACATCCTCAAGGCGAATATGATTTTCTTGGAGACATCGACGATAAGCAATCATTTGTAATCTGGACAAGCTTTGTAATTGGTTAAACTTTATACATGTAAAGTACTGATTACGCCCTTTGATGTTTAAAAATCGTTCTGTGAATGTTAGCATATGTACTTGATGTACTAGCTGAGATCGATATTGTAAATCCGTGAAGTCGAACAAATAAATGAAGTTGTTAAGAAGTGTAGGTGAATCACGATTTTCCTTGATCCATTTTGTACTGTACGTTGCTATTAGCCTATTATTCTGGTATTCGATTCTTTTTTCTTCTAATTGATCGTCAGAAAATGTCACTTCAATACTATATTCAAAACGACCACCAGAATCAGAATGCCTTTCAACGGTGTTTATGTATTTTCTTTTAGCTGCCAGCTTCGTTGTGTTAAGAAACGAAAATTCCTTTGAACCGTGGAAAATCAGATTCAAATAATTGGGGTTAGGATTGTCAGATTCAATATAACGAATAACAATATCCTCCATCTCTGTTTTTGTTATTTCAGATGGAAAATACAAAGTCATTGTGCCACGGTCTTGTTGAACAACATATTTAGCAAGCAATAATTCTGCGTTAACACAATCCGACAAGAATAGTTCTTTTAGCGCATTGCCGTAATGTTGAACGAGTTGTTTTTGCCATAAAACCTCATATAGCACAAAATTGCCTGATGAGAAAGACGTTTTAAATACTAAAGGACTGATGTGTTTATAAGACTTATGGCTATCTAATAGGTACCAAAAATTTTCAGTATATGTTATATCGACTGCCTCGAAAACAGAAAGGAAATTCATATCTGAGATTCTTGAGAAGTATTTTCCTATTTGGCTATCAAAACGTCTAACAATATTGATATACTCGTCTTCCTTTTCTGCCGCCCAGCTTTTCATTAACCCATGATCGAAGAAGCATTTTATATTATAAAGCTCTATTATTTCGTTTACATCGTCATATACTTTTGTACCATCGAAGCGTTGAATGACCTGTTCAGCAATCATCAGGTTGTTCCTACAACTCAAATCTGTTGCAGAATAGAATTTAACTCTGTCGTTTTCCATGCAATTCCTCATTTCTCGTGATGTATACTTGCATACATGTATTTTAGCACTTATTTTAATTAGCGGATAGATAAAAGTGATATCATGTCCTTCATTATATTAAATGCTGAAAAGACTTTTCGTGGCATTATCTATAATATTATCACAAATATAGTAATGCGTGTTGGCTCGAAGAAAGGATTACACAGCTAACTATTGATTATTCTGCGAAGCCCAAAGGATAACGCCAATTTAAGGACAGAATCGCCTGACCCCTGTTCCAACTGGCTCAATCGATGCGTTGGCTCGCGATTACTCACCCGCCCCAAACACCATACCTTTTCACCCCTTAATCAAAAAATTACATCCCATGGAACAAACTTCCTTCCCTCCATCGTTACATTTTGGATGATACAGGAAAAACGCACATCGTTGAAGGAGGCCCCCATGAGAAAGCCATCCATTCTTCTTGCCCTTTGCGTCACGGCAATGCTATCCCTTGGCACTATCCTCCCTGCCGCCCTGGCCGAATCCGCCCCCGCCCCGGCCGCTACGCAGACCCCCATCCCCCTGAAGGACATGATGCGGCGGTATGAGGATGTGCTGCTGGGCAAGCACCCCTACATCCAATGCAACACCTACGACGCGGTTTATACCGAAGCCACCCTGTCCAACGAGATCACGCAGTGGTACGGCTATGAATTTGAAACGCCCAAGGAGTTCACAGCGTTTTGCCTCACCGACCTTGACGCGGACGGATACCCGGAAATTATACTGAAGCTGTCGGATGATTTCGGCTTTGAGCTTTTGCGCTATGAAAACGGCACCGTGTACGGCTTCCCGTTTGTGGCCCGCGCCATGATTGATATTACGCTAAACGGCGACATCTACGGCTCCAGCGGTGTTTCAGACAACGGCTGGTATCAAATCCGCTTTCATGAAAACGGGTACACGCTCACCGAAACCTGCCGGATGCAGAGCGCCGACAATGGCGGCGTGCAGTATTTTATCGGGGAGAAGGAAGCATCTCAAAGTGAATACGAAGCCTTCACAAACGGCTTTGCGGACAGGCAGCGCCCCCTCTGGCTGGCGTATACGAAGGAGAACTTAGCCGCCGTGGTATCGCGGTTTTAACCGTTCCCGGCGGACGATGGGAATCTGGTTTGGGAAGCGGGGAGATACCGCGCCCTTGGCCGGCCGGGTCTTTCGCACAGTTTCAAAGCTTCTGGGACAGAGCAGGGGAGGGGAATTGCAAAAATTCCCCTCCCCGCAATCTGTCCCGTTTTTGTCTACTTCACCGTTACCACGCACTTTGAGGTTTTGCCGTTTGCGCATGTCACGGTGATGGTGGCGGTGCCCCGGCCAACGCCGCGTATCTTGCCGGCGGAATCGACAGCCGCCACCTTTTCATTGCTGGAGGAGAAGGTCACGCGGCTGTAGGTGTTTTTGGGGAAGGCAACCTTCAGGGTATAGGTGCGGCCTTTTTTCAGGGTATACGCGCTCTTGACGGAGACGGAGCCGGGCTGCTTGTACACGGTCACGGTGCAGGTTGCCTTTTTGCCGTTGTAGGTGGTCACGGTGATGGTGGCCTTGCCTGTGCCTGTGGCCGTGACCAGGCCGCTTTTGTCCACGGTGGCCACCTTGGCATTGCCGCTTTTGTAGGTATACGTCCCGGCGGAGCCGCTTTTGAGGGTGGCGGAAAGCTTTACCGTATCGCCCACGCCAAGCTTCGCGCTTTTTGTGTTCAGCTTGATGCTGCTGGGCGCTTTTTTCACCTGCAGGGTGACCGTGGCCTTTTTGCCGTTGTAGGTAGTGGCGGTAATGGTCACGCTGCCCGTTTTGATGCCCGTCACCTTGCCGGAAGAATCGACGGTGGCGACCTTCGTATTGCCGGAGGTATACTTGATGGCGCCGGCGGTCCCATCCGGGAGGGAGGCCTTGAGCTGCACCGTCTGCTTGACGCCGATGGACTTTGCGGGGCTTGTAAGCGTGATGCTGCCGGGGGCGTTCACCACGGTGACGAGGCAGTCGGCGGTCTTGCCGTTGTAGGTTTTCACGGTCAGCGTCGCGCTGCCCGTTTTGATCCCCTTCACGGTGCCGTTTTCGCTGACGGAAAGGATGCTTGGGTCATCGCACTGGAAGGAATAGTCCGAAATCGCGCCCGTGGACAGGGTCACTTTCAGCTTCCGGCTTTCGTTCAGCCCCAGGGTCAGTTTGGCGGGCGACAGGGAAACGGAGGTGGGCGCGGAGCCCACCGTAACTTTCACCGTATCTGTCTTGCCGTTGTATGTTTTGGCGGTGATGGTGCACGTGCCCGCGCCCTTGGCGGTGATTTTGCCGTCCGCCGACACGGTGGCTACCTTCCCGTTGCTGGTGGTGAACGCAATGTCAAGGGGCAGGCTGTCGGGCTGCACTTCCGGGATCAATTGATACGTGCCTTTGACAGGCAGGTTTACCGCATCCTTGTTCAAACGCAGATAGGTGGGCGCGGGATATACGCCCACAGCCGTTTCGCATATCCGGCCATCCTTTGCCGTGGCTGTTATAATGACCGCCGTGTTGGCCTTCAGGCCGGTAAGCACTCCCTTGGAGCTGACGCTGCACGACTTGGGATCGCTGGAAGCATAGGTGCAGGCGACGGCATTGCCGTACATGTCCCGCACATCCATGTTCACGGTCTGCCCCACGCCCAGCAGCGCGATGAACCCCGCGCCGGGGATCAGCGGGCCTTCTTTGGGAAACACGGTGACAAGCATCTCCGCCGTTTTGCCGTTGAAGGAGGTAACGGTCACAATCGCCATGCCTTCGCCCACGGCTTCCACGTAACGGTTTGTTCCGACGCGGGCGACTTTTGTATTGCTGCTTTTGAAGGTGGAGTTAAAGTAGATGCCCACATCGCTGTCTACGGTAAAGTAATCGCCCTGGCCCACAAGCAAATACATCTCCGTGGGGGAAACGGTAATGTAGTCCGGTATGGCGAGCACTTCGATGGCCGCCGTATACTTTCTTCCGTCCGCCACCGTGGCGGTGATGCTGGTTTGCCCCAGCGTTTTGCCGGTGACCAGGCCATTTTGGTCGACCGAGGCGTGTTCGCTCCGGCTGCTTTTGTACGTGGCGGAAACGGCTTTTCCATTCGGATCGGTCAAACGAAGCTGCAGCGTTTTGCCAATGCCCAACTGCGCGCTTTTGGGGGAAAGCGTATACGTGATATCGGAAGGGACGACAGTTACCTGGCAAGACGCGGATTTGCTGTTAAAGGTGCGTGCGGTGATTACGGCGCTGCCGGGTGTGAGCGCTTTGATGACTCCGCTTCCAGACACGGAAGCGACTTCCTGATTGTCGGAATCATACAGGATACGGCTGGCCGACCCTTCCGGAAGGGTGGGGGTCAGCGCCGCCGTCTCCAGCTCCTTTAAGGTAACACCGGCAGGGGAAAGGGCAATGCCCGTGGGGGCCGAAAGAACGGTGACATCAAAGGAGGCCGATTTTAGGGCCGAGGAGGCTGTAACCTTGCATGTGCCTTCCTTGACCGCCGCCAGGATACTGCCATTGATGCAGCCCAAAACGCTGGGATTGCTGACCGAAATATCCAGGGAAAGAAGCCTTCCGCCGGAATCCTTGATCGTGAACTCGATCGATTCCCCTACGCCCATGCGGGTGGGGATGCCCGAGAAATGAATGCTGTCGGGCTCATCATAAACGGTAACCGCGCATAGTTCGGTATGGCCATTGCTGAGGGAAGCCTGTATATGGGTGTATCCCGCGGCCACCGCGGTTACCACGCCAGCCTGGGATACGGTGCATATGCCGGGTTGATGGCTCTGGAACCTTACGCCGTTGCTGGTATACCCGCCAACGGCTGTGGCGGATAAAGCATGGGTTTGCCCCACAAACAATTTCATCGTTTGGGGGGAAAGGGTCATGCCCGTGGGGCCGGGCACCACCTCCACCCGGCAGCTTGCGGAACGCCCGTTATAGGTGGTGACTGTTATTTTTCCAACACAGGGTTCATTTGCGTACACTTGCGCCGTCCGTTCATCCTGCCGGAACCTTAAGCTTGGATGATCGGAAGAAAAGGTGACCGCGCCGCCGGAACCGGCAGGAAGGATGGCGGTGAGCGTGTGTACATCCTCCACCCCCAGCTTCAGGCTGCTTTCGCTCAGCGCAACGCTTGCGGGGGCGGCATAGACCTTTACCTGAATATCCTCCGTAATGGTAGGATGATCCTTCCTTGTCCACGTACAGCGGACGGATCCCATGCCGGGGCTTGTGCCGGTGACGGTGCGGTAGTTCAGCGTGAGGATGCCCGGCGTCAGGTTTTTTGTGGACAAATCATAATACGGCTTTGAAACGCCGGTCAGCTCACGCGTCTCCCCTACCGCCAGCACATTGGCAGGGTCGCCCTCCATAAGGGCGCAAAGGGGCAGCGCGAAAACCAAAAGGCCAAGGATCAAAAGCAGAATAACAGAGCGTTTCATTGGCGTCCTTTCCACCTGTGCCTTGCATGGTGTGGTTCTTTCGCCCGAACCGGGGCTTTTTTTGTTTCCGGATTTCCAGGACTGCGCCCGTCAGCCATTTCTTCCAATATTATACATGCAGGCATCATGGCCGTCAACTGGAAGAACGATCCAGACGGGTAAAATGGGCCGGAACGGCATGTTTTTACAACTGTATCCCGCCGCTTACACCACCCTCAAATGAAAACATATCCTGCAAGCGGAACCCATTTTACGCCTGGAGGAATCCGTATGAACGTTTCAAATAGATATCCCAACCGTCAGGCCCCCAGCCAGCAGCCTGTTTACCGGCAGCCGGTTTACCAGCCCTACTATCAGCCCTACCCGGCGAACTACGCGCCCAGCCAGGCGATTCCCTATGAGGAGCTGTGCGGTGAATCCTGTGAGCAATGCATAAAAGACAGCCCCGACCCCCGCGCGGACCCCGGCCCAGGCGTTAAGGCGCCCGCGGCGTCCGTCAGCGGCGTGCCAAGCCTTGTAAACGGCAACAACACGGGCGCGGTGCGCGGCATAAACACCGCAAGCGGTTATGTGATGGGCGAAAACGCCATGGCCGTGGGCGCAAATACGCAGGCGTCCGGCGCAGCCTCCTTCGCGGAGGGCTTGTCCACCTCCGCAAACAACCAGGCCGGCGCCCACATCATGGGCAGGTTTGGCGCGGCGGACGCACCCTATTCCTGGTTCCTGGCCAACGGTACAAGCGGGCAGGCCCCCGGCCTGGCGGCCAAGATCCTGGGAGACGGCAACGCCTATATTGATGGTTCCTGGTTTGGCGGCGGCGCGGACTATGCCGAGCTGTTTGAGTCGGTCACCGGCCAGCCCATTGAACCGGGCTATTTCGTGACCTTTGCCGGCGCCAGCGACAAAATACGCATCGCAAACGCCTCCGACGAATATATCCTGGGCGTTGTGAGCCGCACGGCCGGCTTTGTGGCCGGCGCGGGAGAGCTGCGCTGGAAAAGCAAATACAAGACCGACGAGTGGGGCGGCGTTGTGTACGAAGACGCGGCCGTGCCCGAGGAGCGGGACAGGGACGGCAATATCCTCGTTCCCCAGCACACGGAATCCCGCCCCGTTTTGAACCCGGCCTTTGACCCCGTTAAGACGTATGTGCCCCGCGAAAGCCGCCCCGAGTGGGTGCGCGTTGGCTTGCTGGGCGCCGTGCTGGTCAGGGACGACGGCTCCCTGACCCCCGGCGGCTATTGCCGCGCTGATGTCAGCGGCACCGCCACCGCCGCCCATGCGGGATACCGGGTCCTCAAGCGCACCGCGCCCGGCCAGGCGCTGATACTGTTTCGGTGAGGTTTTGCGGGGGGGGGGGGGGTTTTTAAAAA
>JAEYOV010000053.1 GCA_023411395.1 Bacillota bacterium
CCGCAGCCCACGTTAGAACCACCTGCCGAAGAAACACCGAAGCCCACATTAGAACCGCCTGCAGACGCGACACCGCCGCCTACGGGCGAGGAACCACCCGCCGATGAAAATGGCGATACTTGATGAACCCATGAAAACGGCGGTTTGTTTGCTGTTCACATTGCTTTTGCTTGCCTCCGCCGCGTATCCCAGCGCGGCGGAGAAGCAGGTAACGGTATGCATCCTGGATTCGGGGTGCAATCTTCAGGGAGCGGAAGGCTGGAACTTCCTGACCGGTTCCGCGGACATAACAGATTCGGCCGGACATGGCACGGATATCTATTCCTTGCTCGCCTCATGCGCTCCGGACGCGAGGCTCGTCATGCTCAAGTGTTTCGACACGGAAGCGTCCTTTGATGGAGAGGCCGCCGTTCTCGCGCTGTACGCGGCGGTGGACCGATACGGCGCGGACATCGTCAGCATGAGCTGGACAGTCAGCCAGGAATCCGAGGCACTGCATAATGCGGTTCAATATGCGGCCGGAAAGGGAGCCATCCTGGTTGCCTCCGCTGGGAATCTCAGCCTGTCCACAGGATTGGGAACCACCGTATACCCCGCCGCATGGGATGAGGTCATCGGCATTGGAGGCGCAGACCTTAATGACCGCGGCGAGCCCATATCCAGCCTTTGGTACCTTTCAAGCGAAGCTGTCTACGTATGCGCGCGCGCCGATTATGATGGCGTAAAGGGTTCCTCTTACGCGGCTGCACGCGTGGCGGCGGTCATCGCGGAGTATTTGAACGAATCACCGGATCAAACGGCGGACAGCGTACGGCAAACGCTCCGCGATGCGGCGCGGGATCTTGGCGAGCCCGGATATGATACGGTGTATGGCTGGGGATACATTGAAGTAGACCAGTAAGGCACTCTTCTTCAGCCTACTGCGCATCCGGCATGCCTTGGTTATCCCCATATCCCTCCTCCGCCCACCATTTGGGCACGATGGGCATAAGCGCGTTCCAGGGATCGGCGGCGCGCACAAAGCCAAGGCAATCGCTAAGCCCATCTTCCATGATGCGATCAAAGGATTCGCCATCCGATTGAAATGGTTCTCAAATATGCTATACTGAAATAGCCTTGGGCGCCGTGCATTCACCTTTGTTAACCATCTGTATTCGCACGGCCTTCTCCATCCGTTAAAGGTGGTTTTATGTTTTTCAAGTCCTCAAATTCAAATGTTTCTGCGTCCTTACGATTAAGAACAATTACTTCTCCCCATTCGCCTATCTTTTCATAAAATGGCTGCAAATACAGTATTTCCGGCAACTCACTCACGCCCATCCACTGGCTTTCAATCTCATAACACTCTGAAGGCATAATCTCGCTTCCAACTGATGCATTTGTAGAGGTAGCAGGGGCCTTTGCAATCAGCCGCTCCAAAGAATTCTGATCATCAGGCGAAGTCAGCCAGTAAAAGGAGACAGACGATATAGCGTCCTTTTCCTCCTCTGTTAAAAACTCTGGTGTTGTAATGAGAATATCGATCATTACATATTCCCTTGCAATCCGTGTGAATTGAATGGTCCAGATATCAAAATATTTGGTAGATGCTGAGTTCTCAAACCACGCTGTTTCACCCGGAGCAGCAGCTGATGCAGAATACATTGGAATTACCAATATTAAAAAGCATGCAAGGACTCTGGCTATGCGCATGTAATCTCACTCTCCTACATTTCCCATATAACAAAAACGAAACATCCATATGTTCCCATCCACATCTTATTCGAATGAATTGTAAATAGTTGCACTCTCTAGAATTATAGTTACCCGCACATAATAATTTAACCCCTGAAAACTCAACGTTTTCAAGGGTTTCTCTTTGGTGGCTACGATAGGATTTGAACCTATGACACTTCGGGTATGAACCGAATGCTCTGGCCAGCTGAGCTACGTAGCCAAATGGTTGCGGGGGGGGGACTTGAACCCCCGACCTCCGGGTTATGAGCCCGACGAGCTACCAAACTGCTCTACCCCGCGACGTTCCGCTAGCAGCGGCAAGGGTAATAATACTATAATTCCGCCCCTTTGTCAACCGTCTTTACAAACTTTTCTGTCTCCGGCGGCTGTGCGGCCTGAGCTGATTTCAAAAATTCCCCCATGGCTTCCGCAACATGCTTGTATTCCTGCGAAATTGTTACCACATGAGGCATATCGTCCAGCCACAGCACCGCCTTTTTCTCGCTGCGGATGCCGCGAAGGATGATATCCGCACTGTCTGGATCGATGGTGTTGTCCGCCCGGGATTGAACGACCAGCATGGGGCAGGTAACGGCAAAAAGGTTCCGCCGCGCCAGACGGATCAAATGCAAAAGGTCCCCCACCCTTTTTGTGGGAAAGCCGGGATAGCCATAGTCGTATCGCTGGTCCAAAAGCTTTTCTCGCAGTCCACCGCCCTTCCAGTAGGTTACGGGCGTAAAGGGTGCCGCCAGCCGGGCCATGGATGCCAGCCTGCTCTTCAGCGCCATGGGGGTGGACAGGACGACGGCGGCGCTTACACGCATCTGCTGTGCCAGCAGCAACGTCAGTACGCCTCCCATGGAAAGGCCCGCCACGCTGACTGTGTTACAACGTTCCTTCAGTGTCAGATAGCCCTCCTTGGCGGCCTGAAGCCAATCCTGCCAGCGCACATTTTGCATATCCTCCATGCGCGTGCCATGACCCGGCAATTGAATGCCAAGAACGGTGAACCCCTTGCGGTGAAGCTCCTCGCCGATCAGGCGCATGTGGGCCGCACTCCCCGTAAAGCCATGGAGCAGCAGCACGCCGTGATCGCCGCCTTCCAAAAGGAAAGGCTTCGCGTTTGCATCGGAAAAATTTCGTACTGTGCGCTGCGACATTTTTTGCGCTTCCTTCCCGCCACTTTTCAATTTCATTATACGGCAGCCGCAATGGTTTGTACAGCTTCGGCCCCGCCGTCCATGGCTTTTGCGCCGAGAACAGCCACCACCAGCACCGTCATGTCATCCCTGGGCACGCCGGCCGCAGCCAGCATCGCGCTGCGCAAAAGCGCATCCGCCATGCGCTGGGGATCGTTGTACGCATTGCGCAGGATGGCCCGCTCCAGCGACGCGCCGTCGGGATACACGTCCTGCACGCCGTCGCTGACCAACACCAAAATGTCCCCGTCATGCAGCCGCATGCGCTGGTGGATCGGCATGACTTGTTCCAATATGCCCAGCGGCAGCGCGGCGCCAGCGATGGCCTTCACGTGGTCGCCCCGTAAAAGGTAGGATGTGCAGGCCCCCAGCTTCTCCATTTGCGTTTCCCCTGTCCACAGGTCCATCAGGCAGATGTCCACCGTGGCAAACCTGTCGCCCCCGGTGGCGGATAGCATCATCCCGTTCACAGCCGTGATGGCCTGCTCCCTGGTATACCCCGCCTCCAGGCACAGCGCCAGAAGCTCCAGCGTCTTTTGACTTTCCCGCCGGGCGTGCTCCCCATGACCCATGCCGTCGGACAGGCCAAACAGGCAAAGCCCGCCGGGAAAAATTTTCTCAATCGTCGCGTCGCCGCTTACGGGCTGTTCCCCGCCCTCCGGCTCACAGGCGCAAATGGTGGCGCTGCCCACGCGCAGATCATAGGGCGGGACCTCCTCCAGAAGAAGCCTTCCCCGCTCGCAGGCCACCTCCCGCATGGGAATTTGTTCCTTTTCCTTCAACGCCCGGATCAGCTTTTCGGGCTGCCACCGGACAATGGACAGCGCCTCGCCCTCAATTCCCACCTGCAGATGCCCGTTTACCTGCCTGGCATAGATCAATTTGCCGGGAAAGCCTGTTTCCCGGATGACTCTTGAGATATCAAACGCCGCCTTTGCGTCGCCTACCGTTTCGCCGGTGACCGTCTCCGCCATATGCCTGACCGCCTGGGCCATGGCCGTCAGATGGGTTCGGATCATGTCCCGCTCATACCGTGCCCTGGCCTCCTGCGCCTTTCTTGAACGCTTTTCCTTGAGCACCTGCTCAGCCGCTTCCTTCAGGCTATGCAGCCGGATGCAGCCGCAGCCCCGAAGCGTGGCCACCGCTTTCTCCAGCGCCTCCTCCCCCATATCTGCCTGTTCCATAACGGCCTGGAGCATGGCCTTGGTCTGTATGAAGCGTTCACCCCAGCAGGTGTTTGTCTCCGCGCAGTTTTTGCAAAAAAGTGCCGTGAGCTGTTCTGTTTCCGGCGTTTCCTCCTGCATGCCCGCCACCGGCAGCGCCTGCGCCATCCTGTCCATGGCGCTTTCCCAGCGGCGCATCTGCTCGGAGGCAAAGGCGTTTTCCATTCCCGAGCGCACAGGCTGCGCCGCCACCAGAAGCGCCTTGATCCGAAACAGCAATCCCTCCCCAATGGTGAGGAACAGAAGACAGCCCGCTACCGTCGCCCCTGTCTTAAGCACCGGAGTGTCTGCGCGTATCAGGAAGATCGCCAGCAGGCCGGCCAGCACGAACAGTCCGCACACCTCCCTGCGCTTTCCCCTTCCCTGTACCAGCCCTGACAACAGCCCACCCAGCGACAGTTGCGCCATGACCATGGCATTTTGCCCGCCAAAGGCGAGGGCCGATCCCGCCAACAGACCGGCGCATACCGAAGCGGCGCTTCCGGCCACAAACGACATGCACAATACCATGGCCACTGCCAGCACCTGACCCAAATTGATACCAAAAAACTCCAGATAGCCCGTGCCCGTCAGCAATACCATAAAAAGCAGCAGGCAGCAAAGTTTGTCATCCAGGGAAAGAGTATGACGGCTGCTTAATAGTACCCGCATGCTTTGCCGAAAAGCCGGAGCAGCCACCGCGCCCATGAACAGCCCGGCGCCGCCCAGCAGCAGTTCGCCAGGCACGCCGTCGGCCAGGGTGGCGAAAAAACGCGGAAGCAGCGCCAGCACGGCCAAAAAGGACAGCAGCAACTCGCCCCGTCCCTTCCATAAGCGGCTGGTTGCAATCAGCGCCCCGCAGCCTGCGTATTGCCAGATATCCAGCGGAATATGCCATATGAACCGCATGCCAAGGGCCGCCGCGCAGCCCACGGCCGGCCAGAGCATGGGACAGCCGCTGGCGCCCAACGCCAAGATCCAGGCGGCCGCAAAGGGAGACGGGACACGGAAACACTGGGAAAAGGATAAAAAGAAAGTGGTTGCCGCCATCAGGGCAGGTCTCCCCGCCGCCTGCAGCAAGCCTTCCAATCCCAGTTTTCCTTTGGCCAGCCATCGGGCCAGCAGGTTCAGCCGCTTCCGTTTTTCCGCAAATTCCGCCGCCTGCGCTCCGCCGCTCATGCAGTTCCTCCATATGTGTTACGCTATGTGTTTAGGAACAGTATACAGGAATACCTTCAGCCGTCCTTGTCGTACCGGCGCGCAAAGAAAGGCCCCTGTCGGCGGAAAACGACACCCTCAACCAAATGCCTTGCATTTGGCTGACCTGGCACGATTTCCTTGTATGTTTCCACCCCGTCCTGCGCTTTGCTTGGCCGGTGCGGGCCATACGGTCAGGAAATCGTATAAGGAAAGCTTGCTCCGCAAGCTCTCTGCCCGACCGACAAAGCCGATCGGGACGACTAAAAATAAGGGGCCAACGGCCCCCTCGTTGCTTCCCTTAGATTTTAGGCGGTCACCTGTTTGCCATATGGCGTTACATGAAAACGGAATAGATGCCCTATACTCAGCATGTTACACTTGCCAAGGCTTTACCGCACCAGCCCCTTGGCGGCACTCTCCCTCGTATGGCGGGCGATGGTGGCGAAGATGAGATTGATGAAGTAATAGATCACAGTTACCGTCATGTAAACGACAATGATATCCTCGGCCGTTACCATGGTGCGGTGGGCGGCCACGATCTTGCTGGTGTAGGACAATTCATACGTACCCACCAGCGCGCAAAAGGAAGTATCCTTGATGGTGGTCACAAACTGGGATACCAGGGGCGAGCGTATGCGCCGAACCGCCTGGGGTACGATCACATGCCAAAGGCTGCCCACCCAACTGAAACCCTGGGAATAGGCGGCTTCCCACTGCCCCTTGCCAACGCTGTTGAGCCCGCCGCGCACGATTTCCGCCACGATGGCGGAGGTGAAAATGGTCATGGCGGCAATGCCGCTTTCCAGGGGCGGTATCTTGGTCATCAGGCGCATGGCGATAATGAACAGCGTCAGGGGAATATTGCGTACGATCTCGATATACAAGGCGGCCAATTGGCTGAACACCAGCATTTTGCTTTGCCGGAGCAGGCCCAGAATGGTCCCGAATACAAAGCTCAAAACAATGGTGGCGGCTGCAATATACATCGTATGCAGCAGGCCCTGCCCCAAAAAGGTCAAAACATCAATCCTGTATACCTTCTGAAGCGCTGCAACCCACGGATCAGCCATTGCTCATGCTCCTTTTCTCCAGCTTTCGGGCCAAGAGGGAAATGGGCAGGCAAATGACCAAATAAAGCAAGCCCGTCACCACAAATGTGGGGCCATAGATGATCTTGTCGTATCCCCAGGAATTTGCCACATACATCAATTCGCCCCCGGCGATAACGGCCATGACGGAGGAATTCTTGATCAGGTTTACCGCCTGGTTGGTCATGGGCGGCAGACCAATTTTGATTGCCTGGGGCAGCACCACCCGGAACATGCTGCCAAGAAAGCCGAAGCCCTGGCTGGACGCCGCCTCCATCTGCCCCAAGGGCACCGCCCGGATGGCGCTGGCCACGATGTCTGTGGCATATGCGCCCGTATACAGCGCCAGGCCGATGACGCCGATGGAAACCGTATCCCACCGGATGCCGATCCTGGGCAGTACATTATAAAAGATAAAAACCTGCATCACCAACGGGGTGTTCTGGAACAGGGACATGTAGCCCCGTATCACGGCATGCAGCGGCTTTGCCTTGCTGCAAAGCATCAGGCCCAACGCGATGCCAATCACAAGTGTAAATAATAAACCCAGACCTGAAATGAGCAATGTCCGTAAAAATCCCTGGGCAAAAAGATGCCAGTCCGTAAACAGCCTCTGCCAGTTTGCCGCGGAAAAGGGTCCGCCTTGCATGGGCCTCACATCCATCCGCTAGAAGTGCTTTAAAAAGAAGAACCAATCCCTCCATACAAGAACAGGGAAAGTTTCCGCCACCATAAGATGGCGGAAACTCAGGCCGTCAAAATAGTACCTATTTTGACGGCGCTCCTGCTAAAGTGAAATTTCACTTTCGCAGGGTTGCACTTTTCGCTTGTAGCCCTACGCACCGGTCTGCGCTGTGCTTGACCGGTGTTTCGTTTTCAAATGGCCAAGCCATTTGAAAACTTCAGGTTCGGGGATTCTATCCCCTCACCCTTGACTAACGGCCAGCGAAAAGTGTAAGGAAAGCTTGCTGCGCAAGCGCCCCGCGCGCCCGGCAGAGCCGGGCGACACGATTGCAATTGAAGGGGCTCTGCCCCTTCAATGCATCCCCGAAAGCTTGCTTGACTTTGTTAATGCTCTGAGTTTCCGCCACCATAAGATGGCGGAAACTCGTCAATATCCAGTTACCTGCGCCTCTCAATAACGCTCAGGGCGCAGGCTTGGCGGCCAGCTCGGCGGCCTGCTCCCACAGCACGTCGTAACCATCCACAACCGCCCAATCCACGGGCACCAGTTCCCACTTGGATACCAGGGCATCCAGCTCACCGGAGCCGCGCAGGCCGGCAATCAAGGTATCAATTACATTCAGCAGTTCCGTGTTGCCCTTCTTCACGGCCACGCCGTAGGGCTGGCTGGCGAAGGAGTCGGGCAGCAGGACGACGGTATCATCCACGTATCCCATGAGGATGGCCTTGTCCACAGAGAAGCAGTCGATGCGGTCGCTGACCAGGGCGGCCTTGATATCGGGATAGCTTGGAAACTCCAGGAAGCTCAGGGTATAGCCCTTTTCCGCGGCGGCGGCTTCCAGCGCGCCCTTGGTGGTGGCGGACTGGGCCACGCCGATGGTTTTGCCGTCAAGGTCCGCAAAGCCAGAAATACCGGCATCCTTTTTCACCAGCAGGCCGATGGCATCCACAAAATACGGCTTGGTGAACTCGTACTGCAAAATACGGTCAGGCTTGATGGTAAAGGTGGCGATGATGGCGTCAAGCTCACCGGTATCCAGCAGCGGGCCGCGGGTGGCCGCGGTGACGGGGGTGAATTCCACAGCATTTTCATCGCCAAGCAGCGTTTTTGCCAGGGCCTTGGCCAAGTCGATTTCCAGCCCTTCAAAGGTGCCGTTCAATTCCTGATAGCCAAACTTGGGCACGTCGGCCTTCACGCCAACCTTCAGCTTGCCGCGGGTCAAAATGGCCTGGATGGCGGGATCCTCCGCATTGAAAGATGCTTCGGCCAGCGCAACCGCCGATATCAACGTTAGCGTAAGCGCCAGAAGAACCGCAAGGATTTTTTTCATGTAGTTTTCCTCCTCCAATCGTTAATGCAGTATCTTGCCCAGGAACGAGCTGGTGCGCTCGCTTGAAGGGCGATGAAACACCTGGTCCGGTGTGCCATCTTCCAAAATGTTGCCTTCGTCCAGGAACAGAACCCGGTCGGCAATATGCTCGGCGAAGTTCATTTCGTGGGTCACAAACAGCATGGTGATGTTTTGCTTCGCCACCCGCTCCATGATGTCCAGCACTTCCTTGATCATTTCCGGGTCCAGTGCAGAAGTAGGCTCATCAAACAGCAAAATTTCCGGATTCATTGTCAGCGCCCTGGCGATAGCCACCCGCTGCTGCTGACCGCCGGACAACTGGCTGGGATAGGCATCCTTCTTTTCGATGATGTTCACATCACGCAAATGCTGCAAAGCCCGCTCCGTCACAACCTTTTTGCCTTCGCCCTTTAAAGCCACAGGCGCCATGGTCAGGTTCTCCAGAACGGTCTTGTGGGGATAGAGATTGAAGTTTTGAAACACCATGCCAATGCCCTGCCGGGCTTTGTACAACTGGCGGCCGCGAAGGCGGCACATATCCTTGCCGTTGATGAGCACCCTGCCGTGGCTGGGCTTTTCAAACAGGTTGATGGTGCGCAAAAGCGTGCTCTTGCCACTGCCGCTGGGCCCAATGATCACCGTTTTGGAACCGTCGGGTATTTCGAGATTGATGCCTTTTAATACGTGCAAAGCACCAAAGCGGACATGAACGTCCTCGAATAAAATCATAAAGCAACCCCCTTTACCAATGGCGGGTGCGCCGCCCGGAAAGCCGGGGAGCACCGTGCCCGGCAACCGGGCAAGCCTGGTGGAATTGATTTTATTATATGGGATATATTGCAGGAAGTCAATTTGAAACATGCAAAAAAACAGGAGGAAAACATCATGAAGCATCGCATTCAGCATGTTGTATACAAAATCTGAATAACCGATTTATTACAACGTCATTTCTATCCGCATTCCCGAAAAATCACGGGCGGGTGCCATACATGGCATATATGGTTAACCAAAAGGCTGCCTCTCCGCGATTCACTCGCTTTGAGACAGCCCTTTTTCTATCCTTGGAACCGATTATTCCGCCATTTCCTGCAAAGGCAAAAGCCGCACGCCGGAAGATATCAGCACCTCGCGTATCCTTTGCGCAAAGGCCACCGCATGCTCCCCGTCGCCATGGATGCAGATGGAATCCGCCTGAACGGAAACATCCCGGCCCGTAACAGCCTTTACCTTTCCTTCTGTCACCATGCGCACCACCCGGGCGATGGTTTCCTCCTCATCTACGATAATGGCTCCGGGCTTTTGCCGGGATACCAGGGAGCCATCCTCCTCATATCCCCTGTCGGCGAACACCTCCCGGGCTACGGGCAGCCCCATCTCCCGGGCCGCGCGCACCATTTCGCTGCCCGCCAGCGCCAATAACACAAGGGACTTGTCGTAATCCCGTATGGCCTGGCATATGGCCCGGGCCAGAGCCGTATCCCTGGCGGCCATGTTGTACAGCGCACCATGGGGCTTTACATGAGCAAGCCTCACGCCGGCCGCCCGGCAGAACGCATCCAGCGCGCCGATCTGGTAGAGCATACAGGCTTTGGCTTCCGCAGGTGTCAGGCGCATCTCCCGCCGGCCAAAACCCATCATGTCGGGGAAGCCTGGATGCGCACCCACCGCCACGTTATGTGCCTTGCAAAGCGCCACGGTTCTTTCCATCACTACAGGATCGGAGGCATGATAGCCGCAGGCCACGTTGGCGGAGGTGATATGGGGGATCACCTTGTCATCCATCCCCATCACGTAAGCGCCGAAGCTCTCCCCCAGGTCGCAGTTCAAATCCACCCGGTACATGGCTTCCCCTTCCTACTCTTTCAAGTGTGCGTTTTTGATATCGGTGATGAACATGTGCCCCGGCGCATGGGTGATCACAAACTCCGGCTCCACCCGCATCACCACGGCCTGGGGCGTCACGCCGCAGGGCCAGAATACAGGCACTTCATTCGAATGAATGGTAACGCAGTCGCCGTAATCGGGCTTATGGATGTCCTGTATGCCGATGGCGGCAGGATCGCCAATATGAACCGGCGCGCCATGGACCCTGGGCATCGCGGCGGTCACCGTCACCGCCCGCACCACAAGCTCTATGGGCACAGGCCGCATGCTCACCACCATATTCCCATGAAACACGCCGGCAGGCACAAGTGAAATGGAAGTATTGTACATGGGTACGTTGCGGCATTCTTCGATGTGGCGCACGGGCACGCCCGCCTCCAGCAGCGCGTCTTCAAAGGAAAAGCTGCACCCGATCAGAAAGCTCACCAAATCATCCCGCCACAGGTGATCCGCCTTCAAATGTTCCCCCGTCATCACACCGTTTTCATAGACACGGTACTTGGGGATATCCAAAGCGATATCGGCATCCGGCGCAAGAAAAGGCAATGCGCGGCTGCCCGCGTCGCTGACCTCCAGCACCGGGCAGGCCTTTGGATTGCGCTGGGTGAACAGCAGAAAATCATACGCCAGCGCCTTGGGCATAGCCACAAGGTTGGCCTGGGCATAACCCAGGCACATGCCCGATGTGGGCCCGGTGATCTTCCCCGCCCGGATCAGGCTGCGTACTTCCCGGGGTGACATATGGCTATAATCCATATATTTTTCCTACCTTCCATCCAGCATCTTCCGCCATGCGCCATATTGCCTTTCCTGCTTTCTGTACAGCCTTTGGGCATTGTCCACGGAAATTGCTTCAAAGCGCACCTTGTCACCCGCTTTGCATTGGGCGATCACAGGGATATCCACAGAAATCACCGTGGCGATCTTGGCATAGCCGCCCACCGTCTGCCTGTCGCAAAGGAGCACGATGGGTTTACCGCTGGCGGGAACCTGAACGCTGCCCAAGGCGGTGGCGTCAGAAATGATATCCGCGCCGTTTAAAAAGGAAAGGGCTTTTCCATGAAGACGGCAGCCCATACGGTCAGACTCGTTGGTGACCGCATATTCTTCCTTCATAAAAGTTGCAATGGCCTCCTTCGTAAAGGAGGTTTGGGCCTGGGGTCCCATGACCACACGCAGCGTATGCACGCCCGGCTGCCTTTTGGGATGCGGCAGGACACGCTTATCAAGATTGGATAAACCGGCACACGGATCAGTGAAAGGAATTTCGTCCCCTGCTTTCAGCGCCCGACCCTCAAAACCGCCCAGGCCATATTTGATCTGGGTGGACTTGCTGCCCATAGCGCGCGGTACGCTCAATCCTCCCGCGAAAGCCGCATAAACGCGGCAGCCTTCCGAAACAGCTCCCAGGGAAAGCATATCCCCCGCCCGCACTTGTAAAGCTGCGTACATCGGCACAGGCACGCCGTTGCGTTTGGGCTCACACAATCCGCCGGCGATGGCTACCACGTTGTCACTGGCAAAGGCCATTTCCGCGCCCAGCAGCGTCATTTCCATCGCCGCTTCCCCCGGCTCGTTTCCAACAAGCAGGTTGGCCATGACCATGGCCCGCCTGTCCAGCGCACCGCCGGGGGCAAAGCCGTATTGCTGGTATCCAAAACGGCCCGCGTCCTGAATGGTGGTCAACAGGCCCGGCGAGAGGATGGTAACACTCATAGCCATCCCTCCTGGGCCAGGCGGTATTTGTAGGTTCCATCTTCCGCCTGCGCTGCTATTTCCATAAAGCGGGCCTTGTCAATGGGCACAAAGCGCAAGTAATCCCCCGCCTCGAACAATATCGGCAATGCACGCCTGGGATCATAGGGTTTTACCGGTGTCCTGCCTATCAGCTGCCATCCCCCCGGCGAGGCGATGGGATAAATCCCCGTCTGTTCCCCGCCGATGCCCACCGAGCCCGGCGGTATGCGTGTGCGGGGCGTTTTCAGCCTCGGGGTGTGAATGCGTTTGTCCAATCCGCCAAGGTAAGCAAAGCCGGGCAAAAAGCCCAGCATATAGATCCGGTATTCCCTTCCGCTGTGCAGGCGCACCACATCCTCCGGCGTCATTCCGGCATGGGATGATACAAAGCCGATATCCTCGCCGAACTCCCCGCCATAGCACACGGGAATTTCCCATATGCGCCTGCTTTCACGCACAACCTGGCCGGGCTTTTCAATCAGCCGCCTGAGCAAAGCCGTCAGGCGGCGGCAGGTAATTTCCGAGGGATCGTAGCAAATGAGCAGGGACCGGTAGGTAGGGATCCACTCCAAAACGCCGGGAATGGCGGCATCTTTTAGCTTCATTGCAAGAGAACGTACCTTGCCGTTTATCTCCTCGCTGATCTCCCGGCCGAATTCCACCGTCAGCGCACAGTCCCCCACGGGCAGAAACACGTATCCGTCCACGGCTTCCTCCCTTGGCATCACAGTTCAACGGAGCCGTTTTCCTTTTGATAAAAGCCCAGCTCCAGCACCTTGTCAAACCAGGTTTTGCAGGTCTGTTCCAGTTGCATCGGGTAGCGTATGCATTCCCGCATCAGTTCCACCAGCAGCACATGCATCTTCAATTCGAATCCGTCGATGGCGGGAATGAGCCAGCCGTTCATATCCACCATACCGTTGCGGGTGGCCGCCAGCAGCATTTCCCGTTCCATGTCCCCGTCGTGCATCACGGCCATGTCTTTCAAAAGGAACGCCAGCGCGGCCATCAGGCCATAGCAGCCCCAATCGGACACCGTGGCGGTGATCACGTGGCCGGCTTTGGTGCGGGCGCAGATGCCTCCGCCGCAGCCGCAGGCACAGGCGCCTGGCGCGGCGTAGGGAATGTGCTTTTGAATGTGCTCCGAAAGCTGCCCCAGGCCCATTTCATTGCCCAGGTCGCCGATGGCGACGGTCAGAATTTTCCGCCTGTGCATCAGTTCAAAGAGAACGTCGGACTTGTCCTCCAGAGCCGTCACGTTTTTTCCGATGGCGTTGTGGTATACGCCAAGGTCATTGGCTCCGGGATGCTCCACGCTGATGCCGGCCACGGGGCTGTATTTGTTCAGCAGTTCCTCCGCCTGATCCTTTGCCTTGTCCGCATCCTTTGTAAAGGGGACCAGCGCCAGCGCCGCGGGATACTGTTGCGCTTCGTCAATGGTATCGTAAGCGTGCAGCCCCGCCACGGGCGCCATGTTCCGGGCCGCCGCAATGCATTCCTCCGGGCAGATGAGCACCGGCACCGCCGAAAAGCCATGAGCCAGCGCGCGGGCCAGCAAAATGGCGCTGACGATACCGTCCGTCTCCGGCTTTTGATGGGTGGGCAGCACAAAGCCCGTAAAAATATACGTGAGGCTGCCGGGGCGCAGCGCCTTCTTCAAGTGAAGCGCCGCGTTCATGGTCAGGGGAAGCTTGCACTTTTCCCGCGCGCCTTTGTAGAGAATGCGGCACACGCCGTATCCGCGGGGGTCCAGGTTCATCAGGTCGTCCAGATTCTGGCCAATGTTGAGAAGGGTCAACTGCTGCTGGTTCATTTTGATGACCTCAATGGTTTCAATGGAATTATGCCGGTGTCGCCACAGCGATTGTCGCGGCGTGCAAGCGGGCCATGGAGGCATCCTGCAGCGTTTTTAACAGCTCCGGGGCGCGGCCGCCCACGGCTTTGCCGTCGATCTGGCTCACAGAGCAGCAAAGCGCGCCGGCGCTGGTGTATATGATTTCGTCGGCGTCCAACATTTCGGACACGGTGAAGGCTTCCTCCCTCACGGGGATGCCGTTCTCCCTGGCCAGCCCAATCAGTTGCATTCTGGTGATGCCTGGCAGTATCAAATTCGACAGCGGCGCGGTGCGCAACATGCCGTCCTTCAAAATGTGGATATTGCTGTGGGCGCACTCGGTGACCATCTCACCCCGATGGAATACCGCCTCGTCGCAGCCGGCTTCCGCCGCCCGCTGGGAAGCAATCACGTTGGGCAAAAGATTGAGGGACTTAATATTGCAGTGAAGATAGCGCGTATCGGGAACCGTAATGAGTTTATATTTCAGATATATGCTCTTCATGGGATAGGGGCGCACGGTGACCCACAGGTTGGGGCCCGTCGCCGCGCCGGAAAAGGTATGGTTGCGGGTACCCGTGCCGCGCGTTACCTGCCAATAAAGTATAACCTCATTGCTGTCCACCTTATTGACCAAATCGCAAAGCAATCCGGACATCTCCTCCTTGCTCATGGCAAGGGGTATCTCAATCATGGCGGCGCTGTTATAAAAGCGGTCCACATGCTCCTTCAGGGCATAAGGAATGTGGTTCAGCGCATATGTGGCATCGTATACGCCGTCGCCAAAGTAACTAACCCGGTCGTTCATGGGTACCATCATGTCCTGGATCAGGCCGGTTTTTCCATTATAATACCCCAGGTTCTCCATGGTCTTTCCTCCATTTATCACGGAAAGGGGCCGGCCGCCGCAAAGCAGGTGAAATTTTCCGCCAGCGGGAGGCCCCTTCCGGTTTTTGCTTCCATAGTATCATACTGCGATGCGGCGATTTTGTAAATCGGTTTTGCGTTCACATAAACTTAATTTATATCTTGTGTCCATTCATACAAACTGGCATAATGAAACCGTAAGCATGCGTTTTGGGCATGGCGGTTTGGGTTCATGCCCCATGCGCATCAGGAAGGCAGTTGTTTGTATATGGACATGCGGTTTGCTCAAATACCATCCCCGGGCCAGGTCAAAATCGGCGGCGCATGGATGGGCGGAATTCTTGAGGGAGTGCGCAACAAGATGCTTCCCTTTCAGTGGGAGGTGCTGAACGATGCGGTTCCGGGGGTGGAAAAATCCCACTGCATCGATAATTTTCGCATCGCCGCGGGGCTCATTATGGGCAGTCATTATGGCTTTGTGTTCCAGGACAGCGACCTGGCCAAATGGCTGGAGGCGGCAGCCTACCAACTGCACATCGCGCCGGACCCTTCCCTGGAAGAAAAAGCGGAGGAAGCCATCAGCCTTATAGAAAAGGCACAGCTTCCCGACGGCTATCTGAATACATATTATCAATTGACCGGCATCGGCAAACGCTGGACCAATTTGCGGGATTGCCACGAGCTGTATTGCGCCGGCCACATGCTGGAGGCGGCGGTGGCCTATTATGAAGCCACGGGCAGGCGCAGGCTTCTGGATGTGATGATCCGCAACATCCTTCACATCGAATCCGTCCTGGGCACCGGGGAGGGCAAGCTTCCCGGCTATCCCGGCCACGAGGAGATTGAGCTGGCGCTTTGCAAGCTGTACGATGTTACCGGCGAGGAGCGCTTTTTGCGCCTGGCCGCTTATTTTATTGACCAGCGCGGCCAGCTTCCCCATTTCTTTGTGGAAGAGATGCAGCGTTCCGGGCGGAAGGATGACAGATACCTAGAAAATCTGGGGCTGAAATACGCCCAGGCGCATTTGCCCGTCAGGGAGCAGAAAACCATGGAGGGCCATGCCGTGCGTGCGCTGTACCTGGCCACCGGCATGACGGATGTGGCGCTGCGCACACGGGATGAATCGCTGTGGGGCGCCTGCAAAACGCTGTTTGAAAACGTCACGCAAAAACGCATGTACATTACGGGAGGCGTCGGTTCCACCCATCACGGGGAAGCCTTCTCTTTCGATTATGACCTGCCCAACGACACGGTCTATGCTGAAACCTGCGCCTCCATAGCGCTGGTGTTCTTCTGCCAGCGGCTTTTGCGCGGAGAGCAGCTTGGTGTCTATGGTGATATCATGGAGCAAACGCTGTACAACACCTGCATGGCCGGCATGCGGCTGGATCAAAAGGCCTTCTTCTATGTCAACCCCCTGTCCGTTTACCCCGAGGCCAGCCATAAGGACCCCGGCAAAAAGCATGTGCTGCCCGAACGTCCGGCCTGGTTCGGCTGCGCCTGCTGCCCGCCTAACCTGGCAAGGCTTCTGTCCTCCATCGGCACCTACCAATATGCCATGGATGGGAAAAGCCTGTATGTGCACCTGTACATCGAGGGAGAAGCGTCTTTATCTGTGAACGGCCAACCTGTGCATATCACCATGAAAACGGATTATCCGTTTGAGGAGGAGGTTCGCATCCTGCCCGGCCCCGGCGAATATGACCTGAAACTGCGCCTGCCCGGCTGGTGCAAGAAGCACCTGGTTCTGCGCAACGGAGAAGACATCGAGCCTCCTGTGGAAAACGGCTATATGACAATCCGCGGCCCCTTTGCACAGGATGAAGAAATCCTGCTTCATATGGATATGCCGCCCCGCCGCGTATATGCCCATATCAACGTGCGGGAGGATATCGGCAAGGTGGCTTTGATGCGCGGACCGTTGGTGTATTGCCTGGAGGAACGCGACAACGGCGCCAAGTTGCATTGCATCTCTTTGCCACGAAACGCGCCACTTGCGCCGGCCTATGATTCCATGTTGCTGGGCGGTACGCCGGTGATCCGTGCGGAAGGCGCCTGCATCGTACCCACGGACGGCGCGCTGTACAATGACAGCCCAGCCTGGAGGGAAGAAAAAGCACCCTTGACCTTCATCCCCTATTTCCTGTGGGCCAACCGGGGAGAAAATGAAATGGAAGTTTGGGTCAGGGAAAAAGCGTAGCGTCTCGCGCCTGCTCCATATCAAGTATCCCAGGCCTGTAAATATTCGTGGGAAAGATGCGACATCGCTGCATAAAATGGCCGAGGCAATATAGGCGGGCGATTGATAATCGCCCCTACACCCTATGGAGAAGGTTGGCATTCCTCCCGGCTCACAATTGCTCCGGCAGATGTGGCAACAAACTCACGTAAATGTAGGGGCGATTATCAATCGCCCGCTTTGCCGCGGAAAAGCTATTGCTTAAAAGAGGGGCGCCATGGGTCTTCTACGCTAAGCGTATGCGAAAGGTACATACAAAGTAAGGACTGCTGCCTTTCTTGAGTTGCTTCATTCGCTTGCAATCAATGTGCTATAAGGCGGAAGCGTCACCGTGTCCCCTTCCCGCACAATCTTCCCATTTGCATAAACCATTTTCAGCGCAGAACCAACGGTTGCCATTTGCTCCTTGGCGGTAAAATTGTGGATCACGTGCAGCGTTTCGTCCCCGCCCTGCATGGTATAGGCCGCCAGCACATCGTTGCCGGCGTCAAAGGGTGACAGCGTTCCTAAAAGCAGCGCGGGATGGGCGTTGCGCAGGGCGATAAGCGTTTCATAGTGGGACAAAAGCGAATCGGGATCGTTTTGCTGTTCTATAACCGGCTTGGTCGACTTGTTGTAGCGTGATTCCCGCCAGTTTGCCTGCAAGGGGTCGCCGCCGCCCCAGAGCATGGGCGTGCGCAGCTCCTCGTCGGGCTTTGCGCCCAGCATGCCGATTTCCTCTCCATAGTACACAATGGGGTTGCCGGGCAGCGTCAAAAGCATATTTGCCGCCATCTTCGCCCGTTCCATTTTGGCGCCTACCATACCGTACAAACGGTTCTGGTCATGATTGGTCAAAAACGGCGCATCTATTACGTTTTCCCGCACTCTTGCATAAGCATCATAGATTTTTTGCAAATTCTGCACATACACCTTGCCGGAACCGCCGGATTTTAAAAGCTTGATAATATATTCGCCGACATCGAAATTGAGAGCGGAATCAAGCCCTCTTAGCAACTGGGCCCGCCGCTCCACGTTCTCCCAGGCCTCCCCCAGAATGTAGCAGTCAGGATGGCTCCCCTTGACGGCCGTGAAAAATTCCGCCCACCATTGCGCCGAGCGGTCCGTTTCCTGCATCCTTGAGAACTCACCTTCAGCATAGATATGGGAAGTGGCATCCAGCCGGAACCCGTCCACGCCCTTGTCCAGCCAGTATTGTACAATGGATATGACTTCCTTCCGCACGGCGGTTGTTTCAAAATTGAGATCGGGCATCCCATCCCAGAAGAGCGCGTAATACCAGCCGCTTTCAGATTCGTGCCATACGTTGGAACCCCATACCGACTGCTTGAGGCTTACGCCTTCAGTCGATTCATCGGCCCATCGGTACCAGCTCCGCTTATCGCTTAAAGGCTCCTTGCTCTCCACAAACCACGGATGCTCTGTGGACGTATGGTTGAAGGGGATGTCCAGCAGCACCTTCATTCCCCGCTCATGGGCGGCGGAAAGAAAAGCCTCAAAATCCGCCATGGTGCCATACTCCGGATGTATGGACCGGTAGTCCGTCACGTCATAGCCGTGATAGGAGGGGGATGGGAACACCGGCATGAGCCAAAGCCCCTTCACGCCAAGCCCGCTCAGGTAGTCGAGCTTTTGGGCCAACCCATTCAAGTCTCCGATACCGTCACCGTCGGAATCCGCATAGGAGCGCACGAACACCTCGTAATACACTCCGCGCTCCACAGCCTGTGCCGGAACCGTCAAAAGCAGCGCCAGCGCCATGAATAGAATAACAATGCTTTTCTTCATATTGCTATTCCTTTACAGCGCCTGACGACAGAACCTGCGTCATGTACTGCTGATTGATGGCAAACAGGATCATAAACGGCACGGCCACCAGTACGGCTCCGGCTGCAAACATGGTAAAGTTGGTCCGCTCCCTGCCGTTGATCATATCGAACAGGCCGATGGCCAGCGTCTTCTTGGCATCGGACTTGATGAGCAGCCGGGGCAGGATGAAGTCCATCCAGGGGCCGGTGAAGCTGGTGACGGCGAGAAACGTAACCATAGGCCTTGCAATGGGCAGTATGATTTTCAGGAATGTGCGGAAATACCCTGCCCCGTCCACCCGCGCGGCCTCATCCAGCGAACGCGGAACGGTGTCCAGGTATCCCTTGATCAACCAGGTGTTATATGGGACCTGCCCGGCGGCGTATACCAGAATCAGCCCCAGATGCGAATCCAGAAGCCCCATGCGCCAGACAAGCACATACAGCGCGATCATCCCCGCAAAGGAGGGAAACATTTGCAATATCAGCATGCTCATGAGCATGGGCTTTTTTGCCTTGAAACGGAACCGGGAAAAGATATAGGCCGACACCGTGGTTACGCATACCGAAAGCGCTGAGTTGACAGCGGCAATCTTCAATGTATTCAGGTACCAGTTCACATACTTGGTGTCATGGAACAGCCGGTTGAACTGCCGAAGGGAAAATTGCTGCGGAAAGGGATATACGCTCAAGCCTGCCAGCGCGTCGCCCTCGGAAAAGGCGCTGGATACGGTGAATAGAAGCGGATAGATGACCAATAGCACCACCAGAACAAGGAAGGTGTACAGCACAATATACCTTAGCGCCTGCATGAAGCGGGAAGCCGGCATTAAAGATCACCCTCCTTAAACGCCTTGGTGCGCGAGAAATTATAGATGGCGAAGGGCGCGATGACCACAAACAGCAAAATCGCCAGCACCGCCGCCTTGTTGTATTGGCGCAGGTCATAAGTCAGCTTATACATCCAGCTCATCAGGATATCGGTACCGCCCGCGCCCGACTGGGTGGTGGCCGTATCCGTCGGCCCGCCCTGGGTGAGGTAGTATACCGCCCCGAAGTTGTTCAGGTTGTAAGAAAAACTCATGATGAACAAGGGGATTGTTTGATAAAGCACCAGCGGCAGCGTGATCTTCATAAATTGCTGGCGGCGGCTGGCGCCGTCGATCTGCGCGGCCTCATACAAATCCGCCGGTACGGAGGTCATTACACCGGTGATGAGCATCATGAAGTATGGAAAACCCAGCCACAAATTCACAAGCACGCAGGAGAAACGGGCCATGCCTATTTCCGACAGCCAGGGGATATTCTGGGAGATGATCCCCCATTGCTTCAAAAGCCCGTTGACAGGGCCGAACTGGCCGTTTAGCAGGTTGCGCCATATCATCAGCGACAGCATGGCCGGCACGGAATACGGCAGCACGTAAATACTGCGAAAGAGCTTTGGCAGTTTGATTTTTCTGTTAAGCAGCGTCAGCGCCATGAGCATGCCGCCCGCATAACTGGTGGTGGTGGCCAGCGTGGCCCACAAAAACGTCCACAAGGCTGTGCGCGCAAACGCGCCGGACCACAAGGGCCGGTTTGCAATCTCTTTAAATGTATCCAGGCCCACCCAATCCACGGTATTGGCCGGCGGGATATTTTTCGGCGAGGAATAATTCGTGAAAGCAATCAGAGCGGAAAATAAAAGCGGAATGAATATGAAAAACACAAGCATCACCAGGATGGGAGACAGCCCCACCACGGCAAAGGATGTGTCTGCCAGCGAACTTACGAAATGACGGTTGGTCGGGTAGCTGCCCGTACGCTGATGCTTGCGCTGCGTATGCATGGCATCTCGGACATTGACAATATACAGGCCGATGAAAGCAATGAACAAAATGATGTAGATGATGCCTTCCACCATCATGAACAGGGAATTGTCGCGCTGCATGATAGGCAGGTTAGGCTGCGCGTCACCCAGCGTGATGAATCCCCGGATCTTTTGGTAAAAGGCCGTGATGTTGATGAGAAATACAAGCTCCGCCAGCGAAAAAAATATACCTTTGATGTATTGCTTTTGATACAGCAACTGTCCTAGCCCCATAAACAGGCCGGAAGCAATAACAGGCCGCCTGTTTTCAATCCGCTCAGCCTTTTTCGGCGCTTGTACGGCAAGCTGCGCCATACGGAACACCCCCCTTAATAATTGCTACAAAGGGAACCCCGGGGGAGAAACGAGGGGGCTTCCGCCCCCTCGTTTGCAATCGTCTCGACCGGCTTTGTTGGTGACGAAGCCCGGCCGCCGCCAGTGGCGGCAATAGGCCAGGCGGAGGAAACGAACGAAACAAGCAGTGCGAGTGGTAACGAGCAATGCGCCGATTGAGTTCGTGGACCGGGCGGGGCGCTTGCGGAGCAAGCTTTCCTTACACGATTTCCTGGCCGTAAGCTTGCACTGGCCAAACGAAGTGAAGGACAGTGCAAATGCTTATAAGGAAATCGTGCAAACTCGAGAAAACGACGAAGCCGTTTTCTCGAAGAGGCGCAGCCTTATTGCCCGATGGATTCGATAACCAAGGCGGCGGCATCCAGTTCGGTTTTGACATCGCTGCCGTTCCAGATGTTGTTGAAGGCGGGGCCCATGCTGGACCAGTAGCCGTCCATGGCGGGTATGGAAGGCATGGGCTTGGCATACTTGGCCTGCTCCATGATGCCCGCGAAGTAAGGATTCTCGGAGACAACGTCGGTGCGGGGGGAGATGGTGTTGGTCGTTTCGCTGCGCAGCGTCTGCATTTCATTGCTGAGCAGGAACGCGGCGAAATCCTGAGCCTGCGCAGGATGGGCGGAGAAAGCGGACACGTACATGGCGCGCACGCCGGAGAAGGAGGCGGGAGGCGCATCAGTTCCCGGCAGGGCGGGCAGGGGCGCGATTCCCAGGTTTACGCCGGCTTTGATGGCCGCGTCGATCGACCAGGGGCCGGTGATGAACATGGCGGCGGTCTTGGTCTCAAAGAAGGCGCTCTGGCAGAAGGTACCGGTCATATCTTCCGCTGCCACGGGCAGAATCTTGTTTTTGAGGGTGGAGAAGTAGGTCATGCCCTTGATGGAAGCTTCGCTGTTGATATCGTGCTTTGATTGATCATCGCCGGCAGGCCCGAACAGGTCCGCGCCGTAAGCGCTGATGAAGATGTAGTTGTAGTAGGGAGCGAACACTTCCCATACCAGGCCGAACTTGTTATTGGGCACATCGTTGTATTCGGCGCAGAACTTTTCCAACTCTTCCCAGGTTTTGGGCGGTTCGGGAATCAGGTCCTTGTTGTAAAACAGGGCATACGTCTCAATGGCGGTGGGATAGCCATAGGTCACGCCGCCATAGGTCACAGCGTTCAGCGCGGCGCCCATGAAAGTGCTGTTGACTTCTTCCGCGGCGGGGTTTTCCAGCACCAGCTGGCCAACCACCATCTGGCCCAGCTTGTCGTGGGGGGCGGCAAACAGGTCGGGGCCAACGCCGGCGGGGCCGTCCAGTTCCACTTTCTGAACCGCGTCGGTATGGCCTACGGAGTTGAACTCAAAGGTCACATTGGGATGCAGTTCGGTATACTTTTGCGCGGCGGCCTTGATGAAATCAAGCTCCACACCTTCGGATTCCCATACCAGCAGCGTTACATTCCCTTCCGCCAGCGCCGTGGAGAAGGACATGATGCCCAGCATAAGGGTAAGTGCCAACAGGACAGACAGGATTTTCTTCATAGATACAACCTCCTTGCAATTTTATGTAACCGGGCGTGCCGGCTGCATACATGGATTATATGGACTGGATCGAATCTCCCGTAACAGGTTCGGTATCCAAAAGTACATGGCGGGGCGGCTTTCCCGCAATGCCGTCAAGCAAAAGTGAAACGGACATTTGGGCGATCTCGTCCACCGGCTGGCGCATGGTTGCCAGGGAGGGGGTGATATAGGATGCCAATTCGATCCCGTCAAACCCGATGACGGATACATCCCCGGGCACACGCAGCCCATGGTCGCAAAGCGCCTTGATGACACCGATGGCAATCATGTCGGATATGGCAAATACCGCCGTAAAATCGCGGGTCTTTTCAAGCGTTTTGCAGGTTGCTTCGTATGCTCCTTTGAGTGTGAAGTCCGTATGGATGTACAGGTTGGGATCAAATGCTTCCCCATGCTTT
Organism: Bacillota bacterium; assembly: GCA_023411395.1. Lineage (GTDB taxonomy): Bacteria > Bacillota > Clostridia > Christensenellales > Aristaeellaceae > JAEWAH01. Next base: position 22,977 of record JAEYOV010000053.1, read on the forward strand.
TGATAGCTGTCCATGGCTCCGGTGTACCGCTGGCCCGTTCCGTCGCTCGGCTCCCCCTGGTAGCCCGCCACGGCGATGCGCCTGTGCCCAAGCGCAAACAGCCTGTCGGCAGCGTCTGTGCCGCCCTTGCGGTTGTCCACGCTGACAGAGCATACCTTGGGAATTTTTAATGAGGATGCCTCGATGGTGGAAAATACGCAGGGAAGGTCCAACTGGATGATTTCCTTTTCCCTTCCGCTGATGTTGCTGCCAAGGAAAATCACGCCGGAGAGCTTGCGCTCCAGATACAGCCTGCGCACAGCTTTGAATTCATCGGCCTTTTCATCAATAAATTCCAAAAGAAACTGGCAATTGGTCTCTTTACCATACTCCAGAATGCGCTCAGCGATGTCCGTTAGGAAAATATTCCGGCGGCCATGCAAAATGACGGCCACGAAATCGGTATGGCGCTGCTTGAGATTGCGCGCATTGTTGTTGCGAACAAAGTGCAGCTCGGCTATGGCGCTTTGCACCTTTTCCCTCGTTTGCGGATCCACGTCCATGCGCTCATTGAGCACACGGGAAACCGTGGATATGCTCACGCCGGCTTTTTCTGCCACATCCCTGATGGTGACGATTCGCATCGCATCACATCCCTATTCTCCTGTAAACGTTCGCGGTAACGTTTCCATGAACATCATATATGGATGTTTGTCAATTGTCAAGAGCAAATTTGGATTGTTTAAACAAAAACAATTTAGAATACGAATGCAAAAAGAAGCGCCCGCAATATGGGCGCTTAAGATGCAGCCAAGCTAAGAAAGAACTCTAGTGGTCCTTTGAGTATTATTTAATTATGATATTTTGACCATAACATTGCTGTGAATGCCATAAGTCCAGCTCGCCCGAGTGTCATCCTGAGGGCTATGCCCGAAGGATCATATGCTGAAAACAATGACCCAAAGGCAAGATCCTTCGGGCGGAGCCCTCAGGATGACATGTTGCGGTGGTGGAGAAATTGGAGAAAGACTAACAGATGCCGGTACAGGCAAGCGATTGCATCTATCATCCACTGGTATGCCTAAAACGGCTCTGCATCCGCTTGCCATAGCATAAAATGACCTGCCAAATTCAACAACATATTTAGTTGACAGAAAATTGATCATTTCCCCAACAGCTTCACCAATACAGCCTTCTGGGCATGGAGGCGGTTTTCCGCCTGCTGGAAGATTTCCGCCGCATGTTCTTCCAGCACCTTTTCGGTGATTTCTTCCTCCCTATGGGCCGGCAGGCAGTGAAGCACGATGGCGTCCGGTTTGGCTGCCGCCATGGCCACATCGTTCACCTGGTATCCTGCAAAAGCAGCCTTGCGGGCGGCCACTTCCTCTTCCATGCCCATAGAGGACCATACGTCGGTATACACCACATCGGCGTCCTTGCAGGCTTCAAGCACATCCTGGGTCAGGGTGAACAGCCCCGTTTCCGATGCCCATTTCATGATGCCAGCGTCTGGATCATACCCTTCGGGACAGGCTATCGCAACCTGCATGCCAAGCTTTACACCGCCTACGATGAAGGAGTTGGCCATGTTGTAGCCGTCCCCCACAAAGGCCAGCTTCAGGCCACGGAAGCTCTTTTTCAACTCCCTTATGGTCATCAAGTCCGCCAGCATCTGGCAGGGGTGCTCATGGTTGGTGAGGCCGTTGATGACGGGGATGGAACCGTACCTGGCCAGATCCTCCACCTCCTGCTGCTTAAAGGTACGGATCATGATACCGTCCAGATACCGGGACAGCACCCTGGCCGTATCCTGCACCGGTTCGCCCCGGCCGATATGCAAATCATTGGAGGATAAGAACAGCGCGTATCCCCCCAACTCGTACATCCCCACCTCAAAGGATACCCTGGTGCGGGTGGAGGACTTTTGAAAGATCATGCCCAGCGTTTTATCCTGCAGGTATTTGTGGGCAATGCCGTGAGTCTTTTCGTATTTCAATTGGTCCGCCAGGTTCAAAATGTCCAGGATTTCTTCAGCGGAAAGATCGGAAAGCTTCAACAAATGCTTCATGACGCTATGGCCTCCTTCAATATCTCAATGCCTTGTATGAGTAGTTCCATGGGAATATTCAAAGCGGGCAGCAACCGCACCTTGTGTTTTGCGGTCAGCACCAGCACGCCTTTGTTTTGGCAGGCAGCCACCACTTCCTTGGCCGGCTTTTCCGTCTCGATCCCCAGCATCAGTCCAAGGCCGCTGATGCTTTTCACACCGGGCGCGTTTGCAAGCGTCTCAACAATATATTTCCCCTTTTCCCGGACACCCGCCAATAGCGCATCGTCCAAACGCTTCACAATGCTCAACGCGCCGGCGGCGCATACGGGATTTCCCCCAAAGGTGGAGCCATGGGTGCCGGAAGTGAGTACCCCGGCGGTTTTTTCGTTCATCATGCAGGCGCCGATGGGCAGCCCGCCCCCCAGCCCCTTGGCGGTGGATACCGCATCCGGGGATATACCGTAGTGCATGTAGGCGTACAATTCCCCCGTGCGCCCGTTGCCCGTCTGCACTTCATCCACCAGAAGCAGCACGCCCTTTTCCTTGCACAGCGCGGCTACTTGCTGCACATAGTTTTTGTTCAGGACGTGGATTCCGCCCTCCCCCTGCACCATTTCCAGCATCACGGCACAGACCTTGGGGTTTTCAAGAACCGCCGCAATTTGGGAAAAATCATCCGGTTCCACATGCACAAACCCCGGTGTGAATGGCCCGAAATTTTGATGGAAGCTGTTCTGCCCCGTGGCGGAAAGGGTGGTGACTGTGCGGCCGTGGAAGCTGTTTTCCAGTGTGACGATCACCGGGCTTTCCTCGCCGCTGGTATCGCAGGCGAACTTCCGGGCCATCTTGATCATGCACTCGTTGGCCTCCGCCCCTGAGTTGCCGAAGAATACCTTTTTCATGCCCGTCTTTTCGCAAAGCAGCTTTGCCAGTTCCGCCTGGGGCGCGGTATAGTACAGGTTGCAGGCGTGGGGCAGGCGGCTTATCTGCTCACACACCGCCTGCTGCCAAACATCATCCGCCACACCGAATATATTGACGGCGATGCCTGTGCCCATGTCAATGTACGTCTTGCCCGCATCATCTTTTATGAGGGAGCCTTTCCCCTCTGTAAGCGTAAGGTCAAAGCGGGCATAGGTGTTGGCCACGTAGGTTTGATCCGCATCTTTTATGTTCATGGGCTCCTCCTATTCGAACATGGTGCCGACGCCCTCGTCGGTTAATACCTCAATCAATATGGCATGTGGCACGCGCCCGTCGATGATGAACACCTTTTTAACGCCCCGCCTGATGGCCTCGATGCAGCACTCCACCTTGGGAATCATGCCGCCGGAGATAATGCCTTCCCGCTGAAGCTGCGGCGCTTCGCTGACCCGCACTTTGGGGATGAGGGTGGATGGATCGTTCTTGTCTGTGAGCAGTCCCACGGTATCGGTCATGGAAATCATGCTCTCGGCCTTCAGCGTGCCCGCGATGCTTGCGGCGGCGGTATCGGCATTGATGTTGTACACATGGCCTTCCTTGTCGTACCCCACGGTGGAGATGACGGGAATATACCCCATGTCCAGCAGATCCAGAATGGGCTGGGTATTGACATTCGTAATTTCCCCCACATAGCCCAGCCGCTTATCCAGCACCTTCGCCTCGATCATCCCGCCATCCATGCCGCACAGGCCGATGGCCTTGCCGCCGATGTTCACGAGCTGCGCTACCAGGGTTTTGTTGATCTTGCCGGCCAGAACCATTTGAACCACATCGGCGGTCTCGGCATCGGTGACGCGAAGGCCATCCACAAACTCGCTTTTTTTACCCATCTTTTGAAGCGTTTGGGATATTTCCGGCCCGCCGCCATGTACCAGCACCACCTTGATGCCGATCAAAGACAGCATGACGATGTCTTTCATGACGGCAAGTTTCAGGTCGTCGTTGATCATGGCGTTTCCGCCGTACTTTACCACGATGATCTTGCTATTATAGCGCTGAATATAGGGCAATGCCTCAATCAATACCTGCGCCCGCTGGGCGTTGTCAAGATGCATGACTTATTCCTCTCCTTACGTGCGGTAATCGCCATTGATTTTCACGTAATCATACGTCAAATCGCAGCCCCAGGCAGTGGCGGACTCGATACCATCATTCAGGCTGACCAGAATGTTGACCTCGCTCTTGGAAAGCACTTCTTTAGCCGTTTCCTCGCTGAAAGGGATGCCGGCGCCGTTTTTGCATACGGCGATATGCCCCGCCGCAGATGAAAAGGCTACGTCGATTTTTGCAATATCCACCGCCGCCCCGCTGTAGCCGATGGCGCACAGCACCCGGCCCCAGTTGGCATCCGCACCGAACATGGCGGATTTGAGTAAGCTGGAGCAGATGACGGATTTTGCAACCTTCCGGGCCGTTTCCTTATCGGCTGCCCCGGTTGTGATGCACGACAACAGCTTGGTGGCCCCTTCGCCATCCTTGGCAATGGCCTTGCAGAGCGTTGCGGTAACGGCATTCAAAGCTTTGCAAAAAGCCTCAAACGCTTCCCCTTCCCTGTCGATCAACTCATTGCCCGCCTGGCCGTTGGCCAGGATGCTCACCATGTCGTTGGTGGAGGTATCGCCATCCACGCTGACCATGTGAAAGGTATCCTGCGTATCGTTGACCAGCGCCTTTTGAAGCATTTCAGGCGATATGGCCGCGTCGGTGGTCAAAAACACCAGCATGGTAGCCATGTTGGGGTGGATCATCCCCGAACCCTTGGCCATACCCCCCAGGCGGCAGGTTTTACCCCCGATCTCAAAGGAAACAGCCGCTTCCTTTTTGATGGTGTCGGTGGTCATAATGGCCTCCGCGGCAGCGCCTTCTCCATTAATGCTTAATGTTTGCACCAAGGCTGCCATATGCTCAGCCATTGGACTTAGCGATAAAGGCTGCCCGATCACGCCTGTGGAAGCCACAATCACGTCGCTTGCGGAAATGGGCAAATGCTTTGCCAACAAATTGCACATGCCCTTGGCAATGTCGATACCGTCCGCGTTGCAGGTATTGGCATTGCCGCTGTTGCAGATGATAGCCTGAGCATAACCATCCGCAATGTTCTCCTTTGTCACGTAAATCGGCGCGCCTTTGACCAGGTTGGTGGTATAAATGCTGGCTGCCGCAGCCTTTGTCTGGCTTATGATCAATGCCAGGTCTTTCTTCGTTTTGTTTTTGCGTATTCCGCAATGAACGCCAGATGCCAAAAATCCCTGGGCAGCGCATACGCCGCCTGAAATAAACTCCATATTTTTATCCTCCTAGCAGTTAAGGCCGGAGAACTCCTCCGCCCCAAGCATCAGGTTCAGGCACTGCACCGCCGCACCGGAGGCGCCCTTGCCCAGGTTGTCAAAGCTTGCGATGAGTAGCAGCCTGTCGTCGTTACCGCTGATCATAATTTCCATATAGTCCTTACCAGCCAGCGCATTGGCAGCCAGGTAGCCACCCATTTCCTCACCCGCTTCAAGCGGCAGCACGCGAACCAGCTTTTCGCCCTGATAATGGGCGGAATACAGTTCATGCAATACCCTTCGGGTGATTTTACAATTTAAGAGCCTTGCGTGCAGCGGCACCGATACCGCCATGCCGCTGTAAAAGTCCGCCACGATGGGGTTAAAGAAAGGGGCAAAAACAAGGCCGCTCACCTTCTGCATTTCCGCAAGGTGCTTGTGTGCCTGGGTCAGTGCATATTGCCGGGGGCTGTTATATGCTGTAGAGCGGTCCGGCGCCTCATATTCCGCGATCATCTTCTTGCCCCCGCCAGAATACCCTGTCACCGTGTGACACACGATGGGATAATCGATTGGCAGCACCCCCGCCTTGATGAGGGGATAGACAAGCGCCGCGAACCCGCTGGCATGGCAACCCGGCACGGAAACCCTGCTCCCCTTTTGAACCGCTTCTCTGTGCTCTGCGGACAATTCGGGAAACCCGTACGCCCAGCCCATCATCGTCCTATGGGCGGTGGAGGCGTCCAGGATACGAACAGGAAGGCCTTCCGCCAGGCGTACCGCTTCCCTGGCCGCCTCGTCCGGCAGGCACAGGATGACGATATCCGCCTCTTGCATCCTTTGCCTTCGCTCCTTTACATCCTTGCGAAGCGCATCCTCAATGGGTATCAACTGGATGTCTTCCCGCCCGTTTAGCCGCCGGGCAATGTTCAGCCCCGTGGTACCCTCCTGGCCGTCGATAAATACCTTCGCCATGCGGTTCCCTCCCAAGAAGCATAATCATTCCGGAATTGTGAATAATTATACGTGTATTATACGGCTGAAATAACCGTTGTCAAGGATTTTTTGTATTTTTCAGCATTTCAACATAAGAAAAAGCTCCCTTTTCTGCATTTGTCATGCAAACAGAAAAGGGAGCATCACTTACGTACCGATTACTTCTTCATTGATAAGAGCACCCGGTCGGTATTCAAACGCGCGCCGCTTGATTTGGCATAGCGCTCCAGCAGTTCATCCAGCGTCATATTTGAACGCTCCTGCCCCTTGATGTCCAAAATGATCCTGCCTGCATCCATCATGATGGTGCGGCTGCCCAGCGAAAGTGCCGAAACCATGTTGTGGGTAATCATCATGGTGGTGATCCCCTGCTGTGCAACAATGTCCCGGGTGATATTGAGCACCGTCTCCGCGGTGCTCGGATCAAGCGCCGCGGTATGCTCATCCAGCAAAAGCAGCTTGGGTGCGGCGACGGTAGCCATGAGTAGTGTCATGGCCTGCCGCTGCCCGCCGGATAACAGGCCCACCTTGGTTTTCATGCGGTTCTCCAGCCCCATATGAAACTCCGCCAGCCTGTCGCGGAAAAAGGCCTGATCGCTTTTTTTAACCGCCCGGGAAAAAGGCCCCCTGGAGCCTCTGGCATGCGCCAGTGCCAGGTTTTCCTCAATGGTCATGTCAGGGGCGGTGCCCTTCATGGGGTCCTGAAACAGCCGGCCGATGATGTGCGCCCTTTTGTATTCTTTCATCCAGGTGATGTCCCTGCCATCGAGCATAATACGTCCGGCCTCCGGGTCATGGGTACCACAGATGGCATTGAACAGCGACGATTTCCCCGCCCCGTTGGAGCCTAATACCGTCACAAACTCACCCTTATCCAGATGCAGGGAAAGGCTATCCAGCGCCTTGTACTCGTTCACCGTGCCTTTGGAAAAGACGAGGGACAGGTTTTCAATGTCCAGCATTTTGCGTCCCCTCCCTTTTGCGCAAGCTTCGGCGGATATTCTTGCGGATATGGGGGATGGCCAGCGCCGCGCCCACGATGACGGCGGCAACCAGCCGGAAGGCGTAAGCCGGCAATATGCTGGAACGGAAGGCAAAGGCAAGAATCAGCCGGTACAAAAACGAACCGGCAACACAGGATACAAGTCCAACGGTAACGCCTCTTTTGCCAAAGATGACTTCGCCGATGATTACCGAGGCAATGCCCACCACCACCATGCCGATGCCGGCGTTGACATCCGCATAGCCCTGAAGCTGCGCCGCCATGGCCCCCGAAAGCGCCACCAGGCCGTTGGCCAGGGAAAGTGCCAGCACCTTCATCAGCCCGGCGTTGATGGAGGAGGAGCGGACCATGTCCTCATTGTTGCCTGTGGCCCGGATGCAAAGGCCTACATGGGTTTTGAAAAACAAAATCAAAAGCCCTACGCATGCTCCCGCGAACAAAACCGCCACCCCGGCGGCCACAAGATCGCGGCCCTCCTTGGCAATGCCTGGGAAAAGACCATAGGCTTCCTTGAATAACGTTTTGGACAGAGCGAGATTCGGCGTTCCTCCCAGTATAAACAGGTTCACGGAATACAGCCCGCTCATCACGAGAATACCGGCGAGGATAGGATAAATGCCCGCCTTCGTCTGTAAAAGCCCGGTAACAGACCCTGCCAGCATGCCGCAAAGCAGTGCCGCCAGCAAACCGGGCAGGGGATGGCCGGCGGCTGTCAATACCGCCGATACGGCCATCCCCAAAGTGAAGCTGCCATCAGTTGTCAAGTCGGGTGTGTTGAGGATGCGGAACGCAACATAGACGCCCACCGCCAGCACGGCATAGATCAGTCCCTGGTGGACGGCTCCCATCAGTTGGTTCAAGGCGATCCTCCTTTCGGATATTGATTATTCCACAATCACGGCGCTGTCCAGCACTTCCTGCGGCACGGTCACGCCGATTAAATCAGCGGTGGTCTTGTTGATGACGGTGGTGAACTTATCCACCACCACGGCGGGAATATCCGCTACCGGCGTGCCCGTCAGATGCTTGTGCACCATATCGGCAACGATAGCGCCGATCTCCGGGTCGCTGATGGAAATGGTGGCAAAGGCGCCGGAATTCACCATCACGGCGGAGGAACCGTACACCGGGATTTTGGCGTCCCTTGCCACCTGGGAAATGACTTGCATAGCGTCCTGTATCACGCTATCGTTGGGGATGAACATGCCGGTGACGCCCTGGTCAACAAGAGACAGCGCCGCCTCGTACACCTCGGAGCTGGCGGTGACGACTGCTTCCTTGTAGGTGTAGCCATTGGCGCTAAGGTAGGCTTTGGCGTTTTCAATGGTGGTGACGGAGTTCACCTGGCTGGTGCAATAGATGAGGCCGAAGTCCCTGGCTTCCGGCGTCAGCGTCGCCGCCAGCTTGAAATTTTCACTGATGGGGATGGCATTGGAAGCTCCGGTGGCATTCCTGTCCGGCTTTGCCATATCGGTGATGACGCCCGCGCCAATCGGGTTGGCTACAGAGATGAAGAATACAGGGATATCGCTTTCCAGGTTCACCACGGCCTGGGCGGCAGGCGTTGCGATGGCGACGATCAAATCCATCTTTTCATCCATCACACCCTGGGCGATGGTGTACAGGTTGCTCATGTCACCGGAAGCATTTTTCTCCACGAAGGTAACTTTATCCTCCGTGTAGCCAAGCTCCCGCATGCGGGCGATAAAGCCTTCGCGCATATCCTTGAAAGCGCCGTTTTCCACCAGTTGGACGATGGCCACCTTGAGCGGTTCTTCGGCAAGGGCACAGGCGGTTGTGAAAAGTACGAGTACCAGAGCGGCGGCGAGGGCTAGCAATTTTTTCATGATGATTCCCCTTCCGATCATTCAATTTGGGTTACCGGTTTTCTGCAATGTCGGAAAAGATGCGGCCATGGCCGGGTAAGCTTCCGCCTAATAAAAAAACACCTGTCCTTGATCAAGGACAGATGCTAAACATCTGCGGTACCACCTTGCTTGGCGGCTAAGCCGCCCGGCTCGTCAGAGTGCCGACACACTCCTCTCCCTTTCACGCTGGAGCTGCGTCGCGGAATACTCGGCTTTACGCCTTTCCCCGCGCCCTCCGTGGTCCATTTGCCGCCCCGCCTTCTACCGGGCTTCCACCTGCCCCGGCTCTCTGTAAGCGCGCCTGCGGTTTGATCTCCACATCGTAGGTTTGGTTGTATTAAATCACATGCCGCTTTTTCTGTCAAGGGTAAAATTTGTTCTGTGGCTATTGCACAAAAACAATGTATACAGCATAAATCCTTTGGGCAAAGCCCTCACGGTGTCATACAGCGTTGCTTGAATGATAAATGGCAGCGGTTTTTTACGATAAAATTCAATGTGGGTTAAAAATATAGAATCTGCGGCTTCAGTACGTCATCCGGAGAAATGTCCAGCAGGCCGAATGTCGGGCCCGGCCCCACCGGCAGCGATACCGAACCGGGATTAAAAAGAAGGATGCCTTCCTTCTCCTTTATATAAGCGCGGTGCGTATGACCGAACAGGGCGGCACTGCACTGCCTGTCCCTTGCGGCATCGATTAAAAACCTGTCGGTAAGCTTCGCCCGCTGCCGGTGCCCGTGGGTAAGGAAAAGCCAAAGGCCTTCCGCTTTTAAGACCGCTTCTTCCAAAAGACCTGTCATGGCATAGTCATTGTTCCCCCGCACCGCCTGGATGATTGCCTTTGGATTATGCTTTTTCATCATTTGTTTCAAGTCATAAAAATCCAAAACGCCGTCCCCGAGAAACGCAAACAAATCGATTTTTCCATGCTTTATGGCCGCTTCCACTGCCTGCCGCAAAGCGGTCGTATCTCCATGGCTGTCGCTGAACAATGCCGCGCGCATTTGTGGTCTCCTACCTGAATGTTTTTTGGATATGCTCCAGCATTTTTTTCGCAGCCCTTGCCCTGTGGCTGACAGCATTTTTTTCTTCCGAAGACATTTCGGCAAAGGTCTTTCCCGTTTCATACAGGAAGAGCGGATCATAGCCGAAACCGTCTGAACCCCTGGGCGCGTGAAGGATCACACCGGGGCAATCCCCTTCCACCACTGTCGTCTTTTGTCCCGGACAAGCCAGGGCTATTGCGGAAATGAACTTTGCGGCACGGTTTGTCTCCCCCTCCAGATTTTTAAGCAGCAGCGCGTTGTTGGCGTGATCATCGCCATGCACTCCGGTATATCTGGCGGAAAACACCCCCGGCTCGCCATTCAGTGCATCCACCGAAAGCCCGCTGTCGTCCGCCAGCGTCCACTGGCCCGTAGCCTTTGCCACAGCTTCGGCTTTCAGCGCTGCGTTTTCCTGGAAGGTGGCTCCGTTTTCCTCAATCTCCCCCGAAAACCATGCGTCCCCCATGGATACCACGTCAAAGTAGCCGCCAAACATGGCAGTCAGTTCTTTCAGCTTGTGACCATTCCCGGTTGCGGCCACCAGCAGGGGCTTCACCGCAATGAGCTGTGCCTTCTCGTAAAGCGCTTCCCGCTGGGCCGCCATCAGGGAGCGGATGCCCGCTTCCCCCAGCGTGACCAGTTTCTCCATTTCCGTTTTGGAAAAAGCCCGGCCTTCCCCAGTACCCTGCAGCTCAATAAAATCCCCCAGGTCATTCATGACAAGGTTCATGTCTACCTGTGCGCCGCTGTCCTCGTTATAACACAAATCCAAACATGGCGTATCCTTCACAACGCCTACGCTGACGGCCGCCACCTGACGCCGGATCGGCGAGCGTAAAAGCTTTCCAGCCCGTATCAGCTTATCCACCGCCAGCGTCAGCGCCACAAATGCGCCGGTGATGGATGCGGTGCGGGTGCCGCCGTCGGCCTCCAGCACGTCGCAGTCCAGGGTAATGGTCCGCTCCCCCAGCGCCCTCATATCCACCGCCTGGCGAAGGCTTCTGCCAATGAGCCGCTGAATCTCCACGCTGCGGCCATCCTTCTTGATGCCATCTCGTGCCTTGCGCCGCCCTGTGGAAGCCGGCAGCATGGCATATTCCGCCGTTACCCAGCCCTGCCCTTTTCCCCTGAGAAACGGAGGCACCTCTTCATCCACCGAGGCGGTGCAAATGACCCGCGTCTTCCCCGTTTCAATCAGGCAGCTACCATCCGCAGTGCCCACAAATCCGGGAAAGATGCGGCAAACCCGGGCTTCTTCCGGCATTCTTCCGTCAATTCTTGTCATGGCTTGTCCCTCCCACGAAAAATGGAAAGGGGCGGATGAAGGGCGCAGGCGGTTTCCCGGCAGCGCGCTTGCAGGCCGTCCCTTCCCCGGAATTCCTGATTGTATCTTGTTCTTCTCCTTTTAAGAAAATCCTTCCGTAAAGTGGTATTAATCGATTTCAATAATGCCGGGGTATTGTGCCAACACGTCCTGTTCCTCATTTACGAAGGTCGTGGTATCCTCCTGCTTGGGCACGAATTTCTCGCCCTCCACCTGAACCTCCACCTTCTTGACGCCGGGGAACTGGGCGCAGGTGAACAGGATGGCCCGAAGCGCCTGCCTGCCGCCGTCGGACTGCTGGGCAACCTCCATGAACTCCTTGGTGAAGTTCACCGTGACCGTGCCATCCTTCATGGTAACGCCATTCAGGCCGCAATCCGGGGGGATGGGCCGGCTTAGCCCGCTGTCATCCTTGGGACCCTTGGCCAGTTCCAGCATGGCGGTGGTCAGGTCGGCTGTGGAGAAGACGGTGCGCGTTACGGGGATCAGCATCCGCCCCGTCTGGGAGGGGAAGTAGAGTTGGATTTGATCGGCATTGGCCATGGAGGCTGTGGCAACGCTCTCCATGTTCAGGCCATCCTTGCTAAAAGCGCCGCTGACGTCGGTGCCGTGGGTCAATTTGCTGCGTGCTTGCCCGTCAAACAGGAAGGAGACCTCATCCACCGTGGGGAAGGTGGTGAGTGCACTGGCCACCGCCTGCACCATCAAAAGCTCTTCCTCGGCGCTTGCACAATTCAGTGCCTCCTTGCTCATATCCACCCTGGCTTTTTGGCTGGCGATGTTGAGGTCGAAGGAGGTGCCTTCCGGGATCACAGTCCGAAGCCCCAGCCGGGCAGCCTGCAGGTCGTTCTCACTGCTTTTCACCATCAGGGCAAGGGTCGCCTTGGCTACCCCTTCCTGCTTGGGTATCTGCCTGGTCACAGGCACCAGATAGCCCTCGCCGTCCTGATAAAACACCACCGTGGGCTGTGTTTCCCCCTGAACCTGGGCAGCGGTCTGTGTTATGTCCAGCGGCGGCTCCTCATACAGGATTTGGGACGATTTAGGCCCCAATCCCCGCAGGGCCAGAACCACCACCAGTGCCGCCGCGCACAGGATCAGGATGCGCTCGATATCCGTCCGCTTGATCTTCACAAAGCTCACTCCTTGCTTGATGATTGCAGTGAAAGTGTATGCCCCCATGCATCCGGCTATGAATGTCTATTCCATCACGCAATCAACAAGAGTGTTTGCGCATTTCCTGTTTAGGCAGTATAATGTTTTCCATCCTACCAAGGAGGACGGCACCATGCCCATGGACGGCCTGACGCTGCAATTTGTGGCAAGGGAACTGGATGTAAAACTTACGCAGGGCCGCATCGACAAGGTGGCCCAGCCGGAAAGGGATATGCTTGTCATCACCATCCGCACGAAGGGGGAAAACCACCGGCTGCTTTTATGCGCCAGCCCCAACAACGCCAGGGCCCACCTTACCACACAAAACCTTTCAAATCCCATGGAGCCGCCCATGTTCTGCATGCTGATGCGCAAGCATTTGCTGGGCGGGCATGTGCTTTCGGTGCGTCAAATAGGCGGTGACCGGGTGATGCGCATAGAGACAGAAAATACCGACGAGCTGGGCGTTTTGACTACCCGCACGCTGATCCTGGAAATCATGGGCCGCCACTCCAACCTGATTGCGGTGGATGCCGGCGGGAAAATCATTGACGCAATCCGGCACGTGAGCCATGACATGAGCCGCGTGCGGGAAGTGCTCCCCGGCCTTTCCTACGAAGCTCCCCCCGCCCAGGACAGGCTGGACTTCACCGGGTTTTCCAAGGAAGAAGCCCAGAAGAAGTTATCCGCATGCTCCGGCAGGCTGGACAAGGCGCTGGCTTCCGTTTTCCGCGGACTGTCCTCCACAGCGGCCCAGGAGATCGCTTTTCGCTTAACCGGCAGCGATAAAGCTCTGATGGAGGATAGCGATCTGAACTCCCTTAGCCAGAGATTGTTCGATTTCATGAACCTTATCCCCACCCTTACCCCTCCGGTGCTGCAAACGGACCAGGACGGCGTTGCCACCGACGTCTTTCCCTTCCCCTACCTCTCCCGGGATACGTCGCTGCAAACAGCCTGCTTATCCATCAGCCAGGCACTGGACGCGTTTTTTTCCACCCGCGACCAAAAAGAGCGCATCGCGCAAAAGAGCGCATCCCTCCACCGGCTGCTCAAAACCCATATCGAGCGGTGTGAAAAAAAGCTGGCTCTGCAACTGACGGAGCTTGAAAACAGCGCCCGCATGGAGGAATACCGCATCCTGGGCGACCTGATCAATGCGAACCTGTACCAATTGCATAAGGGGCAGGAAACCGTGAGGGTGCAAAACTTCTTCGATCCGGAAGGCGGGTTTGCCGACATTGCCCTGGACAGGCAATTGACTCCCGTGCAAAATGCGCAAAGGTATTTCAAGCGTTACCAAAAGGCGCGGGCCGCAAAGGAGACGGCGGCTGCGCAAAAGGAAAAGACGCTGAAGGAGCTTGCCTTTTTGGAAGGTGCGCTGGACGATTTGCAAAAGTGCGTGGAAGAATCGGAGCTGTCGGAAATCCGGCAAGAGATGCAAAGGGCCGGATACATAAGGGCCAGCCACAGCCGCAAACCGCAAAGAAAGCTGCCGGAGAGCCGGCCCTTCCGCTATGAGAGCCGGGACGGCATAGAGATCCTGGTGGGCAAAAATAGCCTGCAAAATGACAGGATCACATCCAATGCCCGGGGCGAGGAAACATGGCTCCATGCCAAGGACATGCCCGGCTCCCATGTCATCATCAAAAAAGAGGGGGATATTCCCCCATCCACCCTGCTGGAAGCCGCCCAACTGGCTGCCTATTATAGCCATGGCAGGCAAAGTTCCGGGGTGCCCATCGACTACACGCTGCGCAAACACGTCAAAAAGCCCGGCGGCAGCCCGGCAGGCTTTGTTATCTATACCAACCAGCGCACGCTGTACATTACCGTATCCGAAAGTGATATCAAGAAAATCAAAGAATTTGCACCATTGAAATAACGATGCAGAAAAGAGGTCTTCCTATGCTTCTTCGCCCTGCCTGCATTAAGGATAGCGCCGCGCTGTGCTTCATCTACCGCCCATATGTCATGGAAACGGCCATCACTTTCATCTGCAAGGAGCCGACGCCAGAGAGCTTCTCGGAAAAAATACAGGCGCTGCTTCCGCAATATCCTTTCATCGTATGTGAGGAGAATGGCAAAGCATTAGGCTACGCTTACGCCTCGGCGCTGCGCCCCCATGACGCCTATCAGTGGGATGCGGAGCTTTCGGTGTACGTGGACCGGGATCTCCATGGCCGGGGCATCGGGCGGAAGCTGTACGCGGCCCTGTTGGCGCTGCTGAAAATACAGGGCTTCCAAACCGTCTATGGCGTTCTGTCCCTGCCCAACGAAAAAAGCCTGAAGCTGCACGCAGCGTTCGGCTTTGAAACTCTGGGCGTTTTCCCCAAGTCGGGATACAAGCTGGGCAAGTGGCACGACATCATCTGGCTTCAAAAAACGCTGGGCGAATTTCCCTCAAACCCCGAGCCGCCCACGCCCTTTTCCAAGCTGGATGAAAAAACAGTATCGGATATACTTGCATCCCACTAAAGCCTGCCCACCGGCTTTGCCAAGGGTGTTCCCTTTTCACACAGGGGGCACCCTTTTTCGTCCCATGCCTCCACTTCATAGGAGATGAGTGACACAAAAGGCACGCCGAAGTCTACTTTTCCGCCTGAGCGATCCACAAGACAGGCAACCTTCACCACATTGCCCCCCAAGGCGCGCACAATCTCCATCACTTCCCGCACACTGCCGCCGGTGGTGACCACGTCCTCCACCACCAATACAGGCGTGCCTTTTTCAATATCAAAGCCCCGGTGCAGTATCATGGCCCCTTCCCTGCGCTCGGTATACACGTAGCGCAGGTTTTTCAGGCGGCTCACCTCAAAGCCGAAGATCATACCGCCGATGGCCGGGCTGACCACCACCTGGGCCTTTGTATCGCCACAGGCTTCGATCAATGCACGGCATACCTTTTCCGTAACGTCGGCATGCTCAGTTAAATGGGCGCACTGCACATAGCGGTTGGTGTGCTTTCCGCCGGCCAGGCGGAAGTGCCCTTCCTGATAAGCGTAACAGCGTTGAAACAGGGATAAAAGCTCTGCCTTATTCATATGCGCACCCTCTTTAGCATACATTTTTTTCATTTTAACATACTTTTTCAGATTATGCGAACAATAAATCAACTTCAATAACTTCATACCGGCGGCATGCGCCGCCGGTATGAAGCATTGCCCGCAGAAATCATTTTTCCTGACCGCTCATGGCTTTTTCCTGCTGCTCAATCATGCGTTTGACCATGTGGCCGGCAACGCGGCTAGGCAAATCGCCTTTACGGCCCTGTTTGAAGTTGATACCAAGCTCATTGGCAATTTCAATATTCATGCTGTTCAGCGCCGCGCGGGCTTCGGGTACGCTGGAATTGCCGGAGGAACCTGCGGTGTCGGAACGATTGAACAAAATCATTCACTCCAAAAACCGGCGGCATTACGCCGCCGGCTCGAATATCCAAGGACCGTTATCCGGTATCCCGGCAAAAGGTCAACGGCCCTGGCCGCTCATGGCCCTTTCTTGCTGTTCGATCATCCGCTTGACCATGTAGCCGCCGATATAGCCAGCCTGACGGCTGGGCAGGTCACCATTGTAACCCTGTTTGAGGTTGATGCCCAACTCGTTGGCGATCTCGAACTTCATGTTGTTCAGCGCCGCGCGGGCTTCGGGCACGCTGGAAGTATTGTTGGAGGAACCAGAGTTGTTAGAGCTGTTGAACATTTCATTTCACTCCATTACATTTTTTGATTGGGACGAATTAAGCGCGGCGCTTCACCGCTCCGCCTGCCTACCGGCCTTGGCTGCCGGCCATCTGCTTTTCGGCCTGCTCGATGAGGCGTTTGACCATGTAGCCGCCTACATAGCCGTTCTCCCGGGAAGACAGGTCGCCGTTGTAGCCCTGCTTGAAGTTGATGCCCAGTTCCCTGGCGATCTCAAACTTCATGTTGTCCAGCGCAGCCCTGGCTTCGGGCACAGTTGCGTTGTTGGAACTGCCGCTGTTGGCGGGTCGTTGATTCATCATCGGACTTTTCACCTCCTGTTATGGCGTCAACGCTATTTTGACCCGGGCGGGCCAAATTACCCTGCCAATTGTTCGCAGGGTACGGATGCCAGTCTCAATGATGCGCACATAGGACCGTTTTTCTGTTTTTTATGCGCTTCGGCATGAAAAAAGATTGACGAAACAGAAAATGCGTGCTATGATATGGCAGGTTTCAAGAAAACCTGTGCCGTAGACAGCGGGTGCCGGGCATTGTTCCGGCGTAATGAAGCGATTTCGTTTCGCCCGCCGAGGTGTGAGGATGCCTGCAATCAACATGATTTTGCTCGCCCTTGCGCCTGCGCAAGGGTTTTCCTTTATCCTCAAAAAAAGGAGGTGCAAGGATATGAGCAAAAACCTGGAAATCAAAAAGCAGGCAGTTGCCGAAATCACCCAGAAATTCATGAACGCCAAAAGCGTTGTGGTGGTCAAGTACAGCGGCCTGACGGTGGAGCAGGTGACGGAGCTTCGCAACCAGTGCCGTGCCGCCCAAGTGGAATACGTCGTGCTGAAGAACACTTTGGCCCGCCGCGCGTTGGACGACCTGGGCATCACCGCATTGGACCATGTGCTGGAAGGCCCTTCCGCTTTTGCCTTTGGCCTGGCTGACGCAGTGGCTCCCGCAAAGGTGATCGACGGCTTCATCAGCAAAACGAAAACCACCGCTATTGAAATCAAGGCCGGTTTGTTGGGCAGGGATGCTCTTGATGTAAAAGCCGTCAAGGCATTGGCCGAACTTCCCAGCCGCGAAGTCTTGCTGGCCCGGTTGCTGGGCAGCATGACCAATTCCATCTCCAGCTTCGTGCGCGTGGTGGAAGCCTACCGCAAGCAAAAGGCCGGCGAGGCCGAATAATCCCCCGCTTCATTGCCGCCTGGCCGGCATAACCAGATCGAACATATTATGAGGAGGATACACCATGACGCATCAGGAAATCATCGCGGCCGTCGAGTCCATGACGGTGCTGGAACTGGCCTCTTTGGTCAAAGCTATGGAAGAAAAGTTCGGCGTTTCCGCCGCCGCCCCCGTGGCTGTGGTTGCCGGCGGCCCCGCTGCTCCCGCCGAGGCTGTTGAAGAGAAGACCGAGTTCGACGTCGTTTTGAAGGACGCCGGCCCCGAAAAGATCAAGGTCATCAAGGTCGTGCGCGAAGTCATCGCCGGCCTGGGCTTGAAGGAAGCCAAGGACCTGGTGGAAGCCGCTCCCAAGACCCTCAAGGAAGGCGCTTCCAAGGACGAAGCCGAAAAGATCAAGGCCAAGTTTGCCGAAGTCGGCGCCGTCATCGAAATCAAGTAACAATGTGCCAAAAGTCCTGCCTCATGGCAGGGCTTTTTTTTGCGCCTGTCCTAAGAATTCTTGACGTGGGACTTGCAGTCTGTTATCATAAAACTGGCAGCAAATAGCATCGAACGGCATAAGTACCCCGCCGTCGCAAGGAGGTAGCCATGTCTTTTTGGATCGTTACGGACAGCTGTACGGATTTCCCCGAGGCATATGTGCAAAAGCAAAAAAATCTGACCATCGTCCCGCTAATGTATCAAATAGAAGGCCAATTTCACACGCCGGACGGCTCGGACGAAAGCACGCGAGCTTTTTATGCCAAGCTTCGCGACGGCGTAGTGGCTACCACCGCACAAGTTACCACAGAGACATGGAAAGAGACTTTTCAAAAGCTCCTGACGGACGGCCATGATGTTTTGTGCATTGCCTTTTCCAGCGCTTTAAGCGGCACTTGTGATGCTGCTGTAATCGCCAAGGAACAGCTAAAGGAAGAAATGCCAAACGGCAAGCTTATTGTCATCGACTCCAAGTGTGCTTCCATGGGGTTGGGGCTGTTGGTACACCAGGCCCTGCAAATGCGCGATTCCGGCGCGTCTATCGATGAAACCGCCACATGGGTAACGGAGAATCTGCAAAAGGTTGTCCATTGGTTTACGGTAGATGACCTCCAGTTCCTGCGCCGGGGCGGCCGCGTTTCCGCCACCAGCGCGTACCTGGGCGGCATCATGAAGATCAAGCCCATCCTCCACGTCAACGAAGAGGGCAAGCTGATCCCCAGGGAAAAGGTTCAAGGGCGCAAGCGTTCGCTGCGCACGCTTTTGGACAAGGCGAAGGAAAACGCCGTGGAGCCGGAAAAGCAGACAATCTTCATCAGCCATGGCGATTGCCTGGAGGAGGCCGAATGGCTGGCCTCCATCCTGCGGGAAGAACTGCATGTCAAGGATGTGCTGATAAGCTTTGTCGGGCCCGTCATCGGCTCCCATTCCGGGCCAGGCACCATGGCCATCTTCTTCATGGGCACCCGTAGGTAACCGGTCATGCGCCGCTTATTCGGCTGGATTGGGCTTGCTTTTATGCTGGCGTCCACTTTACTGCTGGGCGCCAGCCGGCTTTTGCCTCAAATGGATGCCGCCCGCTGGGCGGATGCCGCCGAAGCAACAGGGCAGATCGTGGGCTTTGCCAGGAGTGGTCCCGGCCAAAGACCGCTCATATGCTTTGTGGCGGAGAACGGTGATCCATACGTATTCGAAGCGGATGCGACCAACGCCGCCATGCGGCAGGGACAGCTTGTCACCGTCCGTTATTACCTGGAGCCCGATTTGCGGGCTTCACTAAAGATGGATTTCAGCCAGGTTATGCTGGGCCTTGGCATCGCCGGGTCAACCCTGATGGCATTAGGTCTTGCATCGCTGCTGATACAAATGCGAAAATCGTCTTTGCGCAGGCAGCTCATGCAGTACGGTATCCAGATCAATGCCACCGTTGATAGTATCAATATGAACCGCCATGTAACGGTCAATGGCCGCCATCCTTACACCGTCACCTGCACCCTCCGCAATCCGCAAGGTATCGGAGAATGGACGGTTAAGAGCGGCTGGGTTTGGAAGACTCCACCCGGCCTGCAGACAGGCGGCACCGTACCCGTGCTGGTGGATGTGCACCGGCCCGGCCTGTATTGCGTACTGGTAGAGGAGGCAGCCGTATCCCCTGCCACATCGGAAGCCCTTTGATAAAGTACCGCCAGACGCTTTTTATGGAAACGAAATCACAAAATCCTGTTGCGGCGGTTGACAGACGCCCAGGTATCGGCTATAATCAATAAGCCTTGTTTCAAGGCATATGTGCCCGTAGCTCAGTTGGATAGAGCGTTGGACTCCGACTCCAAAGGTCACAGGTTCGAATCCTGCCGGGCATACCACAATTTGTCCGAAAAGTCCGATAAAATCGGACTTTTCGTTGTTTATACCAATCTGTATACGCGGCATAATCCACACTTAAAATAAAAAAAGAAGAGCTCTCCCCTTCTACATTGCCTCAATCAGCGCCTTAATCCCCACCAGATTGATAGCCCTGCGAAGATTATAGGCAAGGAACGAAAGCCCCAATTCAGCCGTGGCTTTCAATTTTCCTTTGCATAGCAGATAGTGTGCTCCATGGTACCATTTCACTGTACCAAATGGGTGCTCCGACAAACACATTCGTTCTTTGAGCTTGGCCGGATCTGGCTTGATTCGCAAGATCACCTGCCGGGGCGATTTGTCTTTGCGGTGGAAGCTGTTATAAAACACTATGCCTTCGGGGAGCTGATTCAGCTTTATTCCACTCTTTCCGTACATTCTCACCGGTACGGCCTTTACCTCAGGTCCAAAGCTTACTGTCTTTCCCTTTCCCGAACCTGTGCATCGGTTCTGGCACTGCCGGCAAGCATTCTTGTTGGCGTAAATACCATTCTGCCCACGTGTTCTTATTTTGCTCAGGATCGCTCCCGTCGGACAAGTCACCGTTCCGTCATCGTTCAGCAGGAAACAGCTCATCATGCTCTGTTCCTTGATTTCTACCTGTATCGCCCCTCCCTCGTAGCAAGCGGGCAGCACTCCTGAGTGAATGCATCTTTGTATGTCTTCGGGCTTTGTTGAATTTCGTTTTTCCTGCGTGATATCTGCGGGTTGATGCTCCAAAGCATACACACGTTCTTCCTTGTCGTACTTAAGGGCCACATTCGGTACGATCCCATTCATTACGCAATCCAAAATGTCTTTCCGGCTTTCATAACCCTTGTCCGCAACGACCTCAATGATTCCTGCTCCCAACGTTTCCCTGGCGCTTTCCGCTGTTTCCTTGAGCAAGCCCTGGTCGGTGTTATGATTCGTCACCTTATACTCAGCTATCAGATGACTGCCTGCGTCCACCGCCGTCTGCACATTGTAGCAGCAATGAAAGCCATCCTTGCTGTGCATCCGCCTTGCTTCCGGATCGGTGGTAAGAAGCTGTGTTTCGCCGCTTTCCTTTAGCTCTTTCAGATATCCTTGGTATCTCTCTTTGCGCGCTTTCAAGTCCTCTACAGCTTGCCTCACCTGTTCTGCCGTCGGAGCTTCTCCCCCCGGCTCCCCATCGTCCGCTTTATCCATCTGTTGCAGGTATTCTCCAATATGTTCTTCGATCCGTTTCAGCTTCTTTTCTAATGTCTCCACATTATAACAGTTGTCCTTGCTGTTCACTGCCCTAAACTTTGAGCCGTCGATTGCCAACAGTTCTTTTTGATACAACCCCATCTTCATGCAAACCTTTACAAATGCCTTGAAGATGCTTTTCAGGGCGTCTGCATTATCCTTGCGAAAATCGGCTATCGTTCGGAAATCAGGCTTCAGCCTGTTCATCAGATAAAACAGCTCGATATTCCTTGCGCATTCCACCATCAGCTTCCGGCTGGAGCGGAGCTTGTTGAAATACCCATATACATACAGCTTCAGCAGATCGCGCGGGTCGTAGCTGGGCCGCCCTGTGTCGTTCGGCGTTGCTCGCTTGATACCCGCTTCTGTTAGGTCCAGGCTGTTGATGAATGCATCGATGACTCGCACAGGATTATCTTGCCCGACCAGCTCTTCAATACTGTCCGGCAACAGGGTGATCTGCCCGCGTTCCTGCCCCTTGATGTAGTCCATTCTCTTCCCCGCCTGTTGTTTATTATCCTTATTATACCATAATCTCTTCCTTCTTGCTTGACTTTTCGGACAGTCTGGCCA